>JBKEDB010000129.1:0-24262 GCA_047975195.1 Cumulibacter sp. | reverse complement strand
ATCGTTTCAGGTGCGGCAACACGTGTGGGTTTGGTTCGTACGCGATGACACGCGACGCGACCGGTAGATCGACACCGAGAAGCATCTCTCCGTAGTTGGCACCCACATCAACGATGACGTCCCACTCCCGAAGTTCGAGCGCCTGACGCCAAAGATGAAGGGAACCCGGATTGAAGTCGCCGCCCGCCGCGATGAGGGCATCACCGCGGGCGTCCCCTTCGGCTACATAAATGCGTCTTCCCAAAGGATTAACGACCGACGTCGACTCACCCGGGTGCATGTCCCTCCAACTGGTCAGATCAGCAGGTCGATCATTGGTAATCCTAAGGGTTAGCGCGAGTCCGCGGGCGCTACAGCGCTATGGATCGCCGGGCTACGGAACTTTGCGCCGAGCACCGCGATCCCCTCCCCCTCGTGATACTTCTCGGTGGGAGCCACGTCTAGGGCAACAACATCCTTGATGTGGTGGTGGTTGTGTTGACGGCTCCAGTCGGTCAGCGATACCGATAGGTCGTACTTCCCCGGCGCGAGCATCATGCGGTCGACATCCAGAGTCACGCTGCCAGCGCCCGCCAGGTTGGCGAAGTCAACCCGATCGTCTTTAGTATTGTGCGCCCACACTTTCGTGCCGCCGGCGTTGCGCAGCGCGACACCGAAAACCGGCCGGCTGATCGGGGCCTTGCACGAGTAGTCGATCTCGATCGAGAATCTCTCGCCAAGACCTACGGTGTACGTCGGATTCCCATGTGCATCGATGAACCGTACGTCAGTCACACTAGCCATCCCGTCGCCGTAGTGCTCCCCTGGCGCGGCAGATGACGGATCATGGATGCGGTCCGCTGCTGTGTCTGCGAGGTAATCGTCCACGAGTCCACTCGTCTCGCCGTACTCGACAACCTCACCGTGTTTGAGCCACACAGCCCAATCGCACATGTCTCGCATGGTGCCCATTGCGTGACTCACGATCACGACCGTCCGGCCCTCATCGCGAAAGTTGCGAAACTTCTCCATACATTTTTGCTGGAATGCGGAGTCGCCCACCGCGAGGATCTCGTCGACAAGCAGGATCTCTGGCTCGATGTGAATCGCGATCGAAAAGCCGAGACGTACGAACATGCCGGACGAGTAGTTCTTGACGGGCTGGTCGATGAACTGTTCCACGCCCGAGAAATCGACGATGGAATCGAACGCCTTGTCGATTTCCTTACGGGAGAGCCCGAGGATGCTGCCGTTCAGGTACACGTTCTCGCGCCCGGACAATTCCGGATGGAACCCAGATCCGAGTTCGAGCAGCGCTGCCGTTCGACCGTTGCGGGTGATCTTGCCCGAGTTCGGCGTGAGGATGTTTGCGATGCATTTGAGCATCGTCGACTTGCCCGATCCGTTTTCGCCGATCAGACCGAACGTACTGCCCTGCGGAATTTCGAACGAGACGTCTTTGAGCGCCCAGAAATCCTGATACTTGGCGCGTCCCCGCCGCAGGACGGTCGCTTTCAGGGACTGATTGCGCTCCTTGTAAAGCCTGAAGATCTTGGAAACGTCGTCGACGACGATTGCCGGTTCGCTCACAGTTCCTCCGAAAGTCGGTCCTGCTTCGAGGAGAAGACCCACCACCCGATGCCCAGCGAGACGACGGTGGCGATCAGGGCACCGCCAAAATCCTCAATCGCTGGCCACGTGTTGTCGTAAAAGATCGCGCGATAACAGTCGACGAATCGCACCATAGGGTTGAGGCCATAGATTGTCTGGATCCACGGCATGCCAGCCGTCGAATCGTGGACGAGCTTCAGTGGGTAGACGATCGGGGTCGCGTAGAACCAGACCTGCATGATGATGCCCATGAGGTGCGTTATGTCGCGGAAATACACCGATAGCACTGACAAGGCCAGCGCTAACCCGAAGGCGAACAGCCCGAGCATCAGGGTCACGATCAGCGCGAGCCACAGTTGGACGAACGGGTTGCCGCCGAAAACGACCACCGCGATCGTGAGTACCGCAAGCTCGAACATGAAGTTGACGACCGCGGCGGCAACAGTGGAGAACACCAGAATCCACCGCGGGAAGTACACCTTCTGGACCAGTCCGGCGTTGCCCAGGAGTGAGCCCATCCCGGTGTTGAGCGCGTTGGAGAACAGGCCCCACGGCAGCAAGCCACAGGCAATCCACAGGGCGAAAATGTCGAGCCCGCTGGGATCACCGGGATCCGGCTTGGCCTTGAGCACCAGGCCGAACACCAACGTGAACACAATCATCTGCGCGATCGGGTTCAGCAGCGACCATCCCTGACCAAGCAGGGTCCGCTTGTACTTTCCCCGGATCTCGCGGAGCGTGAGGTTGCGGATGAGCTCACGAGAGGTCTTGATCTCCTGATAGAGCTTCAACTGGCTCCTCATTCGTTACCGGACTGAGATTCGGGCAAAATGCAATGCTACTCGCACGAAAGGGCTTCCCGTCGTGGACGGACGTGAGCCCGCGCACCTTAGGAATGTCGCCTCACGGCAAGTTCATGGCGGCTCCCATGGCGTCACGCAACTTATGGGATGGTCACCGTGCGGCATCTCAGCAGAGGGTTGGTGGTGACCCGCTCATTATCGATAGCCATGATGCAGTACTGGTGCGATCCCGACGGTTGGTCGGTGAGCACGATATTGAATCCATGGGTGCCACTCACGCCGTAGGCCGCGTTCGCATCTGAACGGAGCTGGTCTGTCGGCTGCCAGCCAAGACCTTGCCCATCGCGGTACACCGCGACATAGCCGGTTTGGTTAGGGGAATCCATGTCGATGGTCCACCCTGTGAGTTTGACGCCCGCAGAAGAGTAGGTCGCCGAATCGAACTTACCGATTGGTGCCGCCTTCGGCGTGGGTTTGACATCGATCGTGCGGCAGCGGAGCAGCGGATTGCTGGTGGTTCGCTCGTTATCAATGGCGAACACACAGTAGGTGTGCGAGCCTACTGGTTCGTTCTCCAACGTGATGTTGTAGCCGTGGTTGCCACTCACGCCGTACGCCTTGTTCACATCCGGCCGCGACTAACTCACCGGCTCCCACCCGAGCCCCTTGCCATCGCGATAAACCGCGACATGCCCCGAAGTACTCGGCGAATCCTTATCGATCGTCCACCCGGTCAAGGTGACGGTCTGATAGTTCGCTTTCAGACTGTCGAATCGTCCTATCGGCGCTGTCTTAGGCGCCGCCTCCACCATGATGGTTCGACAGCGCAACAACGGATTAGTTGTCGTCCGTTCATTATCTATCGCCATGATGCAGTAGTTCTGCGTGCCTGTCGGCTGGTCCTCCAGCGTGATGTTGAAACCGTGGTTGCCACTCACGCCGTACGCCTTGTTCACATCCGGCCGCGACAAAGTCAGCGGCTGCCACCCGAGCCCCTTACCGTAGCGATAAACCGCGACATGCCCCGAAGTACTCGGCGAATCCTTATCGATCGTCCATCCCGTCAGCGTCACTGTTTGGTAATCAGCCTTGAGGCTTTCGAATCGACCGATAGGCGCGGTCGTCGGCGCAGAGCCCACCTGCACAGTTCGGCATTTCAATAGCGGGTTCTTGGTCGAACGCTCGTTGTCGATCGCCATCACGCAGTACTGGCGTGCGCCCGGCGGCTGGTCCTCGAGCACGATCTTGAAACCATGGTTACCGCTCACGCCGTACGCCTTGTTCACATCCGGCCGCGCGACGTTGGTCGGCTGCCAGCCGAGCCCTTTACCGTCTCGATATACCGCCACGTTCCCGGACTCGTTCGGTGAATCTTTGTCGATCGTCCAGCCGGTCAGCGTAACTTTCGAGTTGTCTGTCGAGCCCGTCGCAGAGTCGAAACGGCCGATTGGTGCGACACCAGTGGTTCCACCGAACCAGTCGTTGTACATCCGCCAGAAGTTGCGGTTGCCGTACGCCGAGCAACTGTTTCCCTCTCCGTACAAGTTATCCAGGGCTGCCTTGTTCGGCTGGTACGGCGTGTAGTTGTACAGGTTCGCGGTCGCTTGGTTTTCGATGTAGACCGACGACGACCCGCAGTTCGCGTTCGGGTTGTACAGAATCGTGTTTTGCCGGCCCGGGATGTAGCCGTATGAGGTCGGCGAGTTCGTGTAGTACTGGAACTGCAGCGCCATCCGATAGACCTGGTTGAAGAATCCGTAGTACTGGCTGTCGCACGGCGCTGTGTCGGGGCACCCGTAACCGGTGGCCGAGCGGTACTGAATCGAGTTCGGTGACGTCGTGGTGATCAGACTGGATTCCTTCTGAATCATCACCACAATGACCTTGGGGCTGATTCCACAGGCGTTCGCGACCCGGTGAATGATGGCGGCCGCGGACGACGAGGACGTCGCCGCCATCGGCGAGCACAGCCCGTCCGAGGTCGCGCGTGTCGCGGTCGTGTAGTTCTTCAGGCACGGTGCTTGGCCGTTGGTGCAGTTGGCCCCCTGGGTGTCCAGGAAGCTCGCAATCTGTGCACGGGTCATCGAGTCGCCGTCGTAGAACAGGTTGTCCTCGAGAATCCGGCCGGCGTTCCAATCAGAGCCGGTGACCGCCGCTGACCTCTGCTCCGACAGTGCGCTCAGCAATCCGAATGCGATGAGCGCAGTGGCGAGGACTGCAACAATCCGCGGCAGCCACGCAGGTCGGGCGCTTGTCATCGGAGGGGGCTGGGGTCGTATATCGGGTTCGCCGCGGCGACTCCGCTACCAAGAATCACGAGTTCTCCACCTCATCGCGGGCACCGTCCGTTGCGCACACGGTAGGCCGCGACGCGAACTCCGCAGTCGTTGGTAACGGAGGGATCACGGACCGTGTCGTCGCGAATTTATCAGGTTTGGGGCCTAAAACCCTGGACGCCACGAGGTGCCGTGTTCGCCCTCACGCGTTGTGTGTCTGTTCCTCGTTTGCGACGAGAGCAACCACGTCGCAGGGCCACGTGTAGCGCCGATCGCGCGCATTTTTCGGCGGCCCGGCATCGCTCACAACCTGATCTAGTCACTGCACGACTACGGGTCGATACGCTGTGTGATCTCGTCGCAGGGCGACGCGGATCGCCTCGCACGTAGCGGATCCGCCGCGCACGCAGCGGTTAGCGCCGGCGCAGGCGACGGGTGGCGTCGGTGACCGCGCGGCGCAATTGCCTCGATCGGTCCGCAATCGCCCAACCACTGACCCGCACTAAAGACTCCGCCATCACATCGGCGCTCATCTTCGAGCGGCCGCGCTCCCGCTCCACGAAATCGATCGGCACCTCCACGACCCGCAACCCGGCACGCACCGCGCGCCGGGTCAAGTCAGTCTGGAAGCAATAGCCATGTGACTCGACGTCCGCCAGACCGATAGCTCGCAACGCATCTGCCCGATAAGCGCGAAACCCGGCCGTGGCATCACGTAACCCGAGCCCCAGGACCAGCCGGATATACAGGTTGCTGCCGCGCGATAGATACTCCCGCCCGCGCGGCCAGTTCGTCACCGAGCCGCCGGGGACCCAGCGCGAACCGATCACGACATCCGCGTCCGTCAACGCGTCCAGGATTCGACCCAGTTGCTCGGGCTGATGCGACCCATCGGCGTCCATCTCGACCACGACGTCGTATTCACGATCCAACGCCCATCTGAACCCGTCGAGATACGCAGCGCCCAAACCGTCCTTGCACCGCCGATGCAGCGCGTGCACCGTTGGATCCTGCCGCGCGATCTCGTCGGCGATCTGCCCAGTGTTGTCAGGCGAGCGGTCGTCGACGATAAGAACGTCGACGTCGGGCTGTGCCGCGCGGACACGCGCGACGATCTGCCCGATATTCTCCGCTTCGTTGTACGTCGGGATCACGACGACACAGCGGGCGGTACGACGGTAGACCATAAGTTCCTCAAGTACGCGGCAGGCCAACGGCCAGAACGACAAGAGTACCCACTGTCTGGAGTTGGTTGCTGCGGGTTACGGGATCGTCACGTCCACGGGATCCGACTTGATCTGCCCGCTGCCATCATCGAAGGCAATCACGACGTGATAGACACCAGGTTTGGCTTCTGGCATGGGGATGGTCATCAAACCGCAGGCGGTTCCCTGTCCGTCAAAGGTGCCGTCGACCGTCGCGGTCTTGTTCGCGTCGGCATTATCCTTCTCGACGCCTTCGGGCGTAGCCGTCGCAGTACACGTCGAGTTCTCAGTCGCGATCCCTTGCACCGAACCGACGACCTCGATCGCCTGCTTCTCGGCGTTCCAGTCCGAGCTCGTGATCAGCACCAGCGCATCCGAAGGCGGATCATCCGAGGAGGTCTGCCCCGAGACGTCTGCGGACCCCGACGCAGGGGGGACGTTCGTCGCGGTCTCAGGAGTCGTCGGCGCCGCTGAGGTAGCCGGTGGCTCCGAGGTGACGGGCGGCTCGGATGACTCCTCGGCGGAGGTCGGCGGCACTTCGTCCGAGGTCTCGGACGCTTCCGTCGCCTCTGACGACGACGATGCATCGCTCGCACTCGCTTCGTCACCCGACCCACTGCCGTTACCGAACAGGGTTATCGCGGTGATCAACGCCGCGAGCGCGAGCAAGCCAAGCGCGGCGGCCCGCAGGTGAAATCGGGACCGCAGGGTGACCTCGCCCGAATCAGGCTCGATCTGATCAGACATCTCACGCTCCTGGTAGTTTCGGGTTCGCAAAAGGCGCAACACCACGTTAGCCGACGCGGACCGATGTCCGTGGCATCGTCGGGGCGAGCCGCGCCGTTCCCAGCGAGCAACGCCCATCACCTAGGAGAACGCATGGCCGTAGAGGTTCACGTCGGCGAAGACACCTGGCGGATGCCGTTGACCGTCCGATACTACGAGGCCGATCAGCAGGGCGTCGTATTTCACGGCTGGTACCTGAACTACTTCGACGAGGCCTTCACGCTGTACGCCGAATCAATCGGGTACAGCATCCATAAGGCGCACGCCGAAGGCGTCGACTGGATGGTCGTACACAGCGAACTCGACTGGCACGGGTCCCTACGCTGGCCCGACGCTGCCGAGATCGCCGTGTCCGCCGTGCACTGCGGCAACTCATCAATCACGGTCGACTTCGCCGCGCTTCGCGACGGCGAAGCGGTGTGTTCGGCCCGCAACGTCTACGTCACGGTCAACGCCGAGGAGTACACCCGGATCGACGTCCCAGAAGGACTTCGCGCAGCGATCGGCGCCGGTCAGTCGCTACGTCGTCCCCGCGCGGGCCGCTAACACCCCGCACATTTCCGCCACCTCAGGCGAGCGTAGTCGCCCACCAGGCTCTGATCGTGCGGGAAGCTAGTCCGCCTTCGCGGCGTTCTCGGCCTTCTTACGACGCATCCGCTCTGTCTTCACCACACCAAAGACCACTAGTGCGATCACCGCGACGATCGCCAACCACAGCCACGACGACATCGATTCATCGGCAGCCTCCTCATCGGCGGCCTCTGACGCGGGTGCGGTATCGGCCGACTCGTCAGCTTGCGTCTCGGTACCGGCTGACTCCGATTCAGCAGCACCCGCTGCCTCAGTGACGGTGAAGGTCACGGTGCCGTCAATCGGGTGGCCGTCCTGACCCACGATCGTGTACGCGATCGCCCACTGGCCTTCGGTGTCAGCCACGTCGGCAAGCTCGGGAGCGCTCGTATCGATAGTTACAGTCGGGCCCTGCACCGGTGCGTCCAGTTGCACCGGGTCGTTATCACCGATCAACACGCCCACCTGCGCCGTCGGACCCTGCAGGTCCTCCGCGAATGTCAGCGTGATCGTCCCAGGTACCTCATCGACCTCGGCTCCATCAGCGGGGACGCTCTCGGAGATGTCCGTGTGCGCGGACGCTGCGGCCGGCACTCCGAGCGCTGCGATCAAAGCACCTACTAGCACTGCCAACAACCTGCGAATCACGACGCATTCCTCCCAGAACGTGGTTTCTCACCGTGGGTAGTCACCGTGCCGGCCGGTAAAGTTCCGCCCTCGGCCACAAACACCTTCGATCAGCCAGTTGCGTCCAACCGGTCGTCACAGGTAAAGCCGTGGCGCGGAGCCGTAGCGCACCGCGTGGCGCGCCATCGCGACAGTCGCCTGATGCGCGGCTATCGTCGCTGCGTATCCGCCCGATCTCCACAACACCGCCGAGGTACAGCGATGGCTCGCGACAGCTCCCGCCCACGACGTCCCGTCGCGGCGAACCTGCGACAGCGGTTCAACGACCTGCGGTCTGCCGAACCCAGCGACCACGAATTCGATCCCAGTCATCGTGGTGAGCCGATCCCGCGCGCCGTCACCCTGATGGCCGGTTGGGCGTGGCGCCTTGCCGCGGTAGGTATCGGGATCTATCTACTGCTGTGGCTGCTGGACGTCCTGGCTATCGTCGTCGTCCCCGTGGTCATCTCACTGTTGATCGCCGCGCTTTTGACGCCGATGGCGCGCGCCTTGCGCCGGGTCGGACTGCCCAATGCGATTTCGACAGTCCTGACCTTTCTCGCCGGATTGATCTTCCTGTTCGGCCTGCTCGCGCTGATCGTCCGCGAGATGATCGTCAACTACAACACGATCTACGACACGGTCGCCGACGGTCTGGAGAGTATCGTCTCCTGGCTCGCTGACGGCCCGCTGCAAATCGACGCCTCGCAACTGCAAGCCACCATCGACGAATTGCTGGCCAACCTGCAGCGCGACCCGAGTGACGTCCTGACCACGTCGCTGACCGTCGTTTCCACCACCGGAAGCATCCTGTCCGCAATCTTGCTGTCGATGTTCATCATCTTCTTCTTCCTCAGTGACGGAAACCGGATCTGGACCTGGCTGTGCCGCCTGTTCCCGAACAACGCGCAGTGGAAGGTCAACCGCGCCGGACGACGCTCCTGGGAGGTTCTCGTCACCTACATGAACGTGACGCTGATCGTGGCGTTGGCCGTCGGGGTGGCGACCTGGCTGGCGTGTCTGATAGCCGGCGTACCGCTCGCCCTATCGGCCGGGCTGATCGCGTTCCTGTTCGCGTTCATCCCCACCCTCGGCGCACTGATCTCGTCCATTCTGGTGATCGCGCTGGCGCTCATCTCCACGAACATAACCACCGCGATCATAATGGCGATCGTGATGATCGTGATCCAGACATTGCAGGGCAACTTCCTCTACCCACTGTTGATGAACCGGCAGTTGAAGGTCCATCCGCTCGCCTCGCTGCTGTTGGTCGTGCTGGGCGCTGTGGTCGGCGGGATTTTCGGCGCACTGATCGCCGTACCGCTCGCGGCCGTCATCAACACGGCGGTAATCGACCTGTTCCGAGCAAGTCGGGGGCTACCTCAGGACCCAGACCCCGCGGAACTGGGCCCAGACACGCAGGATGAAGATGGTGAGGATCCCGCTTTCGTGGACCCCACCATCGCGCCGGCCGAAGACCCGCAGGTCACCGCGACCGCCGAGCACCCGAGTAAGCCCGGCCCTGACGAGGCCGAGAACCGATGAAGCTGACGATCGTCGGTGGCGGCGGATTCCGCACGCCACTGGTCTTCCGCGCCCTGCTGTCGGACGCCGCCCAGCCGATCGATCACGTCACTCTGGTGGACGACGACCCGCATCGGCTAGCGGTCATCGATGCCGTACTTCGGGGCATGGCGGACGGCGCACCGAACGCGCCCGCCGTCGAAGCGACGACGGACCTGCGCGCGGCGGTGAGCGGCGCCGACTTCGTGTTCGCGGCGATCCGTGCCGGTGGACTGGACGGTCGCGTCGCAGACGAGAACATCCCGCTCGCTCACGGCATTCTCGGGCAAGAGACCGTCGGCATTGGCGGGATCCTGTACGCGCTGCGTTCGATCCCGGCCATGATGGACGTCGCCCGCACCGTCGCCGAGTTCGCCCCAACAGCCTGGCTGATCAACTTCACCAATCCCGCCGGGATGGTCACCGAAGCCCTGCAGCCACTGCTGCCGGGCCGAGTCATCGGCATCTGCGACTCCCCGGCCGCGCTGATTCGCCGCGCATGCCGCGCGCTGCGGATCGACGAGAACGACGCCTCGTACGACTACGTGGGCCTCAACCACCTCGGCTGGCTGCGTGCGTTACGCGTCGACGGCACCGACCTGCTACCCGGCCTGCTCGCCGATGGCACGGCGCTCAACGGTTTCGAAGAAGGGCAACTCTTCGGCGCCGACCTGCTACGCAGCATCGGGGCGCTGCCGAACGAATACCTGCACTACTTCTACTACGGGCGAGACGTGGTTGAGTCCCTACGCGCAACGACGTCCCGCGCCTCGTTCCTGTCCCAGCAACAATCAGCGTTCTACCGCGACGCGTCCGCGACGTCGGCACCGTATTCCTTATGGCAGCGGACCGTGGACGAGCGCAACCGCACCTACATGGCGGTCTCCCGTGAGGCCGCCGGCGCCTCCGAGCGCGCCGAGGAGGACGTCGAGGGCGGCGGGTACGAACAGATCGCATTGGCCGTGATGCGCGCGATCGCCAACGATTCCGGGGCGCGGATCATCCTGAACGTGCCGAACGGCGCGACCATCGGCGCCCTGGACGCCGACGCCGTTGTGGAGGTGCCCTGTCGCATCGATGCGCGCGGCGTACGGCCGCTGGAAGTCGCTGCGCTGACCGACCATCAGGCCGGTCTGATCCGGCAACTCAAAGCCATCGAACGGTGGACAATCTCGGCCGCGGTGCACGGCGACCGGGACGCGCTGCACGCTGCGTTGGCAACGCATCCGCTCAACGGGTCCTATCCGATCGCGATGCGGGTTCTCGACGAGTGGCTGGCGCTCTTCCCCGAGATTGCCGACCGCCTGCGTTAACGATCGCTGATCTGGCCTACCTCATCGTGCCGCGACAGTTCGCTGGTGCCCGCTTGCCTCAGTGAGCGTGGCATCAAGGACAACCCGCTGCGCGGTCCGCATAGAATGCCACCCATGCCGCCTACCACGCCCGTCGTTTCGCCTGCTGTCCGCAACCTTCGCTCTGCCGCGCTTGTCGTCTCCATCCTCGCGCTGTCTCAGGCCGCGCTGGGTGGCACGGTGCTGAGCGGTGGGGGTGGGATCCGCGATATCCACGGCTACATCGGCTATGCCACTTTCGTCATCGCCCTGATCGCCACTTTCTTTGCCTGGAAGGCATCGCAGAGCACCGGCATCAAGGGGACGCTCTATCACGCGATCTCGCTGCCGGTCCTCGCCCTGGTCCAGATCGGGCTCGCCGAGATGGATCTCAAATGGGTGCACGTCATCGTCGGCGTAGTGTTCCTGATCGCTGCCTTCGGCCTGTACGCGATGGCTGATCGATCCGGCGATCGCGACTCCGAAACCGCGTAACTAACATCCGCGAACGCCCACTCGCGCCCACCGCGACTTCACGCCGACGCTCCCTGCCGGTATTCGCCTGCGCAGGCACATTCCGCTCGCTGCCGGCAACGGGTCGCGCCGATCCTACTCGCGTCAGTCCTGTTGCATGAAGGACCAGGCGTCGCGGACGGCGTCGGTAAGGGTGCGGGTCGGCGTCCAGCCGAGAACCTCGCTGGCGGCAACGTTCGCGGCGACGAGTACGGCGGGATCGCCGTCGCGCCGCGGGTACTGCTCAACCTCCAGCGGCAGCGACGTGACGTCAGCGACCACGCGCAGTACCTCGGAAACGGTGTGTCCCAGACCAGTACCCAGATTGAGAATGTGATGCTCGCCCGGCGTCGCGGCCCGAAGCGCCAACAGATGTGCTTCGGCTAGATCAAGCACGTGCAGGTAATCACGCACGCACGTTCCGTCGCTGGTCGGGTAGTCGGTGCCGTAGACGGTCGCACCGGTGCCGTTGCGGGCGGCGTCCAGCAGTCTGGGCAGCAGGTGAGTTTCTTGCGGGTGCCGCTCGCCGAGATCGCCGTACGCCCCCACGACATTGAAGTAGCGCAGCGATACCGCACCCAAACCGTGGGCGCGCGCTTCGGCCGTGAGCATGTGATCGATCGCGAGTTTTGAGGCGCCGTACGGGTTTATCGGCGCAGTAGGGCTCGTTTCGGTGAGCGCCGTGCCGTCCCCGTTTCCATAGACGGCCGCCGTCGACGAGAAGACCATTATCTTGATGCCGGCTGAACGGATCGCTTCGATAAGCCTGATCCCGCCCACAATATTGTTCTCCCAGTACCGCTCTGGGTGCTCTACCGACTCACCGACGAGCGAAGCCGCCGCGAAATGCAGTACAGCATCCAGGTCGCTACTGACGAAGTCGGCCGCGTCGTGCACCTGAGCCTCGATGAACTCGGCGCGCTGGTCGACAGCATCCCGATGACCGGTGGACAGATCGTCGACAACCACGACGCTGTGCCCCGCATCGAGCAGTAGTTTCGTGCAGATGGATCCGATATAGCCGGCACCGCCGGTCACCAACAGCCGCATGCGCTCAGGATACGGTCGGTCCCGAACCCGGGCCGTCGCTAGGCCGACGGATTCACTGCCTTACACCGCCCTGAAATCGCAAAGGGCCACGGTGGCGCACGCCACCGGGCACCGCGGCGTATCTTCGTTAAGGTCCCACATGCTCCCATCCGGAGGACGAACGTGACCACAGGCACCACCAGCGACAACCCCACCAAGGTATTGCTGCTCGAGAATATCCACTCGCGCGCCGTCGAGCACTTCGAATCTCTTGGGTACGACGTCACCACGCATCCCGCCGCGATGACCGAGGACGAACTCGTTGCAGCGTTGCCCGGGGTCAACCTGCTCGGGATTCGCTCGAACACCCATCTCACCGACAAGGTGTTCGACGTCGCGAAAGATCTGGTCGCGGTCGGCGCGTTCTGCATCGGCACGAACCAGATCGACTTGACCGCCGCCGCACGACGCGGCATTCCGGCGTTCAACGCGCCGTACTCCAACACTCGTTCGGTCGTCGAATTGGTCATCGGCGAAATCATCTCGCTGGCCCGCCGTATCCCCGAAAAGAACAAGAACATGCATGCCGGCATCTGGGACAAGTCGGCGAAGGGCTCGCATGAGGTACGCGGCCGCACGCTCGGCATCGTCGGTTACGGCAACATCGGCTCTCAGTTGTCGGTGCTGGCCGAATCCCTGGGGTTCACGGTGATCTTCCACGACATCGCCGCCAAACTGGCGCTCGGGAACGCGCGCCAGGTTCCGCTCGATCAGTTGCTGGAGCAGGCGGACACCGTCACTCTGCACGTCGACGGTCGGCCCGGCAACGCCGGTATCTTCGGCGCCGAAGAATTCGCGAAGATGAAGCCGCGCGCGATGTTCATCAACGCCTCTCGCGGCATGGTGGTGGACCACCTCGCGCTGCGCGACAACATCCTGTCCGGGCATATCGCCGGCGCCGCAGTCGATGTCTTCCCGGTCGAGCCGAAGAAGCCCGACGAGGAGTTCATCTCCGAGCTGCGCGGCCTGCCGAACGTTATTCTCACCCCGCACGTCGGCGGTTCGACGCAGGAGGCTCAGGAGGACATCGGTCGGTTCGTGTCCCGCAAACTGTCGTCGTACGTCGAGGACGGGGCAACGTCGCTGTCGGTAAATATCCCCACAATCGATGTCCCTGCCCGCGAGGGCGTACATCGGCTGGTGCACGTCCACCAGAACATCCCGGGCGTGATCGCTGAGATCAACCGGATCTTGGCCGAGCACGGACAGAACATCGAATCGCAGTCGCTGACCACCCGCGGTGAGCTCGGGTACGTCGTGACCGACGTCAACGGCGCGGTGTCCCCTGAGGCGATCGCGCAGCTCGAAGCGATGCCGCAGACGATCCGCCTGCGCGTGCTTCCCTAACCCTCCGCGGTTCCTCAACCGGCCGATGACCGGACGAGAGGCCCCGCGCAGTCGACGACCGGATGGCGGCGTGCGCCAGTCTCGGCGTATTTCGGATACCGTGCGCCCATCGCTGGATTCTGATCGGAGGTCGGCATGCCACGGGTGATACGCACGGACGAGATCGCGATCGACACCGATCGCGGCGACTCCCGGATGCTCATCGCCACGCCGGCTCGACCCCATGCCGCAGTGCTGCTGGGTCACGGCGCCGGGGGCGGACTGGACAGTTTCGACCTCACGGCTCTGGCTACTGAACTACCGCCACGCGGAATCGCTGTCGCTCGATACGAACAACCATGGCGTACGGCGGGAAAGAAGATCGCCGGAGCACCAGCTTCGCTTGATGCCGCGTGGGCGTTCGCGCTCGAGGAAGTTCACCATCGTTGGCCGCGGATCCCGGTGTACGTCGGCGGCCACAGCGCCGGGGCCAGGATCGCGTGCCGGTGTTTCGCGGAGCCCGCCGTAGGGGTAATCGCGCTCTCGTTCCCGCTGCATCCACCGGGCAAACCGGAGAAGTCCCGGCTCGACGAGCTCACCGCCGTCACCGGCCCGGTGCTCGTGGTGCAGGGCGAACGCGACCCGTTCGGCTCGGCGTCCGACGTACGCTCCGCTCTCCCTCGGCGCGGGCGCCGCAGGCAGGTCGTCGAGGTGCCCGCCGCCGGACACTCGCTACAACCGGGCAAGCGATCGGATCCGGACGGCGCCGCCCAGCTGATCGTCGACTCCGTCGCCACCTTCATCCTCGCCGAGCAGCCGCGCTGCTGACCTAACCACCGCGTTCCGGCGCGGACTGAGGCTCACGGCCACATCCACACCAACTCACCCGCGCCCGTTGTGCCGCACGAAACCGAGGCGTACCGTCTAATTCATCAGCCGTTGAATTAGGAGGCGGGATGATCTCCGTACGCAACCTCGACCTGATGCGCGGACGACGATCGGTGCTGCGCGACATCAGTTTCACCCTCGAACGCGGGACTATCACCGGACTGCTCGGCGCATCGGGCACCGGTAAGACGACCCTGATGCGCGCGCTGCTCGGCCTGCAACGCATCGCCGGCGGCACCGTCACCATCGACGACCTGCCCGCAGGACATCCCGCTCTGCGCAGGCGCGTCGGCTATGTCACCCAGGGCGCGGCGATCTACCCGGACCTCACCGTGAGTCAGAACGTCGGCTACTTCGCCGCGTTGTACGGCGCCCATCCAGAGGCCATCGCCACCGCGCTGGAGACCGTCGGCCTGAGCGATCGTGGCGGCGATCTCGCACGGAATCTCTCGGGCGGACAGCAGAATCGCGTCTCGCTCGCCTGCGCGCTCGTCGGCTCCCCCGACGTGCTGATCATGGACGAGCCAACGGTAGGGCTCGACCCACTGCTGATCGACCAACTTTGGAGCGCCTTCAACTCGCTCGCGGCAGCAGGCACTACGCTGCTGGTCTCCAGTCACGTGATGGACGAGGCCGACCGGTGCGCCCGCGTTCTTTTCCTGCGGGACGGCGGCCTGATTGCCGATGGATCACCGGCCGAGTTACGAGCCGCCTCCGGCGCCGCCGATATGAACAGCGTGTTCGTGCACTTCGCCGGCGGAGCCACATACCAGGAGATGTCGTCATGACTCAGGTAGCCCTCGCCCCACAGCCCGCGCGTGCGCCCTTGCTGCGACACACCGAGATCACCCTCGCGAGCGCGCGCCGGATCCTGCGGCAGCTCGCCCACGATCGCCGCTCGATCGCGATGATCATCGTGGTCCCCGTCGTCCTGCTCGTGCTGCTCTACTACATGTTCGAGAGCGTTCCCACACCTGCGGGCGCGCCGAGCATGTTCGACCGGGTCAGCGTGGTGATGCTCGGGTTCTTTCCCTTCTTCATCCTGTTCATCATTACCTCGATCACGATGCTGCGCGAACGTACCGGCGGGACCCTCGAACGGCTGCTGACCACGCCCTTGGCGAAACTCGACCTGCTGCTCGGGTATGCGCTCGCGTTCGCCGTGCTCGCGTTGGCACAGGTGACCGTCATGGTTGCGGTCGCCGTCTGGATCTTCGACCTGCAGGTCTCCGGTTCACTGGTATGGGTCTACATCGACGCGCTCGCCGACGCCTTGCTCGGCGTGGCGCTTGGCCTGCTGGTTTCCGCATTCGCCCGCACGGAGTTCCAGGCCGTGCAGTTTGTACCCGCTCTGATCGTGCCCCAAATGTTGCTGTGCGGACTTTTTGTCGATCGCGACGCCATGGCCGGATGGCTGCAGGTCGTCTCAGACATCATGCCGATGACGTACGCCGTACAGGCGATGCAGGAGATTGCCTCGAACTCGTCGCCGACCACGACGATGTACGTGAGCCTGCTGATCGTCATCGTCGTGGCCATCGCCTGCCTGCTGGGCGGTGCGCTGACGTTGCGTCGGCGAAGCGCATGAACCAGCGACGCGGGCGGCGTCCGGGCAATGAAGACACCCGTGAGGCGCTGATCGAGGCCGCTCGCGCCGAGTTCGCCAACGGCGGTTATGCGGGGGCCACGGTGCGCGCGATCGCCGCGCGTGCGGGCGTGGACCCGGCGATGATCAATCATCACTTCGGCTCGAAGCAGGGGCTGTTTGCCGCGGCGGTAGAGCTCCCGTTCAACCCCGGGGACGTTGATCTCGCGCAGATAGTGTCCGGGCCGCGGGATGAACTTGCGTCGCGGCTGTTGGGCGAGTTCCTGAGGCAATGGGATCGTGCCGGATCGGAGTCGGCGTCCTCCATGCTGCGGACGGCGTTAGGGAGCGAAGAGGCGACCGCGCAGTTGCGGACCGTGCTGCTGGAGACGTTGGTCCGCCGCGGGCTCAGCGCGGTCATGGAGTGGGACGCCGAGGCGCAGTGGCGCGCTTCGCTCGTTGCCGCGCAGTTAATGGGACTGCTCACCGCGCGGTACGTCGCTCGCTTCGAGCCGCTGGCCTCGGCCACTGCGCAGGACGTGATCGCTGCTATCGGGCCGGTTCTGCAGCGTTACCTCATCGGCGACGTCGGCACGCCGTCTGCTTCGTAGGCAGGCGGTGCCGCTCAAAACGCAGCGCAGCAGGCGACTCATCGCATCTACATCGACAAGTCGACGCTCAGGCTGCGTCTTTAGCGCCGCCGCCGCTGTCGGCAAGCGTTGTTCTGCGTTTCACCGCGCGGCCATCACGCCGTCCTACCGTGGAAGCATGAGCCAGTCACCTGCCCTCATGGGCCCCAACGAGTCGGGCGCGAGCGTCTCGACGAGCGATGTTGCGCGGCTGACAGCGATCTCCACACGCATCCAATTGCCTCGCGACCGTATCGAACAGGTCGTCGATGGACCCGGCGTGTGGGACGACGTGCACCCCCAGCACGCGCAGAGCGCAAGGAACCTCGCGCAGTATCTCGAGTTACGCACCCACGACGTCCGGTCCTTACAGATCGAACTCGCTGAAGTCGGACTCTCCTCCTTAGGTCGGCTGGAATCGCAGGTCGAAGCGGCGGTCGCGGCGGTCGATCGCGCCGTACGCCGCCAATTGCACGGTCCCCACGCGAGCGCGGGTGCAACCGCGCTCGACTATGACGTCTCCGAACTCGCACTCAGTCACAACGCCGACCTCCTGCTCGGCCGACCGCGCGAAGGTCGTCGCACCCGCATCCTGGTGACACTGCCGACCGAAGCTGCCCACGACGCCACTCTGGTGAACCGCCTGGTGCGTGGCGGCGTGGAGGCTGTCCGAATCAACTGCGCGCACGACGGCCCACAGCAGTGGCGTTCAATGATCGATCACCTGCGCGCTGCCGAGCGAAAGTACTCGACCGACGTAAAGGTGATCATGGACCTCGCCGGGCCAAAGTTGCGGACCGGCCCGATTGAGCCGGCCCCACCAGTCGTCAAGGTCAAACCCGCCCGCGACGCCCTGGGCAATGTCACCCGGCCGGCGGGGCACGCGTATCCCGGGTAGCCCGCATCTGAATAACGAACTGCGGTAGTTCGGCATGACGATCCGTATGCGATCCATGCCTCACCACCGCATGTTCTCCGGTTATAGCGGAGGCGGACGGGAGCCGTCGGCCCTCGTTCCTCGGGCCTCCTCCCGATTCCCGGCTCTGCTCAATAAAGTTCGAGGTGGAGCCCGCGTACCTCGGACCCCACCTCGAACTTGGCGGAGGCGGACGGGAATCGAACCCGCCTAGCCGAGATACTCGGCTACATCGGTTTTGAAGACCGTGAGGGCCACCAGGCACCTGGACGCCTCCATCGGATGCGACTATACGGCCTGTCGAGGACGCAGCGTCCGTCGGCGGA
This sequence comes from Cumulibacter sp., assembly GCA_047975195.1. GTDB lineage: Bacteria > Actinomycetota > Actinomycetes > Mycobacteriales > Antricoccaceae > Cumulibacter. The sequence goes on along the minus strand of JBKEDB010000129.1, from coordinate 6,200 downwards.
CGACGCTGCGTCCAGCGGAACTAGCGCCGGTCGGTTCCTAAACCGGTTACCAACGCGGTGGCAACCGATGCCCGCCGGATTGAAACCGATTTCGAACCGCTGGAGCGATCAGCGCGAGGTAATCTGCGCGACGATTGCCTCGAACGCGTCGTCGGCGTACTGCCGCATCTCCTCGTCGGTGCGGTCCTGGATCGGGTGCGGAGTGAAAACGCGTGCCACATCGCTGAAGCCCAACGCGTCGGCCTGCGTTTGCGCGGCCTCGACGAACACGTTGGAAGCGACGAACACGCCGGGGACTCCGCGCTGTTCCAGGTCACTAATGTCATGCACACTGCACGACGTACAACTGCCTCAATCGGCGAGCGCTTCGATCACCATCGTGCATTGCTGGGAAATCTCGTAGCGCAAGTCCGCCGGGGCCGGTTTGGTAAACGTCGGCTTCGCGTAACGATGTACATCGGCGACACCGGCTCCACGGAGGCGCTCTTCGAGGCGGTCCAGGAACACGTTGCCACGAGGCTTGGCGATGTCCAGCAGGCCAATAACCTGGCCTTCCAGGGATGCCGGACGTGCGACTCGCTGACGCTCGACCGGCTCACGCTCGCCGGTCGGGTCAAGGATCACGGTCATCGCTGCCCTCCTTGTCGACTGCGCGTCACGCTACCACCTCGCGGGTGACCGGAGTAGATCCCATCGCGCCGCGCGCCCAGCCCCCGATCACTGCCGAGAACAGGCCCGCGGTGCCGCCGGCGTAGGCGATCATGAGCCCGCCGGGAGCGAACTTGTTGATCACCTTGCCGGTCATCGCCGGCGGGAGGCCTTCGGCGTTACCGCCGACTCCGACTAGCAGTTCCTCGGACGGTATGTCCAACCGATCCCGTAACTCCTGCACGATCTTCTCGTAGGACCAGCCGGCGTCCTCAAAGCGCGCGCCGTGCTCCGGGCTGAGCACCAGGATCGCGTCGAATCCTTGAACTGCCTTCGGGTGATGCACCGTGCGCATGCAGGCGGCGATGCTGTTGGCCAGTTCATCGGCGGTGCGGGACTTCTGGTCCACGATGCACCGCGGGCCCTCCCCCGCGAACACGGTCAACGCGTCCACCCCAGCCTCGACACCTCGAGCCTGCGCCAACGAGCCGAACGGCGAGTCCGGGCGTTCTGCGAAACAGAATGACAGTTTGCCGGGGTTACCGAGGTTGGCGCGATCGACTCCGCCAGGACGGCCGTTACCGATATTGCGAACAACGAGTTGTACTGCGCGCCCGATCGTCATGTTCGCGCGGTTACCCTGCCCGAGCGCGTTACCACCGGAGTTCATGCCGATGGTTTCGGTGCCGGGTCCGCTGCACACGATCACCGGGCCGACCGGCATCGTCGTCGCGAGAACCCCGTGGATATTGAACTCGTCGTTGCAGATTGCCTCGACCGCAGTCAGTACCCACGGCAGGTACTCCGGTAGACAGCCCGCCATGACGGCGGCGATCGCGACTTTCTCGACGGTGGCATCGATCAGATCCGGCGGGATGTTCGCGACGATGTCCTGCGGATCACGGGTGGTGCCAGACAGCATTCGCATGACGCGTTCTTCGGTGGGCGGCACGACGGGTAACCCATCGGTCCAGCCACGCATGAACAGTGCCTCGAACTCGTCCTCCTGTTCGGCGAGCTCGATGCGTCGCGCGTGCAAGAGGCCACCCTCGTATTTCACCCGCAAGGCATCAACCTTGTCTGGATCCACCGACATCGAACCGCAGCCGGGACGGAAACCGGGTAGGTCCGAGCCGAGGTCGCTCAACCCGGTGACCTTTTCCCACTGCTCTCGCACCCAGCCGAATGTGCGCTCAACCTCTGCGCCGTTCTCGACCCGAATTACCGTCGGGACGGTTTCGATATCGAGTTTCCAGCTGACTTCGAGCTCAGTGTCGTCGCGGGGGTCAACGTCAGCCGGGAAGTTCAGATCGTCCTGGGTGTACACGGTCAACTCGACGCCGTCACGACCCTTGATGTCCTGCAGCACCGGCTCGATCAGTTGGCAGGTGGCGCATTCCTTCTTGACTATGACGACGAGGCCATCGGGTAAATCGATCGCGGCGCTCATGGGCCCTCCAACTCGTTTGTGGTCTGGTGCGAGGTTAACCCTCCAACAAGCGGCGGCCCTGCGGCAGCCGCGTCACACCGATCGCGGAAGATCGCGGAAAACTGTGGCTAGGCGACGGTGATCCGTCCGCTGCCAGCGGTCACCGAGCCGATAGCGGCCGCCCGCAGCCCCGCGGCAGCACACTGCCGCAGCGCGGAATCAACCTGATCGGCAGCGACACCGAACAGCAGGCCACCGGACGTCTGTGCGTCGGCGAGCATGAGCAACTCGGGCTCGGACTTCCCCTCGGCGCTCAGCAGCGGGCTGACCCATTCCAGGTTCCGTCGGCTCCCGCCGGGTACGACGCCGTCCGTCGCCAGTTCTGCGACGCCGTCGAAGAACAGCACCTCATCTGCGTTGATCGTTGCATCGACCATCGAGGCGACGGTCAGCCGAGACAGGTGCCCAAGTAGGCCGAATCCGGTGACATCAGTGGCGCCGGTCGCCCCGTGCTCCAACGCGATCCGCGCTGCGTCGCCGTTGGCCGTTGTCATCCAGCCGATCGCCTCATCAACCAGCGATTGCCCGGCACGGCCAAGTTTGATCGCCGTCGTCGTCACCCCCACGCCCAGCGGTTTGGTCAGGATCAACTGATCACCCGCCCGCAATCCGGTGTTGCGCAGCAGCCGATCGGGGTGCGCCTCACCGGTGACAGCGAGTCCGTACTTTGGCTCCGGATCGTCCACGCTGTGCCCGCCGACGATCGCGAAACCGTTCTCCGCACCGACGGACAGCCCACCACGCACCACCTCGCGCAACATATCGGTCGGAAGTTCGGTCGACGGCCACGCGACCAGGTTCAACGCGAACAACGGCCGGCCGCCCATCGCGTATACGTCGGAGATCGCGTTGGTCGCCGACACTCGGCCCCACAGGTATGGGTCATCGACGAGCGGGGTGATGAAGTCGGTCGTCGAGATTAACGCGCGTTCTGCATCCAGCCGCCACACCGCTGCGTCATCGCCAGTTTCGGTGCCGACGATCAATTCGCCGAACTGTGACTGGTCGATATCGTCGAGCACGTTCGCGAGTTCGCCTGGTGCCAGTTTGCAGGCGCAGCCGCCGCCGTGGCTGAACTCCGTCAACCGCTTCGATAGTTGAATTCCGCTCATCGTGTTTCTCCTTCGGTGGACGGTGGCCTGATGGCGTGCTTATCGCCGTCCATCCTGCGCGTTCGGCCGGTGCGCTGCAGGTGCTCCATGAGCGGTACGGCGATGCGTCGCGTCGTACCCAGCGCGATGCGAGCTTCGCCGAGGCTGAACGCCCCGTCGAGCGCGGACAACACAGCCACGGCCTCATCGATGGCGTCCGGCGTCAAATAGGTACCGCGGCCGAGGTCGACGAGCTCACCGTGCCGACAGAGTACGGCCAGAGTGCTCGGGTCAAGCCCTAGTTCACGTAACCGTGGGGCTTCGGGTGAATAGAACGGCTTGCCCGCGACCTCGGCGGTGAACCGTTGCATCGCTGCGGAACTCGCTGGGCTCATGACCGCGTGGTGCTCGCCGACGATGTGGCCGTCGCGGACGGTGAGGCCGTCCGTGAGCAACTCCAGCAACACCGCGCGGCTGGGCAGGTCAAGTTGGCGCTGCGCGGCCCCGAGTGATACTCCGCGCGAGTCTGCGCGCACCTGTGCGTCCGCAGCGACGAGGTCAGCGAGCTGAGACTCGAGGCCCTTTCGGTACGAGGGGTCCAGACACCATCCGTCGATCGCGGCCGGTAACGCCGTACACCCCATCGTTCGAAGTACGTCGATTCGTACCAGGCGTTTGTCTGCGAGTAACGCGGCGCCGTCCGGAGTTGACGAATACTGCGCGAGAGCGGCGGCGCGCTGTGTGGCCGCACCGCGACGGCGAAGCGCCGGCGGGTCGGGGTCGAGAACCACGGCGGCACCGAGAACGACGTGCTGGCCCGGGTCGCGTAGCACCATTCGATCGCCAATCCGCACCGGCAGCGGGACGTCGAAGGTCAGCCGCACGTGCTGCGCGTCGAGCGGCCGCAATCGAGCCTGCAGCGATGCCGTACCGATGTGAACCACGCACGCTGCGGGCAACCGTTGACCAGGAGTGTCGACGCGGACGTCCATGACCTCAGGGCGCAGGAAGGCACCCGGCGACAGCAGCTGTGAGCCTCGCGGCGCTTCATGCGGAGCAACATTTCGCAGATTCACCGCTACCCTGCTTGCCCCGCTGACCGACTCGCGCTCCTGGCCGGCAGTCTGCAGCCCGCGAACTCGCACCTGCCGAGGCTCCGCGTCCTGTAGCCCGCGAAGTTCGAGTTCGTCGTCGACGCGTAGCGTGCCATCGGTGAGGGTCCCGGTGACCACCGTTCCAGCGCCGGAGATGCTGAAAGACCGATCCAGCCAGAGCCGTACATCGCCTTCCGGATCCGGCTCAGGCAGCCTGTGCGCGAGCGCCAGCATCTCCGTACGCAGGCCGTCGAGCCCGGCGCCGGTCAGCGCGCTCACCGCGACGGATCGGATGCCCACGAACCCCGCCTCGTCGAGTCGCTCGCGAGCCTCCGCCTCGGCGAGTTCGGGATCCATCAGGTCGCTCTTGGTGATCACCAGAAGTCCGTCGCGCACGCCCAGTGCCCGCAGCCCCTCGAGGTGCTCGGCCGATTGCGCCGCCCACCCTTCGTCTGCGGCCACGACGAACAACACGCCCGCGACCGACCCCGCGCCGGCCAGCATCGTGGGCACGTAGCGCTCATGTCCCGGCACATCAACAAACGCAACGTCAACCTGCTCTGCGAGGGTCGTCCACGCGAAGCCCAGGTCCAGGGTCATACCGCGACGCCGTTCTTCGTCCCATCGATCCGGTTCGATACCGGTGAGCGCACGCACCAGCGCCGACTTTCCGTGGTCGACATGTCCGGCGGTGGCAAAGACAGCGCTTCGGGTCATACGCGCGCCGCGCCCGCGTGCCGGATCGATTCACTCACGTTGTGCAGGTCTGCCGCGTCTATCGCCCGCAAATCTACAATGCATCGATTATCATCGATGCGGGCAAGGACGGGGAGCGGGGCAGCGCGCAACGCGGCGGCGTACGACGAGGGCAAGCTGATTCCGGCGCTCGGGAATTCGGAGCCCGGCGCTCCTCCTCCACCGACCGTCGAGACTGTGTCAACCGCGCGCGCATCGATGCCGTCGAGCGTCGCGACCACGCGCGAAGCGCGCAGCCGCAATTCGTCCACCGGCGTCTCGAACATGTCGAGCACGGGAGCCTGCGGCCCGACGACGGTCGCTTCCAATGCCGCGAGGGTGAGTTTGTCGATGCGGTAGGCCCGCGCCATCGGATGCTTCCTCACGCGCGCGGCAACACCGGCATCCGCGGTCAAGATCAGTCCTGCCTGCGGGCCGCCGAGGAGTTTGTCGCCCGAGGAGGTCACCACCGCCGCCCCAGCATTCAGGTGCGTCGTGGCATCGGGCTCGTCCGGCAACATCGGGTGCGGATGCAACAGGCCGCTACCGATATCGGAGACCACCGGCACGCCGAGGGAACTCAGTTGCTCGACGCCGACACCGGTCGTGAACCCCTCGACGCGGTAGTTCGACGGGTGGATCTTCAGAATCAGCCGAGTGTCCTCACTGATGGCATCGCGGTAGTCGGCCAGATGGGTTCGATTGGTCGTGCCGACTTCTATGAGGCGTACGCCGGTGGCCTCGACGAGATCGGGCAGCCTAAATCCCGCGCCGATCTCGATCAGTTCGCCACGGGAGACGATCACTTCGCCGCAACCACCGAGCGCCATCGCGACGAGCGCGAGCGCGGCAGCGCCGTTATTGACCACATGTACGCCGGCGGCCGGCGTCACCTCGGCGAGCAGCGCGTCGTTGAGGGACGCACCTCGGGTGCCGCGGCGACCGGTAGCGAGATCCAGCTCAAGGTCACAGGTACCCGCCGCCACACTGATCGCCCCCAGCGCCGCAGCCGACAGCGGGCTGCGGCCCAGATTGGTGTGCACGAGAACACCGGTCCCGTTGAGCACTCGCCGTACGCCGACCAGCCCCCGGGCCAGGCGGATCTCAAGGTCGGCGATGGCCTGCGCAGGTTCGACGTCACCT
>JBKEDB010000135.1:0-1925 GCA_047975195.1 Cumulibacter sp. | reverse complement strand
TCTTGTTTTTGGTTTTCCTCTAAATTTTGCGTTGGTTTTGCTTTCTTGTATGATGGCTTTAGTAATAAGTAAGCTATAATAATATAAGATAAAATGACAAGAGCAGTTATGGTTATTGTTCCCAAAAAGAGACCATTAATTATTGGGGTGAACTTATCACCATCCTTGTAAAAGTGACTGTTCTCAATTAGTTTACCAAGAATAAAACCTAAGCCTGTTAGCGGCGCAACCATAGCAATCAGAAAGCCTTTTGTATCGATACCATAGCTTTTTAAATGGTCTAAAGACTTTATAAAATTTTCAAACCTTTTGAGATAAATATTACTTTTCTCTTCACTCATAAAACACCCCCAACATCTAACAAAACGGGGTAGGGCGGCTGCAACCGCCCAAACCAAGGTAAATGAGTACCTTCCGAATAACTCGGCCGACTTCGTAAGTATAGAATAGCCACACCCATGGCCGTTACTTCGGCACAGATGTGCCTACGTTCTACCTTTGAAGCGGCTATAATTATAAGGTAAAAAACCACCATGTCAAAAAGGAATAATGACAAAAACTTAAAACCTACCGGTGAAGGCTCGCAGAGCCTAACGGCCGTGGGTGTGGCACCATATAAGCAGCTCCGCTGCTTAAGTTGCAACAAATTACTTTTAAAAACAAATGAAATCAAACCATACGAACTCGAAGCCAAATGCACCCGCTGCGGCGCATTAAACGAGTTTAAATCAATTAAAGAGCCTAGCTCTTAGGGCTCTTAACCTATGAGCGGCCAGACTGCCCAAAATCATAGGAAAATATATGAATAAAATTAAACAAGCCGCCTTGCCGCTTATGCCATGGTTTGGCGGTAAACGGAAACTGGCTCAAAGAATCGTGAGCATCATCAATCAAGTAGAACATCAATGTTATGCCGAGCCTTTTGTGGGCATGGGCGGCGTATTTTTGCGCCGCACCCATAAACCCAAAGCGGAAATCATTAACGACTATAGCCGTGATGTCAGTAACCTCTTTCGAGTGCTGCAAAAGCACCCCACCGAGCTTAGCAATCATCTCAAACTAAAAATTGCAAGCCATGATGAGTTTTACCGATTAAAAGCCACACCGCCCGAGAGCCTAACCGATATTGAACGAGCCGCTCGTTTTATCTATCTGCAAAAGCTTGCTTTTGGCGGTAAAGCCGTGGGGCAAAATTTTGGCATGAACACCACAGGCAACGCCCGCTTTAGCGCAAAGCGGGTTGTCCCAATGATAACAAAGCTCCATAACCGCATATCCGATGTACAAATCCAATGTTTAGATTGGCAAGACTTTATAAATAGGGTGGATAGAAACCAAACCCTATTCTATCTCGACCCGCCCTATTTCGGGCATGAAAATGATTACGGCAAACAACTATTCGACCGCAGCCAATTTAATAAAATGGCAAAAGTTTTAAGCCAGATTAAAGGTAAGTTTATTTTATCGATAAATGATACACCCGAAATGCAAAATTGCTTTGTACAATTTAATATAAAGCCGGTAAGCCTAACCTATACGGCCGGGGGTGCACCGGTGGCGGCAAAAGAACTCATCATCACTAACTTTGATTACAACGAATAAAAGAAAGAAAACAAAAAGGCAGGTGCCAAAACCACCTGCCGATTACAAAACTCAATATGACACTCGCTTTTAGCAGTCAATCTTTAAACAAGCCTTAAACCATTGCTAAAATCTAACGTCGGAACTGCCAAAACCTACCCCCGCGCTACAGTTTGGAAATATGGATTAGTATATTTAAAGAATTTTTTCCAACCAACGCACAGATAGGCACGTGGTGGGTTGTGCTTGTCGGGCACAAAACGATTTTTAGGGCATTCCCCCCAGCACCGTTGTAACCATGGGCATTGTTTGCAGCTTCTGGGTAAATTGGTATATTTAAGCTC
>JBKEDB010000163.1:0-2754 GCA_047975195.1 Cumulibacter sp. | reverse complement strand
TCCTGGCCTTCCTCAGGAGGATCGTCTATTATTGTCGCTCGTTATGGCAGAGCCTTGTCAAGTCTCACCGGCAGAGCCGGTGGATTAACTGGGATTTAGATGCCTTTTCCGATGTGGTCAATCCACTGATTGCATGAGAGCGCCTCACTGCGCAGCCTGTTTCCGCCGAGTATAGCTGATGAGGCATTAGTTATGACTCCAAGAATCTTTTCTCGCTGATGCGCAACGCTGCCACCCTGCCTCGCAATGCGGTTAAGAACAGACTCGACTGCCTCGCGATACACAGGGTGATCTCCTGCATGTTTCGCGACTCGTAGCGGACGTGCGTTCAGTGCGGCGTCAACCTGGTGACCTGCCCCCAAAACCTGAGCCATTGGTTATGAGAGTACGGTTTGGGTAATTTCGCTGCCCCCGCGTAGCGGAGCAGCCGCTTGAGGCGTAGCCTCTAGCGGCTGCGGAGCGGAGTGGGGGCAGCGGGCCGCGAACTCGACCGGGGTGACGTACCCCAGCGAGCTGTGTGGCCGATGGTGGTTGTACAACCCAACGAGACAAGACCCACCGCGGCGAGATTCGCGAGGTGTTCTACGGTTGGCATCCGTGGCATGGCCAGAGGGTGGAGGTTCTCCAGGACTACGTCCGCGTCGGGAGCCGGGTCTGCCGTTGCCGGGACAACGTCGGGGAAGTGAGGGAACTTCCGTTCTGGATGCTCGATCGGGCGGCGTGCCTTGGGACGAAGATTGCGTCGGAGCCGGTGGTTCGTGTCGATGACCTCCGTCGGCTCCAGGAGTTGCTGCGTTGCGGCCGCCGCGACGGTTGGGAAGATCGGCGTTTTCCCCGTTCCTCTCAGGGAGACGCCGATGCCCCGCCGCCAACTACGCTGTGCGACACAGCAACTCGACCTGTTCCGCCCGAAGCCCAAACGGCCGCGGTGGAGCGAGCTGCCACTCGACACGCGTCGCAAGACGCTGCCATTGATCGCGGCGCTGCTCCGCTCGACGCTCCTGACCAGCAAGGAGGGGGGCGATGAGCGATAAGATCGGTTCACAGCACTTGGCTCGGAAGGCGGTGCTCTACGTCCGCCAGTCGTCGCCGCACCAGGTGCTCCACAACCAAGAGAGCCAGCGGCTGCAGTACGCGATGCGTCAGCGGCTGCAGCAGCTCGGCTGGGGTGAGATTGAAGTGATCGACGAAGACCTGGGGCGTAGCGCTTCGGGCTCGGAACAACGGAGCGGTTTCGAGCGGATGGTGGCGGAAGTCTGCCTCGGCAAGGTGGGCGCCGTCGCGGCGCGGGAGGTCTCTCGTTTCGCCCGCAACAGCCGCGAGTGGCAGCAGCTAGTCGAAGTCTGCCGGGTCGTCGACACGCTGCTGGTCGATCACGAAACGGTCTACGCCCCACGGCAGAGCAACGACCGGTTGCTGCTGGGCCTCAAGGGGAGCCTGAACGAGTACGAGCTCGACCTGCTCCGCCAGCGTTCGGCCGAGGCGCGACGAGCGAAGACGCAACGGGGCGAGTTGGTCATCACGGCGCCCGTCGGGTTTGTGAAGACCGACGACCAGCGTCTGGAGAAAGACCCGGACCGGCGTGTGCAAGAGGCGATCCGCTTGGTGTTCGTCAAGTTCCAGCAGCTGGGCACGGCGCGTCAGGTCCTGCTGTGGCTGCTCGAAGAAGGCCTTCAGCTGCCGGCCCGCCGCCCGGACGGAAGTTCGCAGTGGAAGCGGCCCACCTATTCGATGGTCCACAACCTGCTGACGCACCCGGTCTACGGCGGCGCCTACGCGTACGGCAAGACCGAGCAGTCGGCGAGCTTCGACGGCGTGACGACGAAGAAGCGGGTCCGCCGCAAGCCGCGGCAGGAATGGGTCGCGTTGATCCCTGAGTCACACGAGGGCTACATTAGCTGGGAGGCGTTCCAGCAGGTGGGCCGCCAACTGGCGGCCAACAGCAACCGAGACCTCGGCGCCCCCAAGCGGGGCGCGGCGTTGTTGGCGGGGCTGCTCCGCTGCCGGCGGTGCGGTCGCAAGCTGGCCGTCCGCTACACGGGCCGTGAGCACGACGTGCTGCGTTACAGTTGCGTACGAGGTTGGATGGACCAGGGCGAGCCACGCTGCATCGCTTTCGGAGGGATCCCTGTGGACGAGGCGATTGGCCATCAGGTGCTGCGAGTGGCGGCGCCCGCCGGCGTTGAGGCGGCCGTCGTGGCGAGCCAGCAGCAAGAACGACAACGCGATGAAGTCCGCGCCGCTCTGGAGCGTGACCTTACCGCGGCGCAGTACCAGGCGCGTCGCGCCGGCAAACAGTTCGACGCCTGCGACCCCGACAACCGTCTTGTGGCGGACGAGCTGGAGCGTCGTTGGAACACGGCGCTCGCCGAGGTGCGGGCGCTTGAGACGCGTCTGGCCGAGCCGTCGCCGGTTGGCAATCAGGCCGCGTCACTGGAAGAGTTCGCCGAATTGGCGGCCGACCTCGGCGCCGTCTGGAACTCTTCCGCTAGCGACCCAACCCTCAAGAAGCGGATCGTACGGACGCTGATCGAGGAAGTCGTCGCCGACTTCGACGCCGAGGCCAGCGAGATCGTGTTGACGGTTCATTGGAAGGGGGGCGTCCACACCGAGCTGCGGCTGCCACGGCGCAGGCGGGGCCAGATGAACCACACTTCGGTGGAAGCTGTCGAGGCGGTGCGGAGCCTGTCACGGCTTTGTAGCGACGACGTGATCGCCGGGGTGCTCAACCGCAACGGCCTCCGGACGGGGCGC
>JBKEDB010000143.1:0-7991 GCA_047975195.1 Cumulibacter sp. | reverse complement strand
AACCAACTAAAGATTTTGAGTCTACAAATTTAATAACTTATGATCCGTTGTCAGGTCAATCAACACTATTACACGCCGCAGTGGTAACTATCAACTTCCACTTTACGGCAACACAATTAAGTGCGGAGAATACTGCAACGGTAACACTAATACTTTACAATGTAACAAAAGCAACTGCTATTGATCAAGCAATAGTAAACTTAGATTTTGCTGCCGGTTTAACACAAGAATCAGGATCAAGATTTAATAAAGGAAGTGCCGAAAAAGGAGACATACTAGAATTAAGAGTTATATCTTCACCGTCCGTAACAATAACAGAATCAGCAGTTGATTTTGAAGTTGCCGCAAAGCAAGGAACAATAGATGAAGTATATGATTACAATATCTTGTCAACAACAAGTTTAGGTAATACAAATACTAAAGATGATATTTTATATCTAAATGATAAAGTTATTACTAACGCTTCAAATGTTTCTTCTATTGAAGAAAGAGTAAATACAATTGAAACTGATACAACAAACGAATTACAAAATGATAGAATAGATGCTATTGAAACTAATTTTGCTACTGAGACTACCGAAAGGACTAATGCAGATACAAATCTACAAACTCAGATAGACCAATTAATTCTACAAACAACAAATAGATATATTGAATACAATGTACTTAATAGTGGTTATATTATAACAATGACGCTAGATAACTCTACAGGTAAGTATAACAATGGTGTTAACTTTACAATGGGTACAGGTTCAGGAACTTCCGCACAAGGTACACTTATGAGTGGTATGCTACCTTCAACAGTTGATGGTACAAATTATTTTGCCTTAGATCTTTGATTTAATGATGATGGAACATCAAGACTTGAAGCAAATAGAGAAGGATCTATAATGAGATTTAAATTCTATAACGTTACAGATGCTACACTTCATCTAATCGGAACTTTTGATCCAGATGATATTACAATTACAGAAGAAGCACCAACGAGAGAGTTGAGATAGAATAGCACAAATTAGTGTATAATTAAACTATGAAGAAGATAATCACACTATTATCGACATTATTAACAATGTTTATAATCAATGCCATATTACCAGATCACGGCACTCTTTATTGATTAATATTTGTAGGTAGTGCTATGACAGCTGTAGGGATATTGGCATCAATGTCAATTATCCCAATATGAACTTTTGTACACGAGATTAGATTAACGCGTATAAAACATAAGAATAATCTTTTAGAACAAAAACTTAGAAAAGATAAACTAAAAGAAGATCAAGACCAACCAACGTCTATAAACTAGGTACATAGGTAATACTTCGCTGAGGAGAATGATTAATGTGTTCTCGCTCGAGAGCAAGAATATTTTTACCTAGAAGGGGACAATATGACATTAACAATTACGTCTTTAATCGTAGTATTAATCGTAGCGGCAATTGCTTACAAATTAGTAATGAAACTTGCCGATGCCTTAATTTCTTTATTCACTGGAATTTTAAATTCACCTGCAAAGGGATTTAAAAAAATCACTGAATACGCAAAGAATAGAAAAGCGATTAAATTAGAAAAAAAACTTATTAAAGCGCTTTGAGAAGAAGATAAAAAAGCAAGAATTAATTCTGCAAGAAATAATCCTGCTTACACTCAAGCAACATCAGTAAGAAAAATTTTAAACAAGATCGAAAAGATCGAACTTAAGAACAAAAAGTAGATAATTCTACTTTCATAAACTCATCTATAAAAACTTAGAATTACAACGATGGTAATTAATATCCTTGAATGTGTTAGATCTCGTTTTCAGTCAATACTTAATTTAATTTACCAGTTCAGTCGTTGAACTTTAACCAACTGTATTATTTGCTGTACACATAATACAAAAATCAGAAGTGGCAAGTCTTAGGACTTGCCCTTTTTCTTTTATAGTGTATAATTATCATATGAATATACAAGAAAAATTTAATCAAGCATTAGAAGAAACATATCTAAAAAAAGCAGCATATGCAGACGAATTTAGTACAAATACATCAGTAAGCGAACAAGAGAGAAGTTTAGGTTATAACCTACCACCTTCTGAATATTATCCGCAAAGAACCGCGAGATATTGAGCAGATGTAAATGCAGGACTTTTAGCTGATATAAACTTTTTTAAGCAAAATAAAGATGGAACAGTAGAAACACATAAAAATGCTACCGCGGGATTTAAAAATATAGTTGATAGATCCGCGCTACAACAAGTTTTAAGAGAAACGGAATATGAACTATCACTTAAAGGAGAATCAGATATTGTATTCCTACCCAAGGGAAAACAAGTAGTTCCTATTAAAATTACCTTAATAAGAAAGCAATACTTACCTAATGGAGAACTTGCTTATTATGAAGGTATACTTAATCTTGATACAGGTACTGCTCCTTTAATAGTTACTAAAAAATTCTATTTAAGGAACGATCAAGTATGACTTGAAAATGTTATTTACGAGAGAAAAGTTACTATTGATGATAATACCGGCGGGGTTAAAATATCTTGATCTAATATCGGAAGAGAAAAGTCTAAAATGAAATACGATCTAGAAGTGCCTGAGAATGTTAATTTAGGTGATATAGTATTCCCTGTTATAACTATGACAAATACAGGTGCGGATAGATGGGGTGCAGGTACATCCGATACTTCGGAAGTACAAGACGTCCTAAAGAGAATGGATATAGTTGCAGACGCATTAGATAGATCTATTAAAACTTCTAAAATTAAAATGTTTAGAAGAAGGAAAAATGGTAGTATGAAATTGGCGGCGGAAAATTCATCCCCTGATGAACTTACTAGACAAATGATGGAAGATCTTGATATTATTGATTATGTTGATGATCCTTCTATTGAAGGAGATAGTGTTAAACTATCAGATAGAACTCTTAATGCTCAAGAGTGACTTAATATACAAAAAGGTCTATTACAAGAATACTTTACTCATACAGGAGAAAATGTAGCAGCTGATGCTCACGGTAATAACCAGCATACTTACGAAGTACAATCTAAAGGAGATAATAAATTTAGACGTGCTACTTCAAAGAGAACTCAAAGACAAGCAGAAATATCACAATGTATAGATATAATTATGTCTATCGCTAAACAAAACGGAAATGGATCTTTCGCAGGAGTTGATATTGTTTCAGTAAATATTAATGAAGTTGATATTAGAAAGGAATTTGAAATTGAAGAGAAAGTAGAGAAACTACTTAATCTTAAATTAATTTCTAAAGTACAAGCATTAATGAAAGTTGAAGGTATCGATGAAGCAACGGCAATTAATTTATTGTCTTCAAAAGATAAGCACGATAAACTATTTGAAGAAGAACCAATATTAGAACCACAAGCAAAAGAACCTATTGAAGGAGAAGAAGAAAATGGCGATCAAACCCCACAAACCCCAGAGAACAACCCAGACTAATAGTTTTAATAGAGAACGTTTTAAGGGTAATTATGAAAAGATTACCAAGGCGGATCTCCCTGATAGATTATATATCTATGAACCTGTTACATTATCAGACATCTCTGCAGATGTTGATAAGGACAAGTACCAGCAAATATGATCAAGATGGGATAATGGTGGTAGGATATACGTATCATTAATACCATATGCAGAATCTCCTTATATAGACTTAGAAATTACTTCTACGGCGGGTAGTTGAGCAGGTTTAGAAAAAGATAATGCTATATCTGCTATAACTAATCAAGATGCAGCACAAAGAGAGACTAAAAGATTTTATTCAACTCACGATCTATCATCCCTAGGATTAAATTCGGATGAACCTATAGATTTAGATGCTTATGGTATTACTCTTTATGAAGAAAATAACTATGTTGCAATATTAAATAATGATGGATCAATTAAACATTATAATCTTACATTAGATAAAGTTGTCCTTTGAGAATCAGACGGTACAAGTTACTATCGTATAGTTGATTTTTACTATGGTAATTACACTTGAAAACAAGCAAACTCATTTTCATTTTCAACCGACACAAATGCTCTATTAGGTGGAGTATCGGTTAAAAATTGCGACAACAAGAGAATAAATTCTACTTCAGTTGATCTAATAATGAGTGATAATAAGTATAAAAGTACATTTTATAGTGTAGATCCTGAAACAGGAAATATAACTGAAGGGCACTCTGAACTACATCCTATGTTTACTTTAGCAATAACTAATGATACAGGTCTAAAATGAATGTTCCCTTGAGTTTGAGAATACCTTTATGCTATGGCGCAATTTGAAGGTAAATATGAACTTAAAGCATACGAAAATGGTGATACCGATGATAATGTACCTGAAAATGCTATAACCGGAGAATATACCTATAGTGGTAATCAGCCTAAATATAAAAGAATTTCATCAAATCAAGGATTAGCACAAGGTGGATCGGAAGTTCTAGAGTTTGCTATGCCTTATGTTGTTGAGCACGGTTTACCGGAAGGTTTATCTTCACACGGTGCCCTTTACAAGACAACTGCAGCAGATGAAGTTTCACAAAGTAGTTTCGGTGCTGCTTCTCAAAGTGGAGCGGACAATGGGGCAAGACCAACTAATGTAATGGGTATATGAGCGGCAAACAACCATTTATTCGCTTTGGATAATGTTTATGAAGAAAGTATCTTTACTTATTTTGATGACGTTGAATTGTGACTATCAAAAATTGAATATGGAAAATTTTACCAATCAGAAGATTATAAATTTTTAATTGAAGAAATATTTAGGCATAATGCTTTGTATGTAGGGACATTATTTAATTCCGAACTTGCTATTTTGGGAGATGTTGATTATGATAAACCCAATGATGATATAACTAAATGAAGTTTAGATAGTGACTGAACAATGACATTAGCACCTGCCGATGTTATTTCACTTTCTGAAGAAATTGCTTATCCAATAAAAGAAGGACCTGCGTTCCCTAAAATTAAAACAGGATGAACTGACTTCAGACCTTGAACAATACAAACTAATAATAAGAGACCTTTTAACAAGATCTATACTAGAGAAGATTATTGAACAGAAGGTGATGGTCAAGGACTTACAATGGAACTTAATGAACAAAATGGAATTGGGCAAATAGATATTAACTACTATGCAGAAGGTAATATTTCTTTAATATTAATGTCTGATGAAGTACCTACATTTGCTCTTTCATTACCTTCCGAAGTAATGGATGGTAGAACATTAGCGGGTGGAACACGTTTCACGTTCTTATAATAGAAAAAACCATAGGATATCCTATGGTTTTTTGCTTATAATAGGTAATATTTCCTATTCTAATGAGAAATTTGCTTCAGGATCGGGTTTTCTACCTACCGCTTTTAGTTGTATTCCCGTATATACCAGATCATATAAATCCATTATTCCATACATAAGAGCATCGTAGCAGTGATCGTACCTTTGCTCAGTAGCATTAGATACAATTTTCGCAGTCATTTCATAGAATATAGGACACTCCACCTTATCTACAATTAATGAATATGCTCCAACCAATTCCGAAAACCTATCTCTTCTATGCTCTCTACGTTCTTTGGCATTTCATTTTTTAGTTTGTGGTATTACCCTTAATCAATTACTTATATTGTATGAAGGGTTTTCATTTTCAATTTCTTTAATATATGCCTTAAGTAATTCAACGGTATCTATAGCGGATCCATCAATATATAGGTTAATACCCGTTCTCCTAATCGTAGGCCACCTTAAACTGAGTTTATATACATAATGTAGGAATTTCATATAACGCTCTTTAGAACTGCTTAAATCCTTCTTTGGATCTATTACATATTCACCTTTAGTAATTAATCTAACTGGATAAAAGTCATTTCCACTTTTAATAACATATCTAGTATCAACGCCATTAACATAAAATACTGATGCAGCAGCTGTTCCTATATCCATAGAGAAATTTACAGGGTGAAAATCTTGATCTTGTGGTATATTCCCACCACGATTTAAACCTTCCATAACAGTCAATTCAGACCCGAAAGATGAATTAGCGACTCTACCGGTCATACCATAGATCATAGTACCCGCTCTCGCATCCTTACGCATAGGATTAATAGATTTACGTGCTTTGTCATTTAACTTTGTATTAATCTTGTAATTAGTTGTGGCACAAATTGTTAATGTTTCTTCTTCTTCTAAATAAGCAAGATTATAACCTTTATTAACTAATTTTTTTAGATCATCCCCCATAATTTTATGGAAGTCTACAACAAGTGGATTACCTTCTCCCCAAGGGTTTAATGAGTGGAAGGTTATCATACGAGCATTAGTGATCTTCTCCGTCATATGACGCACAAATGTATTTTTCGCGGTCATAATAGCATCCTTTAATCTTTCTACATAACCGAAGTCTGCATCAGGAACGGAGTCGGTTTTTTTAGACATCTCATCATCTCATATAATCCCATAATATCCCGACATACCAGTAGCGGCATTAATAGGCGGTTCAAATCCCGCCGTCTCTAGATCGGATAGTGATAAAAATCTAATTTCTTGTTTATAACCATTAACATTACGAGTTAATACAGGTCTCGTTTTTTTGGTTTTTCACTTTCACTCACCACTTAATCCGAAGTCCGCTAATATCTTATCAAATAATATAACTCCCCGCTCTTGGTGGTCTGTAAGAGTCATAGCAATAACAATAGCTGATACAGCATTATCTGAATATAACAACTCTATAATTTGTTGAACAATATAGTATGACTTACCGGAAAATCTACCACCTTTAAGGTAGATCTCAAGGAATAGTTTATCTTTTGCGGTTCTTATTTTTTCCGCTATTGCGTGATTATAGAAAGGAACATATACTTCGCTATTCTTTATCTTTAACATCTTCTCAAGGTAGAATTTCTTCTTCTACGCTCCTATCTATATCCGCTTCCAATTCAAACTCAACACCATCATTATCTACAAGTTTTCCTAGGTCAAGGACTCAAGTAATATTTTGTTCAAAACCTGACCCCGTATATGCTTGCAGTTCGTTCTTTAAAAAGTCTTCTGTTTGTGTGTTGATCTTACCACTGGCAATTGCTTCCGTCATAATATGTTCAACATATATACTATTATAAATCTCTAATAGGTTTGATAATATTGGATCATTAAAACATACTTCCCTAAACTTCTTTGGTGTCATAAGATAACCCGCCGCCAATTTAGATAGAGTAAGATAGTTGTTTCTACCTTGTCTAATTTTAAATATTTGTTCTTCTATGTCTTTCTTTACAACTTCTGCACTAAACTCAACAAACTCAAACTTTGCCGGTTTCTTTTTCTCTTGTTGTACGGGTGGTTTATCCGCCCCGTTAATTCCTAATTTACCCGCCATTATTTATACTTCATTTCTTTTATAAAACCAATTTCAATATCTTTAGTGTTTTTAGTGTAAGTTTTCTTGCAGAAATTGGAATATCTTTCTGCTCTTTCTTTTTCGCTTCAAGAGTCCCAAGAACATCCATTTCATACCTTTCAATATTTGCTTCCTTTTTTATTTTCCATTATTCTTCTCCACTATATAAAAGATCATTTAGTTCGTTAATAAACTTATCATATAACTTAATTGTTTCTTTAGATGTAGACTAGTTAAATTCTAATGTAATTCATAATGTTTTAATCTTTACTGACTGATCTTGACAAATTAATTGTATTCCATTTCTACTTCCTAATACACCGTGTCTTCCATATTTTTCTTTTGAGAAATTTCCATTTCTTATTTCATTTCACATATCTAGTAATGAGATTTCTACATCTTCTTCTGTTTTGTTTCAAGTTGTTTTTATTGTTTTAAATTTTAGCATTTTTTTTTTTTTTGTCCTTTATTAGTGATCTGCATTAATTTGTTTGCTGTTTTGATAGCATCTTCTAATTTCTCTATATTGTTTCTTGCTACTTGAATATCACGTGTTAATCCACTATCATCAGGATCCATTAGTTGTTCAATTACATCATCAACTAAAGATTTT
>JBKEDB010000081.1:0-2155 GCA_047975195.1 Cumulibacter sp. | reverse complement strand
GCCCTGCGCCGCGATCTGCGCGAGGTTGGGTTGGTCGACGGCGAACACATCGATCGTCGAGTCCTTCGCTGAAAGACGCTGCTGCATCGTCGTCGCATACGTGTCGAACGGGACCTGCGTGTACTGAACAGCGATGTCCGGGTACTTCTTCTCGAACGACGAGATCACCGGCGCAAACACCGCCGGATCCTCGGGTCCAACGAACTGGATTGTTCCTGTGCCCGGGTCGGCGCTGGGATCGCCACCGCCACCACTGGTGCAGCCAGCAAGTGCGAGCACACCGACGATCGCTCCAGCGATCAGAGTGACTGGTCGCTTCATAGTCAACTTCTCCTTTGAATCCGACATGATCTCCATGTCCAGTGACATACCATCTATGCGGTTAGACTATCCGCTTAGATGAACACTAACGAGATCGATCTCCAGAGTCAAGCGGAGACTGCACGCGGTCCGGATCTGGTACCTTCAGTGAAGCTAAACGCATAGAAGGGAGGACAACATGGTCACAGCACGAGATGTGGCAGAACGCGCGGGGACGTCCACCGCGGTCGTCAGTTATGTCGTCAACAATGGGCCTCGCAATGTCTCTCCGGCGACTCGGGACCGCGTGCTGCTGGCGGCAGCCGAGCTCGGCTACCGGCCGAATGCTCTGGCGCGCGCGCTAAGTCACGGACGCACCGCGTCCATCGGTCTGGTCGTTCCCGACATCGCGAATCGCTTCTTCGGCGAACTTGCTCGCGCCCTCGAGGAGGCGGCCGGCGCGCGCGGCAATTTGCTCCTCATCGGAGACACCGGGCTCGACCCAGTCCGCGAGGAGTCTCACATCGCTGCGTTCGTCGACCGTCGCGTTGATTCAGTCGTCGTCGTCTCCCTCCAGGACTCACCAGACCTATCCGCGCTGCATGCCGCCGGAATCCCGGTCGTGGCCCTTCACCCGGTCCCCGAGACAATCGGCGCCTCCACCATCTCGATCGACTACGAGGCCGCCGCATACGCCGCCGTGCGGCACTTGATCGACCACGACTACGAGACGATTGCCGTCCTCAACGGACCTTCAGAGTCCGCCGGCGCCCAACAGCACTGGCAGGGTGCGGTCCGTGCAGCCGCCGAGTCCGGCTCAGTTGTGCTCGAGCACCTACACAGCGAGTTCGCGCGCGCTGACGCGGCGCAGCTGCTGCTCGATCGGCTCGCCAGGCCCGAGCGTCCGCGCGCCATCTACTGCTCGACCGACGAGCAGGCGTACGGCGTGTTGTTCGCCTGCCATCGCCTAGGGCTTGCGATCCCGCAGGACGTCGCCGTCAGCGGCTTCGACGGCACCGAGCACTCCGGCTACTCCACTCCACCTCTGACCACGGTGGCGCAACCTATCCAGGAGATCGCAGACCGAGCGATCGAGATTTTGGCATCCAACACCAGCGACATCCCAGTGCAGGAAATCGTCCCGTACACGCTCGTCGTCCGAGAGTCCTGCGGCGTACACGCAGGCTGACCCGCTCGCTCGACGCTCAATCCCTTGACAGGACATCATGACACCCGAAGTCGATATCACCGCGCTTCGATCACTTCCGAAGATCTCGCTTCACGATCATCTTGACGGCGGCGTGCGCCTCACAACACTCCTCGAGTTGGCAGATCGGGCCGGCGTGCCGAGCCCCGCGCCGGACGAGGCGAAGCTGGCCACTTGGTTCTCCGCAAAGGCGAACTCGGGATCGCTAGTTGACTACCTCGAGACATTTCAACTATCGGGAGCTGTGCTTCAATCAGAACACGCTCTGGCGACCCGGCGGCGGATGATGCCGGAGGGCCTGTACGGGCGGCGGAAGATGACCGCGCTGATCCGCCGCACCACCATCCCTGACGCATCGTTCGGGGCCGTGGATCGGGCGATGCGGCTGCTCGGTCTCGAGGGTGCCCGCCGCTCGAAAGGGATCCGCACCACGATCCCGTCGAAGGACGGGGTTCGTGCCGGGGACCTGCTGAACCGTGACTTCACCGCCCCGCGTCCAGATCACACCTGGGTGATGGACTTCACATACGTCAGGTCGTGGGCGGGGTGGGTGTACGTCGCGTTCATCCTCGACGTGTTCTCGCAACGCATCGTGGCCTGGCACGCGCAGACCACCACACACGTCGACCTGGTGATGATCCCGCTGCG
>JBKEDB010000098.1:0-9029 GCA_047975195.1 Cumulibacter sp. | reverse complement strand
TCGCTGAACGCGGTCTGCAGACCGCGTTCTAGGCCGGTCTTAATCAACTGCTGGATCAGCCCGTCCGAGCCCTCCAACCGGATCTCACCGGAATCGATCTAAGCGAACACCTCATCCAGCACCCCTGACTCGATAAGCTTGCGAGAGCCCGCAGCCCGCTCACGACGACGCTCCCGACGAGCATCCTTATCCATCATGGTCATAGTGTCGTTCCTTCCATCAGGAGCCAACACCCCTCACACAAACCATCTGACACGCCCTCGTGGTGCTGACCGTTTCAGTCTCCTGCCCGACATGCCGCGCTTGATGCGTCCCATCATCAGCGGTCGCCGGTGAGGACCAATACGTGTACGTCGTTGAATCCACCAGCGGCCCACTCGTACCGTTATAGGTAGCGACTTCCGCGACTTGCCCGCCCAACCATTTCTCGTCGTTGCGCGTCACCCCGTCGCTGGTCGTGATCGTTTTGGTTTTCGTCCCACCACTGCGCGGCCAGGTCACCGTGCACGCCCTGATAGAACGTGTAATCGGTGCGCTGCACCGAACCTGGTGCGCCCGAATCACCCACCAGCACGCGGACCTTGT
Organism: Cumulibacter sp.; assembly: GCA_047975195.1. Classification (GTDB taxonomy): domain Bacteria; phylum Actinomycetota; class Actinomycetes; order Mycobacteriales; family Antricoccaceae; genus Cumulibacter. Next base: position 8,444 of record JBKEDB010000098.1, on the reverse strand, counting down.
CGTATCCGGCGTAACTAGCCCACGTGCGTTTACTCGGCTCCGTGCCCGCCGATGCCGGCGCAGTCCACGCGGGAGTGCCGATGTACTGGTAATGCGTGCTCTGGATCGCGTTGTCGTATCCCGGGTTCGCGGTCACCATCGTCACGAGGTACTTGTGGAAGTAATCCTGCTTCGCCGGGTCCCCCGGCGGTGTCCACCACTGCGGGAAACACCGCATCGTGTTCGACTGCGGCGAGGACGGCAGATTCGACGGCGAGCATTGCGGATTGCTGTACTGCACCGCGATGATGCCGCCCGTCTCCGTCGTGACGCTCGCGATCCGGAACTTCACCAACGGCGCCGTACCATCGACCACCCACACGCGGTTCTGCAACCCCACCGGCGCGAACGTCACCGGCGGCAACGCGACATCACCGTTCGTGTGCCCGGTCTGCTTGATCGATTTCAGCCACAACGCGGCGCTCGTACCATCGCCAGGATCCGGGAACGACTGCGTCAACGCCCACGAATCCACGTCCACGTAGGCGCCGGCCGAACGGTACTGCGTGTGGATCGCCGCCAACCGTTTCGTGGACCAGAACGTCGGAATGATCTTGCCCGCGCACGAACCCGCGCTGCAGTTCTGATCCCACGGCACGTCCGGCCAATCTGCAGGCGTCGCGGACGTGCACGTCGAGCCGGGCTTACACCGATCAGCCAGATCAAACACGATCCGGTACGGTGCCGGCGTGGACAGTTCCTGGCCCGCGCGCATGCCGTAATCGATGCGCGCCAACTGCCCACCACGCACATACTCCGTCGCGGTGTTCATGTTGCTGGCGTACTTGTTCTTCTCCGCCTGGTAATACAACGCCTGGCTATTGCCGCGCACGTCCACGACATAGTCCAAGTTCCACCGCCACGCTTGATCGCACGAGGAGGCAGCGAACGTGGAAGCGTGACACGGCTCGCCGCTCTGATTGCCATACACCGGCACCGTCCACGCACTCTGCATCGTCTCATCACCACTGGAATACCCCGGCAACCGGTTGCGCCCGAAGTAGTACTTCGTGCCATCAGTGGTCGTCACGACCCAGTATTCGCCGTTGTTATCGCCGTTCGTCGCGCCGGTAAGTTTCTCAATCTTTGTGCCGTCGTCTGAGGCCAGCACCCACTCACCGCTAGCCTCGTCACGCACCAATAGGCCCGAATGCCGCCCAGCAAATTCGTTGCCGAGTAATCCCCGCACCGCTGGTCCCCGAGGCGGCTGCCGACGCGACGAGTGTGACCGCACCAGCGGCCTCGGGCACCTGCACAACCGCGCCCTCATCACTGAGCGACTGCGCGGCCTCCAATGCTCGTGGCTCGTCACGGACCGCGTCACGCCAGCCCCGTTAGTCCGGTGGAAGGGTCCAACTGGCGGCCGGCGCCCACTCTGCTTCCGGTGATACATACCGCCACACGCGGACGTCGTCGCGTTCACCCACCAATGTCCACCCGTCGCGCTCGGCGAGTTGCGCCTCGATGTTATCCAACGCGTTCGGCGCGTACAGCCCCTTTAAGTCGCTGTATACCTGCATTTTGTCGCTCACGACAAAAAAGATCGGCACCCAGTCGGTGGCAAGTAGCCCTGCTTCGATCGTGGCCACGTCCTGCGGTGTAGACAGATCACTGCCGGTCAGCTCATTGCTGTACCCGGTGGCGTCGAATGCCCAGAACCACCGCTCGCGATCGACGTACGCCGCTGTCGTTCGATCAGGCCAGGCCGGCACCGCAGTCGCGATTCGCGCCTCCTGCGGCAGCTCGTTCAGTAAATCCTCTGAGACTGACACTTCGGCCGCAGTCACTTGATAGGCGAACCACGGCCCGAAGTAGGCTTGCGCGCTCATTGCGACCGCGACGACGAGCCCGCCGGTGCCCAACGCAGCCAGCGGCCACGACCGGCGCAACATCGCGGTCAGTCCCCCGGCAATCAGCACCGAGCACCCGATGATCGCGTATAGGTACACGCGCAGGATTGCCTCGCCGCCGTAATTCTGCATCACCAGCAGGCCCATCGGACTAAACGCAATGACCGCCGCCGCAGCCCACGGTCGGCGCCGACGTAGCTGCAGTACGACGACGATCGCGGCGAGCAGCCACAAGCTCAGCGCAGTCGCCCGCGACAACAACGACAGCAGCGCCTGCGCATCGGTCACGATTGGCCCGATATTGCTCGTGGCGTTCTCCAGCACATCGCCGCCCGAGAACACCCCGTAACTTTCAACCAGTTCGATCCGGGGTGCCACTTGCGCAGCCACGATCAACGAGGCGACGACCGGCACCCAGATGCGCGATTGCTTCATCACCACCAGCGCCCACAGGACGATCAGCACCCATACCGGCGTCAATTGGTGGCTCACCGTCATCGCAGCGAAAAGGCCCAGCGCACCCAGGCCCGCAGCCATTGACGTACGCGCCCGCATCGCGAGCGCGAGAATCAGCGGCGCGAACACGATCGCGATTGCCTGCGGCGCAAAGTAATCCTGCCCAACCCAGTTCATCGTGACCGCGATGAATCCAGCGACCGCCTGGGTGATCGGGTCCGCACCCAATTGCCGCGCGAGGTAGGCGACGCTCATCGCAAACAGCACGCACACCACCGGGGTAGTCCACGTCGCGATACTCAGTACGCCGATGCCGGAGGCCGAACTCAGCCATGCGGCACCGCTGAAAAACCCCGGCCAGTCGTGGTAGATATCGACGCCCGGAATGAGCGAGCCGTACGTCGAGATGGCGTCCGTAGCGCCAATATGCTTGTAGGTCCAGGGGTACCGCGGCACCTCGTCAAGGACGGGACCAGCGGTCCGGAACGTCAGTACCGCGAGGACGATCGCCACCCAGCAGCGCACGAACGAACTCCGGCGTACCGCAAGCACGAGTAGCAACACCGGCAACGCCAGCGCCACGATCAGCAGCGGCTGTCCCGAGGTCAATAAGCCGTACGGCGACACCTCGGCGGTCGCAGCGGCATTCAGCGCAAAGACCCACACCACGACGGTCACCACAGCGAGCGCCCACCAGGTATAGCCGTACCTGTCCGGTGCGCGGGCACGTTGCACTCGGCGCGCGAGTCGTTCGCAGGACGGCAGAAGCGCGCGACGATTGATAAGTAGCTGGATGAGTGCGGTCGCAAGCACACAAGCCTGCACTAGTCGGGTCCCCGTCAGTGGATCCCACACGCCTACCCACAGGCTCAACGCCGACCCGAGCATCAGAGTGCCCAACGAGACGGGAACCGCCAACGACACCACGGCTCGCGCCGACACCCGCAATGGAGCAAGCATGCTCAGCCCAGGCGCGATAAACAGGAACGTCAGGGTGAGGATTCCGCCGCCGAATCCTAGTACGGCCAGGAAGGCAGCGATCAACGCCGCCCACGCGGAAACTGCGGCCGGGCTACTGTGGCGCGATTCGTCGGATTCCGTCTCCGCCGCGACCCCACTCTGCAGGTCAGTGTCCCGCGGAGGGCCGGGCTCTGATTTGTGCTCCGGGGCAAGCCCGCCGTGGGTTTCGCTGTCACGAACAGGTTCGGTCTCAACCGACTTCGCGCAGGTGCCATCAGCGCTGGCGTGTGGCTCGTCATCCAACGCGGACGCGTCGCCTGGCGCCGAAGCGATCTGCCCGGTGATCGCACGCCCCCAGGCCGGCGATCGCCGCGAATGCTGCGGACTCATCGGTGTCTCAAGACGCGCCCGTACAGCGCGGGAGAGGCTTTTAACATCGCCGCCGCGAGGGCAAGTCGTCGATGACCGCTCAACGCGAGCAGCGGCATATCGGACACGCGCAACAATCTTCGGGCGCGGGTGATCAGGTCTATCGCGAGACTATGGTCGGTGACCTCATCAGTCTCATGCCGAGCCCGCCACGCCATATTGGCCATCGGCAAGGCGACACCGCCGACGCGATGAGCCCGCAACTCCGCATCGAGCCCGGAGCGCTCGCCCACGATGCGGCGCACGTCCACCAGTTGGCTATCCAGGTCGCCTACGTGCGGTCCGAATCGCCGCGAGACACTCCCGTCGGCCAGCGTGTAGAGATACATCGGTCGCGGGCTAAACGCCACACGGTCGGATTGGAGTGCGATCGCCAGCACGACGGGAAAGTCTTCGTACACCCTCCCCTCGGCGAACGGCGCACCGCCGAGGGCCGCGCGCCGAAACAGTTTGTTACACACGTACCCCTTCGCATCGTCGGTGAGCAGTCTGCGCGCATACGCTTGCCCGGACAGCACGAGCGGGAACCCAACATCATCGATGTCCTTGCAGCGTCGCCCGTCAATACCCACCCGCGCACTGCCGCAGACGGCGAGGTTCACGTCGTACTGCGCGAGCAACTGGCTCAGGTCGGCGACGAAGTCGGGCTCAATCGCGTCGTCCGCGTCGACAAACCCGACGAACTCCGCGGATGTCGCGGCAAGCCCGGAATTGCGAGCAGCAGAAACTCCACGATTGCCTTCATGTCTGACTTCTAGGAACCGCAACCCGTGCACACGAGCTTCCTGCACGGCTGCCTCGAACGCGCCGTCGCCGCCGCAATCATCAACCAGCAACAGTTCGTCGACGGGCCGGGTTTGGCGGGCAATCGAGGCGACACATCGACGCGCTGCCGCCACACCCTGATGCACCGGGACGATGATCGCAACGGTGCTCATCGCGCCCGCCGCTCACGTAGCCGCGCCCGCAGGTACAGAAACGGTCCGGCGCCGTAGCCAGCGAGCTCTGCTCGAACAATCTGCGGCGGGTACGACGGTCCGCGCGTCGCATTCTTCGCGGACTTCGGGTGCAGTAACTCCCTCAACGAACGCGGCAGCGTCCGAGCGAATGTCGCGACCTCCCCCGGCCGACTCAGCACAAGTTTCGTCAGCGATGCGGCCATACCTGTGCCGTATCCGAACATCTGCGTGCGCAATGCCGCAAGGTCCGCACGATGGAAGTGGCCCACAACGGCATCGGGTGTGTACACCACGGCCCCACCGGCGAGGTATATCCCGCGAAACGCGTCGAGATCCTCACCGCCGCGGGTGGGACTTCCCGCGCCGAGCGTGACGTCGAATCCGCCAATCGCCCGTAACTCGTCGGTGCGGAAGGACATGTTGTTGCCAGAGCCAAATTCTGCCGCGCTGTAAGGAAAAGCGGGCCCCTCGCGACCCGGCACGCCGAAACTGCGCAGTCGCGCCGACGGATGGTGCCGCTTCCACCAACAGGTGGCGTGTCCCTTACCGAAACCGCCGGCGGCCTCGAACAGTTCCTGGGCATGCGTTGTCAACTCGGCTGGGACGACAAGGCCGGTAACACACCAGACCTCGCCGCCGGCATCCGCGGTGAATACCCGCAGCAGACTACTGATCCAGTCGCTCTCGGGCAGCGCATCATCATCGGTGAACGCGACGATCTCACTGCTGGCAGCCGCCAGCCCGGTGTTACGCGCGTGCGAGAGCCCCCGCCGAGTCTGCCGCACCACTCGGACCCGGTCATCGGCGGACGCCGCAGCCACGAGGCGATCCACCTCGCCGGTCTCCGGCTCGTTGTCGACGATCAGAATCTCCAGATTGCGGTGATCCTGTTGGCATATCGCCTCGATCGTGCCGATCAGCCGCTCGTCTCGCCCGAGGGTGCACACGACCACGGTCACACGCGCGTCCAGGCCCGGAGTCGCTTCCCTAATGACAGCGGGAGTTGCTGTGGGCCGCCGATACGCCGATAGGTCAGCGTGCGGGCCAACAGCGGGAGGATCTGCAGGGGGTCGCGTTCGCTGCTTGTCCGCGTGAGCGCTCACCTCGTCCTTCTCTTTTCGTGCTCGACGCGTCAGACCCACGAGGTATCCGCTGCCAACGGCGGCAAATCCGAGGCCGATAGCGCCGGCACGGCCGAAACCGCTCCCATCACCGCGTGCCCCCGCGAGCACCAAACGCGCGATGCCCGACGGCAGGACACGCGCAACGTAGCCGCGCTCCGCAGAAAGGCCATCAGTGGCGCCGGCTATCCGCGTCAACGCGGCCTTTGATTTCCCCTCGTGCCAGCACCGTGCGAGGAAATATCGGACCGTTCCCCGATCCGCCGGCACCTCGTGGTCGACGACGGCTCTTGGTTCTCGGACTATGACTTGCCCGCGAAGTTGCTGACCGATCCGAATGCCCAGTTCGGTTTCCTCACAGCCCGCAGGCAGAGTTCCGACGCGCCCTAACCCGGCGGCGAATCCGCCTACTGTGGCGAACGCATCGCGGCGCAGCGCCATATTCGCACCGATGGGATTACGTAGCCGCGCTCCCGACGGCGGCAGCCCGCGGTAATCGCAGCCGACGACCCAGCCGAACTCATCGGGAAACCACGTCGGCCGTCGGGTGAGCCACACAGGCTCGATGCCGCCACCGACACCCACCACGCTCTGATCGCTAAAACGAGCCCGCATCGTGGCCAGCCAATCGGGCCGCGGCACCGCATCGTCATCGAGAAACACCACGATGTCCCCACGTGCCTGACTGATCCCGGTGTTACGAGCCCCGGACAAGCCCGAGCTCGACTCGTTAGGGACGGCGCGCACCCCATCCAGCTCACGTTTCGCCCACGCCAAGAGATCGTCGTTGTGGTCGATGACGACGACGACCTCATCATCACCACGCAATTGCTGCACGGCAGCGAAAGCACTGCGGCGTAAGACATCTGCTCGACGCAGCGTGTACGCCGCGATCACGACGGTGACCGAAGATTCGGTCGGCATTCGGTTCACTCCACCCTCGCCGCTCTCCCCCAACAACGGACTCAGGCCGCTTGGCGAGTATCTGCCAGTTCGGCGGCACCCACGGGCCCGGCGGGGACGAGCTGTTCGGTTACCCGGCCGAAGCGCTCGACCAGGATCGTGCGTAGCACACGGATTCCGTCATATACGGCGTGCAGGTTGCTGGCGCCGTGGATCCGCGGCAATTCGTAACTCGGCACTTCTGCGACCCGCAGGCCCGCCTCGGCGACACGACAGTTCATCAACGTCTCGATCTCGAATCCGTCACCCCAGTACGCGTCGTCCGGTCCATCGACGGCCGGCAGTCGCAACACCGGCAGCAACTCCCGCCAGAACGCGTTGTAGCCGTAGCAGAGGTCGGTGTATTGGGTCCCGAACAGGCGGTTGACCGCACCCGTCAGCGATCGATTTCCGAAGGTCCGTAGCGGAGTCAGGTCAGTAGATCCGCCACCCGGTAAGTGGCGGCTGCCCTTGACGAAGTCGGCGCCACCAACCAATGCCTCAACCATTCGGTCGATCTCACGCGGATCTGCCGATCCGTCTGCATCGAACAGCACGACGATCTGACCGGTTGCCGCATACATGCCGCACGCGAGCGCATTGCCCTTTCCGCGGCGGGTCTGTTGAATTATTCGCGCTTCCGGGCTTACTCGCGCGACCGTCTCCAGAGTGTCATCGCCCGAGCCGCCGTCGACGACGAGGATCTCGTGCACTTTCGGCAGCGATGGGAGGACGACCTCCAGGTTGCGCGCTTCGTTGTACGCAGGCACGATCACCGTCACCGTTGGTTCCGTCGGCCGCGAAGACAGCAGGTATCGCACGATTCTCCTTCTCGTCGCGTGGGCCGCGCCGAGAAGGCTCTCACCGACACGGCAACCCACCGGGAGCACAGCTCACACGCCGGCTCAAACTAATTTAGGTGATCCTAACCTAACTAAAACGTGCGACTTGGTCGAGGGTCGAGTCGCCATTCGTGATCGATGCAACTGCGGTGGCTCCCCAGGACTTGCTGCCTCGACGCCCACCGATTCAGTGCAACGTCACGTACAACATCACGACACCGACGATGACCACGGCAACGACCAAGCCAAGGCTCGATCGCTCCACGAACCGCACCGCCCGCGAGCGCTGAGACGGATGACGCAACCCGGCAAACGCCCACCCGAACGCCAGCAACATCGCAACCGCTGCCGCGCCAAGCACAGCCCATGACTGCAACGATGCCGATGCGATTGAGTCCAGCGATCCCGGCCCCACGACGTACACGACGAACGTGCCCGTAGATCCCGCCGGAATCATGATCTGCCCGGATACTTCGAAACTGCCGCCCGGCGGAAGCGATGGAATGTCGAAACTTAGCGCCACATCACCCGAGCGCGTATTGCGGCCGAGGACCACGTCGAGCTCCCCCTGTTCGGTGGCCACCTGCGAAGTATTCGTGACCGCAACGGTGACTGCACGGCTACCACCGAGGGCGAACTGCTCGCGCCACGACGTGCCGCCAGCGAGTCGGACCGTGCCTTCGAGTACGGCCGTCTCTGGTGGTGCGGGCGGCGCTTCGGATTCAGGTTCGGCAATCGCGGCACCCTCCACGTCGAACGCGACAGACTCGGCGCCACCGTCGACACTCAACGCGCGGATCTCACATGGACAGGGATCCGGCGGAATCGTCACGACCAGAACCACAT
>JBKEDB010000080.1:0-5076 GCA_047975195.1 Cumulibacter sp. | reverse complement strand
GCGCATGGCATCCTCCGGGGGAAAGGGATCGTCATCCAGTCTGCCAGCCGCATCTGCCGGGGCAAGGGGTCACCCGGGTTCGGGCGCAGCGCGGTGCTGATTGCGGATGCCGATCGCCGACACGATTCCGCCGATCGCCAACAGCGCGGCGGTCACCAGCGCGGCGCGGTGGAACCCGTCCAGGTCGAGTGCGCCGCCGGTGATCGCGGCGATGGCGGCGACCGCGAGCAGACCCGCGATCCGGGCCACCGCATTGTTGACCGCCGACGCGATGCCGGCGTGCGCGGCATCCGCGGCCCCGAGGATCGCGGCCGTCAGCGGCGACACCGTCAGCGCCAGACCGAGCCCGAACAGGGTGATGCCGGGCAGGACCTGCCACCAGTAGTCGAACGGTGAGCCCACGGCCAGGAGCAGCAGGGAGCCGGCCGCCATGATCAGCGGACCGACGGTCATGAACAGGCGCGCACCGATGCGCCCGGCGAGGATGCCGGCACGCGAGCTGAGGAGGATCATGATGATCGTTACAGGCAGACTCGCCAGGCCCGCCAGGGTCGCGGACAGCCCCGCCCCCTGTTGCAGATAGACCGCCAGCACGAATCCGTTCAGCGAAAGGGCGGCATAGACGAAGAACGTGGCGATGTTGCCGCTCGTGAATGTCCGGCTGCGGAACAGTCCCAGCGGCAGCAGCGGATGCGGGGCGCGGCGCTGTCGCCACACGAACCCGGCCAGCAGCAGGATGCCGGTCCCCAGCGCAATCCACAGCGGCACCGGCGGACCGCCCGCAGGCAGTTCGATGAGCGCGAGGACGGCAAGCCCGAGCCCCGAGACGCACAGTGCCGCACCCCACCAGTCGATCCGGGCGGTGCGGTCTGCGGCATCCTTCAGATCCAGCGCGGTCAGCATCCGCAGGGCCAGCCCGATCGGCAGCACATTGATGACGAACACGAGTCGCCACGACGAGTAGTCCACGAGGAGGCCCCCCAGCAGCGGCCCGATCACCATCGCGCCGGTCGTGAGCGCCGTCCACGCCCCGATGGCGCGGGAGCGGACCGGCTCCGCCATGGTCGAGGTGATCAGGGCGAGCGAGCTGGGCACGAGGAAGGCCCCGGCGGCGCCCTGCAGCGCCCGCGCCGCGATCAGGATCTCGACGGTGGGCGCTGCCGCGACCGCGAGGGATGTGATGCCGAATCCGATCAGTCCCACCCGCAGCACCAGGATGCGTCCGTACGCGTCGCTGGCCGCCCCCGCCACCAGGATCAGCGCGCCCAGCGTGATGAGGTACGCATCGACCGTCCACTGCTGCGTCGTGAGCCCGCCGCCGAGGTCCCGCGCGATCGCGGGGAGGGCGACGTTGACGACCGTGCCGTCGAGGAAGGCGACGAACGACCCCAACACAGCCACCGTGAGGATCAGGCGTTCGGTGCGGGTGAGCGTTTCGGCCATCCTTCGAATCTACGGTGCGTGGGCGCGGGGAGGCTCGTTTGCGCGGTTGTGCGCAGCCCGCGGGCCGAGGCCCAGCGAGTCCGGGGCGCGGCGACCCGGGCGATTGGCACCGGTCCCGAAGGTCGCGTAAACTCTCCCGCGGTGACGTGTCCGAGCGGCCGAAGGTGCAACTCTCGAAAAGTTGTGTAGGGTAACCCCCTACCGTGGGTTCAAATCCCACCGTCACCGCCAGAAGAGAATCCCTGATCAGCGCTACTTTTGAGTGGTGCGAATCGGGGGTTTTCGGCATCGTGAGTACAGAAATGAGTAAGGCCCCGAGGCTCGAGATCCGCGGAATCACGCGGAAGTTCAGCCCGTCGACGCTACTGGGGGATCGTGAGCAAGGAAGACCCACGGTAGGCCAGGCATCGATGCTCTACTGACGAGGCGCTGATGTCGTTCGCCCGCGTTGCGGGACGGTTGCCTCGCTCGCGGCGCCGACCACGACGGCACGAGTGCCATCGTGCCTGCGAGCGCGCTGTATGGGTGGGGGCATAGCCAGTTTCGGGTTGGGGAGGCCCAGGCGGCGGCGGGCAGGCGCGCGGACGTTGCAAGATCGCGCACACATCCTCAAGACATGTAAAGATTTCGCATATATGTTTACACGTCTTGAGGATGGTCGCGTAAGCTTTACATATGAGTTGGCACGCCGAGAAGCCGTACGACGCACTTCCGCTGTTGCCGCCGGACACCGTCATCGAGACCACGCCCGTGTTGAAGGCCGTCATTGAGGCCCGCGCCTCAATCGCGGCGCTGGACCAGGCGGCGCAGCGGATGCCTAACCCCGCCGTGCTGATCAACACGATACCGATCCTCGAGGCGCAGGCGAGTTCGGAGATCGAGAACATCGTCACGACCACCGACGAGCTGTTCCGGTTCGCGTACGACGATTCCCAGCTCGCGAGTCCCGCGACGAAGGAGACGCTGCGGTACCGGGCGGCGCTGTTCGCGGGCCTGGAGAGTCTGCGGTCCCGTCCGCTGTCGGTGACGACCGCGACCGAGATCTGCTCGATCATCCAGGGGCGAGAGATGGGTGTCCGGACCCTTCCGGGCACGATCATCGCGAACCCATCGACCCGTCGGGCTGTGTATACGCCGCCGGACGGTGAGCGGACCATCCGGGACAAGCTCTCAAACTGGGCCGACTTCCTCCACGGCGCGACATCGCTGGATCCACTCGTGCGGATGGCGATCGCGCACTACCAGTTCGAAGCGATCCATCCCTTTGCGGATGGGAACGGGCGAACGGGTCGCATCCTGAACATCCTCATCCTGATGGATGCTGGGTTGCTGCGCTCGCCGATCCTCTACATGTCGCGGTACGTCATCGCGCACAAGGACGAGTACTACCGGCTGCTTCTCGACGTCACCCGGTCGGGGGCGTGGGAGCAGTGGCTGCTGTTCATGCTCGCGGCCGTCAACGACATTGCCCGGGTGACACTTGCGAAGATCGACGCCATCCAGCGTCTGCAAACAGCCGTGCGCGAACGCATGCGCGAAACCGGCGCCGGCTCGAACTCCGACCTCCTCGACCTGCTGTTCGAGCAGCCCTACTGTCGAATCAGCACCGTCATCGACCGATGTGCCGTCTCGCGCCCCACCGCGACGAAATGGCTCAACGAGTTGGCCACCGTCGGCGTGCTCATCGACGTCAAACTCGGCCGCGAGCGACTGTTCATCAACCAGGACTTCCTCGACCTCCTGGTCCGCCCCGAGGCCGTCGACGACCAACCCGCGACGCTCTTCTGAGCGAGTGAACCGAGCCGTTCGCTGAGTAAACCGTGAGCAAGATCGTGGCGAACCACGATCAATCAGGCACATCGACGAAAGGTCGAATCCCGCGGAAGATCAACGAAGAACGGGTTCTGCACAGCGACGAAATGTGATCTGTGATGGGTTCAAATCCCACCGTCACCGCCACGTTGTTCACGTTAGAACCCTCGCCAAGCGAAAGCACGGCGGGGGTTCTTGCTGTGCCTGTTGCGCGTTCTGGGGTTGCGGCGTGTCGCACGGCGGTCATGACGGGGCGCGGGGCGCCTTCGCTGCGTACGCTGTGTTCGGTTTCGCCGGGGCGGTCGGTTTCGCCCTCCATCCCGATCCTGATCTGCTCCCATATGGCTTGGTTCAGCCAGGTGCGCTGCTCGGGTTTTGCTGCGCGGTACAGCTCCACGGGGCATTACGAGAAGACGGAACTCGCCGCAAGCGACGACAACTTTCGCGATGCCGTGGATAAGGGACTCCCAAGCTTCGATCGGGAGCGAATCGACTCCAGGAGATTGCCTCGACCCGTCGTTGCGGAGGAACGCCTCGAGTACGTGGTGCGAGGTTCCAATCTCGTGCCGATCGCGAACCTCCGTGACGATGGCCGGATCGTCACGTCGCTCCCGCAGGTGACTTCCGCGGCAAGTCTCTCCCTTCCCCGGCATGCACCTGCCGTGCACGACGCCGTTGTTCAACGGCTCTATCGGCTCAACGGCTCTATCGGCGTCAGATGTTCTCGCACGCCCTGCACGACACCGAACAGATCTTCATCGACTCGACGTCGATTCGTAGTTACTCACCCCTCCTACGATCGAGCTCAACCGAAAGTTCCGCGCCCGCTCCTCGCCGAGGCCGAAGTGCGCGTAGACCTCGCTTGATTCGACGCGCTGCTCCAGCTCGATCTCAACGTCTCTTCAGCCCAGCCTCTCTGCGCGCTTCGACCTTCAGTCGTGCGCGCGCCCATTTCTTGTCTGCCCACTTCGCAGCGCGCTTCTCTCGCGCCCTGCGGCGGCGGCGAGCCTTGCGAGCGCGTCTGATCTCATCCGTTTCGACCACAATCGGACTCTGGAGAAGCTCCTTGTATATGCTCTCCTCCCGAGTGCGCTGCTCCGCGTACACGAGCATGGCGACACCGAAACCAACGTAGATGACGAAGGTGACCAGAACGCCTGCGATGTTGGTGGCCGAGTTCGCACCCCACCCAGCCTGAAACATCTTGGCGATCCCCGTAGCGAATACTGCTCCTACAAAAACAGTCAGGATCCCGATGGATACGAAAACGACGATCCGCTGTCCAATGCTCTTGATCCAGAAGGTTGACGATGCCAGCCGAAGCGTCGTCGTCGCGATCGACTGATCGAGGACCGCAGCCTCATGCGATCCGGGCTTGACGACCTCCCTGGCCACCTTGGCGTCTTCGAGGTAGCGCCGAGCCTTCGAGTGGCGACTCCGACTGATCAGTGCCGCGATGACAGACATGAGACCCGCGCTGCCGAACAGCGTGCCCAGGAACGGAACGATGTACTCCATGCGCCCCACGGTAGTTTGACGCTCCGACATTGCCAGGTGACATCGTGCTGTCGTGCGGCGGGCCTGCATCGGAGATCGACTCCGCTTCGCAATCGGCCGCAGGGCACTCCCGCAACAAACCGCCGAGGTCATCGCCGAGCTGGTGGAACTGGCGCAGGACGTCACGGCCGAGGCATCCCGCGGTTCACAGTTCTCGCCCCCGCTGTCGGGCGACGAACTCGCCTTCTACGACGCCGTCGCCACCAACGAATCGGCGATCGACGTGCAGGGCGAAGACGTGCTCGCCCAGATCGCCCGCGACCT
>JBKEDB010000092.1:0-1587 GCA_047975195.1 Cumulibacter sp. | reverse complement strand
TCACCTACGAGTCCAGCGTCGATCGCCTGTACCTCCAACAGCCGCTCGGCGACGACGATCAGCGCTCGATCAGCCGGGTTCGTATCACGACTCCCGACGAGGTGCTCGGCGTCGACCTCGACGCGACGTCATTCACGTCGCCGGGCCAGCGCGTCGAGCTCGGGCCCGGACTCGACGCCACCCCGGAGCGGCCACTGGTCGTGCGCGTCACGATCGACGCGACCACCGCCCCCCAGCCACCGATCGCCACCGCGATCGGTGCCGTCGGCTTCGCGCTCTCGCTCAAGTGGATGTCGTCGGCACCCACCGCGCGCCGCGGCATCTTCGCCGGTGAGATCGCGTTCGTCATCGCGATCGTCGCCACCCTGGCGCACGAGGGCTTCACCAACACCGGCTACGTGCTGATCGCCATCGCGATCGTCATCGGAACGCTCATCGGCATCCCGATGGGCCTCAAGGTCCCGATGACGGCGATGCCGCAGCGGATCGCCCTCTCCCACGCGTTCGGCGCCCTCGCGGCATCACTCGTGGGTGCGGCGCACTATCTGCTGGACTGGGAGCATCTGGGCAAATTCGAGATCGCCGTCCTCGGCATCGAGATGATCCTCGGTGCCCTCGTCTTCACCGGGAGCCTGATGGCCGCCGGCAAGCTGCACGAGGTCCTCCGTCAGCGGCCGGTCGTCTTCCCGGGGCAGCAGATGGTCAACCTGGCCCTGATCGTCGCGGCGGTCGCCATGGTCATCGTCCTCATGTTCCAGCCGGACGCGACCTACCTCATCTGGCCGATCCTCGGCGTGTCCCTCGTCTTCGGCGTGATGCTGATCATCCCGATCGGCGGTGCGGACATGCCCACCGTCATCGCGCTTCTCAACAGCTACGCCGGCCTGTCGGCGGCAGCGCTGGGAATCGTGCTCGACAACAAGCTGCTGATCGTCGCCGGTGCCCTCGACGGCATGTCGGGTCTCATCCTGTCGATCATCATGTGCCGCGCGATGAACCGCTCCTTCACCAACGTCCTCTTCGGCGCCTTCGGTCAGGACCAGACCGGTGGCGGCGAGGAGGGTGAGATGGGCACCTACCGTTCCGCCTCGTTCGACGAGGCCGGCGAGCTGCTCAAGATGGCCCGCAACGTGGTCATCGTCCCCGGCTACGGCATGGCCGTCGCCCAGGCGCAGCACAAGGTGGCCGAGCTCACCGAGGCGCTGGAGAAGGAGGGGATCGACGTCCGGTTCGCCATCCACCCGGTGGCGGGTCGCATGCCCGGTCACATGAACGTCCTTCTGGCCGAGGCCAACATCCCGTACGACAAGCTGCTCGACATGGACGACATCAACTCGGACTTCCCCCAGGTCGATGCCGTCATCGTCCTCGGTGCGAACGACGTCGTGAACCCCGCGGCGCGTCACAACGAGAGCAGCCCGATCTACGGAATGCCGATCCTCAACGTCGACCAGGCGCAGACGATCTTCGTCGTCAAGCGGTCCATGCGACCCGGTTTCGCCGGCATCGAGAACGAGCTCTTCTTCAACGAGAAGACGCTCATGGTGTTCGGTGACGCCAAGGAGGTC
This sequence comes from Cumulibacter sp., assembly GCA_047975195.1. GTDB lineage: Bacteria > Actinomycetota > Actinomycetes > Mycobacteriales > Antricoccaceae > Cumulibacter. Next base: position 19 of record JBKEDB010000092.1, on the reverse strand, counting down.
GTGTCCGAGCTGGCCATCG
>JBKEDB010000112.1:0-1587 GCA_047975195.1 Cumulibacter sp. | reverse complement strand
TACAGCAATTAGACAAGGAAGTTATCGACTTTGATGTGTTAATCGCTACTCCAGCTGTTATGCCGAAGCTTGGCAAATACGCCCGCACACTCGGTCCAAAAGGCCTTATGCCTAACCCTAAGAGCGGTACAGTTACTAAAGAAGTAGCATCAGCAATCAAACAAGCTAAGGCTGGTAAGGTAGAGTTTCGTGTTGACGAGAAGGGTATCGTCCACCTTGGAGTTGGCAAAGTTTCCTTCGGTGCAGACCGTTTATTCAAGAACGTTCAAGCCGTATTCGCCAGCCTACAAAACGCCAAGCCATCTGGCATCAAAGGTGCATACGTAAAGTCAATCTACGTTACTAGCTCAATGGGACCAAGCATCAAAGTCCTACCCAGCGAACTAGCCTAACTCTAGCTACTGTCATAAAGTGTTGAAGCTGGTATACTTTTGATATATGCAGAATATAAACTTTGATGCTTTTGATAACACCAAGCAAGAACTAAAAAAATTCAAAAGACAGCACAAACAGATTGCTGTAAACAAATTAACTCATCCCATAGTAGGGTGGGTTGTAATAAATATTTTCCTATTTTTTCCGTTTTTAATCTTTTTAGTACTTTTCGGACAACTACAAGTTGCAGGATATGATATTGGTTTTATATTTATCTGCACATTTAGTACTATTGCAAACATTTTGCTTCTGTATGGCATGTTTAATGGTTACTACAACACTATACGCATTGCAAAATTTGCAAGTGACAATAGCTGGGAATATTCTGCAGAAGGTGGCGGTTTCTTAAATAAACAAAACTTAAGAAGCGTACTTGGCAACCAAAATATCAGTGGTAAAGTATCTGGTACTATTGGTGGTTCAGATTTTATTTTCGGTCAGACATACGGTATCAGAGGGTTTTTCTGGATGATGCAAATTAAGCTACCTAATAGCTATCCGCATATTCTGCTTGACGCAAAAAGTAACAACTACTATATTTCGAATGTTTTGAAAAAGAGTGGCGATCAGAAGCCAACGCTGGTCGAATATCAATTCGAAAGTAATTATAATGTATGGAGTACAGCTCCACCAGCCGAGACCTTGCAAATACTCTCGCCCGAACTTTTACACAAAATAATAGACCATGGTCTGGAACTGGATGTAGAAATAGTAGATAACAAACTTCATCTAATAGGCAATAAGGGTCGTGTAAATCAAAAATTCATGGCAGCTTTCTTTAAAACTGCATCTGAAATAACTAAAGACCTGGCTGGATCTTCCAACAACGCAAAGGTGAAGTTCGCAAACACTACCGACAGGCTCATTTGATTTTTGAAGCAAAGCAAAGGCTCGACTAGTGACGAAGACCAATTAAATCTTACAAAATACTCAGCTGGCAATGTAAAAACTACGGCATTTTTTTGTTGGTTATGCTTGTAGATTACTTAGCATGTTAATTACACTATACTTAGATAAAACAAAAGTTACTAAGGATAAGAGACTAAGTGGACGAGGGGACAACCAACATATTGCCGAATTTTGCAGTCGGAGGCGTATATAGCAACCGCCAGATCAAGGATGCTATCGCTAGTGGCCATATTGTTTGCACGC
>JBKEDB010000089.1:0-7544 GCA_047975195.1 Cumulibacter sp. | reverse complement strand
TTATTAAAAAATAACGCAAACATTAAATTATAAAATATAAGGAGAGAAAATGAACAACAAAAAAACACAGTGAGCAACATGTAAAATTGAATCAGTAGCTAAACAAATCAATAATAATGCACGAATAGGACTAGCAGCAAAAACACAAAATTAATAAATTACAACAGAAATTAATGATTATGACTTTCTGATTCAAAACATCTCAAAAAGATTAAAAGGAACAGGAGCAAGAACAAACATTATTACTCATACAGGTAGAGCAGGTTGAAAATCATTAGACAAAAATGCATGAAGAGAATTTGGTTTTAACCAAGCGCCTTCAATTCTTACAGAGAACTAAACAGTTACAGAAAGAATTGAAACTTCAATGGAATGAAATGAAGCAGACATTCTAGATACAGAAGGTGGTTATGAAAAAATAGTAGACATTCTTAAGAATGCACTAACAGTTGAACTACCAATTGTATTTGAAAAACTTGTATTATCTAAATTAAAAGATGTTGCTAAAAATGGAGTTACTCTAGTGTCAGATGACATTTTAGATAATGAAGCAACTTATCCAACAGCAACAGGATTTGGATTAGCAACATCATTTGATACTGTAGAAGATACACAAGAATAAATTACTGCAATGATTAACCTATCTAACAAGATGGGACAACAAGAAAATCCTTTAGTATATAGACCAACTAAAGATAAATTTATGTGAGTAATGAATTTAGAAACTCATTCTAAAATCTTACAAGCAGGGGGATTCAAAGAATTCTTAGGTGATGATGCTTGAAAAAGAGCATTAAATAATGACTCAGTTGATATGCTAAACAACATTCCAGTTTATGTATCAAATGCATTAGGTGATGAACAACCTTGATACTTAATCCCAAGACCAGATGCTAATTTAAATGGAACACAATTTATGTTCTTTAATGCACCTGACAACATTTACTCAAGAGATGAATTCCAAGGAGAATCAGCATCAAACAGATTCTTTAAAATGGAAACATCAGAGTTTGCAGTGAATGTATCTTATTGAGCAGTTAAAATGGGACTATGTGCATACGGAACAACTGGAGCAAGTTATGAAGCAGGATTCACTGTAGATAACGCTGATGACGGAACAGCAACTGTTACTTATTCAGCAACAGAATTAGCAACAGAAATGGTACTTGTAGATACTAAAAACTATATTGAATATCCACAAGTAATTACTGCTGATGGAACTACACAAGAAATAGCACTTGCTGATTTAGCAACAGGTTCATACCACATTCAAATGAGAGATGCTAATGGATTCAATCTATACACAACAGCAACTCAATACATTAGAAACAAAGGTTCAGAAGATGGTACTAACCAAGAAACTTCAACATTCATTACTGTAAATGGTAAGAGAGTTGAAAGCACTAATGTTAAGAAAGCAGTAGGTAAAACTTTAACTGAAGCAGACCTTGAGAAAATTGTTGCAAAAGCAAAAGCAGAAGCAAAAGCAGAACTAGAAGCAGAAGCAAAAGCAGAAGCAGCAAAAAAAACTACAAAAGGTAAATAATAGTTATGATATAATATATTAGATTCAAAGGAAGCGACACCTTAGGATCAATTAATATTTTTTAAACTATGGCACATCTCTTATGGGATGTGTTTTTTATACCTAATTATTACAAAAATCAAAAAAAATAAAAAAAAAATAAAAAAAAGGTAAATAAAGAAACTTTTGTGGTATATTTATATTGAGCAACAAATAAACACATTATTGAATCAAAAACAAAAAATCAATTTGGTATTCCTTAGTGCCAGATTGTAATGAGATGGTTGCTCTCTCATTTTAAACACATATCAAGAACTATTTTTTTATTATAAGTTGTCAGACTTTCCTTGTTGATTTCTCTTGGTATGTGTTTAAAGTGAGATAACACTATAAAACAAAGGAAGTATAAAAATGGAACATCTAGATAAGATATTAGAAGAAATCTATGAAGAGTATGATGAGAGTGAAATCTATGAAACATACCAAGACTATATGGATTTCAAATGTAACAATTGTGGAGAAGCACCTGCCCTTGAAGAGTGCTACATATTAGAAGACCACTTCACAGATGATGAAGTGAAAGAAATTAAGAAGGTAATAAATGATAAAAGATAGAAGAGATAAAGTATTAATTCTTGACTTAGCAACACATTTTGGTTGAGCAGAACTGAATACAAAAACAAAAGAAATTACAAATAGTGGTAGTTTAAACTTAAAATACAAATGAGAAGATGAAGATTATTTATCTTCACAATGTAGAAAAAAATTGCCATTAGACAAAGAAGAAGCAACTAACTGAGAATACAATGAAGATAAAGAAATGTATTGCAAGTGAAAAACAAAAAAAGTTAGGTATGAAAGAGACCTAAAAGGACAACTGGAAAAATTAAGAAATTTTGTATCAGCATATATGTATTATACAATTGGTAGTGCATACAGGGGAACAGCAGTTATTGAAGCACCAGCAGTACCTTTTGGAAAGATAAATGTTAATGCACTTAAGAAACAATTCCAATTGTATGGAGTAGTAAACTTAACTATGCACACTACATTTGAAGTAGAACCTAACAAATGATTTAAATGAGCAATAGAGAAATATCCAGAACATATTAAATATATTGAAGGAAAGAATGGAACTAGAAAGATTGATAGAAAGAAAACTTCAATAGCAATGGCAACAGAGATTATAGGTAAAGAGATTAAAGATGACAATGAAGCAGATGCTATATGTCTTGCAGATTGAAGTAGGAACCATATTACTAAATGAGTTATTGGGAGATATGAAGATTAAATTATATGGACAATAAAGAACACTTAAAAAAATCATTAGAATATCAACAAAGGAAAGTGATGTTGATGGAAGAAGAAATTGAATTCCATTTAGAAAATGGAATGCCTAAAAATGATTGAAGAATTAAAAAGTTTAAAAAAGAACTAAAAAAAGAAAAGAAGAACTTGAAGTATTTAACAAGGAGAGCAAATGGCAAAAATCACTAGATACAAAAGAACAGTTGATGTTATGGGGAATGAAGTATTGAAAGAAGATAAGACATTCAAATCAATGGAACACTTAATCAAACAATACCCTGAATTAGCAAAATCAAAAGAACAATATAACTTTAGACAGCACTTAAAAAAATATGAGTACATAAAAAAATACAAACATAAGAATGGAAAGACATATGAAACAGTGCAAAGAAGAATTACATACAAAGGATATGTATGAAAGATTACAAACTAAAAACTTGATTCACAAATGAATTTACTAAATGTGAATGTGGTGGCAGTGTACTAACAAGACAATGAATAGAGTACAAACCAGAATATAAAAAGAAATATAAAGTTAAATGTCAAACTTGTAAAAAAGAATGATTCCTAGATAAATTATAATTATGTGGAGAAGACAGACAGGAGAAGAATAAAAATGGAAATAAAAGGAACACAACTGATAGAAACAGTTAAAAATGGAAGTATAAGAAACTTATTAATAAATAGTGGATACAATGATGGGGAAGCAAGAGAAGTAATCACTAAGAGACTTATCTCATTGGTAAACAACAATCCAATGTTGCAGAATTTAGACCCCCTATCAATTCTTAATGTAATCATAAAAATGGAAACATTAGGACTGAATCCAGAGATGGAAACAGCATATGTTGTTCACTATGGAAACAAGGCACAATTCCAGATAGGATATAAAGGTTATATCCAATTAGCAATGAATACAGGACTATACAAAAAGATAGACTGTGTTGAAGTAAAAGAAGGAGATATCATTGGAGTTGATTTAGCAACAAATACAATTCAATGAAAGAAAGAAATCACACCAGAAGAATTCTTAAAAAGAAAGGACTTACCTACAATAGGATGAAGAGCATTCTCTTTAGATAACAAAGGTAATCTATTGGAATTCTTTATGTCAGAAGAAGAAATTACACAGCATCTAGAAGAGTATTCATTTGCTTATAAGAACAAAGATAAAAAAGGTAATGTCCATAATGGATTGAGTGCAGTGATGATGAGAAGAAAGACAGTGCTAAAACTATTCATCAATAGATACTTAACAAAATCAATGAAGTATTCATAAGAATCACAAAACATTAGAACATCACTAAAATTTGATTCATCAGCAATAGGAAGATCTGGGAAACCAATCTATGTTGATAATCCCAATAGCACATTTAACAGATTTGGGGAGACACTAGAGAAAGAACACACTCCACAAGAATTATGTGAAGATTTAGATAATGAAGAAAGTGTAATCCACATAGTGGAATAGAAAGGAAGTATATGACAAAGAAAGAAAGATTTACAGGTTCATACTACTATAGGGGAGAAGATAAGATGCAACAGTTCTCTGTTTATGTCCCAGCAGAAATAAGTGAGTATGTAAGAAAACAAACAAAAGAACAAGGCAAAGGATTTAAATCTGCCTATATGAGAGAATTAATATGAAAATTAATGAGTGGAAATAGAAAATTTGATGAAAACAAATTTGCAAGATTTTACAGATTTACAGAAAACTCAGTAAAGTTATCATTTAATGTTAATGAAGAACAACACCAATTTGTTGTTGACAAAGCAGCAGAATTAAGGATGTCAAGAACACAATTCTTAATTCAAGTAATATGCCAAGATATGAATAAAGGAGAATAAAATGGAAGAGAAAAAGTTAAAAGAGCAATTAGAATATCTAAATAGAATGGAACTTGCTCTAGATAAAGAAATATTAAAATTAGGAATTGAAAAAATTAATGCTTGTGTAGCAGAGAATGAAAAACTGGAAGAAACAATAGATTCAGAGTTGCATCAACTAAAATGACAAAAAGAACAAACAAACAATATCAATAATACTATTGAAGAGTTGATAGATGAAATTAAAGACCCTAACTCACTTGAAAGAAAAACAAAAAAAGAAACAAAAGTTTGAATTCTCCATAATTTTCACTTAGTTGAAGGAGATATAAGATATTGAGAAGAACAGTTAGAAAGTTTTATTAAAGAAAATAAAGGTACTCCAGAAGATTTTAATTGAATAAAAAACACAGAATTTAATATCAATAACAAAAAGAAAGATATAGAAATGTGAAGATGATTGGCAAAAGGATTGGATATTGAAATTTATGAATAAAGAAATATTAGAAATAGTAATTGAATCTTTAAAAGAAGAGATAGAAACTTGTAGAACTGCTGGTTCTAAGGTGCTTCAAATAATATACAATGTAGAGACAGAAGAAGAGAGAGAAAGTGCTGAAAAAGAATTAAAAGAATTAAATGAAATGGATGATGGTTATGTGACAGCACTTAGGCATTTTGTAAAAAAATACAAACAATTAATTGGAGAAGAATAATGGAAAATGAAAAAGTATTAAAAATAATCTTTAAAGACATTGATATAAAAGATATTGCTTATGCAATCTCAAACAATTTTTTAAAGAACTATAAAACAGAAATAAGTGAAATTAAATTACACAAAACAATTTACTTTCTATCATATTTCTGAATAAAAGAAACACAATTCAAAGAAGATTGTGAATTGCCTGAAGAAACAATTAACAAATATAAAGACACTTATTTATTTGATGTAGAGTTTGAAACAGGTGCATTTGGTGGATATATACCAGAGTTAGTAAAATACAATAAAGAAATTAAAAAAGGAAATAGAACATCAAACATTTATAAGTTTGCTAAAATGGATGAATTTTTAGGAGACTTTCTAAAAAATTACCTATCAAAGATTTCAAACACAAACTCATTCTCTCTAGGTGATATGTCAGCAGAACATTTGAAAGGTACAAGGGGAGAATTAATTGATTTAGAAAGATTAGCAAAAATTGTACAAATAGGAATTTATGATGAAGAGAGAAGAAATAGAAGGTATTAAAATGAATGGAATAACAGTAGAAAAAGTATTTAAAGAATTTTTAATAAATAACAAAGACAGATTTAATAGTTGAGACTATATTTATAACTATATTGTTGATGAACTAGTAGATGTATACAATTGAAACATAGTTGACACACCTAGCATAGAAACATTAAGATTAAAATATTTCAAAGAAATACAAAAAGATTTACAATGAATACAAGAGAATGGAGTACCAATCTCAAAGAACAGAACTGGTATTAAAATTAGTACTGACAAAATTGAAATCAACAACTATATTAAGTCAGAAGAGAAAAGAGCAATGAGTATCTTAAAGAAACTTAAGGTAGTTAAAAGGGGATTAAAGACAATAGAACCTAACTATTTCCCTAAAGGAGAAGATAATGAAGAAAGCAATAAATAAAGTTGAATATTATATCAATCAAATGAAAAAATTCAAGGAATCTTATAAAGGTAAATTTCAAGACTTATGTTGAGATGATTTTATAGATGAAGAATGAGATGGTAATGAAGAAGATAAAGATGAAGATGATGAAATGACAATGGATGCTATTATAATACAACTTAAAGAGTACAGACAATTTTATGACAACTGTAATTATGCTGAAAGGAAATTTAAAGAATTACTAGAAGATTTGTTAACAATACAAGGAGAAAAAGGAGAATAAGATGGAAGCAATTAACCAATGTATAGATTTACTTACTGTATGAGTTTCTGATAATGGTAGATGATACAATAAATTTGCATCTACATTATATGGAGAAACATCCTGAGCAGATGCAATGAAAGTAAAAGAAGAATACACAAACAAAGGAATGGAAGTAAGAGTTATTATAAATAGCACTTGTTCTAACAGTGGAAGAACATTATCTCAAGAAGAGATTGAAAAAGAAACAATTTATTACAATTAGGAGAAAGATAAAAATGTGAAAGATTAAAAAGAAGAAAGACTTAATTAAAGAAATAGCAGACTTAACTAAAGCAAACAAAGATAAAGATATAGAGATAGAAATTTTACAAAGAATTAGAAGATACAATTTACACTATAGAACTTATTATTGACACCTAGAACCACTTGAATTTTTTGAAATAGTTAGAGATACTGCAATCTCAGAAGAAGATTATATTGACTACAGAATAACACTGGAACATATGACTTATCCAGTTGGTGTTGTGAATCAAGAAATGATTCAAGAGTGAACTGAAGAATATAATAAATGAGTTAAGTTAAGATAATGAATGACAAAATAGTAACATTAAATGCTGCTAAGAGAGCAAAGAATGATGAGTTCTATACAACAAGAGAACACTCATTAGACTTCATTAGTGATATAAAGGATGACTTAAACTATAAGACAGTTCTACTGCCTTGTGACACAGAAGAGAGTGAGATTTACATTGCAATAAAAGAGAGATGACCTAATGCTATAATAACATTATCAGATTTGAGTAAGGCATCATTCCTAGATATAGAATTCAATGACTATGAATATGTAATAACAAATCCACCATTCTCTTTATGAAACAAATTAGTAAAGAAACTATCAGAAGACCATAAAGAAGGTAAGACATATAAATGATTATTTATGAATATGTATCTTAAGATAGCAAATAAGAATCACCAACCACTA
>JBKEDB010000122.1:0-1660 GCA_047975195.1 Cumulibacter sp. | reverse complement strand
CGATCCACGAGATCGTCCCGCCGGAAGCCCCTGAGGTTGCGGCCTGGTCGAGCTAGTCAGCTCGACTGCTCGCCCCATTCCGGAGCGGTCGCGTCCGTAGAAAGTGGCCGATGCCACCAACGGTAGGTCGTATCGGCATTGACCCCGAGGTTGTCAGCCGCTGCCTTCATTGTGAGCCCCTGGGCTCCTCTCATGGCATACTCCGCCGCCAAATGCGCAAGATCGTCCGTTTGCGCGCGTGCGAGCTTTGCGGCCCTAAGTAGGGAAACTGTGCGCGCCTGCTCGGTGGCCTCTGGGTCATCTAGGACCTCGTTCACACCATCAAGCGTCCGCTGAATCTTGTCGAGGAAGGGCTTCAGGTCGCTTGCACTGCTCGCGTCCCGCGCCGGATAGGTACGACTGTCGTCGTAGTCGGGCTCCTTGCGAGGTCTTGCCATGCCTTCACCATATCGGATCATCCCAAGAACTCGACACGACTCCCTTCATGCCTAGTTATTTGGATAATCAGATAATTCTGATACAGTCGGATCGTCCGAAAGTTTTCCGGATAATCCGATAACTAACTGGAGGCACGATGCTTGACACCAACCCCGACGAGGACTCCACCGACATGCCCATACCCCGACAGGCCAAGTGGCTACGCAAGCAGCGTCGCAAGCTGCGGAACGGCACGCTTCGCCCCGAGCGACGCGCCTACCTCGACGAGCACATGCCCGGTTGGGATTCGGTCGACCTGGACCGAATCCTCGGCATCTAGATCAGGGCATGGCTCGGCCCTGACGGGTCGGGCCAAGCCCCGCCTCCATCAATCCACGCAATAAAGGAGAAACCATGTTCCGTGTCCACGAAGAAGAAGACGTACGCGCGCTCTCGGTCGAGCCGAAGATCGGCAACCTACAGACCGGCGAGCAGAAGATCGACCGCGACACCTCCATGCCGCTCTGGACCGTCACCGCGCTGCATCAACCGAGCGACGGCGGTCGTCCGGAGCTAATCAAGGTCACCGTTCCCAACAAGTCCGAGCCGGACTTCACCCCGATGTTCGCCGGATTCGAGCGGCTTGAGATGGACGACTACTCGATCAAACGAGACGGCGGCGGGCTGTCGAACGCCGGCCTCTGGTTCCGTGCTGCCGGCCTCATCGATTTGGACGGTTGAGACCCATGCTTGTAACCATCGCTCGCGGCGTCGGAGCCGCGCTCTTCGCCAACGCGGTAACGCTCGCCTGGTCAGCGTTCGCAGCAGTCGCCATTCTCTACGCGCCGGACCGTCGCACGGCGACGGTTGTGGTGCTGGGTCTTGTAGCAGTAGTGTGCGTCTCCGCGATCTGGCTGCGCTCGATCCGCCGTGTGCTCCCGATCTGGGGCGATGCGATACGAACGCGCGCCCGTCGTTCTCGACGCCAGAGCCGCAGAAGCGGCTACATCGTCGCGCGCGACTTGGGAGTCATCTCCGTAGTCGACGAAGAAGAAGCGGCGTTGCGTAGACCTCGTATGCTGCCGAAAGCCGAGTTCAACAGAAACGATGCTGGTGCCCGCTTGGATGTCGAACAGCAGTCGGCGTCCGCCACGGACGATTTAATTCTGCGCCACGCCATCGCCTACGCGCCGACGATCTCGATGTCCTCCGAGTTCGTCTCCGTGTCGCGCCCGTCTCCCGG
>JBKEDB010000140.1:0-5912 GCA_047975195.1 Cumulibacter sp. | reverse complement strand
GGGGAGCGCCCGATCGGACGCGGCGCGGCGTGGGCGGCGATGATCGCGGGCGGCCTGATGTTCCTGAGCGGGGCGCAGGGAATGTCGTTGATAGCGCCGATCCCGGTCCCCGAAGTCACGTGGATTCAGTTGGTCGGAGGGCTCGTACTCGTCGTTGCCGCATACCCGCTCTATCGAGGGTTCGATGTCGGATGGCTCGGCGTGCTGGTGGTCATGCCGCTGCAGCCGCTGCTTTACCTCGGGTGGGGCGCATACGTGGGATGGGGCGGCGTGGGTGGAGCAAGCGTCTGGCTGGGCGTGCTTGGCGATGTGGCAGCCGGGCTGTATGTGCTGGTGATCTTGGCGCTGGGGACGCCCGCTGACCGCGGCAGCGAGGCGCTGACCACAGTGTGAGGTGAGTTGAAATGCTTCCGAATCGCCCCGCGCCACGTACGCTTAAGTATCGGTCGATACGTAAAAGGCGAGAAAAGGGGGCCAGGATGGTTCGGGAGCAGGGCGGGACTACGCGCCGTACGACGGCGGAGACCCGTGACCGGATCATCGACGGCGCAACGACGCTATTTGCGAAGGATGGGTACCACGGCACCGGGATCTCCGATATTGCCGAGAAAGTTGGTTTACGCGGCGGCGCGTTGTACTACCACATCGGTTCCAAAGAGGAACTGCTGTGGGTGATCCTGTCCACCTACAGCAAGGCGGTGCTGGAAGTCGCCGAGGAAGTCGCCGCCTCGGATGCCCCGCCCACGGAGAAACTGAAGACGCTTATCGTGCGCCAGACCGAAATGATTGTTGGGTCCGCAAAGCAGATGAGCATCGAGATGCGGGATCGTTCCGCCTTGAGCGATCAACGCAGCGCCGAGCTTCAGGAGATTCGCGAGCGAATTCAAGCCGTCTGGCAGGGAGTACTCGATGAAGGGCACGCCGCTGGCGAGTTCGCCAGCGCTGACACCGTCGTGACGAACACGATCATCACTACCTGCAACAGCGTGGCCCACTGGTACCGAAAGAGTGGCAAGTACTCGCCGAGCGAGATCGCAGACCGCGTCGCAACCACCATCCTCACTGGCGTTGTCGGCCCAGCCTGAGCTGACCTACTTCCTAGGCGACGCGCCTCGACGACCTGCGCTTCAGCAGGCGCCCAGCCATCGGTCCGCACCGCTGTGTGAGTTGCCGCCAGATATGCGGACGTGTTAGAACGGTCCCACCTAGACTGAGCGCTCGATAAGCGCTCACGACTCCATGCGGCGAGGGGATTGATCGATGACCGGTAGCGACGTCAGCGAGTTTCAAGGCGGGATCGTTCGGCTGAGCGCCGATGCGCCGCTGGTGCGGCTCACGATAGAGAATCCGCCGATGAATGCGATGACGCCCGAGGTGCTGGTCGGGTTGTGGGAGGCCGCGCTGCAAGCCGGCAGTTATCGCACGATGCGTGTTCTGGTGATCCGTGGCGGCAAGGAAGGTCGGTTCTTCTGCCCGGGCGCCGACTTGGATCGGCTGCAGGGGCGTAAGACGGTCGATTCTCAGGTGAACCTGTCGGCGGACCCGCGCCCGTTCGACCTGCCTGCGATGCTTGGCGAACTCAGCGCCGTCACGGTTGCGGGTCTGAATGGCAGTGCCGCCGGGGCGGGATTTGGATTGGCGATGGCGTGTGACCTTCGGTTTGCCTCGAGTGCGGCTCGGCTGAACTCGGCCTTCCTAGATGTCGGCGTTGCGGGCGATCTCGGGCTCGCGTGGAGCCTGACGAACAAGCTTGGTCCGGCGCGCGCCGCCGACATCATGTATCGACCGCGCAAGATCACCGCCGAGCAGGCGCAGGAGATCGGGCTGGTGAGCGACGTGTTCGATGATGCGGTGTTCGACGACGAGCTTGAGGCTGCGGTACAGGCGCTCGCGGCGGCAAAGCCGGCCGCGATCCGCGGTATGAAAGATAACCTCGGCAAGGCGACGGCGCTTTCGCGTCGGGCGTACTTGCGGCATGAGACCGGTCGTCACATGATCATGACCAGCCCGGCAGTTCTGGCGGATCCCAATTATGAGGGTGATGTGCTGTGACCGGCCGGGTCGTTCTGGAGATTGAGGACCCGGTAGCGGTCATCAGTTTGGACAATCCGGGCAAGCTCAACGCGATCAACCCGCAGATGATGGTGGATTTGCGAGCTGCGGTGGACGAGGCGAACGCATCGAAGGATGTGGTTGGCATCGTGATTACCGGGGCGGGGAAGGGGTTCTGTTCGGGGCTTGACGTCATGGAACTCGCGAAGTCCACCGCGGACGCCGAAGCCGGCCCCGGGCAGGTGCGTGGTGCGAAGCAGACTGATCCGCATGGCCTGTTCACGTACTTGATGGAGGTCGATAAGCCGGTTATTGGTGCGATCAACGGTGCGACCGCTGGCGGTGGGATGGTGTTGGCCGCGGCGGCGGACGTGCGGTTCTTCGGCGAGAGCGGATGGTGTCGCTCGATCTTCCTGGAGCGTGGGTTAATTGCCGAGCACACCGTGACCTGGATGCTGGCCCACCAAATAGGCACTGGTAATGCGCTTGACTGGTTCTGGCGGCACGACAAGATCACCGCACAGGAGGCGTTGCGTGCTGGGTTCGCGCAGCGGGTGGTGCCGGAAGACGAGTTACGGGACGCCGCGATCGCCTATGTGCAGGGGATGGCCGAACGAATGTCTCCTGCCGCCATGCGTTTCACTAAGCAGTTGGTGTACCGGCACGCCGCGATGGCGCTGCGTGATGCCGCCGCTGACAGCGACACCGTGGGGTGGACGGCGATCGCCGGATCCGATGCTCGGGAGGCGATGGCGGCCATGTCGGAGAACCGCTCGACCCGCTTCACACGCCTCGGCAATTGAACCGAGATATGCCCCTTCGGTCATCGGCTGACGCGCGGCACGAGCGGGTTGGAGATGCCGCGGGTTGCGTGTGTCGGCGAGTGACTACTCGTATCCCGCGTCCTCTCCGCGCGCTCGCCTCCGCACATTGGCTGACCGACTCCATACTGAGTCGTTTCCCACGACAGTTCGACCGTGGGTAGTCCGCGCACGGAATGCCCGACGGCGTGCTCGATCGCGCCGCGCAATCGCTCCCACGCCTTCGGATGGTTGTCCTGATATCTGGCGAGTACGGAATCCGCCTCGTCGTCCGGCAGGAATCTTGCGGTCGCCCGCTGATCGCGTAGTGGTCCGCTACTGATGCGGCACTCCGGCGTGGCGCGGAGGTTGCGATACCACTGCGCCCGGGCGCCGAATCCGCTCACGACGATCAGCGACGATGCGCTCGGGCGTTCGACGACCTCGAGGCACACATAACGGGGAGTCCCGACGTACGGCCGGTGTGTTCGAGCATGACGAGGCGACGACCAAGTAGTCGCCCGAATCCATGCCGAAACAGCCAGATCGGCGCGCGGACGAAGGAGCGGGTCTGTAACAGACGCGCCGCTAGGGCATCAGTGAATGAGGCCATGGGGACCACGGTGCGAGCGTCGTTGGTCGACGACAATCGGTGTCGACCAACGATGTCGCGCTCAGGCCTTAGGCGGAAGATCGCCGATCGCGAGGGCCTCAACGGGGTCGAGGTAAACACTTTCGAGCGATGCGGTGAGCGAGCCGTCCACCTCTGAGGCGGCGCGCGCCGACGTCCACTCGGGATCATCTTTGAACGAGTTCCAATTGGCCTTGGGATCGCCTTCGTGCCAGATCAGGTACAGGAGGACGGAGGGGTCGTCTTCGCGGACCCAGTAGCCGACGCTGTGCATGCCATGACGCGGAAAGATATGGATGGTGTGGTCGATGAAACGCTGCTGCAGCGCGGCCATTTTGCCTTCGGCAGCGACGTAGGTACGTAGTTCAAACTTCACGGGCGACTCGTTTCTCTCATTGGCGTTATGAGCACGTTAGCCGTTGCGTTCGTACTGGTCACGCACTCACGGCCCGGGATTCTCCGAAATCAACATCCTCAGAACCCAGCATCGAGGCCGAATCAGATGATCAGGATGGCCGCGAGGCCCGAGAAGAGGATCAGCAGGGTCAACGCCAGCATGGGATACACCGCGGGGTCCGTACGTTCTTGCATGAAGCGGTGCACGACGTGCGAGGAGCGCCGTCGTTGAATGAGCCAGAGCGTGCTGCCACCGACGACTAGGGCGATGGCGACGACGGCCGGTGCGGGGCCGTGATCGGGTATCCAGCGCAGCAGCAGCAGGGCGCACACCGTGAGTGCGAGGTTGGTGCGACCCCACGAAAGTACCGTCCGCTCCGGCTGCAGCCCAGGATCACCGTGCTGGGGTAGTGCGCCGGCTCGCCACGGGGCTGAGCGGCGCTGCATCAGCCGCGCACCAGGAAGAAGATAAGCACGATGCCGGCGGCCAGGGTGATGCCGACCGCCAGACACAGTGCGGGCAGGCTCAGCGGAAGGGGCTGCGTGCGCCGCATGGCGCGCTCGATCTGTAACCAACGCCATGACGCCGTTGCGCTCAGCAGCATGCCCAAAAGGATCAGCCCCACGGCGAGCCATTGACGCACACCCGTGGGAAACACCTCGCGGGCGAATGCCTCGACGCCGATGCCGCCGGCTAGCAATGCGAGGGAAGTGCGGATCCACGCGAGGAAGGTCCGCTCGTTCGCGAGGCTGAACCGGGGGTCGGGGTCGCGCCCCTCACCCAGCAGCATGCTCGCCAGTCGGCCGCGCGGCGCGGCCTTCTCGCCATCCTCGTTCATACCTCGCCTATCGAATCGGAGTCGTTCCTACTGACATTATCGCCCTACGCGGAGGCCTCAGAACTCATGTAGTCCGTTCGCTCGCTGGTTGTCGAGCACGGCGTGTACGCCGCCACGTAGCCAGGCGCTGCGCCCCAACTCGGTGAAGTCGATGAGCACGCCGTGGAGTGCCGACATCCGATAGATCGAGAAGGCGCGCCAGCGATCGAATCCGCGTCGCGGCTGTATTGCCGGTTGGTCTTGGCGGCCGTTGTGTCCGTCTGCCACCAAGACGCGTGTTAACGACGCTCGAAAACTGGACAGTTGCGGTGCGGGGGTTCTAGTCATGGTCGCAACACTGATCGTTACTGATGGGTCAGCCACCACAAAGACTTACAGGCGGTTCAAGCACGTCTATCAGCGACATCGAGGATGCGCTACTCGGAACTCACCCCCGCTCGCGCGGGGAGCACGCGTGGTCGATCGGCGGCGGCCTCGCGGCCATGGACTCACCCCCGCTCGCGCGGGGAGCACCAAAGTGCTCATGCCGTCAACCCATCCGCGACGGACTCACCCCCGCTCGCGCGGGGAGCACCCTGTGCGGCCTTACGGTCACGGTGCCCGTGTGGACTCACCCCCGCTCGCGCGGGGAGCACGACTCCCCACCCGCGCCGCCGCTAGAGAGATAGGACTCACCCCCGCTCGCGCGGGGAGCACACTACGAGCCGCAGGGTGAACCGTCCTGCATCGGACTCGCCCCCGCTCGCGCGGGGAGCACTCGTTGACTGAGGCTGTAGGCAAGGCTAAGGCGGACTCACCCCCGCTCGCGCGGGGAGCACCATAAATACGCGCGGAGGATCGACGCGCTGATGGACTCACCCCCGCTCGCGCGGGGAGCACCCCGCATCCGTGAGGGTGCGGGGCACCGTCATGGACTCACCCCCGCTCGCGCGGGGAGCACGCGATCCACCACCCGATGAGTGGACCGCCCCCGGACTCACCCCCGCTCGCGCGGGGAGCACCAGCTCAAACCGCTTGCACCGATCGGCGTCACGGACTCACCCCCGCTCGCGCGGGGAGCACGGGGGCTCGGCCATCGGGACGCCGCGAGAGAGGGACTCACCCCCGCTCGCGCGGGGAGCACCGGGGGTGCGCCGACTGTCCACCGCGCGACCTGGACGCACCCCCGCTCGCGCGGGGAGCCCGGCGGCGCCG
>JBKEDB010000045.1:0-2987 GCA_047975195.1 Cumulibacter sp. | reverse complement strand
GGGAAACCTCACACTAAGAGCGTCTGCGGACAAGCGACCGCACACAGCGAGTGCGGTGCTCGTGTCGAAGACGCTCGCCCTGGGCGATGGCGAACTCCAGGTCGACACCTACGCCAGCGCTGAGAGCATCTCCAACGGGGTCGTAAGGGTTGTGGGTGTCGACGGCGCGATCGCGGGATACGAGTTCGATGCCGCAACCGCGATCGCTGACAAAGTGACCGTTTCCACCGCGCGGCATCGCGAGCGGGGGGTCGTGGGGTCGCGCCTGGAGGCGAACAACGACCTGTATATCGCGGGGCCAGTCGACAGTGATTCGACACTGGTGTGTCGCGGTAGCGCAACGCTGGATGCCGAGGTCTCCTCGATCCTGCATTGGACGGTGAGTGGCGACGCGGATGCTCAGTTGTCGATCAGCGCTCCAATCTCGCGCGTCGTAGCCAAGTGCGCCGAGAACTCCCAACACGCTGTTGCCCTCTCTGGAGATGGATCGGTTGGATGGCTCAAGGTCGATGGCGCCGTGACCTTGTCGTCGAATGACGCCGGCGAGTCCTACAAACGGGTCAGCCTGGCGTCCGGGTCACGCTTGTCGCTTGACCCAAAGATCACAGGACTCAATCGCGTTGAAGTGGCCGGTAGGGCCAGGCTCGCCACCGATGCATGGGCCACGAGCAAGACTCTCGCGCTTGGCATGGTGGCGACGTCGGTGCACGCGCAAGTTCGCCTCGCTACGGCAGGTGCACGCATCAAAGTCAGTCCGGCTGCGGAGGACCCGAGCGGTGATGTCCCCAGGCTCCCCTTGGTTGCAATGGACGAGGGTGAACTCATCATTGAAGGCGACTTGCCGATGCTCTGTGCCGCGAGCCGGGCGCAAGGGCCAGGGGTCGTGCTCACCGTGCCTGAAGGATGCCGGTTTCGTGACGTCGTTGGCACCATTTCTCTCCGCTCGCTGGAAGGGCGCATCGAGTCCGACGAGACGGTGGCCGAGGGATCAGAGGCCGGTACCGTCACACGCAGTTGGCTCGCTCGGTACTACCCGCAAGACAGCCCGTCCGGTGCTCCGCTCGGAGAGACTCGCCACGGACAACTCATCGGAGTAGACATCAGCCGAATCCGGTACGCCGATGTTCCACAACTCAGACGTCTCCACGTCCTCAACCCTCCCGGCCGACCTCTCATCGCGTATGCCAAAGCGCTCGACAAAGAGCGGTGGTACCGGCGCTTGTATAGGCGACTGGCGACCAAGGCCGGCAGGGCGCCGCTGTATCGCCCGGACTACGCAGATGATCTCGCGGCAGAGTCGCAGAAACTGCGCGAGATCGCCGACGTACTGCGGACTCGAGCGAACTCGGGGGCTACCTACTCTGCGGCCGAGTGGGCCGCCGCGCATGCACACGCGCTGCAGATCCGCACACCCAAGACCGAAAGGCTGATGAGAGGTGCGCACCGGCTGCTTGGGTATGGGGTGCGCCCGGCCCCGGCACTCTTCACCCTCGCCACGGGGTTGGTGGGTGTCGCAGTAATCTTGATGGCCTTCGACGGTGCAGATTCGGCGAGCACCGGCGCGCTCAACGCCGGATCTGCAGACCCCGACGACCAGGACTTCCGGTCCGGAGAGTACGGCTTCTGGGAGTCGTTGTGGCGAGCCGTTCTCTTGCCGGCTGGGTTTCTGCGTTCGGATGTTGGCGGCGCGACGGCGTTCCGGCCCGTGTTCGGACACCCGGGCGCTCACTTCCTCTTCGTGCTCGCGACCGGAGTGATCATCGGTTTCGTTGCTGTTGCCCTCAAGAACTTCTTGCTGCGCCCGAAAGCAGATGGCTAGGTCGCCACAACAGGCGCCGCAAGTCGCCGAGACGGAGTGTTGAGTTCTCCCAAAATGCGTGACGCGCTGGGCCGGCGTCCTCAGAACTACTGCTGCGGCGCTTCGACCCAGAATGAGCCGTCGTCGCGGGTACCGCCTACGTTGATGAGGTCGACGGGAGTCGTCTCCTGGCTCACGATCGCGTAGAACTTGTAGGTCGTTCCCACTGTGACTGCCATGTCGTACAACTGGGTCTGCCCCGAGTTTGGTTGACGATCGGGAGTTGTAGTCGTCACGCCGCGATTGCGGTCGTATAGATCATCTCAAACTCGACGGGGGTGAGTTTGCCCAGGCCGCGCTGGCGGCGGCGTCGGTTGTACTTCGTCTCGATCCAGCGGACCATCTCGAGGCGCAGGTCCTCGCGGGTGTCCCAGCGCCTGGTGTTGAGGACGTTCTTCTGCAGTAGCGAGAAGAAAGACTCCATGCTGGCGTTGTCGCCAGCACCGTAGGCGCGACCCATCGATCCCTTCAGGCCGTTGTTCGCCAGCAGCCGCTGGACCTTCTTGGCGCGAAATTGACCGCCCCGGTCAGAGTGAGAGATCGTGCCTTCGGGTGAGCGCAGTGTGATCGCGTTGCGCATCGCGGCCATCGCCAGCGAGGACTTCATCCGGCTGTCGATCGAGTAGCCGACGATCTTGTTCGACCACACGTCCTTGATCGCACAGATGTAGAGCTTGCCTTCCCGCGTGGGGTGCTCCGAGATGTCCCACAGCCACACCTTGTTGGGTCCATCAGCGACGAACTCGTGGCGGACCACGCCGTGCTTGTCGACGACGGCGAGAAGGTCGTCATGGGGCGCAGGTCCGGTCGCGCCGGCCTTCGACTTGGCGCTCTTGTGATGGCTGGCGGTCAAGCCTGCGATCCGGCACAGCCGGTGGACGCGGTTCTCGCCCACCGTGATGCCGTGCTCGTCGGCGAGTTCGTCGGTGATGAACCTGTAGCCCAGCGTCGGGTCGTCGTGGTGGACGTCACGGATCACGTCGAGCAGGTGTGCGTCGTCCCAGTCGCGCTGACTGACCGGATCTTTGAGCCACTTGTAGTACCCCTGGGGCGAAAGCCCCAGGACCCTCAACGCCACCGCGACCGGCACCCTACGGCGGGCACCGATCGCGGCCATCTCGCGGACGAG
>JBKEDB010000019.1:0-4781 GCA_047975195.1 Cumulibacter sp. | reverse complement strand
TGCGTGAGCGCTGATCCAACTCGATCGCTGTCGATCGGAGCCTGTCGTAAGTAATTGTACAGAAGGGCAGTGTCATTCCATAGCGCTGACGCCTTCAGCACCGGAACCATGACCTCGACCGCGACGACGTGACCATGGTCGACGAGTGGTGCCGCGTGTCCTAGTCGGGAACCAAAGTCCCAAACCTGTGGGAGGAGCAGGGCGTCTCGTAGCAGCTGTGCCGCAGGCTCATCATGAGCGAGGCAATCGGCGCGAAGGACGAGACGCGGCTGCGGATCTTCGAGGTGGACGCATCGCACGTCACGTATGCGGTCCCGCCGACTCCATGCGGTCAATCGTTACGCCCTGTTCGCGCCAAATCTCGCGTGTGGGCATCGAGAGAGCAGGTCTGCAAGGGCACCAATCGTCTCGTTGCTCGCCCGACTGGCCGCCAGTCGGACCGCATCGTGATCGGTTGCCCGTCCGATCAAGTCGACGGCGTCGATTGCTGCCTGATCGGCGGCCTCGATCCGAGTCGCTGCGATCGAACGGCGGATGCCGCCCAGCCGAATCGGTTCGTCGAGCAGCCGAAGAAGGTAATCGTTCAAGAGATCCGGTGGGTGGCCGCTCCCGATACCGGCCGCAATGGCGAACAGATGACCACCGCGTACCGGTGTGGCACCGTAAGGAGAAACCACGCGCCCCGATACCCAGCGCAAGCTGGGCGGCGGTACACTTTGATCGATCAGCTCGGCGACAAGCCAGACCGCAGCGACCGCATCGGCATTAGACGGCAGGATCCAGGCAGCGGCGGCACATCCCTCAACATCGGTGGCCCAACTGCCGGTGAGGGCGGGTACGGGCCACACCCGCTCGAAGTCGGACTCCACGGCGAAGGCAGCGGCTATATCCTCCGGCGATAGCTGAGGACGAGGGCCCGCCACGCACACTGCCAGGCGACATCCTGCTGGGAACGACGACAAGTCATCGAGGTACGCAGCCCCGGTGTCCACTGCGATCGGATTGTATTCAGGGTCGCGCTGCAGTGCACGGGCGATGTCTCGCCTGGGAAACCCGAAGCCGCGTTGCTCCCGGGCGGTACGTTCCTCCAGCGAGATGAGTTTCAGCTCGGTCGCTGCACGCTGCGCGATTTCCTCTGGCCGGGCAGCGCAATAGAGGCGAAATCGCCGCGCCAGGGCATCAACTACGGCTGGGAGGTCATCGGATGGGCACAGGTGGTGCAACACGACAGCGTTCTCCCGGGTCTCACCCCACTCGACAGTGGGCGTGTCGAGTTCCTGTGCGAACCACATGTGCTCGAACAAGTGGGCCAGACCTTTGCTCGCCGGCGGGTCGTCCAGATAGCCGCGACCGACGGCGACACAGATTGAGCTGTACGGACTATTGGAAACCACGCGCACGGCGGTAGCCACCCGGCCGCATCGCGCAAAGATGATCACCTGAGGTCTTCCGCAGAATTGGTGGCACCGTCTGGCGGCACCGAGGCCTGCTGGGCTCTTATCAGCAAGATTCCGACGGCGGCTGCCGCTGCGGTAACAACACCAGCCGTGATGAACGTGGCCCGGGTATATCGAGCGGCAAAGATGCCTCCGAGGACATACCCGATCAGAAAGAAGGAGTTGACGATCGAACCGGCGGCAGCGTGTACCCGCCCCAGCAGCTTTTCTGGCGTGCGGATGTGAACCGCGGTACGCATACCCATGTTCTGTAAAGCGTTGGCGGCGCCAGCAATCAGCGCAGCAGTTGACGCTAGCAGCACGGCGTTCACCAAACCATAAACCAGAATCGCCAGGCCCATGACGCTCGTGCTGATCAGCAGGATTCGCTCAGGGGACCGCCACTCGCGGCGGGCCCCCAGCACGGCACCTATCAGAGCTCCAACACCCCATGCGGCTGTCAGGACACCGAGAGCGGCCGCACCTGCCTGGAGCGGACCTTTAACGAAGAAGACCAACGCTACGTTGACCATCGAGCTGGCAGAAACGGTAATGGCCAGGATCGGCAGCACGATGCGCAGATCGGCCTGATCGGCAAGAAATCGCAGCCCGTCGGAGGCCCCTTTCCACCACAACCCGCCTTCGTCCTCGACCGGGCGGCGCACCCGGATCAGAACTATCACTGCCGCAGCGATCGCGAACGACACGCCGTCCACCAATAGTGCGGTCCGTACCCCGAGACTGGCAACCAGGACGCCGCCCAGCACCGGTCCAACGAGCGTAGATGCTGATCGGCTGACCTCCAAGAGAGCGTTGGCACGGGTCGGAAACGCCTCGCCTGCCAGTACCGGAACTAGCACGATTACGGCTGGAACGGCTACAGCCGAGCACACTCCGACCAGCGTCGAGAGAACGAGCAATGCGACGGCGTTCGGCCAGGCGGACATCGCCAGCACGAGAACGGCCTGCACGGCTGACACCAGAGCCAGAACTTGGCCGGCATCACGTCGGTCGAGGAGCTGCCCGGCAAACGGCGCGAGTAGCACGGCGGGCCCCAGCTGGAGTACCAGCAGTATTGCGACGAGGTACGATTGCTCGTCACCAGCTAGGTGGAACAGGACAGCGATGGTAGCTATCTCATCGCCTACGGCCGAGACGAATACCGCGACTAGGAACGTTGTCGCTGCCGTCCGGCTGCGCCGTACGAGTTTGGTGGGCGCGGGTTCGAGCGACACGGTGATTGAATCAGCCCTTGCGGCCGGAGAGGATGTAGTCGGAGTCGTCGCCGTACCCGTGAAGGGCCCCAAGTTTTGCAGCTGCGAACATCTGTGCAAGCTCGGCGATTGAACGCAGTCGGCGCAATTGTGTGCCGTGGCTCGTCTCAATTAGTGTGCCATCAGCAGCAACGATCCGAATGATACGTTCGACCCGTAAACACCGGCCGCCAGCCTCAACCACTCGCCGCTCCTTGACCTCTGCGCGTCGCACAGGGTCCAAGGGCACATCTGCGCGTCGCACCCATCCTTTGGTGCTGTGCGACGCCGCATCGCCCGCCGAGCCGGCGAGAGCGAGGACTCCTCCCCGGTTCAGGGCCGCCACATAGCTCCGAACTGCGGTTACCGCCATATCATCGTCGATGATGAAACTGAAGGCGTTGAGCGGGCAGTAGATTGCCGAATACCCGCTCAACGACTCATCGAGAGGTGCGAAACTGCCGTGGTGTACGACCGGCTTCAGACCCAAGCGGTCGGCCTCGGCGAGGCATTCGGCGATCATCTCATCGGAGATCTCCACGCCTTCCACTTGATACCCGGCTGCCAGCAGGCGCAGCATCAGTCGACCTGTGCCGCTGCCGAGTTCGAGGGCTGCGCCGCCCGCGTTGGTGATGAGCCTAGTGAACACGTCGTCCTCGATGAAGTGCTGGTTGGCGATCGCAGCGGAATACACCGTGCCGGTTATGCCATCATAAAAGCTTTTCGCGGCCACGTCGGAAACTTCGTCCTTAGACGCGGAATGCGTTGGCTGGTAGCTTGATCGGAGTTGTGTTCGGCACCCAGTGGGCGTAGCGCCGATACACCGCATCAAGGTGCCCGCGATATAGATTCATCATCTGCCGTAGGACGACGAAAAGACTGTCAACTGCGGTCGGGGTTAGGTTGCGCTCCTCAGATAACAGCAGAGCGGGGAGTTCGGCATGGTCGCCCTCGAGATCGTCGTCCTCGTGCAGCCTGAAGTAGCGGAGCAGATCATCCGGCACGCCATGTTGGTCGGCGAGCAGGTCTAGGACGTCGTTTCCGGCACTACCAGGTAGCGTTGTCGGCACTTCGGGGAGCACTAGGGCCGCTGCGAACTGCGCAACACCTTGCCAGGCAAAGGCCCCGAAGGCGTGGCTGTACGCCATGGTCTCGACGGCCTCTGGTGCGGCCCGTAGCGCACTAGTCCGTTCAACGGGCGATGTTGACAGCGGCAACAGGAACGCTCGCTCTCCGGACTCGTTGACTGATTCTACTTGCTGATCCTGGAGATGAGGCGCGCATCCCAGAACGGATGCTGCTTCGGGGACACCTGTCGCTTCCGTGTCTGACCCACTCTTGAGCGTAGCACCCACTGCTGCGAACGACGTGATGCAGAGAGCTAAACCCAATGACAAGTTGGCGTGCTTTCGGTCCGCAGCGACTCGAATCATGGTTAACGATACGCCGCGAGATGGCGCGAGTCAAGTCGGGGTACTGGTAACAAACGTGTCATGAGCGGCAAACGAGCCGCGAACCACCTGGTCACAGACCTGCTGTCGCAAGTCGCTCCAGCCGATTCGCACTTCCCGGTCCGGATCGCGAAGTACCAGGTCACAGGCCTGCGGATCGCCCGGTTTGCCTCTGGTGACACGTTTGTTACCAGTACCCCTAGTCCTGCAGTGGCACGCGACCAGCGCCCGAACACCTTCGATTTGCGCCCGGTGACACGTTCGTCACCCGAGCACCCGACTAGGTGCGCTGGGAGGACGCGTAGGCTTCGAGAGGGGTGCAGTCGCAGACGAGGTTTCGGTCACCATAGGCACCGTCGATGCGTGAGACCGGCGGGAAGTACTTGTCGTCGCGCAGACCGGAGACCGGGAAGGCCGCCTCGGCGGGGGAGTAGGCACGATCCCATCCGTCGATCAGGTCGACCGCGGTGTGAGGCGCATGCCGCAGCGGTGAGTTGTCGATGGGCAGCTCGCCATTCCCGATCCGATCGATCTCGCGCCGAATGGCGAGCATCGCATCGCAGAATCGGTCCAGTTCGACGAGATCTTCACTTTCGGTCGGTTCGATCATCAAGGTGCCAGCGACCGGGAAACTCATGGTG
>JBKEDB010000165.1:0-14022 GCA_047975195.1 Cumulibacter sp. | reverse complement strand
TCTTGGCTCGCGTCGGTCGCCATCCTCGCCATGTCACTGGTCACCCAGATCATTTCGGCGATGTTCAGGGCGTCGGCGGCCCACACGAGGCCCGTGCCGGCGGACCAAGGCCCCTCGCCGAACTCCGCTTCGCGACCCTTGGCGTCGCGGTAGGCGTCGCGGAAGTCTCGGATCAGCGCGTCCCGGATGCGCGGCATGCGCGATGCTCGCCAATCACGCATCGGCCGCGTCCCGGATTTTGTGCACTGCCCGCTGCGAGAGGCCCGTGATTTGCGCGACGCGGTAGGCGCTCATGCCTTCGGCGATTGCTGCACGGATCGCGTCGTCGCGATCGTCTCGCGCGGCGTCGAGATGATCCTGATAACTGCGCACCTTCTCGTGCGCGGACGTCAGTTGAGCCTCGGTGGTCTCATAGAGCGCGTTGGGAACCGTGGGGGCGAAGGCGAGGTTAGCGTTCATGGTGGGCTCCTGGGCCTGGTGGTTCTCCGATAAGAACTACAGTACTCGGTACTGCACTGTTATGCAATACCGAGTACTGTAGTTCTGGTAGCGAGAATGATCAGACTGCGACCTCTCCACGCTGGACACGACCGCGAGCCATGATCACCGGATGCTGAGCACCACCACCGCCACCTCTTCGGGCGATACGGATGCACCACGATCACCGACGCTGCGTGCGAGCGACTATGCGCCCGCGCAAGGCGGCCGCATAGTCCTCCTCTCCCCAGACAATCTCGACGCCCCGTCAAAATTACTTTACATAAGGTGCATTATCGGCGTTAGATGCCGAAACTATGTAACTAATGCACGTAATGCTAGCCTGGCGGAATGACGCGCGCGCGCGAAGACGCTTCTGACCCTGTCCAGTGGTGCTTGCAGGTCTGCATGGCCAACGCCGGTATTCGGTTTGCTTCGGACCTGCATCGGCGCCTCGTGGCGAGGATTGGTGAGGACCTGGCGCCGTCTGAGTCGCAGGTGTCGCGGCTGGTACGCCACCGACCCGAGCGATTGAACCTCACCGTGCTCGGCGGCCTGTGTCAGGTGCTCGACTGCGAGCCCGGCGACCTGCTGCGGCTCGCGGAGCGGGGACGAATGAACGGGGGACGTTGTGGGTGAAGCGGACGCGCGAGGGCCTTGGCGGCGCAGAATCAGGCGGTATAACCGCTCGTGGTTACGATCAAGCGCATGGCTCGACGAGGGCGGAAAGCACCCAAGAACGATGCCCAGCTGGAGTTCGACTTCCTGCTGGGTGGCTTCGAGACGACGGAAACGACGGAGCGCGCGGATGAACAAGTACGGGCATATGGCAATGAAGCACTGGCGCCAGTGGCGGCCGAACGCGTTCGGGACGATCCAGAATCCCGAGGACTTCTTTTCGACGTTGGGTCAGGAAGCAGAGGATCAGATCGATCAGATCCAGGCCCAGATTCTGGCGGCGAATCCCCCGTCGAGCGATCAGTTGACGAGGGCCGCTCAGTGGCAGAGCGCGAGGTTCAGCGCGGAGAGCCAGGTGGTTCGGGAGATGCTGCTGGTCGACCCGGAGCCGGGGATGGACGAGTCGCAGAACGACGATCCGGACTGGGAGCCGATGGAGACGGCCGCGGACTGGGCGATCGAGGCGAACCGGGAGCAGGAGGAGTACGAGCAGACCCAGGAATACCTGGACGAGCTGCGGGAGACGGACCCGGCGATGTACGAGTCCGAGATGGCCTGGCGCGCGGAGACGGCGAGACAGCAGGCGGAGCGCCGCGCGAAGAACCCACACCTGTTCGGATAACCCCTTCGGGTCGCTTTGCTCCCCCGGCCGAGCCGTTTGTTCCGAGCACGCCGGCCTCGCGCATCCGAGCGAATTTGGATGCGTTGGAACTGTTGCAGACCCTGGATGCGCAGGAGCGTCCAGCAACCGACGACGAGCAACTAGTCCTCGCGCAGTGGTCGAGTTGGGGCGCGGCACCGCACATCTTCGAGCCGCACCGCGAGGAGTTCGCGGCCGATCGCGATCGGTTGAAGGAGTTGTTGAGTCCGGCCGAGTACGCGGCCGCCGAGCGCACCGTGCTGAATGCGCATTACACCGATCCGCGCCTGGTCAGCGCGATGTGGGACGGTCTGCGCGAGGCCGGTTTCACCGGCGGACGCGTCCTTGAGCCGGGGTGCGGCACGGGCACGTTTATCGGATTCGCCCCCGATACCGCCGATATGACTGGGATCGAGCTCGACCCGGCGACTGCCCGCATCGCTGGTTACCTGTATCCCGATGCTGAGATTCGCGCCGAGTCGTACGCGGAGTCGAAGATTCCCGAGGGTTACTTCGATGCCGCGATCGGCAACGTGCCGTTCGGTGAGAATCACCTGCACGACCGAATGCACAACCCGAAATCGGCCTACCCGATGCATGACCACTTCATCTTGAAGGCATTGGCGCATACCCGACCCGGCGGGTACGTGACGGTGCTGACGAGTTCGTGGACGCTGGATAAGCAGGACCCTGCCGCGCGCCGCCACATGGGCATGATGGCTGACCTGGTGACCGCGGTGCGACTGCCGCGTGGGGCGCATCGCCGCACCGCCGGCACCGACGTCGTGACCGACGTGCTGGTGCTGCGCCGGCGCGCGGCCGGGGAGCCGGCGCGAGGGTACAGCTTCGAGCAGGTCGAGCAGGTCACGCTGCCGAACGCGGACGGTGAGCCGAGAACTGTGCGCGTCAATGAACTGTTCAACGAGCCTGACAGCGGACTGGTGCTCGGTGACATGGTGGCGCGGGTCGACCGGTTCGGTAAGGACGTCCTGGACGTACGCCCACGCGAGGATCGCGACGTGGCCGAGGACCTGCGGACGGTCCTGACGAGCGAGATTCACGCGTCCGCCACTGAGGAAGGGCTGGCCTGGACCGAGCGCGGACCACTGGATAAGCAGCCCGTCGCGTTACTGCCCAGCGGCATGGAGCGTGCTGAAGGCTTGATCGAGGCACACGATGACGGCACGTTCACCGTCATCCACGACGGCGCCCAAGAGCCGTACGACGTTCCGAAGACCCAGGCCGATGAGTTGGCCTCGTTGCTCCAGCTGCGCGACACCTATCTGCGGCTCGTGCAGCTGGAGGCGGCCGATCGCGACGACACGCCCGCGATGGTCGCGGCCCGCGATCAACTCAACGCGATCTACGACCAGCACGTGCAGCGGCACGGCTTCATCAGCGCCGTGCGCTGGGTTAAGACCGGCAAGGTGGATGAGGACGGCGAGCCCGTTCTGCGTGCGCAACAACGCCGCATGGGCGGATTCCGCAAGGACACGTTCGCAGGCGTCGTGCTCGGCCTCGAACGGTGGGACCAGGAAACTGAGACCGCGACGAAAGCCGATATCTTCACCGAACGGCTAATCCTGCCGCGCGAGTTGCGGCTATCGGCGGACACACCGCACGAGGCCGTCGCGCTGTGCCTGGACACCAAGGGGCATCTCGATAGCGAGGAGATCGCTCGGCTGTTGGGTGAGGATGACCCCGAGGCCGTCATCAACGCGATGATCGCCGACGGGATCGTGTTTGAACGACCCGAAGGCGGGATCGTGCCGCGCGCGGAGTACCTGTCCGGGCATGTACGCATCAAGTTGCGTGAGGCTCAGCAAGCAGCCGAGCAGGATCCCGAGCGGTGGACGCGGAACGTCGAGGCGCTGCGGGAGGTTCTGCCGGACGATCTTGAGCCGGACGACATTCACGTCCAACTCGGCGGGTGGGTCGGCCGCGAGACGGTGCAAGAGTTTCTGCGCGACATCAGCGGGACTCAGACGGTCACCGTTACCAATCCCGGCGGGCAGAACTGGAAAGTAGGCGGGATCTACCCGCACACGACGGTAGCCAGTGAAACGTGGGGTACGCAGGACTACCCGCTGGGCCGGCTAGCCGAGGCCCTACTCAACCACAAGAAGATCCAGGTGATCGACCGCAGCGTCGATCCTCCTGTGGTCGACGTTGCTGCTACTGAAGCCGCCGAAGCGAAAGCGGTCGAGGTGCAGGAACGCTTCAGCGATTGGGCGTGGGAGGACGCCGATCGCGCGAAGCGCCTCGCCGGGGAGTACAACGAGCGGTTCAACGGGCTGCGCCTGCGCGAGTACGACGGGCGACACCTCACGTTCCCCGGCCTCACCACGTCGATGGTCCCCTTGTCGCATCAACGCGCCGCGGTCGACCGGATGATCAACGAGCCCACCGTTGGTCTGTTCCACGTCGTGGGTGCGGGCAAGACGCTCGAAATGGTGATGGGCGTTCAAGAGCTGCGGCGGCTCGCGATGGTCCGTAAGCCCGCGGTCTGCGTGCCGAACCATCTTGTGGGGCAGGTCGTCAGCGAGTGGCAGCAGGCGTACCCGGCCGCGAAAGTTCTCGCAGCCAGCATGGAAAACCTCGGCTCGACCCCGCAGCATCGTCAACGGTTCCTGTCGATGGTGACCGCCAATGACTGGGACGCGATCATTTTCTCGCGCGAAGCCTTCAAGAAGATCCCACTGTCACCAGAGCACGCGGCCGCGCACCTGGAAGCCGAGACCGAACAACTACGCCGATGGGTCGAGTCGGCGGCCGAGCAGGGCGCGTCCTCGACGGCGAAGCGCCTGCAGACGAAACTGCAGGCGGCCGAGGAAAAGGTCAAGAAGAAACTCGACGCGAACCGCGACGCCGGGTTGACGTTCGAGCAGACCGGGATCGACTACATCGTGGTCGACGAGGCACACGACTACAAGAATCTCCGCACGCCGAGCGAGAACTCCGACCTAGCGATCGACGGCTCGCAGCGCGCCGATGACATGCTCATGAAGATCAACTACCTGCGCAGTCAGCACGGTCAACGCGTGGCGACGTTCGCTACCGGAACACCGGTAGCGAACTCGCTGACCGAGTTGCACGTGATGCAGCGATACCTGCGCCCGGACCTGCTGGAGAAGGCCAATCTGCCGACGTTCGATGACTGGGCCGGGACGTTCACGCAGCCGGTGACCAAGCCCGAGCTGAAGCCCGCCGGCGGCGGCTGGCGGGTGCGATCACGCATCGCGAAGTTCCACAACGTCCCCGAGTTGCTGACGATGTTCCACACGTTCGGCGACATCAAGATGGCGGAAGACCTCAACCTTCCGCGGCCAGCGGTCGCCGAGGGCGGCACGCAGACGGTGCTGGTTCCGGCCAGCGCGGAACTGGAGACCATCGCCGCGGACGCCGCTGCCCGCGCCGAGCGGGGCGGGCGCTCCCCCGAGGACAACCTGCTGGCGATCATGACGCGCCTGCGACACGCGGCTCTGGACGTGCGCACGCTCGGTCACGACACGACTGAACGGCAGAAAGTTCACCTGGCCGCGGACAACATTCACGCGATCTGGCGCGACTCCGCGCAGATCACGTACGCCGATCACCCGCGCCCCGGTGCCCTACAGATCGTCTTCAGCGATCTGTCCGTGCCCAAAGGCGACGGCCAGTGGAACGTGTATGAGGAGTTGAAGACGCAGCTGATCGCCAAGGGAATGAGCCCGGACTCGATCGCGTTCGTGCACGAGGCCAACAGTGATGATGAGAAACGCGCTTTGTGGGCGCGCTGCCGCAGCGGCGAGGTGAACGTGATCATTGGCAGCACCGCGCGCATGGGCACCGGCACCAACATTCAGGACCGCGCGATCGCGCTGCATCACCTGGACCCGAGTTGGCGCCCGGCCGACATTGAGCAGCGCGAGGGCCGCATCATCCGGCGAGGGAATCTCAATCGGGAGGTGCAGATCTACGCCTACACCACCGAGGGGTCGATGGACGCTTACATGTGGGGCACAGTCACTCGTAAGGCGACGTTCATCGGTCAGATCATGCGCGGCAGTCTGGACATTCGCGAGATCGAGGACTTGGCAGAGAACGCGGTCAGCGCCGGTCAGATCACCGCGATCACCAGCGGTGAACCGCTGCTAATGGAGCAGGCCGAAGTGCAGACTGATGTGCAGCGGTTGACTCGACTGGAGCGCAACCACGCGAACTCTCAGCGCAGGATCGAAAGCACCATCGCCAGTAACCAGCGAGCAGTGGCCCGCCTCGAGCGTGACGAGCGATCACTGGATGCCGCGATCGAGCAACGCCAGGACACCCGCGGGGACGCGTTCCGTGCCGAGGTCGCGGGGCATCGCACCGACAAACGGCCCGTCGCCGGGGAACTTCTCGCGGCACAGGTCCACCAGCATGTGGGGCGAGCGTTGCGACACCGCTCCAGCAGTGAGCCCGAGAGTGTCGGGTCACTGGGCGGTCACGCGATCACAGTCCAAGCGGTCACGACGTCCACCGGTTACAAAGCAACGTTCGCGTTTGCTGGTGTGCCCCGGTCGGCGTTCTCTGTCGATCGCGACCAACTCAAGGACGGCGCCGGCGTCATCACGCGGCTGGAGAATCGCCTCGCCGCGATGGAGTCCACGCGCGCGGACGTCGCGGCCGAACGACACGACGCGCAGCGGGAAATCGAGGATGCTCGCGCGCAGCTCGGCGCGCCTTTCAAGGACGCTGCCACGCTCGAAGCCAAGCGCCGGCGCCTCGCTGAGATCGCGGGCGAACTGAGGGCGAAAGCCGCCAAGAAGAAAGACCCCGAACGGCCCCATAAGGACCTTGACGGCCAGGAGTTGGCCGACCGTGTGCGGGTGGCCGACCAGCGTCTCCGGCTCGGGGACGTGCGTGGCCCCGCGCGGGAACACGTGCAGATGCTGCGGGATGAGTTGCGTGCTGAACAGAATCTGCGTGAGGCCGAACGGGCCGCGGTCTTGCGTGCAGAACCGCCAGCGGTCGATCACGAAATCGGCGCACCCAGCATCGAACGGTAACGCGCCCGGCGTGCTGCTAGAACAGCGTGTCGCCGCCGGGCACGCCACCGCGGCCGGTGGCAGGGGCATCGAGGTTGAGTGCGTAAGAGCGTTCTTGGATGGCGCGGTCGCGGAAGGCTTGCCGCGCGATGATCGCTCGGCCGCGACGCCGACCTAACTCGTCGGCGTGGCGAATGTTCTCACGTTGAGTCCCGGCAACGACGTGACCGTTGCCGATCCGCACGCATAGCGTGTGGTCGCATTCGTGCATGCGCACGAGGTCGTCATCCCATGGCGTACCGAGCGGCTGCGCGCATTCCCACGCGAAGATGTGCGCGGCCACCACGCGCGGATGCCCGTCAGGGGTGCGGTAGCGGAACCTCCCATACCCGTACGCGTCGGGAGAGCCGTCCCACCACCAACAGTCACCTGTGGTGATGACCCGTGCCCGGAACCGCGCCTGTAGGTCCGCACTGTGCTCGGGAACGTACCGAACTTCGACGGGCGGGAGACCGTCCAGCGGCAGTGGCGGCTGTGCCCGGCCGGACTGCCTCACCGCGCACTACTCGGCGGCGGCCGGGATCGACGTGTCCGGCGCGGAGCTGCTGGCGGGCTTAGGTACCGAACGACGGGAGCGACGCGTGCGCGTGGTTTTGCTCCAGGTCGTGAGTTTGGGTACGGAGGTGCTGGTGAAGGTGGCGAGTTCTGCGAGGTTCATGAGGTTCTGCGCGGTCGTGATTGAGTCGGCGAGTTTCGCGCGCGCGGTATCGAGTGCTGTTTCGGCTTCGGTGAGTGTGGTGATGGCTTCGGCGACGTCGGCTGCGGCGTTGGCGCGTTCGTGGATCTTCTTCTGATCGGCTTCCTGTACGCGGCGCCGAATCTCCTCAGCAGTGACCACTGCTCCCCCTCTACAGGTTCGAGATACAACCTGCGGTTGTATCTCGTTATGGCTGATCGTTCCTCACTTACCATAGCGTCCACATCCCTAGATTGATCCTGATCCTCTCCTGAACCGTCTATCAAAGACTCAAGGTCAAAAACGTTTGGGCTAAGGTATCCCTAGCGGGATACGGGCCGGCAAGCGGCGAGGATCGGCGGACGGAGGCGGGGCGTGAGCGGGATTGTCACGTTGACGTTCGCTCCTGAAGCGGTTGATTACCGTTTGGGCGCGGGTGGGCATGGGTGTGGTGGTGATGCGCAGTTCTCGTATCACGCGAATGGTTCTGAGCGTCCGTTGCGGTGGATTGGTTCGGGGCTGGCGGCGCATGGGTTGAGTGCGGGCGCGGAGTTCGTGGATGGTGATGAGGACCGGGCGCGGGCGTTGATGCGTGGCGTGGACCCGGCCACGGGTGAGCAAGTGGTGCGGCCCCGCGCGGTCGTCTTCGATGATGCGAAGGTGGATGTCACTCCCCTACTGGCTGCTGCTGTGGTGGCGCAGTCGCGGGGTGTGGTGGTGAGTGCGAAGTCACACCAGCGCATGATGACGGCGATGCAGAAGGCCGCGGAACGCGCCCGCGGCGGGGTGGCGTTGTATCGCGCGGATGAGGCCGGTGTGGTCGCGGACGCGCTCGGGCTTGACGTGGATGAGGTGTGGGGCGAGGGCGTGTTTGAGGCCGCGTCCGCGAACCTGGTCACGACCGAGATGCGGGTGGTCGATGGTCAGGCGGTGGAGCAGGTTGTGCCTCGCCGGAAGGTCGTGGGTAATGCCGGGTACGACTACACGTTCACGTTGCCGAAGTCGACATCGGTGTTGCTGGCATTCACGGACGCGGCGACCGCTGACGCGGTGGAGAGCACGCTGTATGAGCAGGTGGAGGCGTCGTTCGGGTGGTTGGAGGCGCGGACCGCGTACGGGATGCGCGGCAAGCACGGCCGCGATAAGAACGGGACCTATAAGGCGGCTAGCACGGTCGATGGTGACGGGTTTCGAGGATGGACGATGGTGCACCGTTCCGCGCGTCCGGTCGATGGCTCGGTGGTCGGTGACCCGCACTGGCATGTGCACACCACGTTCGCGAACATGACTCGTCTGGAGGACGGTACGTACGGCACGGTCGCGGCGGGCGGGCGTGATCTGATGCGGCATATGCGGGCGACCGCGGCGCTGTATGAGGCGATGGTTCGGCGCTCGATGAGCGAGCGGTTCGGGGTGCAGTTCGATCGTCGCGAGAGTGGCCAGTGGGAGATCGTGGGGATCCCGGACGCGACGATCGCGCTGTTCTCGAAACGACGTGATCAGGTCACATCGGTGTTGAGCCAGATGGGCTTCGAGGAACAGGACGTCACGGCGGCGGTGGCGCGGTTCGCGAACGCGAAATCGCGTGAAGCGAAGGGCACGTTGACATCCGCGGCGGACGCGACGTTGCAGCAGCTGTGGCGGCAAGAAGCAGCCGAGGCCGGGTTCGAGGTGGACGCGATCACCGATGCCGCGTTCACGGGGACAGTGAACGTGATGCAGCGATTGCCGAGGGAGGCGTTACTGGCGCAGGTGGCCGCGCGGCTGCTGAGTGCGGAGGATGGCCTGACCGCGCACAAGCGGCGGTTCACGCGCCTGGAAGCGATGGCCGCAGTCGCGGACGCGCTACCGGGCGGTGTGGGCTCTGCGGTCGAACTGGAAGAGTTGACCGACGGCGTGCTGGCGCAGGCGGGGTTCGTGGAACTGCCTGATGCGGTGTATGACGTCAGCGCGCAGCGCGGCGCGGCGGCCGCACGGCACATGCGCGATGCGGAGGTTCTGACCACTGCGGATGTCGTGTCGGCCGAGACGTTCATTCTCGATCGTGCACGCGACGATGCACCGATCTACGCCGCCACGAGCGTCGAGCAGTTGGATGCTGGCGTGCGCGCGGCCGAGACGGAGCAGGGCTTCGAGTTCTCCGGTGAACAACTCGAAGCCGTCGCCCGCCTCGCGCTCGATGGTCGCGCGGTGAGCACGTTGCTGGGCCCGCCCGGGACCGGTAAGACGACGATCATGCGTGGCGTGCGGCATGCGATGGCCGCGGCCGGTCTGCGTGTCGGTGGCGCGGCGACCGCGGCGATCGCTGCGGGGAACCTGGAGCGTGAAGCCGGGATTGCCTCGCGGACGGTTGCGCAGTACATGGCCACGCCGCAGCTGCTGGACGAGCTCGACGTGCTCGTGCTTGATGAGGCGAACCTGACCGAGGACCGCGGCCGCGAAGCGCTGTACCGGGCGTGCGCGCAGCGGAACGTGCGGATCATCGAGGCTGGTGATTCGCTGCAGCTGCGAGGCGTCGGCGTGGGGTCGTTGTTCCGGCGCGTGCACGAGTTGGTGCGCGGCCCAGTGCTGGCGGCGAATCGTCGCCAACGCGACGGGCTGGATCGCGCCGCGATCGAGGCGTGGCGCGAGGGCCAGTTCCGCGAAGCGTTGGCGTTGTGGAGCGGCCGCGGATCACTGGTCACTACGGACACCAGCATCTCCGCGCGCGCTCAGGTGCTGCAGCAGTGGCAGTGCGAGCGCGCCAGCGCACCGGACGCGGCCACCGAGATGCGTGGCCTGTTGATGCTTGCGGGCACGAACGCGGCCGTGGACCTGCTGAATGACGGCGCGCAGGAAGTACGCCGCCGCAGCGGCGAGTTAGGCACGCAGCACGAATACGTCCGCGAGGACGGCCGCGCAGCATCGTTCGCGGTCGGTGACTTCGTGGTGCTGCGCCGCAACGACCGCGGGCAAGAACTGACCAGCGGCGATGAGGTGCTCAACGGCCGCCGCGGCCAGATCACCGCACTCGACGACGACGGCACGATGCGCGTCGAATGGCACAGCGACGACGAGGACGCGGCGCGGTCGGCGGTGCTGTCGGCTGACTACGTGCGTGCCGGCGGTGTCCGTCTCGGTTACGCCCTCACGGTCCACGCCGCCGAAGGACTCACGGTCGGGCAACGATGGAGCGGGCAGGACGGTGAACCGCGCGGCGGCACGGTCCTGGTCGCCGCCGCGGGCATGGACGACCCACTGCTGCACGTGGCGACCAGTCGCCACACGCGCGGGATGACGCTGTACGCGGCCCTGGATGAATGGGAAGACGACCAAGAACAGCACGAGCGTGGCGTGCCGCGCGATGCGCAGGAGCAGCACGAGCGGATCGTGGCCGCGATCGCGCAGAGCGCCGCGCGCAGCCGCGTCGACGCGAACGACCGCCCGACCCTGGCCGATCTCGGCGATGAAGACGAACGTCGGGCGTGGCTGGAATGGTCGCAGCGGTGGCGCACCGGTGCGGAACCGGCGAGCAGTCCCTCGGCCGAGATGCGGGCCTACGAGAACGTGCCCGAGGGCGAACTGCGGCAGGTCATCGCGGACACCGAACGGCTCCTGGCCGCGGCCCTGCAGGCGCAGCACGACGGACCCTCCCCACGCGAGGGCGAGATCGATCAGCACCGCGAGAGGCTGGATGCGGCACGCGGTGAACTGCGGCGACGCGACGTCGACGATGACGGGGCCACGGCGCGACCGAGCACCGCTGAGGTCCGCGAACCGGCACCGATCACCGACCGCGATCACGGACCAAGCCCGGTGCTCGATGGTGATGCCGATGCGTACGACCGCGCGTTGGTGGCCGAGAACCCGTACATGGGGCGCCCGGTAGCGGAATTGTCGATGCTGCGCGCACAGGCGCAGCTCGGCGTCGATCGCAGTACCCTCGCGTTTGATCGTGCGCGCGCGGCGCTGGCGGCACCAGAAGATCAGCCGGGGCGTCACGAACGTGAGGCGGCAGCAGCGCTGCAGGTGTGGATCGAACGCAGCGAGCACCTTGAGCGGGCCGCGGTCGCCGAGGAACGCAGCGCGGCTGCGATCGCGGCATCGGTGAAAGCAGCCGACGACTACACCGAACACGGGAAGGTGCGTGCGGGCCGTGGCCGCGCGAAAGCCGCGTGGGAAGCCGAACGAGCCCGGCTGCACGAGCGGATGGTGGCCACCGGCGAGGTCGCGGTCCAGGCGCGCCTAGCCGCCGGCCTGGCCAGCGACCGCATGCCGCCAAAAGAACACTGGGCACAAGCCCGCCTCGAAGCAGACGCTGAACTCGCCCGCCACCGCGACCTACTCGAACAGGCCCGCGCCACCGACGCACACGAGCGCACGACCGCGCACGAGACGGCCGCGCGCGCTATCGAGACTCGCGCCGAGCACCAGAAACAACTCGACCAGATCGCTGACGCGGTCGCAGCGCACCGCGGACACCAGCAGCAGCGCCCACAGCACGAGTACGACGCCCTGGCGCCCACGCTAGAACCAGACCGACCGCTGGAGAAATAGCGCCCCGCGCAGCACGTCAGTCGATGGGGAACTCCATGACCGTTCCCTCGTCGGCTGCGGGCGCGGGTGGGGGTGCGGAGAGTGTCGCGAAGTGGGTCCATGCTTTCTCGAACGCGGTGAGGGTTTGCTGCTCGCTGTTCACGGTGGTGCCGATCAGGGCGGCCTGTTCGTTCCAGTCGCCGGGGTGTTGAGCGCTGCGGCACGCGGTTGGGTCTTTGCCTAGCCAGCCGTCGATACGGCTCTGGAAGCCTGGCAGCGTCCGCTCGTAGAACGCGGTCGCATCCACCGCGCCGAGATCTCCGTGGAAGATCTTCTGCCAGTGCGACCACATGGCCGCGATTTCTCGGGCCAGGCCGAGGTGGATCGGCCAGCAGGGCGGGATGACGTGCGCGCGTCTGGTGGCGAACGATGCGTTGTAATCGAGCAGCACCCAGTTGATGAGTGCCTGCCGGTACGCGGCAGCCAGGTCGTCTGGAACGGAATCAATTGACCACACCAGCTCGGTCGGCCCATGCTTGGCGCCGACTTTCGAGGCGATGTAGGCGTGGCTAGTGGGGTCTATGGCTCCCATACGGATCCTCCGGTGTTCGGTGGGTCGGTCGGTTCAGCGGCACGCTCCTGGTACAGGGCGGCGTGCGCGCGGGCTTGTCTGAGGCGTTGTTGGTTCTCTGCTTCTTGAGCGTTCGCGGTGCGGCTACGGACTTCGCCCTCCTCGGTGGCGATGGCCTTGCGCAGTGTGCGGTCCTCGCGGAAAGACGCAGTGCTCACGTACATGAGCGGTTCGCCGGCGATGCGCACGACCGATTCGCCGTCGGCGAGTTGCTGTTGGTCGGCCGCGGTGATGACTTCGCGGTATTGCTGGGAATCGGTGAGACTGGGTGTGCGCAGGAACCCGCCGGAGACGGATACGGACGTGACGGCGGCCTGACCGGCCTGGTGCGTGATCGTTTGCCACGCAGACTCATCGAAGCCACCAAGGATCGTGACGTGCACGGACTGCTCGAGGGCTTTGGATTCTGATCCGTAGAGGGCGTGTTCTTGCTGCATCGCTTGCACGGCATACACCAGGCCGATCCCGGCAGCGCGATCGCGCGCGGCGATCGCCGGCAGTGATGGGAGAGGGACGAGCCAGCGCAGCTCGTCGAGGACGGCCACGGCCGGCGGGGTCAGGCGTTTGCTGGGGATCGTCTGCGCCAGGGCGCGGGCGACGTAGAACCATTCCTCGGCGAACAACGTCAGCAGCGGTGATGCCGATCCGGCGGTGTCTTCGCTGGCCAGCAGATAGATCGTCTCGTGGTGACGGATCGACGCGGCGATGTCGAGGCTGTCGGCGCGGGTGCCGACAAACCGCCGCCCGTCGGCGCTGCCGAACGGACCGAGAGCCAAGACGATGAATCGCTCCACGGATGACGTCGTGCGCTCTGAGCGCGGGTCGAGGTGCTTCTCCAGCGCAATGAGCGCGCGCTGTTGGGCGCCGGGGTGTTGACGCAGGATCGCTTTCGGTTCGTCGCTGGTGATATTCGCTTGCCACGTCAAGACGTGCTCGATATCCAACCCGGCCAGGGCCGCGGCGTGAAACCACGCCTCGATCACTTGCCGCGCGGACTCTCGCCAGAACCGGTCGTTGTTGTCTTCGCGATCGCCGTCATCGGTACCGGCCACGAGCGCACGTGCCCGCCGTGAGGCCACAGTCAAGTCCTCGCATCCGGGGATCGGGTTCCAGTGGACCTGGGTGTATCCGGCGGCGAACCGGGCGGACGGTTCGGAGAAGTCGACCACGCGCACGCCGCCGCGTGCCTCGCGCGCCGTGACCGTCTGCTCAAACAGGTCTGCTTTCACTGATCCGATGAGGGCGGCGCCGGGCACCTGGCGTGCCCACGGCACCAGCAGGCGTGAGGTCTTGCCCCAGCCCGGGCGTGCGATGACGCGGATGCGTTTCTCCCAAT
>JBKEDB010000124.1:0-34061 GCA_047975195.1 Cumulibacter sp. | reverse complement strand
GACCCGCATGCCGTGCGCGCCGACGTCGAGGTGCAGGAGTTCGTCGCGGCTAATCGCAGCC
This sequence comes from Cumulibacter sp., assembly GCA_047975195.1. GTDB lineage: Bacteria > Actinomycetota > Actinomycetes > Mycobacteriales > Antricoccaceae > Cumulibacter. The sequence continues at coordinate 34,000 of JBKEDB010000124.1, read as the reverse complement.
AGGGCCCGTCGAGTCGGCGCATTTATATCGGCGTTGGTGGTTCCGAATGCGATCTCGCCGTCCAGGCCGTCACTGAGCAGGTCGAGTCGCGCATTGACGGCATTACAGGCGGAGAAGCACTCCGCGCGCAACCGGTCACCGTGCTTGATCGCTCGAAGACCCGCGCAGACATGAACGCAAATCTACCCTTTGCCGCTGCGCGGACGCGCGTTATGGTCTATGCCACACTCACCGCTGCACACCGCTTCCAGGAGTTGCGACATGGATAACGGCATCGGCCGCTGGAACTACAAACAGGCTTACAACAATCCGAAGCGTACGGCGCTCGTGTACGGCGAGCGTCGGATCACGTACGGCGAGTTGAATGAGCGCACTAATCGGCTCGCTGATGCCTTCGCCCAGCGCGGGGTAGGGCGTGGCGACCGCGTGTGCATCCTGTCGACGAATTCTGCCGAATTCCTGGAAACGATGTTCGCGGTGGCGAAACTTGGGGCCGTGTTCGTACCCATCAACTTCCGCCTCGCCGGCCCCGAAGTCGCCTACGTACTGGGCAACGCGCGTCCGAAAGTGTTCTGTTACAGCGGGAATCTGGCCGCGACCGTGGATGCCGCGCTCGCGCAGGACGGTGTGCCGCAGTTGCAACTGATCGCTATGGAGACCGCGGACGTCCCTGAGGGCCGCGAAGCGTTCGAGGACGTAGTGGTCAGCGGATCGCCCGAGCGGGTCGAACGAGACGTCGACCGCGGCGATCTCGCGACGATCATGTACACCTCGGGCACCACCGGCCGCCCGAAGGGCGCGATGCTGACCCACCACAACATCGAATCGAACAACTACAACATCCTGTCGATGGGGCTCGGCGTCAACAGTTACGACATCACCTGTACGCCGGCGCCCCTGTTCCACATCGGTGGGCTCGCGGTGCACACGCTGCCGCTGCTGTTCATCGGTGGAACGGTCGTGGTACTTCCGACGTTCGATCCCGCTGGGACGCTGCAGGCGATGCAGGACCATAAGGTCACGGTGCAATTCCTGGTGCCGGCGATGTGGGCCGCGCTCACTCAGGTGCCGAACTTCGACTCCTACGACACCTCCGCGATGCGGTTCGGAATCTCCGGTGGCGCTCCGTGTCCGATTCCGGTGATCGAGTTCTTCCAGGGCAAGGGGTGGGCATTCACCGAAGGGTTCGGCATGACCGAAACCTGTGCCGGTTGTACCGGCCTGGCGATGGAGGACGTCGTCGAGCGCGCCGGTTCGGTCGGCGTACCGGTGCTGTTGGTGGACGCAAAGGTGGTCGACGAGGTCGGCGAGCAGGTGCCCACCGACGCGGTCGGCGAACTCATCGTGCGCGGCGACAACATCTTTATTGGGTACTGGGAGATGCCGGACGCCACCGCCGACGCGATCCGCGACGGCTGGTTCCATACCGGAGACTTGGCGAAGGTCAGCGAGGACGGATTCATCACTCTCGTCGACCGCAAGAAAGACATGATCATCTCCGGCGGCGAGAACGTGTACCCGATCGAGGTCGAGCAGGTGCTGCACCGCCATCCCGCGATCGTCGATGTGGCGGTGATCGGCGTACCGCACGAGAAGTGGGGAGAGACGGTCAAGGCAATCGTCGTCCCCGCCGCGGACGCCTCGATCAGCGAAGCCGAGGTGATCGCGTTCGCCCGTGAGAATCTCGCCGCATTCAAATGCCCCACATCGATGGAGACCATCGACGAGTTGCCGCGCAACGCGACGGGCAAGATCCTCAAACGCGCGTTGCGTGAGCAGTACACCGGTCGCGGCGAGGCCGTTACCCGGTGATACTCCGATCGCGTTTCGCGTTTAGCGTCCGTGGGCGTCGCGGCCGTTGCCTGAACGCAAGTCACACCGTGAAGTCTCGCAAATAACGCAGAGAAATCGGCTAGGCATCCAACTGACGACGATGCCTCGCTAGTTTTTGCTGCGTTGTTTGCACGTTCCGACATCGCTCGATGATGAGGCATCAGCGGCGGTGATCCGGACGCGGCGGATCACCGCCGATCCGTTCGCCGGCGGCCCACGGCCGATTCGTACCCCGGCGGATCGCGACCGATCCGTTCGAATTCTGCGCGTTCCACGCATCGCCGTGTAGTGGAGCGACGTCGTGTAGTTGTATGGGTGCGACGCGATCGAAGTAAGGGGCACCATGGAAACAACGACCGATCCGAGCACGACTGACTTCTTCTCCACCGGCGTCGTTATCGCCGAGGGTGAGTGGGCGGGCTGGACAACGCACCCGGGATCGGATGCGTTCGAGGACCACGCCGGGCCGTTCTACCACCGGATGGTGGACGGTGAGCCCGTGTGTGCGTTTCGCGTCGTGAAGAAGCAACTCAACGGTGGCAACGCGCTGCACGGTGGTTGTTTCATGACATTCGCTGACTTCAGCCTCTTTGTGATCGGCCGGTCCGCGTTGTCGGGGCAGCGCGCGGTCACGGCGACGTTCAATTGCGAACTTGTCGGTGCAGCCACGGAGGGGCAACTCGTGGAGGCTCGCGGTGAAGTCATCAAGGACACCCGCAGCATGGTATTCATCCGCGGAACCCTCACGGCCGACGGAGAGACGATCATGAGCTACTCCGCAGCGCTGAAAAAGATCCGCGCGCGCAACTCCAACTAGTTAAATCGGCTCGACGTCCCCGTCGGCCGTCTCATTCAGCAGCCGGTCGTAGATCGGTTCGTAGAAGTTGATATCTCCGCCGCTCGCGCCCTCGGTCGGATCCCAACTCGCCGGATATCCGACGTACGCCCAGTCGAAGTGGGCATTCGGGTCGTAGTTCTCGTCGAGATCGATGGTGTACCCGAACTCGTCGTTGGATTGCTATGCGGCGCGCTCCGGCGCGCTCCCGCAGCCCGTGAGCAGCGCGACCGAGCAGAGCGCCGCCGTCAAGATTGTTGGTGGTTTTCTCATTCGTGTTCCGTTTCGCCTTTACGGGCGGCGTCTCAAGCACAGGTGCTCGCTGCCGGCCTCGGCCGCGAACTTCTGACCGGATGCGAAGCGCATGGGGGTCGGCGTTTCATGCGGTCGAACCGTAGCCCGCGACTTCAGGTAAACAGAAGAAGATTTCACTGAGCAAAAAACGGCCGTGTGCGCGCTGAGCGGGATAAGCGTGAGTAGCCTGGTGGTGCCGGTACGAGTGAAGGAGAAGGTCCGTGCGGGTCCCGAAGAGCACGTATCGACTGCAACTCTCCAGAGATTTCACGTTGTACGACGCGGCGCGCCAGCTGCCATACCTCGCCGACCTCGGCGTCGATTGGGTCTATCTATCGCCGATTCTGCAAGCGGCCGCGGGCTCGGCGCACGGTTACGACGTCGTCGACCACGACCGGATTGACGAGTCCCGCGGTGGGGCTGATGGGCTGCATCAGTTCTCCACCGAGGCGCGGAAACATGGTCTTGGCATTTTGGTCGACATCGTGCCCAATCACATGGGGATCGCTACTCCGGCGGAGAACCGCGCCTGGTGGGACCTCTTGCGACACGGCCGAGAGTCGGCGTACGCCGACTGGTTCGACGTCGACTGGGACGCTGCGGCGCGCGTCCGCATCCCGGTCGTGGGTGAACGTGACGTGCTCGCTGGAGGCGAGATCGCGAATCTGAGCGTGACTGCCGGCGAGCTGCGCTATTACGGCAACCGGTTCCCGCTCGCCCCCGGAACTGAGGATGAGGTAGATCCGCAGGTGGCGCACTCGCGTCAGAATTACGAACTCGTCGACTGGCGACGCGCCGACCGTGAACTCACGTACCGCCGCTTCTTCGGTATCAACAGCCTCGCTGGGTTGCGCGTGGAGGACTCGTGGGTCTTCGCTGCTACCCACCGTGAGATTGCCCGGTGGTTTAGCGAGGGCCTCGTCGACGGTTTACGAGTCGACCACCCGGACGGGCTCCGCGACCCGGCCGGCTACCTGGCACGGTTACGCGAACTGACCGGCGGTGCCTACGTCGTCGTGGAGAAGATCCTGGAACCCGCGGAGATTTTGCCGCGGTGGGACTGCGCTGGGACGACCGGCTACGACTCGCTCGGCATGATCGACCGGGTGCTGGTCGACCCCGCTGGAGAAAAACCATTGACTGACCTCGCGGACCACCTCGTCGGCGCGCCGGTTGATTGGTCAGAACTGATCCACAGCACCAAACGCGGGATCGCTGATGGAACACTCGCCGCCGAGGTAGACCGGCTGGCCCGTGAGATGCCAGATACGGAAACCCCGAGGCACCGCGTGGTGGACGCGCTCGCTGAGGTGCTCGCCAGCTTCGGCGTCTACCGCACCTATCTACCCATCGGCTCCGAGCACCTCGACGATGCGGTCGTCGCTGCGAAGCGACGCCGTCCTGATCTCACCGCCGCGATCGATGAGATCGTCGCGACGCTCGCAGATCCAGCGCAGCAGGCGGCTGCGCGATTCCAACAGACCAGCGGCATGGCGATGGCTAAAGGAGTTGAAGATACGGCGTTCTATCGATTTTCACGACTCAGTAGCTTGAACGAAGTGGGTGGCGACCCGAGCGTTTTCTGTATGAGCGCTGCGGAATTCCACGCAGCCATGGTGCGTCGACTGCGCGATTGGCCGCACACGATGAATACGCTGACCACGCATGACACCAAACGTGGAGAGGACACCAGGGCGCGGATCACCGCCATCGCGGAGTATCCAGACCATTGGGCCAGGCTGGTAGCCGCGCTTTCGCCGCTGACTCCGGGGCGCGACCGAAGCCTAGGCAACCTTGTCAATCAAGCGATCGTCGGCGCCTGGCCCGCCAGCGTCGAGCGGCTTGGGGCATATGCCATCAAAGCAGCCCGTGAAGCGGCCACGATCACCACGTGGACCGACAACGATGAGCGGTACGAGCGCGAGATTCAGCGGTATATCGACGCACTGGCCTCACCGGTGCCGACGGCAGCAATCAACGAGATCGTTCAGACGCTGAAAGGTTCGCGGTTTGCGAACGCGCTTGGCGCGAAGCTGCTCAACCTCATGAGTCCCGGCGTACCCGACGTATATCAGGGAACCGAACGCACCCACACGAGCTTGGTCGATCCGGATAATCGCCGAGCGATCGATTGGGCGTCGCTGCAGGAACTTCGCCTACATGCCGAACAACCGCTGAGCGGTGACGAGGACCTGGACGTCGCCAAGACCCGGCTGGTGGGTGAAGCATTGCGATTGCGGCGCGACAGACCTGAATTGATCTCGACATACCGCCCACTTGAGGCCAGCGGAGACGCGGCGGAGCATCTGCTGGCCTTTGACCGCGGTGGCGCTATCGCGGTTGTTACTCGATTTCCAGCCAGACTCGCAGCCAGCGGGGGCTGGGGAAACACCCGGCTGACCCTGCCCGACGGCAACTGGCGCGATGCGCTCACCGCGGTCAGCCGGTCCGGCGGGATCTGCGAGATCGGCGACATATTGGCGAAACTACCCGTGGCTCTCCTTGTGCAGGGCGCCTAATGCGTGAGTACCAGGTGTGGGCGCCGCGCGCCGAACAGGTGCGTCTTGCAGTCGGCGACCAGATCTACGACATGGCTGCCGGTACCGACGGTTGGTGGCGTGCGAGCGCACCGAACGGGGATTACGGATTTCTGCTCGACGACGATCCGATGGTGTTGCCGGACCCACGTAGTCGACACCAGCCAGACGGTGTCCATGGCCGATCACGGTCCTTCGTCGCGGCGAGTTGGACAGATCATCAGTGGCGCGGCGCACGCGTTGAAGGCGGAGTGATCTACGAACTCCACATCGGCACATTTACCCCCGAGGGAACCCTCGATGCGGTCACCGAGCGGCTGGATCATCTGCGTTCCATTGGCGTCACGCACGTCGAACTGATGCCCGTGAACGCGTTCAACGGCGTCCACAACTGGGGCTACGACGGTGTCTGCTGGTACGCCGTCCACGAGGAGTACGGCGGCCCCGCTGCATACCAGCGATTCGTAGATGCCTGCCACGCGAAGGGTCTGGCGGTCATCCAGGACGTGGTCTACAACCACTTCGGGCCGAGTGGCAACTACCTGCCGCGGTTCGGTCCTTATCTCAGCAGCGAGGGGCGATCGTCCTGGGGGGAACACGTCAACCTCGCCGAATCCGAAGTCCGGCGCTACATCCTCGACAACGTAGCGTTCTGGGTCGAAGACATGCACGTGGACGCGCTACGCCTCGACGCCGTCCACGCCCTGGTCGATGAACCCCCGCTCAGTATCCTGGCCGAGATGAGCCAACTGGTCGACGAGATCGCGACACGCTCGGGCCGCGCGATAGAGTTGATCGCCGAATCTGACCTCAACGATCCGGCGATAATCACACCACGACCAGCAGGGCTGGGCATTCACGCGCAGTGGAGTGACGACTTCCACCATGCGCTGCACGTTGCTCTGACTCGCGAGACCGACGGCTACTACGCCGATTTCGCGGGAATCGAGGCGATGCGAAAGGTACTCGTCGGCGGATTCTTCCACGATGGCTCGTACTCATCGTTCCGGGGCCTGTACCACGGGGCCCCGATCGATCCGGCCTCGACGGGAGCATGGCGACTTGTCGTGAGCGCTCAGAATCATGATCAGATCGGCAATCGTGCCCGCGGCGACCGGATCACCGAGAAACTCGATGAGTCCGAACTACTGATCGCTGCGCTCATGTTGTACGCCGGACCGTTCACCCCGATGCTCTTCATGGGCGAGGAATGGGCCGCATCGACACCGTTTCAGTACTTCACGTCGCACCCCGAGGCCGACCTCGGTGCTGCGGTCGCGCGGGGACGGATCAGCGAGTTCGCGCGCATGGGCTGGGACCAGGACGCGGTCCCTAACCCACAAGATCCGCAGACGTTCGAGCGATCGAAACTTGATTGGTCCGAACGCGGGTATCAGGACACCGCGGATCGCTCAACGACCCAGGCGGCGCGGCACCGCCGGGTGCTGAACGCCTACCGGGAGTTGGCCGAGCTCCGTGCTGAACTGCCGTCGCTGCGCTCGCGCGAGTTCGCGCGCGACGCGTGGTGCGATCCGGAGCACCGCCGACTGCGATTCACCCGCGCAGCGGGTGCCGAGTCTGTCGAGGTCCTGGTGAATTTCGGCGAAACGGATTGGCGCATTGCGGTGAACGGTCGCCGTACCCGGTTCGTGACACATCCGGATACACGGGAGTCGGCCGACGCTCTAATCTTGCCGCCGCGCTCGGGGGCATTGCTCGGCTAACTACCGAGGGATGCCGAATCGGATATTGCTCATTTCGCGCCGCTCAGCGTCCCGGCCGTTTTCGCAGTGGGCGATGTCCGCGCGCAGTCGGCCTAGCGGGCGAGGCCTACCGTTGGCGAGCGATCGGTCGCGGTGCGGTTCGTTCACCAGAGGCCACATAGTTGATTGCTCTCGCTCGACTCGCCAGCCGGAGCGTTAGTCTGCTCTGCAGATAGACGAGCCGAGTTAAGGGTGATGGAATGAGCGGACCGCTGGACGGCGTACGAGTTCTCGATCTGACCCACGTGGTGATGGGACCGTACGCGACACAACTGATGGCCGATCAGGGCGCCGACGTGATCATGATCGAGAGCCCCACCGGACTCGACGCGAATCGTGTGTTGGGCGGAGGACCGCACGAACAACTCGCCGGAATGGCGCTGAACATTCTGCGCAACAAGCGATCGGTTGCCCTTGACCTGAAGAGCGACGCAGGTCGCGCCGCGATGCGGAAGCTCATCGCGACCGCAGATGTCCTGCTGGCCGCGCTGCGACCGTCCGCTCTTGAACGTCTCGGATTGGACTATGAGTCCGTGCGCGCCATCAAACCGGACCTGATCTATTGCCAGGCTCAGGGATTCCCGATGGACTCTGCGCAGCGGGACGCCGCGGCGTACGACGATGTCATCCAGGCAGCGTCCGGGATGACCTCGTTGACTCAACGCGCGTTTGGCAAACGGTCCCTGGTGCCGACCGTTGTCGCCGACAAGGTGTCGGGGGTGAAGATCGCCCAGGCCGTCTCGGCGGCGCTGTTCCAGCGCGAACGCACCGGTCAGGGAACGCACATTGAGGTCGCGATGACCCGCGCCACCACCGCGTTCTTATTGGTCGAACACGCGACGCTTGGCATCACTGAACCGCCCATGGGCGACTGGGGCTATCAGCGGATCCTGATGCCGGCCCGTGAGCCGCACAAGACTAGCGACGGCTATCTGCACGTGCTGCCGTACACGCCGAAGAACTATGACGACCTATTTGGCACGGTCGACTGGCCTGAGTTGCGGGACCGTTCGCGCTATGAGACGCACGGCGCGATGTCGACGAACGGCGACACGCTGTACCCGGACATCAGTCGAGTGCTAGCTACGCGGTCAACGGCCGAGTGGATGCAGTTCTGCACCGAACACTCGATCCCGGCTGCTGAGGTTCGGGCGCTGGAAGATCTCATTGCCGAGTTCCCGATCGAGCAGCACCCTGTTGTCGGGGGGTACCGGGTCATCGAGTCTGGCGCCCGCTTCAATGGCGAGCGCACCGTCGTACGCCGACACGCGCCTCTGCTTGGCGAACATACCGAGGAAATCCTCGCTTCGCTGGATTAGGGCGGCCGTGGCTCGGCGGCTTCTCATCAGCGAAAAATGTCTGGTGTCCCGAACTCATCACGTGGGGTGACGAAGGAGCCGCCTCCCTGGATGCCGACGAGCGGGCGCCTGCATACGAGAAATACATGGACGCCTGGGTGGAATCGCCGCCGCATCTGATTCCGATGTGCATGGTGCATGCGGCGTCGGCGTACGCAGAGCATGTGTCGGGCGTGCAGCAGCCGGTCTCAGGCGGGCCGAACCTGCGTGGCGTGGCGATTTCCGCCGGGTAGGCGGGTTGAGGCTGGGGCGCGACCAGGTGTGAGATCGCGACGCAGCGTATCCTCGCTGAGATTAGTTAGCACAGCGAAGGGTAGGACGACGCGATGGCAGGACCTCTGGACGGCATCCGCATTCTTGACCTCACGCGGGTGGTGATGGGGCCGTACGCGACGCAGATTCTCGCCGATCAGGGTGCTGACGTGATCATGGTCGAGAGCCCGAAACCCGACACCAACCGCTACATGGGTGGGGGGCCGCACGAGGACTTGTCCGGGGTCGCGCTGAACCTGTTGCGCAACAAGCGGTCGATTGTGCTCGACCTGAAAAGTGATGAGGGCAGAGCAGCCGTTCGGGCTCTGGTGCCAACCTGCGATGTAGTCGTCGCGACCATGCGGCCGAAGGCGCTGGAGAAACTGGGCCTGGACTACGACACCTTGCGCGAGATCAAACCGGATCTCGTCTACTGCCAGGCGCAGGGCTTCCCGCTTGCATCGCAGAACCGTGATGCCCCGGCATACGACGACGTCATCCAGGCCGCAACCGGCGTCGCGGACATCACCGAAGCGGTGTACGGGGAGGGGTACCTGCTGCCGACCATTTTCGCCGACAAGGTTTCCGGACTTCAGATGAGCCAAGCGATCACTGCCGCTCTGCTCAAACGCGAGCGTACCGGCGCCGGATCTCACGTAGAGCTCGCGATGAACAGGGCTACGACGTCCTTCTTGCTGGTGGAGCACGGTTCGCTAGGAATCACCGAACCCCCGATGGGCAAGCCGGGGTACGCCCGGATCATGACTCCGGAGCGCCGACCGCATCCCACGAAGGACGGCATGATTCACGTGCTGCCGTACACGCCGAACCATTATGACGACATCTTTGGCACGGTTGATTGGCCCGAGTTGAAGGATCGAAGCCGCTACGCCAATCCCGGTAAGGCACTGCTGAACGGGCCGTCGCTGTACGCCGATATTCGCCGCGTTATGGCGACACGCACCAGCGCCGAATGGCTGGAGTTCTGTCGTGAGCGTTCGATTCCATCGACCAATGTGGGGCGCCTGGAGGATCTGGTCGCACAGTTGCCGGTGGTGCAGCACCCGGTCGCCGGGGGATATCGGGTCACAGACACCGGTGCGTACTTCGATGGCGAGGGAGCCGAGCTTCGTCTGCATGCACCGATGCCAGGTGAGCACAACGACGAGATCCTCGGTTCGGCGCAATAGCGCCCTCAAATGCACCATCTGCGGGGAGTGGGCAACGCTATGCGTGGTTTAGCGTTACTCACTCCCCCGCAGGTCGCCCCGCGTTCCGCAGGTCGCCCGCAGGGTGGCGCTCGTTAGCGGAAGCCGGCGTTCTCGCGGGGCGAGTAGTGCTCCTGCAGTCGACCCACTTCAGCGTCAGACAGTTGGATCTGCAGTGCCGCGATCGCTTCGTCCAACTGCGCCGGTTTCGACGCTCCGATGATCGGGGAATCGACGACCGGGCGCGAGCGCACCCACGCCAGCGCGATCTGCGCCATCGACACGCCTCGCTCGGCGGCGATATCGGCCACGACCTGAACAATCCGGGCGTCGTCATCGCGGTATAGCGTCTTACCGAACTCGTCGGTCTCGGTGCGGTTCGTCGCCGCATCCCATGGCCGGGTCAGCCGACCGCGCGCCAGCGGGCTCCACGGGATGACACCGACACCCATGTCCAGGCACATCGGATGCATCTCCCGCTCTTCTTCGCGGGCCAGCAGGTTGTAGTGGTCCTGCATCGCCACGAACGGCGTCCACCCATTCATCGCGGCGACGTGCTGCGCCTTCGCGAACTGCCACGCGTGCATCGAGGAGGCGCCGAGGTAACGGACCTTGCCAGAGGTCACCAGGTCGTACAGCGCCTCCATGGTTTCCTCGATCGGGGTGTGTCGATCCCAGCGGTGAATCTGATATAGATCGATGTAGTCGGTGCCCAGGCGCCGAAGCGAGTCCTCACACTCGGCCATGATCGCCTTGCGTGATAGTCCCGCTCCGTACGGTCCGGGTCGCATCCGATTGAACACCTTGGTCGCGATGACGACGTCGTCGCGGCGTGCCATATCGTTCAGCGCGCGCCCGACGATCTCCTCGGATGAGCCGAGCGAGTAGACGTTCGCGGTGTCAAAGAAGGTGATGCCGGCATCGAGTGCCTGTTTGATCATCGGGCGCGACTGTTCTTCCGGCAACGACCACGAGTGCGTTCCCTGATTCGGGTCGCCGTAGGTCATGCAGCCGAGCGCGATCTCCGAGACGACTAATCCGCTGTCGCCGATCCGTACGTACTCCATCGTTCTCCTCTCACCGGCGCCGGTTCGGCGCCACCGCAGTCGAGTCAACCAGCCCTCGGTGGGCACGTCGACCCTCTGCCGATCAGCGATATCGACGCCAGCCAATGGCCTGAAAACCTGCCGGGATCGACGCGCATATATCGATGGCGCCCGCCCGCGGCGTGTTCCGAACCGAAACGTCGAGTATTAGTCGCGCAGTTGGGCCATCACCGGCGCGGTCTTCGCTAGTTCATCCAGCAGCGCGGTTGCTGATTCGGTGACGATGTCTGTGGGCGTGAATGTGATGCGGTCCTCGCTGACGCACTCGGCGACGTTTGGGATCGATACCGTGGCGCTCATCGGGTACATCCGCAGGGTTGTCACGACCTCCTTGAACATCTGCACTGCTCGGATGCCGGCAGACATTCCGCCGTACGACACGAATCCAACCGGCTTCATGCCCCATTCGTGCCAGAGGTAATCCAGCGCATTCTTCCCAGCCGCCGGCAGTCCGTAGTTGTACTCAGGCGTGACTAACACGTACGCGTCTGAACCCGCGATCCGCTGAGCCCACTGCTTGGTGTGTTCATGTTGGTACTGCTGCATGGCCGGATGGTGCGGCTCGTCCAACAGCGGTAGTTGAATCTCCGCCAGATCGGCTACCTCGACGTCCAGCCCACCGTGCGCTCGGGCAGTCTCGATGAACCAGTCGGCCACTGATTTGCCGACGCGCGTCGGGCGGGTGCTGCAGACGATGACCTGAAGAACAGGATTCGACACTGGGCATTCTCCTCGCTAATCGATTACTGGCCCGAGACTACCCACGCAGGACTAGAGCGCAGCGCAGATCAAGATCGTGGCCAGCGCGAGAGTCGCAGCCAACTCCACGATGCCCAGGCGTCCGGGTGCGAGTTGACGCCCGCGCATCGGCCACATCATCGGCATAGCTAGCGCCCGTGCCGTCATCGCGACGAAGAATGTCACCAGCGCCCAACCGAGCCAGCCCGATACCCAGATCCCGGCAGCCGCCGCGCATGCCAGATGCCAGAGCACCGAGGCGACCACATACCCAACACTGCCGCGCTCGCGAATCATTGTCTTGACGTAGAGAACTGTGCCGAAGAAGTATCCGAAGTTGGCCGCGCACACCAGCGCGATGAGGTCATACGGCGGCGAGGACACGCTATCGATGAACTCGAACAGCCCGTCGGCATACACCACGGCGGGCATCAGACTGGCGGCCGCGACGGTGGCGAGACCGGACGGGATCGAGCGGTCATCGCGTCGGTATGCAAAATACAACCCGATCAGCAGGATCGGCGCGAACGGCAGCAGCCAACTGATAATCGCTGGCTGCAGTGCGAGTGTGATGGCGCCAAGAACGGCGGCTGCGCTGACGTAGGCGCGCACCGGCGGCAAGTAACGCGGTTTGCGTCGGGATTTTAACCACAGCGAGGTGGCGAAGAAGGCGAGGTATCCGACGAACCACAGTCCGAATAGCGTGATGTCGGCAATGTCGAACCGGCCATTGATGGCGGTGATGATCGAGCCGATGGTGTACGGCGCGACCAGCATCGCCCAGGCGCCGTGTTGATTGGGCACCCACCCTGCGGATCGTTTTAGTTTCGGCCGAGCCTTGGTCGATGGGGCGGACGGCGAACGATCCACGGGCGGGGCGGGCATGTCCCCATTGTCGCCCCGAGTGTCAAGTGTCGGTGAAGTAGCGGGTCACGAGTCCAGTGCGTTCGAACGCAGTTCGACCTTCCTAATCTTGCCCACCGCCGTTCGCGGCAGTTCGTCAATCGCGAGGAAGGTCGAAGGCTGTTTGAACTTGGCCAGCCGTTTGCGGCACCATTTCGCCAGTGCAGCTTCGTCGAATGACGCGCCTTCGGCGAGGACGACGTACACCACGATCTGCTCGTCACGCATCTCATCGGGAAGTCCGATCGCGGCGCACTCGAACACCGAGGGATGCTCGTTCACGACCCGCTCAATCTCGCCCGCGGCCACGTTCTCCCCGGCCCGTTTGATCATGTCCTTGGTTCGATCAACGAAGTAGTAGAACCCGTCCGCGTCGCGGCGTGCGACGTCACCGGTGCGCAGCCAGCCCTGGCTGAAAGTGTGCGCCGTCGCCGTCGGGTTGTGCCAGTAACCGCTCGCGACGCGCTCACCAAGCCGCCCGCCGACCAGGAGTTCACCGGGCGTTCCGTCCGGGACATCGGCGCCGCTTTCGTCCACGAGACGCAGTTGCGCCCCTGGAATCGCCTGGCCCATCGACGACCACCGGCGTTCGGTGGAGACCGGGTTCAGAGTCGGCGGTAGCACCGTCTCGGTCATTCCATACCCGTGAATCAGCCGAGTGCTGAACCGTCGCTCGAATTCGAGCGCCTGCTCGTCGGTAATCGATTGGGCGAACATCGTCGTGCGGATCCGGGAATGCTTGTCGTGTCGGCCTTCCGGTTGCGCGAGGATCATCCGTAGCGGCGCGGCGAACAGGGAGGCCAGGGTGGCGCTGTGCCGACGAGCCTGCGCGCCGAACCTGGTCGCGCTGAACGCGGGCATAATCGCCAGCGAAGCGCCAATAGTCAGCGCGGACATCGTGCAATAGAACTGCGCATTGCCGTGAAACAGCGGCAGTACGATCAGCCACCGATCGTCAACGCCGACGCTGTAGTGCTCCGCGCACGCTCGACCCACCGCGAGGTAGGACCCGTTCGTGATCATCACACCCTTGGGGCGGCTGGTGGTGCCTGAGGTGTAGAGGATCGCGGCCAGGTCGCTGCCGAGCGCCGGTGTGTGGTGCGTCGGCGTTGCCGCGGCTGCCTTGTTGGTAAATGCCGAGCGTGTCAACGAGCGGATGCCCGGTCGAAGGGCTTGGTTGACGGCGTTGTACGTGTCATCGTCGGCGATGCTGGCCGATGCGCCGGAGTCGAGCAGGAAGTGCGTCAGCTCCTCGACGGTGGACTGCGGGTTAGTCGGCACCAGGACTGCGCCGATCGCGTTAGCGCCCAGCCATAGATCCATAAACTCCGGGGAGTTGCGCAGATGCACATGCACCCGGTCCCCGCGGTGTATTCCGAGATCGCGTAGTACGGCGCCCGCACGCAGCGACCGATTTACCTGAGAGGCGTAGGTGACGGTAGTGACCCTTCCGTCGGTGTGCTCATAGCTGGCGAATGAGCGGGTCGGAAAATGTGACCACCGCTCGAGCAATTGGAACGGTGAGACGGCGTCAGACACGGTTACTCGCTCCCGGGGAGTTCGAAGTCGGCTCATCAAGACTAATTCGGGAGCGCGACACACCGCCATGAGTGGCGAAGGGTCCGCTACGCCTCGGCCCGAGCCTGGACGGACGAGGGATGACGTTTCAGTCGCCCTCCGCCGCCCGCGCCGCCTCACTCGGCATCATCGAGTCCGGTACCGCCTCGGTCGGCCTCGTCGAGGCTGGTCCCGTCGAGGCTGGTCCCGTTGAAGGTGGTCCTGTCGAATCTGGTCCCGGTGAATCTGGCCCGCGTGAACCGTGCCAGGCGAGTCGGCGGCCCAACGGGACAAACACGAGTAGGTCGACCAGCATCATCACCACACCAGCGAAACGCTGATCGGCTACCGGCCCGAGGCCCCACGGTGACATGTCCGGCGACATCAGTGGATAGGGGCTCAGCAATAACGCAAGCCCGAGGATCCCGGAGGCGCCACCGACAGGAAGTACCGTCCGGAGCGTGGCCGGGCCATCGCCGGCGGCACAGCGACTTAGGACGGTGCGGAAGAACAGGAAACCGGTCACCGCGACACTCGCTACGAGCGCCGCCTGGATCGCCCGGTTCGCCATCATCGATTGGTGTACGACGGGAACGTGCCAGAAGTACAGCACTGCGACGTACGCGAGCGCCGGTGCCGCGATCCGGAATCGATTCCCTCGCCTCGCCGGGTTGCGATTCAGCGGCGCTCGGGTACTGAGTGCGAGCAATGCTGGTGCGAGGACCATCAGCGCCATCAGTTGAGCCATCATCGCCAGGTGCGACGCGATCGCCGAATGCCAGGAATGAGGTAATAGCGCCAGTCCGGTGACGATGACCGCGGTGACCAGCCACCAGACGCGCCACCGCTCAACCTGCTCGACATCCCGCGGCCAGGTGCGTATCGAACGGGCAAACAGCCAACCGCCGAGGACCATCGACGCCGACAACAGCGCGACGGTAAATGCGCCAACGACATTGGTTGTGGGATGGGCGCTGTGCCCGGAATCGGCTGGATCAGCCGATCGCCATAGCAGCACGAATCCAGCGACTAGCCCCGCCGCAGCCGCGAGTTCCAAGACGGCCATCGCGACGAGCCTGCCAAGTCGCCCGCCGACGAGATCATGCACGGTCGCCGACGGATTCCGGTCGCCGGGATTCTGCGGCCGAGACTCACTCACAGCATCGCAGGGGCGCCCGCTACGCTGCGGCCCGTTTCTCCTGGTGGGGCTCCACAGTCGTTGCGTAGTAGTAGGCCAGCCATGCGGACTGATCGGGCAATTCCTTTGCCCGGCGTCGGCCGAAGCGTGCCTTGATCGTCTCGAACAGATACGCCACTATCAAACAGCACGCCACGAACACCCTCCTCGCTCGAGATCACAGTAACGACACGAACTGCCACACACCGACGCCGAGCAGCAACAGCGCAATCACAGCATAGAGCGCGATGATGGCCGCGGACCCGTCCTTGCGAGCGCCGGTCTCCTCGGTCATGACGCCTCCGTCGGCCTGATCAACTGCGTAGTTCGCTCGCTGAGGCGCACCTGGGCTACGCCCGCGCCGGCGGCGTCCGTATGGAACGTCCGTCCCGAGGTCCCGACCTGGTATTCGCTACTGGGTGCCAGCCGTTCGAACGTCAACTCGAACTCGCCCGGTCCGTTGGTCGGTTCCAGCGTGAGGCAGAGGACGTCGTCCCGCCCATTTGCGTAGGTGACCAGAACGTCTGGATATGGTGCGGAGGCGAGAATCGGACCGTCGTACCGCGGGATCCGCGCACACAGAAAGTCGTCCTGTTTGTACAGCCGGGACCAGCGAGCTTTCGCCGCCGTCGTATTCGCGGCGAGGCTGGCGTGGAACGGCCGATCCGCATCGGGTCCGAGGAAGTTTGCGGCATCCATGCCGCGGACCGCGGCGTTGGCGATGTCGTCCTCACCGTAGAGGCGCGCCAGCTCGCCGATACCGGCGTACACCACGGTGTTGTTCGGCGGATAGCCAGTTTTCTCCATTGGTGACCACGCGCCCGAGAGGAAGTGGTTGATGCTCGGCGCGCGTGAGATCAGTCGGGCGAGCCGGCCGCTGGAGGCGCCGGGCCGTTGGGCCGGCGGCAATGTCAGCACGCCGTCGGTGATTGGCAGTTTCGCGAACACCGCCGGATTGTCGCCGATGAGGTAGAGCCTCGCGGCGATCTCCGGTGACATCGTGCGACCCAGGCCGACGATGAATTGGTTGCCGTCCATGAACATCGGCGATGTGCCATCGTTCCAGGTCAGTGAGCCGACATTCATGCCGAGGAACGAGTTGAAGTGCCCGTAGTAGTCGCCGTTCGGTTTCATCCACTCGTGATCGAGCGCATCGAGGTAGCGCCCTGAGACCGTGTCCCACTCATCGGTGCCGTGCACCGCAGAGAATCCGCGTACCCCGGCGGCGCCCATTTGGTTACATACCGAGTAGATCTGGTGGGGCTCGCATGGCCACCACGACATCGGGGATTCGGCGTACGCGGCGGCGCAATGCCGGGCAATCTCCGGGTAGCTGTACGACCAGGAACGCCCGTCCTCCCAGGTGAAGGTGAGCGAGTTCGGCTCGTCGTAGCTCAGGTCGCCGGTCGCGGCCTGATAGTGCGCGAGGTGCTTGGCCAGGAACCCGCCGAACATGACGTTCTGAAACTTTGCGCCGACGACCGGATCGGGGCTGCGGCGGAAGTTACCCATGAACTCTTCGCCGTACCAGTAGCCCCAGACAGCCATCTCCTGAGCCTTGTCGATGACGTTGCGTTGCGCCTGACCAAGCAGTCGGGGATAGGCGGGCGCGTAATTCGCCTGGAAGTAGGCGAGCGCGTACCCGACCTCGTTGACTTGGTAGCGCAGCGCGGATGCCTCGACGGCATCCTCGCCCCAATCCCAGCCGTCGAACTCGGCGCGAGGTTGCATGGAAATGCGCAGTAGCCAGCGGATCATGGTGGCGTCGACGTCGTTGACTGGCAGCGGTGGTTGCATCCGTCCGCCGCGCTCGACGACGACCGCGATCGGGTCGAATTCTTGTACGTGCGGCCGCGCGCTGGGCGGATCGAACGAGCGCACGACGCGCTCTACCACGTCGTCGCTCACGGCAGCTAAAGCCTTGTTGCGTGCCTCGCGGCTTTGCAGCGCTCGCAGATGAGAGCGTCGCAAGTTGATCAGGTGGTGGACGACGTACAACCCGGCGCCGATCAGCGCAACCGGGATTGCCCACGGCCAGGTTGTTCCGGAGTGCGTGCCGAGGCGGGGCCCGTCCGCGAGTGCGACCGATCCGACGACGGAGGTCGCGTACACCGCAATGAGATGGATCATCGAGCCGAAACCGATCCACAGGTTCCAACTCAGCCAGAACAACACCCACGTCAGCACGAACAAGATCGGCCACGCGTCATAGAGGAATCCCGCACCCGGAACCAGCAGCGCGATGCCGCCGGCGTCGGTCCATCGCGTGTTGCCGAACAGGATGAGGCTCAGCGCGATCACGGTTACTGCGAGCACAGCCAACGCAAACCGTTTGGTGTAATGACGCCGCGCCGAACCCCAGCGCGGCACTTCGGGGATCCGCTGAATGGCGGCACGGTCACGAATCAGGCTCCCGGCGGGAGCCGCTGCGGGCGCAGGGCTCGATCCCTGCGCCGACCGCGGCCGCGTGGATACCATTTGATCAACCACGAGCAACTCCCTTGCCTAGGTCCGGCACCCTCAGCCCCACAACCGCTTGCGGCGCCGTGCCCAGTGAATCGCCACGGCGTACCAGGCAAGCAATGCGATCGTGCCGAATCCGAGCGCGACGAGCCACAGGATGTTCGCCGGCGTTGTGCCTACGTCGTAAGTGCTGGCGAAGATCGCGAAAGCGACAGCCAGAACGCCGCTGACGACCGTGGTGATCCACGCCGCGCCTGGCTTCGGTGTTCTGATGCTGGGCTCCATGGCCTGGCGGTACTTCGTTGTCACGACAGCAATCCCGTCACCGTGGCGCTTCGCATGGAGGGAAGCGCTTTGCGTGATTGAATCACCCACGCCAAAACGAGCGCAATACATCGTCCGGCCTCGAAGACCAGCGCTCGCAGCGCTGGATTCCTTGGTCGGCACTGGATTCCGGGTAGATCACCGCGCGGACGTCCGAAGGCTTGGCGTGCCTGCTCTCGACGTGAACGAGGCTCAACGGCCGCGGCATGGCGAAGGCCGGCAATACCTCAGGGGCGGTGTCGGCGCGGCCGATAACCTAGGTTCATGACGTTTCAGTTGCCTACGGACACGCCCATCAGTGAGTGGATTGCCCAGCGCACGGCGCATGCGCTGGCCACCGGACGCGAAGGTGTCGACGGGCTGAAACGTGAGCCTGGTGGCGCTATCGACGTCCTGCGCGCGTGGAACGAGGTGTCGATCGCATTGGGCGGTGCGGGTGCAATCGCGGAGACGCTGTCCGAGATGCACCCTGACGCCGTCGTACGGCAGGCTGCCGATCAGGCCATTCAGGAGATTGCCACGTTCTCCACCGACCTGGAACTCGATCGCGATTTGTACGAGGTCTTCGCGGCGGCCGACGAGTCCACGCTCGATGCTGATGGCGTGCGCCTGCTGCAGAAGATCCGTCAAGACTTCACTCGGGCCGGCGTCGACAAGGACGACGCGACGCGCGAACGAATCCGCGCTATCAACGAGCGGATGGTCGTGCTCAGCCAAGACTTTGGCCGCAATCTGCGGGAGGACGTCCGCAGTATTCGCGTGGCTCCGCCCGTCCTGGAGGGCCTCCCGTCGGATTGGGTCGCGGCGCACCCCGCAGGCGACGACGGCCTCGTCACGGTCACGACCGACTACCCGGACGTCGTTCCCTTCAGTTCCTTCTGCGCGGACGCCGATGCACGCCGTGCGTTACGCGTGGAGTTCCTGAACCGCGGCTGGCCGCAGAACGACGCCCTACTGCAGGAGTTGTTCGCGCTGCGTCGCGAGTACGCCGCGTTGGTCGGCTACGACTCGTGGGCCGACTACACCGCAGAAACCAAGATGATCGGCAATGGCGCGGCGATCCCGCAGTTCATCAACAGGATTGCAGAGGCGGCGCGCGAGTCCGGTGAACGCGACCGCGCAATCGTGCTGGAACGGGTACGCCGTGACCGCCCCGAAGCGCGCACTGTTGACGCCGCTGACCTCGCCTATTACTCCGAACTCGTCCGCAAGGAGCAACTCGACGTCGACGCACAGTTGGTGCGAACGTACTTCGACTTCGACAAGGTGCGCGCCGGATTGCTGGAGGTCACCGGCAGGCTGTTCGGGCTGCGCTACCAACCGACCGAGGCGAGCACCTGGCACGAGGATGCCGCATCGTACGATGTGTTCTTCACTGATACCGACGCGCAGGTGGGCCGAATCCACCTCGATCTGCATCCGCGCGAGGGCAAGTACAAGCACGCCGCTCAGTTCACCCTGGTCGAAGGAATTGCGGGCCGTCAGCTCCCGGAGGGCGTGCTCGCCTGCAATTTCAGTCGCGGCCTCATGGAGCACGACGAGGTCGTCACGCTGTTCCACGAATTCGGCCACCTGGTGCACCACATCGTCGGCGGACACACTCCATGGGACCGGTTCTCCGGCGTCGCGACCGAGTGGGATTTCGTCGAAGCGCCGAGCCAGTTGCTCGAAGAGTGGGCCTGGGATGCCGGCGTCCTGCAGAGCTTCGCCACTAACGCCGCTGGCCAACCCATCCCGACCGAACTGGTCGAGGCCATGCGCAAAGCGGAGGAATTTGGTAAAGGTCTGCATGCCCGAACGCAGATGTTCTACGCCGCCATGTCGTACTGGTTCCACGTCGAGGAGTACGACGACCTGACGACTCGGCTGCGCGAACTGCAGGAGCAGTACAGCCTGCTGCCGTACATCGATGACACGCATATGCACGCGTCATTCGGACACTTGGACGGCTACTCCTCGGGCTACTACACCTATATGTGGTCACTCGTCATCGCGAAGGATCTGTTCAGCGCTTTCGACACCGCGAACTTGTTCGAACCAGCGGTGGCGCGACGGTACCGCGAGCAGATTCTGGCCGCCGGCGGTACTCGAGATGCCGCCGACCTGGTGAGTGCATTCCTCGGTCGTCCATCGTCATTCGCGGCGTTCGAGGCCTGGCTAGCGCAGTAGGCGAACCCCCTCCGAGTGGGCTCGCGGCGAGATTTCATCTCGCGGTCGACGAAGACGCCCCATCCATACGGTTAACTCGGCGTATGAACAACGCTCTGGAATCCGAAGAAGAACCGCCCGATCAGTTCGGTCTGCCGCGCGGCATCATCATCCTGCTGGGCCTCGCGTCGGTGGTGGTCGTGGTATTCGGCATGCGTGAGGTAGCCGATATCCTCGCGCCGATCTTCTTGGCGCTGGCGTTGACGATCACCGTGTATCCGCTGCGAGTCTGGCTGCAGCGGCTCGGGGTCCCTTCCTGGCTGGCCACGCTGCTGGTCGTCATCGGGGTCTATCTGCTGTTAGTGGTGCTGGTTTTCGCGTTCGTGCTTGGCGTCACCCGGCTCGCTGAACTGTTGCCCGACTACGCCACGCAGTTCTCCAACACGCTCGACGACATAACGACGTGGGTCGGTAGATTCGGCGTTGGTAGCGAGGAAATCCAGGAGGTCCTCGCAAACGTCGACTACGGATCGCTCATCGGTATCGTCGGCGATGTCGTGAACGGACTCCTTGGCGTCCTGTCAGACCTGATCTTCATCATCGCCCTGCTGCTATTCATGGGAATTGACAGCGCCAAGTTCACCACTCGGATGGAGCGGGTACGTGGTAGCCGAGAGCAGGCGATCACTGCGCTGGGGGCGTTCGCCACGGGCACACGGAAGTACTTCGCCGTCTCGACTATCTTCGGCGCCATCGTTGCGGTCTTCGATTGGTTCGCGTTGGTGATCCTCGATGTTCCAGCGGCGTTGCTGTGGGCCATCCTGGCGTTCATCACCAACTACATCCCGAACATCGGCTTCATCATCGGGTTGGTGCCACCGGCGCTATTGGCGTTACTGGCGCACGGACCGGGCACGATGATCGCGGTCATCATCATCTACATCCTGCTGAACTTCATCATCCAAAGTGTGATCCAGCCGAAATACATGGGCGACTCGGTCGGCCTGACCACGACCGTAACCTTTCTGTCGCTGATCTTCTGGACCTTTGTGCTCGGCCCGCTGGGCTCGATTCTGTCGGTGCCGATGACCCTGCTGGTCAAGGCCACCCTGGTCGACTTCGACCCGCGCAGTCAGTGGCTGCAACTGTTCCTGGGCGATCCACCCGATCACGCCGCGCGAGGACGGCGCCGACGCGGCGGGGTAGGACGCGTGGTGGTCCTGCGGCGACGTCGGCCGAGCGCTGGGGACGAGCCGGACGTCGATACAGCCGAGCCTGATACGGCGAAGCGAAGCGAGACCTGAGCCCCCGGTTACCGCCGAGTTCATAATCGTTAGGTTTTGGTGGCCGAAACTCATTCGGCCACGTTTAATGTCATATGACCCACATCTCATAAGGAAGTGACTCCGTGTCCCAGCCGTTGTACCCGGGATCGATCGCTGAAACCCCCGACATTCAGCAGGCGCGATCCTGGGCGTTCAGTGCCCACCTGACCAGAATGGCGCGCAAGCAGCCGGACAACAGTGCCTTCAAGTGCGACGACGAGACGCTGACCTACGGCGAGTTGGATCAGAAGGTCACCCGATTGGCTAATGCGCTGCGCGGGCGGGGCGTCGAGCGTGGCGATCGTGTCGCAACAATCAGCATGAACAACCTCGAGCACGTGATCACGTTCTGGGCTGCGTGGCGTCTGGGTGCCGTCGTCGTACCAATGAACTTCCGACTTGCCCCGCCGGAGCTCACGTACCTAATCACCGATTCCGGTGCGAAGGCCGTCGTTGTGGACGCCGCTTTCGACAACCTTGAGCAGGCGGCGCGCGACGCGGTCGCGGTACGCCTGGTCATCGGTGGTGAACCGTCCGACGGCGCCGAAGACTTCACCGCATTCCTGGAGTCCGGCAGCGACGTACATGATTACGCGCACGTCGAGGAGAACGAGCTCTGCACCATCATGTACACCTCGGGCACCACCGGTCTGCCCAAGGGAGCGATGCTCAGTTACAGCAACCTGCTCGCGCAGGTGCACAACATGATCGCGATCTTCAAACTGGTGGGTCCGGACGAAGTGAATCTTTGCGGAGTCCCGTTGTTCCACATCGCCGGCATCGGTGGACTGCTACCGAACTTCCGCCTCGGCGGACGAACGATTGTGCAGCGCCTCGGCGCGTTCGATCCGCAGGCAACCCTGGAGTTGATCCGCGACGAAGGGGTGACCCAGGCGTTCCTGGTCCCGACGCAAGGGCAGGCGGTGTGCTCCCTGCCGCCGTTAGAGCCGCCGATCACGACGCTGCGTCGGATCTCCTGGGGCGCGGCGCCGACGACCGTCGGCATCCTCGAGGGCATGGAGCGCACCTTCGGCGGCATCGAGAACATCGCCGTATTCGGGCAGTCGGAGATGTCGCCGGTTACCTGCTCACTGGAGGCTAAGGATGCAATCCGCAAGATCGGCTCGGTAGGCCTGCCGATCCCCGGGGTCGAGGCGCGTGTCGTGGACGCATCCGGGAACGACGTTGCGCAGGGCGAGGTGGGCGAGATCGTCTACCGCGGCCCGAACATGATGCTGGGCTACTGGAACCGCCCCGAAGCGACTGCCGAGGCGTTCGCCGGTGGCTGGTTCCATTCCGGCGACCTGGTCCGGCAGGACGAAGAGGGTTTCGTGTACGTCGTTGACCGGCTCAAGGACATGCTGATCTCCGGTGGTGAGAACATCTACTGCGCCGAGGTCGAAGCCGCCGTCCAATCTCATCCTGACGTGCTGGAAGCAGCCGTGATCGGCCGCCCGCATGAGAAGTGGGGTGAGATTCCGGTCGTGATCGTCGCCGCGAATGCGGGCGCGGCTCTGAGCGAGCAGGACATCCTGGACCATGTCAGCGACAAGCTCGCCCGCTACAAGCAGCCGAAGGGCGTGCATTTCGTCGATGCGCTCCCGCGCAACGCTTCAGGCAAGGTCACCAAGCCCGACCTCCGTAAGGAGTTCGGTAAGTAGTTCCTGTCGGCGCGCGACGTGCGCCGGTGCTGTATTCAATCTCGAGAACAGGGAGGGTCCCATGGACGGCCTCATGCAGCGCGTACCGCTGAGCATCGTTGACATCTTCGAGCATGCCGAGCGGATGCACTCACACAAAGAGATCATCACGCGCGGACCCTCGCCGAGCCGCTACACGTACGCGGACTGGGCGCAACGGGTGCGCCAACTCGGGACCGCGCTGAACGAACTAGGGCTCAGCGCGGATGCGCGCGTCGGCACATTCTGCTGGAATCATGCACAGCACCTCGAGTTGTACTTCGCGGCGCCATGTAGCGGACGCGTGCTGCACACGTTGAACATCCGACTGTTTCCCGAACAGTTGGAGTACATCATCAACCACGCCGACGACGAGGTCATCTTCGCGGATCGATCCTTACTTCCGCTGTTGCTTCCGATCCTGGAGAAGACGCCAGGGGTCCGTCAGGTCGTCGTCATCGATGACGGCTCCGGCCCGGAGGTAGTGGACGGCGAAAAGTTCCTCGACTACGAGCAACTGATCGCGGGACGCGAGCCTGCACGGTTCGTGATCGAGGACGAAAACCAGGCCGCGGCGATGTGCTACACCTCTGGTACCACAGGGAATCCGAAGGGCGTGGTGTACTCGCACCGTTCAACGTACCTGCACGCGATGTTGATGACGTCCACTGTCACGATCTCTCTCGCTGAGGACGATCGACCACTGGTAATCGTGCCGATGTTTCACGCCAACGCGTGGGGTATGCCGTACGCGGCGCCGCTCTGCGGCGCGTCCCTGGTATTCCCCGCATCGGACATGTCACCAGCCGCTAACGCGCAGACCATTCAGGACGAGAAGGTCACCATCGCGATGGGTGTGCCCACGATCTGGCAGGGTCTGCTGCCAATCCTCGAGCGATACGATTTGTCGTCGCTACGAGCGCTGTGCGCGGGTGGCTCGGCCGTACCTCGCGGGCTGATCAAGGAGTATCGCGACCGCGCGGGTCTGCATATATACCAGGGATGGGGAATGACCGAGACCTCACCCATCGGCACTATGGGCAGATCCGGTGCCTCCGAGCAGGCGCTCGATCCTGACGCGCAGTTGGACCTCGCGGCCACCGGTGGCTACATCGTCCCGGGGGTCACGGCGCGCATCGTCGAACCAGACACCGAGAACGTGCAGCCCTGGGATGACGAAGCTACCGGTGAGCTGCAGATCAAAGGCGCATGGATCGCGTCGGAGTACTACAAGCCGGAAAAGCCTGGGCTCAGCACCACCGGTGGATGGATGCGAACCGGTGATATAGCAGCGATTGGGCCGCGAGGAGTGCTACGGATTGTCGACCGCACCAAGGATCTGGTGAAGTCGGGCGGTGAGTGGATTTCATCCGTCGACGTGGAGAATATTCTGATGGCGCATCCCGACATCAAAGAGGCGGCGATCGTTGGCATTCCGCACCCAAAATGGACCGAACGTCCGCTCGCGTGTGTCGTGCTGAAGGACGGCGTTGCTGCGACCGAGGCGAAGAAACAAGAGATCTTGGAGTTCTTGGCGCCGCAGATCGCGAAGTGGTGGATGCCGGATGCCCTTGAGTTCATTGACGAAGTGCCGAAAACCAGCGTAGGGAAGTTCTCCAAGAAGGATCTGCGGCAGCGCTTTGCCGACTATGCGCTGCCCGGTTCCGAGGCATGATGCAGCGTAGACGATTCCTGAATAGTATCGCCCGACGCGACGAGGCCGCTTACGCGGCACTCGCCAGCCGGGGTGGGAGTGGCGCCGATCGAGTGTGGCGCGGGTTATCGCGCGCGGCGGACTGTTCGATGATCTGGATCGGGGCTGCGGCGGCGATGCATACCCTCGGTGGACGTCGAAGCCGTCGAGCTGCTGCGCGCGGACTCGCCACCGTGGCAGTGACCAGCCTAATCACCAACCAAGGCGCCAAACGGCTCAATCATCGAGCTCGGCCCGATACTGGGCTGATTCCGTTGCGTAGGCGGGCGTTACGGATGCCGACCTCCGCCTCCTTCCCATCCGGGCATTCGGCGAGCGCCGCGCGTTCGCGACATCTGTCGCCACGGAAAATCTTCCGCTCGGGGCCGCCGTCGGCGTGCTCGCTGGAGCAGTAGGAATCTCGCGAGTGGGCTCCGGAGCTCACTTTCCCAGCGATGTGGTGGCTGGATTTGCGCTCGGCACCGGGATTGCGTTATTGGGAGCCAAGGTCGTGCCGCCGGTCCTCCCGCTGCCGACTCCCGATGATCACCCGCCGGTCGAGGGCGCGCCCGCGCTGGCCCGTGGCGCCGGACTCACCGTGATCGTGAACGAAGGATCTGGCTCTGGCAAACCTTCGATCGTGCAGGCCATCAGTGACGGCGTTCCCGAGGCAACGATCGTGACGCTTGGCGAAGATGACGACTTGATCGAGTTGGCCGAGCGGGCCATCGTCGACGGTGCCAAGGTGCTAGGGGTCTGCGGTGGCGACGGCACGGTCGTGGCGCTCGCGAGCGTGGCGATCAAGCACGACGTGCCGCTGGCGGTGTTTCCCGGCGGGACGTTCAATCATTTCGCGAAGGACGCCCGGGTACCGGAGGTCGCCGACACCGTACGAGCGCTAGAGGCGGGCACCGTGACGCGCGTGGACGTCGCAACTCTTAACGACGACATCTTCCTGAATACCGCAAGTATCGGTACCTACCCGGAGTTCGTCACTGAACGGGAGTCCCTTGAACCGAGGTACGGCAAACGCGTGGCCGCGCTCATCGCGGCGATGCGGCTGATGCAGGCGAAACCGCGCACTAGGCTGGTGATCGACGGCGAGGAGATCCCGGCGTTGCTGTTCTTCGTCGGCAACTCGCAGTACGAGCCCCGGGATTTCGCGCCAGCCATGCGTCCGCGCCTGGACGACGGGAAGTTGGATGTGCGGGTGTTGGTGCATCACGGGCGCCTCCTTACCGCGCGCCTGTTATGGGCCACGCTCACCGGCACCTTGGAGCGATCGCGTGCATACCGGCACATGAGTCCGAGCGAACTTGACGTACGCATTCTCGAGTCGAAGGTTCTGATCTCCCGGGACGGGGAGGTTGATGATCCAGCGGAACGGGTTCGCTTCGGGGTGCGGCCAAGGGCTCTGCGGGTTTATCAGCCGGCCGACACCACCCTCTAGACGAGGGACGCTTGCGGAGTTGGTCGCGAGCGCCCCTAGTCTGTTGCTACCTCGCGCGCTGCGCGCCGACGTAGCAACAGCGCGATCAGCAAGCCGACCGACAGCAGCATGATGGTGCTGATCGCGAGCGCGTCCCACCCGCCGTACTGCCACGCGATCCCGGCCAGGGTGCCGAACACTGACGAGCCGAGATAGTAGGTGAACAGGTACAAGGCGGACGCCGACCCCGTCGAGCGGTCGACGGCGTGCGCGCGCGTCGAGACCCAACCGGTCGCGATTCCGTGTACGACGAAGAAACCGATCGTCAGTGCAGCCATGCCCAGCACAAACGTCCACAATGGCGCCAACATGGTGATCAGTACGCCGATCATCGCGATCGCGAATCCGATCGGAACCAACTGTGGCCGGCCGACACGGTGCTCGAACCGTCCGGCAACGATCGAGCTCACCGAACCGATCGGATACACCAAGAACACCAACCCGGCGATGCCTGCTGGCAGTAAGTACGGTGCTGATTCCAGGCGATATCCGGTGATGTTGAAGACGGCAACGAACGCGCCCATACTGAGCCCGCCGATCGCATAGAGCCCGACCAATACCGGCTCGCGCAGAGCACCCATGAATGCCGACAGCGAGGACCGGACACTGCTGGGAGCGGGATGGAAATTTCGGGACGCCGGTAACGCAAGCAGCACCACTGCAGCGCATAGCAAGCCGTAGGCGCCGGTGCCCAGCAGCGCCCAATGCCACCCGCCGGACTGGCTCAACCCACCGGAGACCAAACGGCCGGTCATCCCACCGAGCGCGGTGCCGCCGACGTAGAGGCCCGCAGCGCGAGCAAGCGATGCCGGATGGACCTCCTCCCGCAAATAGGCCATCGCTACCGCCGGGAACCCGGCGAGGGCGAGCCCGGTGAGGGCGCGCAGCACTAAGAGCCACCCCCAGGACCCGGCAGCGGCGGTCGCGGCGGTGATCACTGCGGCCCCGACGAGCGCGATACGCATAACCGTGGTTCGACCGATGACTTCGGAGAGTTGTCCGGCGATGAGCATCCCCACCGCCAGGGCAATGGTCGTCACGCTGACCGACAGGGCGGCCGATGCCGCTGACAGGTCGAATTCGCGGGAGAACGAGGGCAGCATCGCCTGAGGCGCATACAGCAGGCCGAATGACGCGAATGATCCGGCAAACAGGGCTATCGAGACCCGGCGAAATCCGGGTTCGCCGTGCCGGTAACCGGAAAACGTCATGGTGGGAGACTAGTGAGCGATGCTCACCACCTCACGAAGGAGGCGCCTACCGATGACCGCGCTCGCCACGGCTCGCACGCTGCTGTTCGTCCCCGGCAACAAACCGGCATTGTTCGGTAAGGCTGCCGGATCTGGCGCTGATTGCTATATCGCTGATCTCGAGGATGCCGTGGCACCCGCGGACAAGGAACAGGCCAGGGCGGCCGCCTTGGACGGGCTCGCGCGCACACCTGGGCTCATCCGCATCAATGCTGCCGGGACCGCGTGGCATGACGACGACCTGCAGGCGATCGCCGCTGCGTCAGGAGTGCAGGGCGTCATGTTGCCGATGTCCGAGGATGTGGAGGCCGTCCGTCGGGTCTCCGATCGGTTGGCCGGCATCCCGTTGGTGTTGCTCGTGGAGACCGCTCGCGGAATCCGCGATGCGGGCATGCTGGCGCAGGTTCCCGGGGTGACTCGGCTGGCTTTCGGCAATCTCGATTTCGCCTTGGATGCGGGGATTGAGCCACGGACGGATGACGAGGACGAGTTGCTGTACGCGCGTTCGGCGCTGACGCTCGCGGCGCGCGCCGCCGGCCTGCCGGGCCCGGTCGACGGGGTACTTGGCGATTTCAAGAACACCGATCTCCTGCGGCGGCGTACGACGCGAGCGTGGGATCTTGGCTTCCGCGGCAAGTTGTGTATCCACCCATCTCAGGTAGCCGTGGTGCACGACGCGGTCGCCCCGTCGGACGAGGAGGTTGCCTGGGCGCGCCGGATTGTCGACGGTGCCGCTGATCTGGACGGCGCTGCGGTTCAGGTAGACGGTGAGATGGTCGATCGCCCGGTGCTGCTGAAGGCGCAGGACCTGCTCGCACGCGCTGTCGTCCGATGACTCGGGTGTCTGCGCGCGGTAACACGCCGCCCTTCCACGTCATGGAGATCTTGAAGGCGGTCGCCGTGCGGCAGAAGACGCATGGCGACGTATGTCTGCTGTGCGTGGGACAGCCATCAACCTCCGCTCCCGACGCTGCGCTGGAGCGCGCGAGGCGCGCGATGTCGTCCGAGGTGCTTGGCTACACCGAAGCCGTCGGAAATCTTGAACTGCGCGAGGCGATCTGCCGACACTATCGGGACTGGTATGACGTGGAGGTGCTCCCCACGCAGGTGGTGCTGACGACCGGATCATCTGCGGCGTTCACCGCGATCTTCCTCGCGGCCTTTGACGTCGGCGACCGGGTGGTCGTGACACGTCCGGGGTATCCGGCGTACCGGAACTCGTTGGCTGCGTTGGGATGTGAGGTCATCGACCTGGACTGCGGGCCCGCGACTCGGTTCCAGCCAACGGTGGCCATGCTGGAAGCGCTACCGCATAAACCGGCTGGCCTGGTGTTGGCCAGCCCCGCGAATCCGACCGGCACGATCGTTCCTGCGGAGGATCTCGCACGCATCTCTCGGTGGTGCGCCGAGAACGACTGCCTGTTGATCAGCGACGAGATATATCACGGGATCAGTTACGGCGTCTCAGCCCGGACCGCCTGGGAGTTCGGCGATTCCGCGGCGGTCATCGGGTCGTTCTCAAAGTACTTCTCGATGACTGGATGGCGCCTCGGCTGGGCCATCCTGCCGACCGAACTGTTGCGCCCAGTCGAGCTACTGCTGGGAAATCTCAACCTCTGTCCGCCGGCCATCTCGCAGGCGGCCGCACTTGGGGTGTTCTCGAGCGCGGCGCAGGCCGAGCTCGGTAGACACGTGCGGCGCTACGCAGCCAACCGTGATCTCGTGGTGTCGCGGCTGCCGGACATTGGCGTACACGACGCGACCGCGCCAGATGGCGCGTTCTCTGCGTACGCCGATATATCCCACCTCTGCCATGATTCGCTGACCTGGTGTCGTGATGTTCTTGCCGCTACCGGAGTGGCGATCACGCCCGGAATCGACTTTGCCCCAATCGGGATAGGAGATCCGGCCTTGGACGGCGATCGGTTCGTGCGGTTCTCGTTCGCCGGTGACGGCGCTGAGATCACCGAGGCCTTCGACCGGCTCACCAGTTACGTCAGCGGTGCGTGATTCGCTGAGGCCACGCGCATCAGGCGCCTCTACGGGTACTGCGCACAGCCTCGCCGGGACTGGGCGTTGCGTGTCTTCGCGTCGGCCGCGGCGATGCTCAACGCGTGACTGAGTCCTCGATACGATGAAGCACGTGCTGCCGCCAACTGCTGACGAACAAGAGAGCTCGGGCCCGTCGGCTGTGATTGCTGCGGATACCGGACTGACGTCGGCGCAGGTTGCCGAGCGTACGGCGCAGGGGCTGACGAACGCGATTGACAGTAGTTCTTCGCGCAGCATCTGGGAAATCGTCAAGGCGAACGTCTTCACCCGGTTCAATGCGATCCTTGGCGCACTATTTGTGCTGATTCTAATCACCGGCTCGTTCGCCGACGGGCTGTTCGGTCTCGTTCTGGTGGTGAACTCCGGGATCGGAATCGTCCAGGAATACCTTGCGAAACGCAAACTCGATCGTCTCGCGCTGCTGAACGCGCCCATCACCAAGGTGGTCCGTGACGGCGTACTGCTGGAAATCCCTACCGCCGAAGTGGTCCAGGACGATCTGGTCGAACTTCGCACCGGCGATCAGGTGCCCGCCGACGGCGCGCTGCTGAGTTCCGACGGTTTAGAACTGGATGAATCGAACCTCACTGGGGAATCAGACGCTGTCCCAAAAGCGCTCGGTGATGAGGTCCGGTCCGGTACCGCGGTAGTGGCAGGCGCCGGCCGGTTCGTCGCGTCGGCAGTGGGCCCGCACGCCTATGCCAACAAGATCGCTGCAGAAGCGAGAGTGTTCACCCGAGCCCGCAGCGAAATTCAAGATTCGGTCAACCAGTTACTCAAGTACATCACCTGGGTGATCGTGATTGCGTTGCCGCTGCAGATCTTCTCGCAGGCGCGGGTGGTTGGCGATCAAGGTTGGCGCGAGGTAGTGATCCGCTCGACCGGTGGACTGGTCGGATTGGTTCCCGAGGGCCTCGTCCTATTGACGTCGGTCGCGTTCCTACTCGCCGCGGTTCAACTGACGCGGCAACAGGTACTGGTCCAGGAACTGCCCGCTGTGGAGGGACTCGCCCGAGTTGACGTGGTCTGCTTGGACAAGACCGGCACGCTCACCGTCGGCGACATTCTGTACGAAGACGTGCACCGGCTCGATGACACCGCGGACGTAGAGATTCGCTCCGCGCTCGGCGCGCTCGCAGATGATGCGAACGCAAACGGCACGCTCAAGGCGGTCTCCGATGCGATCAGTCCGCCCGAGGGGTGGTCCCGCTCGGCAACCGTGCCGTTCAACTCGGCGCGCAAGTGGAGTGCCGCATCGTTCAGCGGGCGTCATACCTGGGTTCTCGGCGCGCCGGATGTGTTACTGGCCGAGGACTCACCAATCCGCGACCGAGTCACCGAACTCGCTCGTACCGGCCGACGGGTACTGCTGCTGGCCAGCAGCGCCGCACCGGTGTTGGAATCTCCCGAACTACCAGGCGACTTGCGCCCCCGCGCGCTGGTGACACTAACCGAACAGGTGCGGCCGGACGCCGCCGAGACGTTGCAGTATTTCGCTGACCAGGGCGTGACCTGCAAGGTCATTTCCGGGGACAACCCGCAGACGGTGGCCGCGATCGCCAAGACCGTGGGGCTTCACGTCAATCTGGAGACCCTGGAGGGGGTCGTTGACGCGCGCACCATCGGTACCGACCCCGAGGAATTGCGCGACATCGCCGAGGGTACGACCGTGTTCGGGCGGGTGTCGCCCGAGCAGAAACGCGCGTTGGTGCAGGCATTGCAGGCCGACGGGCACGTCGTCGCCATGACCGGCGACGGAGTGAACGACGCGCTCGCGCTCAAGGACGCCGATATCGGCGTCGCGATGGGAAACGGCGCACAGGCGACGAAATCGATCGCCCAGCTCGTACTGCTGGATGGCCGGTTCTCGCACTTGCCTTCTGTGCTGGCCGAGGGGCGCCGGGTCATCGGCAACGTGGAACGCGTGGCGAACCTGTTCGTGGCGAAGAACGTGATGAGCCTGATCGCGATCCTCTCTGCAGCGGCGTTCGCGATGCCGTTCCCGTTCTTGCCGCGGCACCTGACCCTGGTGAGTGCAGTGACGATCGGAATCCCCGCATTCTTCCTGGCGCTCGGACCGAACAAACGTCGATACGTACCCGGGTTCCTCAAACGTGTCCTGAGGTTCGCCGTGCCTGCCGGCGCGGTCGCCGGCCTAGTGGTGCTCGCGTCGTACCTGTGGGCGAGCCAGTCGTACGGCGTACCAACCGGTGAGTTTGGGGAGCGGTGCGCTGTCACCGCTGATGCTGGCGGCATCACACACATCGCCTGCTGGCAACCTGGAGCCGCAGCAACGGTGTCGCTGTTGGTGGTGTTCTTCTGGATCCTGGTGGTGCTCGCACGGCCGTTCCGGCTATGGAAGGCGGCGTTGATCATCGCGATGATCGTGCTAGCGACGCTGGCGTTCGCGATCCCGTTCGGACGGGAATTCTTCAACTTCGATCTGCCGGGGGCGTTGTTCTGGCAATCGCTGCTGGTGGGCCTGCTCGGAGCCGTAGCCATCGAGATCATTTACCGGACGGCGCGCGATATGCGCGCCGCAGCCAACGCCTAGCGTCCTCGAATGGTGGGACGAGCATTGCGCCGCCCACCTCGGTGCGCGAGGCTTGGCCCACTCGAATCATCTCCCGTGCCAGAACGTGAAGGAGCCCGCTATGGACTTGGGAATCGCTGGTAAGACGGCGTTGGTGTGCGCCTCGACCGCAGGGCTGGGTGCGGCGACCGGACGCGCGCTCGCTGCCGAGGGGGTGCGCGTCGTCTTCAGCGGACGACGCAAAGAGTTGGCGACGCAGCAGGCCGCGCAGTACGCCGGCTGTGTGGGGATCGAGGCCGATCTGTCAACTGTCGAAGGCGCCAAGAACCTCGTGGAGGAGGCTGAAGCCGCTGTCGGCCAGATCGACATCCTGGTGCTGAACGGCCCGGGTCCGCGACCGGGCACTGCCACTGCCGTCGACACCGAGGATCTGCATCACGCGTTCGAGTCCCTAATGGTCATCCAGCATGCACTGGTGGAGGACTGCCTGCCGCACATGCGTGATCAACGGTGGGGTCGAGTGCTGTCCATCGCCAGCAGCGGCGTAGTCGCACCGATCACCAGTCTTGCACTGTCCAGCGTCGGTCGGATGGCACTCGCGGGTTACCTGAAGGCGCTTGCCAACGAGGTGTCCAAAGATGGCGTAACGGTGAACATGTTGCTGCCGGGTCGCATCGCGACCGACCGATTGAACTCCTTGGACGCCAAGCGCGCCGAGACCACCGGCGTGACCCTTGAAGACATCCAGCGTGAGGTTGCGCGGACCATCCCAGTCGGTCGGTCCGGCGATCCCGACGAGTACGGCGCTGTCGCGGCGTTCCTGTGCAGCCAACTCGCGTCCTACGTGACCGGATCGGCCATCCGTTGCGACGGGGGAGCGCACTCGGCGCTCTAGCGGAAAAGTTCCTCGCTCTACCCCCTGTCTCAGGGGCGCACATTGGTGCTACTCTGGACGACGCACTTCGCGAGGGGTGCACATGGAAACTGAATCAGTGCGGCGCGGGTCACAGAACAAGTTCTTGCCAGCGCAGAGCTCACCGAGTAGAGTTCATCAGGTTGCTCCCGAGAGGGAGTAAACGGAAAACTTAAGCGGTAAGTGGCGCGGGACACAGCGAAAGCGGTTGACAGCGCGAAACACACTGAGTAAGGTTTTCCGGGTTGCCTCTGGGGCCTGCTGGTTGTGGGTTGTGGTGTGCGTCCGATCTTTGAGAACTCAACAGCGTACTTGAAAGTCAGTGCCAATTTTTTTATTGTCCTCGGGCATTGGGGGATGGCGCCCTGTTTGTGGGTGTTGTTTTCTGGTGTTGGGGATTCCTTTGGTATTTACACATGATGGTCAGCATTGTGTGTTTTTGTCAGTGGTCATTTTGTGCATCGGCGCGTGTTTGTGCGTGTTGGTGTTCTTCGTTTTGTTACTGATTGCCCTGCGTGTTGTGTTG
The DNA here is from genome assembly GCA_047975195.1 of Cumulibacter sp. Classification (GTDB taxonomy): domain Bacteria; phylum Actinomycetota; class Actinomycetes; order Mycobacteriales; family Antricoccaceae; genus Cumulibacter. Next base: position 44 of record JBKEDB010000124.1, on the reverse strand, counting down.
TGGGGTGTTGGTTATATTCATTCACGGAGAGTTTGATCCTGGCT
>JBKEDB010000066.1:0-24416 GCA_047975195.1 Cumulibacter sp. | reverse complement strand
ATTAGTGCGCTCATTCAACTCGCCGTACGTGATCCGACGCTCGCCGTACACGAGCGCCGTACGCTTCGGATTGTTGTAAGACTGTGTGTAGTTCCAGCGGCAGATGCCGTTATCCATGTCGCAACTCCTGGAAGCGGTGTGCAGCGGTGAGTGTGGCGTAGACCATAACGCGCGTCCGCGCAGCGGCAAAGGGTAGATTTGCGTTCATGTCTGCGCGGGTCTTCGAGCGATCAAGCACGGTGACCGACGCAGGTCTGGAGCTCGCCCTGGCACCGGCTTTGACGGCCGATGGCATCGCCGCGAGACCCAGTTTCTTCCACGGATTCGCGTCCCCATCCGAACGTCCTGGCACACGGCCTCGTTGCCCTGGCCGACGTCACCGCTACCCGATATTTCAACTACGTACCGGCGGACCAAAGGGACCCTGTGCTCACCGCGCACGGTGACCGGTTGCGCGCGGAGTGCTTCTCCGCCTGTAATGCCGTCAATGCGCGACTCGACCTGCTCAGTGACGGCCTGGACGGCGAGATCGCATTCGGAACCACCAACGCCGATATAAATGCGCCGACTCGACGGGCCCTGGCTGCGATTAGCCGCGACGAACTCCTGCACCTCGACGTCGGCGCGCACGGCATGCGGGTCGCCACGGTTGCGCACCAGAGCACCGAACGTCCTGTTCGGATGCCGCAACGCTGGGTCCGCGCGCTCGGCAATGCCGCAGAGTCGCACCACGCCCCACAGCCTGTCTTCTCCCTCGGCACATCGGCAACGCGCGCATTCCTGGCATCATTGCCCGCCGCAACGACCCGCGGGCGGTACGACGGCTGGCTCACTCCAACCCACACCTCGGCTCGACTAGAACGTCGTCCTACCAAGGGATCCGCGCGAGTAGCCGGATTGCACCGACTGGCGGCGGCTCGCCGGATGATGACGCACGCACGCGGCCTCACCGTGTACGCCGTCGAGCCCGACACGCCCGCTGAACCCGGCGCCTCGCTGTTCGAGTTCGATCTACCGGGGGCACGGCTGAGTCTCGAGCTCACCAATGTCACGTGGCGAGCCTTCTCGGGGGAGGGTTCACTGCTGCCTGCGCTCGCCGGGAAGCACGTGGCTGCCGACGCTGAGCTGCTGCGCGATGATCTCCGGTTCGAACCGGCCCTGGATCCAGGCGCGCTGGCCCTCCGGCACGACCTTCCCACCGACCGGGTCGAGGCGTCATTGCGCATGCTCGCCGCGTCCGGCTGCATCGGCTGGGACCCGCACGACAATGTCTGGTTCCACCGCGAACTGCCGCACGATTCCGATCGCGTGGTACGCGACAATCCCCGCCTTAAGGCCGCCCGTGAACTCGCTGACGGCGGGTACGTCGACTCTGCTGTCGATGGCATCACCCGCGCACGCAGCGGTACCGCGACCTATCGCGTACGTCTCAGCGCGGAACGCGCAGACCGGTGCAGCTGTCCTTGGTTTCTCCGGTACGACGGCGGTCGGGGGCCGTGCAAACACGTCCTCGCGGCCCGCCTCGCTCTCGAAAAGGATTGATCTGTGGTTAACGATCACGCGCCCGGCCGGGCTCTACTGGATGCCCTCGACGTCTTTCGCGACCTTGGCTGACACACCGCCACCGTGCGGGACGCCGCAAGTCTGCCGATCGGCACACCCGAACAACAGGCCACTGCGCTGAAAGGCCTACGCAGCGGCGACTGGCTGGATTTCCGCGAACTGTGGGACGACCCGGCCTCTGACCTGCAAGGCGGCGATGCCTGGCGGATGGTGTCGCTGTTTGCGGTACGCGTCGGCGTCACTGCCGCGCGGGCGATCAAGGTAGCAGTCGAGATGGGCGGGAGTTTTCCCCCGGATGTGGTAGCCGACGTCGTGGCGACGCGCGGCGCCCAGTTCGCGGGCGAGTTCGGGACACGCGGGCTGAACGGCAGGCGGTGGTTGAAGGCTGACGCCGCCACGTTGCGTTTGTTGGTAGCGCGTTTTGATCTGCCGATTCCACAGAACATCCAGTATCTCACCCGATGGTTTCGGACGGCGGCCTTGGAACTTGCACTCGTCACGCCGCGGGGTGACGAGGCCATGCCCGAGCCAGGAACGAGCGAGCATCGGTTCGCCGAACATGTCGAGAATGCGGTCGATCTCGAGATCGACCCCCGGTGAGTTGGCACTTGTGTTGGCCGCCAGCGCACAGTCCGGGCGTTTGGATCGTCAGCGGGCGCTCACGCTGGCGGTGGCTGCTCTGGACTCGGCCAGCAAGAGCACTGCGCGCTCCGAGTGGGCCAAGTCGCTGCGCCACGGGTTCGAGATCACCGATACCGAATTGCTCGCACATAGTGACGTGCTGGTTCAGGCGATGGCGCTGGGACCGGCGTCCGTAGTTGACCAGTTCGCACCGCGATTAATCAAAGCAGTGGACGACGCGGCGTTATCCGACGTCCTCATCGTCGCGTTGAACGCGCCGACGAAGAAGGCCATAGGTGCCGCACTGACCGCCGCGGCGGGCCGCCCCACACCCCAGCAAGAGACCGTTAGCGCCGTCGCCGACCTGTTGGCTACGCACGCGGCCGGTAAGGACCGCGCGATCGCCACGGCCGCGCAGACGCTCCTAGAGGGGTGGAGCGCTGCTGCTCACCTGGGCACTGGGGAGCCGGCCGCCGCCGAACCGTCCACGCCGGGTGAACGGTGGCAGGCGACACCCGCCCTCTGGGAGGTGCCGTTACTGGAGCTGCCGCCGGCGACACCCGAAGCCGTACTTGATGCGCTCGGCGTCCTCATGCGCCGCCCGCTGTACACGGTTGCCGACATCGACGCCGAACGTTTCCTCGCACTCGCACAGCGACTCGCTCACAGCGACCCGTCACTGGCGCGCGAAACGCTGTCCTCGCTGAGGGATCTAGAAGTCGGGGAGGTCATGCGGCTCGTGCAACGCTGGCTGACCGGCGAGCGCGAGCCGCTCGGCGTGGACCTGGGCCCGTTGGCAGCGCGCACCGAGCAGTCCGGCGCGCGTCTGGACCTTGTGCCGCGTCTGCTATCGACGCCGACGTGGGTCGACATGCGCATCTCCCCCAGGGATCTCACCGCACGGCTCAGCGAGTACGCCGCTGCGCAGGTACCCGTCGACGAGGCGGACCTGTGGCTTGCGTTGACCCGTCTCGATGTCACCCTCGCGACCGCCGACGATCGCCGCGCGCTCGCCGGTGTACAGGTCGGGATCGAATCAGCATCCACTGACCTACAAGGGATCGACGCCGCGCAGATCGTGTTGGCGTACCTGGATGACCCGATCGTTCAACCCGCCACCGCGGATGATCCGATCATCAAACCGCCCTCGCTCGATCCGCTGCCCAACCGACTGATTGAGCAGAACGGCAGGCGTACTCACTTGCGTTCCCAGGTGGTTTTTGCGTCCTGGACACTGCCGAGCGACGAACTTGAGTTCGACCTGCACGCCGACTCTGGATTGCGCTTTCGGCAACTCGCACGGCGCGCGAGTCCAATGCCGACGCCGCTGGCCAACCGGCTGTTCGAAGCGCAGCACACAGCGCGTCCCGCGGCGCTGCTGGACACTCGTGAAGCGCTCATCGAAGCCTGGCAGCGCGGCCTGTTGCCACCAGGCACGGTCCAGGTTGACGCCAAACCCACCGCGATCGCAGCCAAAGCGAGCGCATTGCTTGAGGCTAGCGAGAGCGGGCTGGCGAGTTTCGCGTGGGAGTTACTCGATGCGCTCACCCGCGCTGCCGCCGACGGACGCAATATTCCGGCGGGCACCGTAGCGGCAATCGAAGGCCTACAGGAGTTGTTACCCACGGCCGAGTCAGCCATCTCCGTCGGCATCGCCGATGCGGACGTACTGTACCTGCCTGGGGTGCGGCGAATCGCCGAACGCTCCGGATCCTCAGCAGCCGTCGCCGCGGCCCGCGCGCTCGTGCAGGCGCTTCCCGCGATCGACGCCCCGGTGTCATCCTCTGCGGTAGATCTCGACGAGTCCTGGCCCGTCGAACCGCTGACTGCTGCCGTCGAGGACGGCGCCACGGTCGTCGGAAGATCTGCCAAGGACGTGACCGGAAAGCCGATCGTCGCGGTAGATGTCGAGTTGCCTGAGGTGACATCCACGTGGATTCGGGTGTGGTCGACGTCCTCTATTTGGCACTCCCACACCGGGACCGTCGGCGATGTGGGCGAGGTGGCCCCTGATAGCCGGTCCGACGATAAGCGCCTGGTGTTCCAGTGGGATTCCGAAACCGAACGCTACGTGCATGCGGCCCAGTCCTGGGACCTGCCACCCGCCCGTACCCGGGCCCCGCTACCCGTGGCGGTGATCGCCATCGTGCTCGCGGGCGAACTCGGTGCCACGCATACGAAGTGGCAGCACGAGCGACTCTCGACGGCGATCGGCGAAGGCGCCTTCACCGCGTTGGGGGTGCGATCGGCAATACGGGCGCTCTTAGCATCGGGGGAGGTTAATCCGACGCGCCTCGTGACGCGGATGGAGAAGGATCCGTCGCTCATACCGACGTTGTGGCCGGTGTTCATCGAGGCCATCCGGTACGCCGGTGGCCTTCAGGGCACCGGCCCGAGATGGCTCAGTGGGGTGCTTGGCGCGGCACTCGGGCTCGCTCCGGTGTTGGCCGAGGCCGCCCGTACAGCTCGGATTCCCGCAGAAGACGCCACCTGGACAGGGCTTCGGGAAATTGCGGCACTCCGCGGTTCTGGCGCCGCGGCAAAGCGCGCTCAGCAGTTGTTGACGGCGCTGGGCCCTCCCAGCGCATAACGGCGGCGGCGTTACGACTATTGCGCCGGATGCCGTGACTCCGTATGGATGTGCCGAAACGGGATCTACGTATGTAGGGGTGTTTCGGATGAAGACAGCGATGACCGAGATGTTTGGCATCGACGTACCGTTGGCGGCATTTAGCCACTGCAGGGACGTCGTTGCTGCGGTGACAAACGCGGGCGGAATCGGCGTCCTCGGCGCTACCGCGTTCACGCCAGACCAACTCGAACTGGAACTGCGGTGGCTTGACGAGCACACCGGCGGCAAACCATACGGCGTCGACCTGCTCGCGCCCGCGAAACTCTCGTTCACCGATGAGACGCCCGATCAACTGCTGGCCATGGTGCCGCCGCAGCACATCGCCTTCGTACAAGACATGTTGCGCTCACACGGCGTCATCGATGCGTCCGACGAGTACACGCTGAGCGCGTCGATGCCCAGTGTTGCGCCCTCCGAAGTCAGCGCCGCGCTCGAGGTTGCTTTCGCGCACCCGATCAAGCTCATCGCCAATGCGCTCGGCGTACCTCCGCAGGACATGATCGACGGTGGCAAGCAGCACGGCGTACCGGTTGCGGCACTGACCGGAAAGGTCGAACACGCGCTCAAGCAACAGGAACGCGGTGTCGATCTGATCGTCGCGCAGGGGTACGAAGCCGGCGGACATACCGGTGAGATCGCCTCGATGGTGCTCACGCCGGAAGTGGTTGATGCGGTGAGTCCGACTCCGGTGCTCGCGGCCGGCGGTATCGCGACCGGGCGCCAATTGGCCGCGGCCCTGGCACTTGGTGCCGCGGGTGCGTGGACAGGGTCGGTGTGGTTGACGACCGATGAAGCCGAAACTGACGCGGTGGTGAAGCAGAAGTTCCTGGCGGCGACGTCCTCGGACACTGAACGTTCGCGGGCCCGCACCGGCAAGCCCGCACGCCAGTTGGTCACGGCCTACCACGAGGCGTGGTCGGACGCCGCTAATCCTGACCCGCTGCCCATGCCGCAGCAGGGCATCTTGGTGAATGAAGCGTGGCGGCGGATCCGCGCTGCGGCAGAGAAAGGCGTACCCGGCGCTCAGGAATTGGATTCGTACTTCGTGGGGCAGGTTGTCGGCCTACTCAATCAAGCCAAGCCGGCCCGCGAGGTGGTGCGGGACTTCATGGATGGTTTGGTCGACTCGTACGCGACGATGCAATCCGCTCTCGAAGACTAGCGCCTGAAGATCCGAACTCGAAGACTAGAGCACGAAGTCGAGGCCTCGATGGTGAACGGATCGGTCGCCGCGGCACCGATCCGTTCCACCATCGACACGATCACGGCGTGAAGCCGTCAATTCTCGCCAACACTTGCAGCATCGTCTCGTCACTGCCGCCACCGATCGAGCCGAGGCGGGTGTCGCGGACGTACCGGGCGACCCAGAAGTCTTCCATGTAGCCCATCCCGCCGTGGAACTGCAGGCACCAGTCCCCTACTTCTCGAGCGAGCCGCGCACCGATGAGCTTCGAAATCGTCGCTTCACGGGTGGTGTCCTCGCCGCGGTTGAACTTCTCCGCCATCGCGTTCGCGTGCGCCCGAAACACATCGATCTGCGCCGACAGGTCCGCCAGTTTGTACGCGACATAGTCGCTGGCGATCAACGGACGACCCTTCACGACCCGCTGCTTGAGGTACTCAGCGGTCTTGTCCAGCGCCCGCTGCATCGACTCGGCCTTGCCGTACGAGGCGAACATCCGCTCGACGACGAATTGCTCCATCTGTTGCTGGAACCCTCGACCCTCCACGCCGATCGTGTTCGAGATAGGCACGCGCACATCGTCGAAGGTCAGCAGGGCGGTGTCCGAGGAGTGCATACCGTACTTCTCAAGCTTCTTCGCGACCTCGAGCCCGGGGGCATTGCGCTCCACGATGATCTGCGACATGCCGCGGTAACCGCCTTCGTCCGACGTCCGCGCCAATAGGCACAGCCAGTCCGATTGGGTGCCGCTGGTGATGAATACCTTCGAGCCGTTGATAACCCAGTCGTCACCATCCTTCACCGCGCGCGTGCGGATCGCGGCGACGTCTGAACCGGCATCGGGTTCAGTGACCGCGATGGAGGTAACCATGTCACCGGCGATAGCGGGACGCAGGTACTTCTCCTTCAGTTCAGGCGATCCGTGCTTGTGCAGCGAGGGGGTGGCCATCATCATCTGGACGCCGAACGCCATCGGCACGCCGCCGCAGGGCATCCGCCCAATCTCCTCCACAGCGATCATCGTGTAGAGGTGGTCCTGGCCCATGCCGCCGTACGCCGGGTCGTACTCGATCCCGAGGATGCCTAGGTCTCCGGCCTTCTTGAACACCTCGTGCGCGGGGAAGATCTCGGCCTTCTCCCATTCATCGACGTGCGGGGTGAGCTCCTTGTCGACAAAGCTACGGACCATCTCGCGGAATGCGTTGTGCTCAGCGGTGAACTCCATGAACCTCTCCCAAAAGTTGACGTGTGTGTCAAGTTAGCACGTACCGGGGCGAATGGACATGCGCTCACCGCCCACGGCGTACGGCGGGCGCACTCAGCGGGTCCTCCGGCCACGCGTGCTTCGGATACCGGCCACGCATCTCGGCGCGCACCTGTGCGTAGGGCCCCGCCCAGAAACTCGCCAGATCATCGGTGATCGCCACCGGGCGACGCGCCGGAGAAAGCAAATGGAACTGCAATCGCACCCGACCGTCGAGGATCGACGGCGACTCGGTGAGGCCAAATACCTCCTGGAGCCGGACGGCGCACACTGCAGGGCCGTCGGCGCCGACGGGCGGATAGTCCAGGCGGACGCGCGACCCACTCGGCACCTGCAGTCGCTGGGGCACCAACTCCTCCAGGCTGCTCGCCTCCGGCCAGGGCAATAAGCGCCGCAACGGCTCCAGCAGGTCTATCGAAGTGAGCCGACCGGTGTCGGCTGCGCTCGCCAGATCGGCGGTGAGCCACGCATCCAGGCCGTCCAGCAGCGCCTCATCGCTGACATCTGGCCACGGTTCGCCGAGGTGACGGTGCAGCATCGCGAGTCTGCGGCGCAGGGCGTCGGCGTGCTCGGACCATCCGATCACGTCGAGGCCTTCATGGCGTACGACATTCTCAACGGCCACCACACCCAACGCAGCAGCGGGAATCGGCGTGGCGGACAATTCAATCGCGCCGATTGCCTGCACTCTCCTGGCCAACAGCCGACCACCGGCCAAGGAGCCGCGGACTTCCTCGGTGAACTCGCCGACCACCAGCGCGGTGTCACGATCGATGGGCGCGGCTGCGCGAATCGAGGCGCCGGTTCCTTCGCCCCGTGCGCCGGCAACTCGAGCGACGTCCGCGACGGCGAGCCATTCGTGGCGCGCCAGTTCGGCGGGCGCAGCCGCGCGTGTTCCCGACGCGAAAAGGTATGTGCCACCGACGCGACGAGCGATCCGTTCCGGGTACGCGAGGGCGATAACGATTCCGGCGCCGGTGTCGTTGTCCGGTTCGGTCCGGACCAGTCGCTGCAACCGACTCACTTCGCGCTCCCAGCGCTGCGCCTCCGGACCCCCACGGCGTAGCGCCGCAATCGTTTTCAGGAGGTCCGCTTCAGCGCGCACGAGATCGAGTTCAGCGCACGCGACAACTTCAGCGGCGCGGCGAGATCCGACGAGCGGAGCACCGTCGAGCAACGCGCGACCCCAACGCGGCGACAGGGGTAATCCGGCCAGCCGATCGCCGCGCTCGGTAATGCGCCCCTCGGCGTCCACCGCCTCCAGCGAACGCAGCACCGCCTCGCCATCGGCAACCGCTCCGGATGGCAATGGAGTCGGCAACGCGAGTCCTGTCCCGCGCGGAGATCCCCAGCGCGCCAGGGAAAGCAGCGCGGACGTGAGGTCAGCACTCGCGACCTCCGGGGTGACCTGCGGCCGCAATGTGGCGTACGTTGCCTCGTCGTAGCAGCGCCAGACGACGCCTGGCCTCTGACGTGCGGCGCGACCTGCGCGCTGGTCAGCCGACGACCGGGCGCAGCGGACGGTGACGAGCCCGGACATCGCGCGGACGGCGTCCCGGCGGGGTTCTCGCGACAGTCCGGCGTCCACCACGATGCGTACGCCGTCCACCGTCAAGGACGATTCGGCGAGCGCGGTCGATACGACCACGCGGCGTTGTGCCAGCGCGCGTCGCTCACCTACCGCACGGTCCTGCTCACGGGCCTTGACTTGGCCGTGTAGTTGGAGAACCTCGGCCTGCACCGAACCGGTGAGCGCCTCGGCGACCTGCCGTACTTCGCGCACGCCCGGCAGAAACACCAGCGCGTCACCTTCGGGGGCCTCCCGCAACGCACGCCGCGTAGTCTGCGCGACGTGCTCGAGGAACTCCGATCTCACGCCGCGCGCGTCGAGTGGCTGGGCGGCCAGCGGCGCCCACCGCTCGGTGAGCGGATGAGTTTCGGCGTCCACCCCAATGACCGGCGCACGTTCGCCCTCGCCGATGAGTTGGGCAAGTCCCGCGGCATCTGCGGTCGCGGACATCAGCACGAGCACCAGATCCTCGCGAAGTTGTCGAACCTCTTGGAGAAATCCGACGAGCAAGTCCGTATCCAGACCGCGTTCGTGCACTTCGTCGAGGATGACCGCGCCTACGCCGCTTAGTTCCGGATCGGCCAGTAGCCGCCGCAGCAGCACGCCCGGAGTAACCATTTCTATTCGCGTCTGCGGGCCAATTGCCCGTTCGCCGCGCACAGTGAAGCCGATCTGCTCGCCCACTGACGTGTCAGTGAAGGTGGCGAGGCGTCGGGCCGCGGCGCGGACGGCGACCCGGCGCGGTTGCGTCACCACGACCCGCCCGCTCACGATGTCGGCGAGAATCGGCGGTGCGAGGGTGGTCTTACCGGTGCCCGGTGGCGCTTCGACCACGGCGACTCGGTGTTCTCGGACGGCCGCAGCGAGGTCGTCGGTGGCGGCTGCAAACGGCAGTCCGCGCGTGAGGTGTGGTCGAAGAAGCACGCTGCACATTCTCTCGAGTCGCGTAGTTCGGGTGCGCAAGCAGATCCCGCTGACACAAAAATCCTCTTGACCCTGACACCGTGTCAGGCCGTTTCATGGTTCGCGGAGGTAATCGACGTGACCCAGTTACGCAGCGCCCAGCGACTCGCCAGAGCATTGACCGCTCGCGACAGTTCGGCGCGCCTGCGCGCCGCTCTGGCCGCAGGCACCCGGCCCGAGGCAACCTACATTCCGGTGCTGGTCGATCGCTGTGCGGTGGAGCCGGACTTCTTTGTGCGCGACATGCTGACCTGGGCGTTGATCCGCCACGACAAGGCAGCCGTCCTCGAACACGTGCTGCCGCAGTTGTGCTCGAACACACCGCAGGCTCGCAGCCAAGCGATCCATACGATCTCCAAGATCGGCGACCCGGCGACCGCTGCAGCGATCACCACCGAGCTGCTGACGGATGAAGACGACGAAACAGCCCGTGCAGCCTGGCGCACCGCGGTCGCTCTGGCCCACGCAGATCAGGCTGCGCGGCTGGCAGACACGCTCGGGACTCAGTTCGGTCGCGGCAGTCGCGAGGTACAACTCAGTCTGAGTAGGGCATTCGTCGAGTTGGGCGAGGTCGCGGCGCCTGTCATCGAACGGGCGAAGGCGAGCCGCGACGACGACGTCCGCCTGCACGCGCTGGCCACCGAGCGCATCGTCGCGGACCCTGATCAAGGTTTCGACGCGGCGATCGCCGAGGCGCAGCGAACAGTGGCACTGCTCGATGCACCCGGAATCTGAGGTGGGGTGCTCCGCCGCGATCGAGGAGACGGTCGCGGCGGAGCAGTCCTAGGGTGGATACATGTTGATCGGGGAGGTATCCGAACGTTCCGGCGTGAGCGTGCGGATGCTGCGTCATTACGACTCCATCGGGCTGCTGTCCCCGTCCACGCGTACCACTACTGGGTACCGGGAGTACGTCGAAGACGACCTTCGCCGGCTGTTCCACATCGAGGGGCTCCGCTCGCTGGGCATCGGGCTGCGCGATGTGGCCGCCGCCCTCAACGACCTCACCTTCGACCCGAGGGATCTGATCGAGCAGATCGCCCTGGCAACCCGGTCGCGGATTGCTCGCGATGAAGAGCTGCTTCGCCGGCTGGAGCGGGTGCAGTCGGTCGAACCGACCGAATGGTCCGAGGTGATGCGCACCATCGCGTTCCTACGAGGACTCGACGCATCTGACGGATCGGCACGGCAACGCTTCGCGCTGGTTGATGACGGAGACGGTCAGGTCGCGCCGCTGGCCGAGGCGGTGCTCAGCGAACATGACCGCAACGCGGCCGGGGCGCTCGACTAGGCGCTGGCACGGCGAGCGGACGACGCGATCCCGATCCTCGCTAAAACTCTCGATCCGCCGGTTGCGCAGCGGCGGCTCAGAGCCGTCGAGGCACTCACGAAGATCGGCTCTACGTCCGCGCTGGACGTACTCGCCGATGCCATCGATAACGCAGATCCGGTCGTCCGTGGGCAGGCGGCGCTCGTGCGCGGGCGCCGCGGCGACACTGGCGTCATCGGCGCACTCACTCGGATGGTTGCGGTCGGGTCTGATGACGTGGCGGCGGCCGACGCCCTTGGCGCTCTCGCAGTGCACGACGCCGAACTGGTCGCAGCCGCGATCGAGCGAGCGCTGGGTTCGTCGGATTCGCGCGCCCGCCGACGGCTGACCCAGGCACTCGCCGACGTACCCGGAGGATCGGCGAGCGCGTTACTCGAGACACTCAGTAACGACATCGATCGGCACGTCGCCGTGACCGCTACGTATCTACTACGCGCCCGCGACGAGGGCTGAACGCGATGCGAGGTGCATCCATCGCGCCGGAGGCATCACGCGAGAACCGGCGGATAAGTATGGCGGCAGATGTTGAACCGAGTACGGTTCAACATCTGCCGCCACGAACTCCACCCAGGCTAGGAATGCGTCATGTTCAGCGGGACGACCCACTCGTCGAACTGCTCGTCCGTGAGGTAACCGAGCGAAAGCGCCGCTTCACGTAAGGACGTTCCTTCCTTGTGCGCCTTCTTCGCGATCGCTGCGGCCTTGTCGTATCCGATGTGCGGGTTGAGAGCGGTGACCTGCATCAGGTTCGTCTCAAGGTTATGCGCAATCCGCTCGCGGTTGGGCTCGATTCCGACGGCGCACTGATCATTGAACGAGATGCAGGCGTCAGCGATAAGCCGGATCGACTCGAGGACGGCGTGCGCCATCACCGGCTTGTAGACGTTGAGCTCAAAATTGCCCTGGCTGCCGCCAAACGCGACGGTCGCGTCGTTACCGAACACGCGAGCGCCGACCATCGTCAACGCCTCGCACTGAGTCGGGTTGACCTTGCCGGGCATGATGCTGGAGCCCGGTTCGTTCTCTGGGATCACGATCTCACCGATTCCGTTGCGGGGCCCCGAAGCCAGCCAGCGGACGTCGTTGGCGATCTTGAACAGGGCACCGGCGAGGGTGCGCAGCGCGGCACTGACCGAGACGAGTTCGTCATGTGCGGCGAGGGCGGCAAACTTGTTCTGTGCGCTGGTGAACGGGATGCCGGTCTGCTCGGCGATCTTCTTGGCAGCGAGGTCGCCGAACTCTGGGTGCGCGTTGAGTCCGGTACCGACCGCCGTACCGCCGATCGCGAGCCGATGCAGGCCGTTCTCCGCGTGGCGGACATCGTCTAGCGCGTGGTCGATCTGAGCGACCCAGCCGCCGATTTCCTGGCCAAGTGTGATGGGGGTGGCGTCCTGCAGGTGAGTTCGCCCGACCTTGACGATGTCCGCGAACTGCTTGGCTTTGGCATCGAGTGTGTCGCGCAGCGTCGAGACCCCGTCGTACAGCCGTTCACGCAGTTCCAGTGCGACCGCGATGTGCATCGCGGTCGGGAAGGTGTCGTTGCTGGACTGGCCGCGGTTCACGTGGTCGTTCGGGTGCACCGGCGCCTTCGAGCCCATCTCGCCATTGGCCAGTTCGATGGCGCGATTGGAGATGACCTCGTTCGAATTCATGTTGCTCTGCGTGCCGCTCCCGGTCTGGAACACGACCAACGGGAAGTGGTCATCCAGATCGCCGGCGATGACCTCGTCGGCGGCGCGTGAGATCAGCTGCGCGACATCGGTCGGGAGTTGGTCAAGGTCGGCGTTCGCCTCCGCGGCAGCCTTCTTCAAGATGCCCAGCGCACGGACGATCGGGCGGCCCCAGACGAACGAGTCGCGCCCGATGTCGAAGTTGTGCAAGCTGCGCTCGGTCTGCGCTCCCCAGTATCGGTCTGCGGCGACCTCGATCTGCCCCATGCTGTCGGATTCATTGCGCGTAGTCATGGATCGACGGTACTTCGCCGGTGGCTCACCAGTCACCCGATGTGGCGCGTTAGTCAGGGTGCCCTAAGTCCGTCGCGCCTGGTCCGGTCGTCTCGGCGCGGTTGACGGGGCGAACCCTCCCTGGCGAGAATCGGCGCCAACATCAGTGCGTAGCCAGCCGATGAGGGAGTCTCATGAAACCTGATGTATCCGGAGTGTCCGCGCTTGACTTGAACCTCGCCGGACGCTGCGTCGTTGGCGATCAGCTCACCCGCTCAGCCGAGCAGTTCGGCGAACGCCTAGCGATCAAGGACGGCACCGGATCGGTGACGTACGCCGAACTGGAACGTACCGCCAACGCGATCGGACGCGGCCTCCTCAGCCTGGGACTGCAGCGCCAGGAGCCGGTCGGTTTCATCATGGGCAACTCATGGCAGTTCATGGCCACCTACTACGGCTGCGCGAAGGCCGCGCTGATCAGCCTGCCCATCAACCTCGCTCAGGTCCCCGACGAAATCCGGTTCTGCCTCGCCGACGCCGAAGTGGGCACCATCGTGATCGACGATGCGTACGTGGCGATACTCGAGCAGATCATCGCCGAACTCCCGCAGGTCACCCGGATCGTGCTGCGTGGTGGCGAGCAACGCACGATCGGCGGCATCCACACGACCTCCTGGGAGTCATTGGCCGACGGCGACGGCTCACTGCTCGAGGTCCCGGTGTACGACCGGGACATCCTGCAGTGTCTGTATTCCAGCGGTACGACGTCCCGCCCCAAGGGTGTGCTCACCGCTCACGTGTCGGTCGTCGTTGCCTGCCTGACCACCTCTATCACGTTCGGGCACAAGTGGGGTAACGAACCCAGCGTGTTCGGCGTGATCGTCCCGCTGTTTCACACTACCGCGCTGAATGTGCTGACCATGCCGACGCTGACCACTGGTGGGACCGTCGTCGCCCTGCCCGGCTTTGAACCCGAGCAGTTCGTCGACTCGCTTGAGAACGACCGTCTCACGCACATCATGCTGCTGCCGCACATGTACGAACTGCTGCTGCAGAGTCCACGCGCACAAGGAAAGACCTTCGAGGACGTGCGGATTTGCATGTACGCGATGGCCCAAATGCCTGACGAGCGCGTTGGGCGGATCAAGAAGCTATTCCCGAACGGCTACGCGCTGCTGGGCTCGGGGATGACTGAGTGCGTGCCGCCGACGGTATTCCAGCTGCCCGAGCACGAGGTCACGAAGACCGCCTCCTGGGGTCCGCCGGTCGCCACCGTGGATACCCGGATCATCGATCCAAGCGGTGAGCTGCTGCCACGCGGGGAGCACGGCGAGATCGTCTACCGGGGCGCTCAGGTGATGGCTGGCTATTGGAACCGCGGCGACGTCAACGGCGAAGTATTCGCTAACGGATGGCTGCGCACCGGCGATCTTGGTTATAAGGACGACGACGGCGTCATCTGGTTCACCGACCGTTCGAAGGACATGATCAAGTCGGGCGGCGAGAACGTGTCGTCTATGGAAGTCGAGCGGACGATCCTGGAACACCCACATGTCGTGGATGCGGGCGTCATCGGCGTACCGGACGAGCGGTGGGGCGAGGCCGTCACCGCGTTCGTCGTCACCGATGGCTCCGATGTGACGGAGGCGGACGTGATCGCACATTGCAAGAAGCTCCTCGGCGGCTACAAGGTGCCGAAGCGTGTCGTGATGACCGATGTACTGCCGAAGACGGCGACCGGCAAGGTACAGAAGCACGAGCTGCGCAAACTCACCTGAGCGGCCGGTATGGACCATGCGCGGACGACGCATCCCTGCTAGCGGCCGCTGCATCCGGGGATGCCGACCAGGCCGCTGCCCCAGTGCGCGCCGGGGCCAACCCGCAACAGGCCGGCCACACCAACACGCTCAGATCATCGCTGCGAACGACTAGCAGCGACGCTGTTAGATTTCGGAGCATGACCGCGCCCACTCGTCCGGACGGCGAACCGATCCGAGTACTGATCGTCGACGACGATCCGCTGATCAGCGATCTGCTCGCCATGGCCGCCCGCGCCGAAGGATGGCAGCCACGTACGGCGGGCGACGGCTACGAGGGGTTGCGCGCGATACGCGAATTCGCCCCCGACATCGTGATCCTCGATGTGATGATGCCTGGTCTGGACGGCGTCCACACGGTGAGCCGGTTACGCGAGCAGGGAAACGACGTTCCTGTGCTGTTCCTGACCGCGAAGGATGACGTCGCCGACCGCATCACCGGACTACAGGCGGGCGGCGATGACTACGTCACGAAGCCATTCAGTCTCGAGGAGGTCATCGTCCGGTTGCGCGGAATGATTCGCCGGCATGTTCAGTCAGTCCCGCCCAGCACGCGCATCGTCGTCGGAGATCTCACGCTCGACGAGCAGACTCACGATGTCACGCGGGCGGGGACGCCGATAGAGCTGACTGCCACCGAGTTCGCGCTGCTGCGTTACCTGATGCAGAATCCGCGCGTCGTCCTCAGCAAGGCACAGATCCTCGACCGCGTGTGGGAGTACGACTTCGGTGGCCGAGCGAGTGTCGTTGAGCTCTACATCTCCTACCTGCGTAAGAAGATCGACGCACTCGGCCCATCGATGATCCATACCTTCCGCGGCGCCGGTTACTCGATTCGGCCCGCCAATGACTAACGATCCCACACCAGCATCCTCGGACTCCGAGATCACCGCCTCGTCCCGCCGCCGCTGGCCACTGAAGTGGCAACTCACCGCGCTGACCGCAGGTTTGATCGTCATCGCGGTCGCGATTATTGGCGGCGTCAGCGTGGGAATCCAACAGCGAAGCCTGCTCGATCGGTTGGACGGACAGGTACGCGTCGCGCTCGATGCGTCGACACGAAGCCTGAACGACGCCCAGCCGGAACCACCCGAGAACCAAGGCCCCACGCTCGGTCCGGGTCCACAGCCCGGCTCGATCTCGCTCGTCATTGTGAACGACGTTCCGCTGCTCGCTCAACTGACTGAGCATGACGGAACGGACCGCACACTCAGCGACGACGAGATCAGCACGCTCACGGCGTCGGCCGGCACCGCCGATCAACCCGAGGACGTCGACCTCGGCACCGCCGGAGAGTATAGAGTCGCAGCCGATTCCGTCGAAGTGATGGGTGAACCAGCCACGGTTATCTCCGCGCACTCGCTTGAGGAGGTTACCCAGACCGTGCGGGACGCGATCATCACCTTCGTCATCGTCGCCGTGATCGCGGTGATCATCGCGCTCCTGGCAGCCATCGCGCTCATCAGCCTCGGGCTGCGACCGCTGCGGCGCGTAGCCGGCGTGGCCGCCAAGGTCACCCACACGCCGCTGACCTCCGGTGTCGTCGCGATTCCGCAACGTGTGACGGCCGCGGACTCCGACGGACACACCGAAGTTGGTCAAGTGGGCGGAGCCCTGAACACCCTCCTGGAACACGTCGAAGATTCGCTGCGGATCCGAGAACAGACCGAACAGCGTCTGCGTCAGTTCATCGCCGATGCCAGCCACGAACTGCGCACGCCGCTGACCACCATCCGCGGCTACGCGGACCTGCTTGCCCGCGCGGACGATCACCTCCCAAAGGAGATCAGCCGCTCGGTGCAACGGATTCGCTCCGAGTCGGTTCGGATGTCCGCCCTCGTGGACGACCTCCTGCTCCTGGCCCGCCTCGACTCCGGCGTACCGCAGCGAACTGAACCCGTCAGGCTCGCCGGCCTGGTTGTCGAAGCCTGCGCCGATGCCCGAATCACCGCGACTGGCCACACGTGGATCCTCGAACTTTCCGATGACGCGGCTGACCTTGAGGTAATCGGCGATCCGGATCGGATCCGCCAGGTGCTGGTGAACTTGCTCGCGAACGCACGAACGCATACGCCGGTCGGCACGACCATCAGCACGCGACTGTTCTCTTCCGCCGACGGCAGGTACGCCGTGCTTCAGGTAGCGGACGATGGCCCGGGAGTTTCGCATGAGCTCCTGCCCCATATCTTCGATCGATTCTCTCGCGGCGATTCGGCACGATCACGTGCCGACGGCGGCACTGGACTCGGCACGGCGATCGTCGAAGCGATCGTGCGCGCTCATGGCGGGGAGGTGCGCGTCGCTAGTGACGTGGCCGGCACGCAGTTCACCGTCACCCTGCCCATCAACCGAGCCGAGTGACACGCTCAGCGGTATTCGCCGCGGATGACCCGACGATCCGCCGATGATGTATCCAGCCGGTTGCGACACCGACGGTGCCGCAGACACCCCGAGCGACGGATCTTCCTCCGCCTCGTGCAGCACGGCGCCGTCCGCTGCACACCGAACGGCGCCACGGTTAGTCACATCGTCGTACGCCGCAGGCGTTGTGGCTTTGCTGGACGCGGGATCGCCGGCCGCCGACTCATCGAGCGCACCACGAATGATCCGCCGCGGGTCATACTGGGTGAGATTCCATCGAGTTGCATCGAAAGGAACTCCGGTTGCAGTTTCGGCTCGCACCCGGGCGCCATTCGCGAGGTGGCGTGCCGCATTGACGAATGCGACCAGTTTCTCGACATACCGGGGAAGCCGATGGGGGCCTACCACGACTGCGGCGACGACCACGATGACCACAATCTTCTCCACGCTCAATCCGAGCATCAGTCTCTCCTACTCAGCCAAACTCTGAAATGCGGATATCAGCAGGGTCGGGATCTGGCGCGATTGCCATGCGTCGTTCCAACGCCCGGTCATGCAGCACGCCTATGACCGTCGCCGCGGCGGTGAGTATGCACAGGCATCCGGCAATGAGAACCATCGACAACACATCGGCCGAGGGTGTCGCCAGGGCGCTGAACACCAGAATTCCGATCAGGATAGGCCGCCAGGCCCGCGCTATCGCAGCCCCGGACAGTACGCCGATCAGATTCAACATCACCAGCAGCACCGGGAGCACGAACGCGATCGCCGACATCAAGGCGACCCGCATCGCGAAGTCGAAGTACTCGGAGGCCTGCAAGATGGTGCTGTCCTCGCTGGAAGCGAACCCGACCAGCAGCTCAACCATGTTCGGGAACAGTCTCAAACCAACAACCCCGCCGACGAGAAACAACGGCACCGCCGTTGCGACAAATCCAAGAATGTACCGACGTTCGCGGCGCTGCAGACCCGGCGCCAGGAAGGCGAACAGTTCGTACATCAGAACTGGGCTGGCGATAAATACGCCGGCGAACAGTGCGATCCGCATTCGTAGGTTGAATGCGCCGGTCACGGTGTCGTAGTTCAACGTGGCTTGGCGAGATTCGGCGATCTGCACGATTGGCTCACGCAGTAGCGTCATCACCGCATCCGAGAGGACGTATCCGATCACCACCGAAGCGAGCAAGGCCGCGGCCGCACGCACCGCCCGGCGCCGCGCCTCACTCAGGTGCTCGCCCCAGGGCATCGCAGTACGCGCGGCCGCGGAGTTCATGCCTGAACCGCTTCGCGAACCGGAGCCGCATTCACGCTGACGGCACCATCACGAGGGGATGCGTTAGCCGACTCATCGCCAACCACTCCTCTCGACGGTGTCGCGACACTCGGGACTGCTGTCGTCGGCTCAGTCGAATGCTCGACCTCGCTGCGCAAGATGCGCATGGATTGGCCGACGCTCCGGGCCAACGCCGGTAGTTTGGCAGCCCCGAAGAGTAGAACGACGACGGCCAGAATGATGATCGCGTGCCAGCCAGTAAGGTTTGAGAACATTTTCTTCCTTTGTATATAGATGATCTAGGTGATGTTGGAGTTCGTGGAGCTGCGGCTAGTTCGGTGGGCTGCCGGCGTCTTGTGCGCCCGAGCCAGCCCCTGGGCCGCCGCCCGGGGCGCCACCGGAATCTGCGCTGCCCGGTTTCGTGCTGGTGTCGACGCGGACCGTGAGCGTGGCTTGGTAGCCCTCGGTCGGATCGCCGCTGACCGTCGCGAGTTGCAACTCGCCGCCGTCCGAGGAGAAAATGCCATCGGAGTCCAAGCTGACCTGGGAGAGATTGTCCGCGGACCCGTCGTACTCCGCGCTCGCATAGGTCGCCTCGCAGCTATCCTGCGGGAGTGCGATCTGAGATGTTGCGATAGCGTTCTGCGGGTCATCGATCGAGTCGACGTCGGGATATACCTCGAAATGGATATGTGGCCAGCGGCCGGCGTAGCAGCCGGGGAAGATCGATGTGAACGAGACGTTGCCGTCCGCATCTGCGACCTGAACGCCGCGCAGGTACGTTTCGTCCTCGACACCCTCGGAGTACATCGAATAGCGGCCCTGCGCGTCACAATGCCAGGCATAGACAGCTGCGCCTTCGAACGGAACGTCGCCGTTGGCCATATCGAGCACCGTCAAGGTGAACTGCAGCCCAACGCCATCGGCAGTCGCACCGCCGCCGATGCTGGAGCGAACGTCTGAGCGGACGATTCCGCTCTGCTCGAGCACATCGGGCCCGTTCGACCCATCGCCGGGATATGGCCCAGCGGTCTCTTCTGGAATCTCCCCCGAGGGCAGGCCTCCGCTCGACGTCGTTGATTCGGCAGCCGAGGTCCCGGTGGACGACGATCCGGCGGAGGTCGACGTGGTAGATGATGTGCCACCGGATGCTGAGCGGCTTGAAGAGTCCGACGGGGCGCAGGCAGATAGGACGGCCGCGCCAACAGCGGCGCCGAAGACGCCGATGACACCGCGGCGAGTGATCACGGTCTGAATATCGAATCGGGCACCTTGATCGACCACCTCCTCATCCGAACGATCAAGTAGGCGCCCCTCGTAGGTGGGCCCTTCAGGTGTGTAGGTGGCGTCGGGAATGCGCGCCATATTATTTCCTCCATGCAGTCGGTCGAATCGATACCGAAAGCATGGGTGGCGAACCCTTGTGAAACCTGTGGCCTTGCTATGAATCGGCTATGAAGCGCTCACCTGGCGGTTGCGGACGTGGGTTTACCTCACGACGGTTCGGGTACTCATACGATTGTGGCGCCATGAACCAACGTGAAAGGTAAGCATCATGCCTAACAAGAAGCCGGGGCCGTATGAGCAGTGGACGGTGGATGAGTCGCGGCATCGCGCGTCCGAACTCGACATCAACGGCCGCTCATCGATGCGCAAGAACGAACTGATCGAAGCGTTGCGCAATCACTAGCCCGCTGAGTGCGTGCATGAGTCCAGACGTTCGGACGTCGCCGATCCTCGATAAGTATCTCGGCAATTCGCCGCAGTCTTAGGTTGTGGCGGACGAAACTCGCGCCTGCAACTCTTGCAATCGTCGCGGCGGCCGCACCGCCCAAAAACTATCGCGATAATGGCGCTTGAGTTCGCCGGAGAATGTCCGAACCGCGAAGGTCAGAAAATCGCTGCCATAATTCGGATCGAACCCATGGGCCGCCTTGACCAGGCCGAGATAGGCCACCTGATCCAAGTCGGCCGGCACTTCACCTCGACCTCGATAGCGCCGCGCGACCGCCGCCATGGGCATGTTCTGCACGATACTGCGCTCGTAGAGTTCATCGCGTCTTCGCGCCACCACCGCCTTACACCAACACGACACGGTGCGCGAATGGAGCCGTTCGGTGTGCGGGACGCAGTCAGGACCCATCCGGCGACATCCCGGCGATGGGCGCGTCCAGCGCTGAGCGACCCGACCGCGATGCGGTGAGGATGTGCCGCGGCAGCGCTGATCGCTCGTCCCTCGTTCACCGACGACGCTGTCGCGTCGTACGCCCGCTCCCCTCTGGGCTGGGCGTAACTGACTGAATACGCCCTCCAGGTCGGTACCGCCTGATCCCTACGTCATCGGAGGCAGTCAATTGAGGACCACGAAACCGACCGACAGGGATGCAGCTAAAGTCATCCATACCGTGTAGATCACGAGGCCAGCGCCGTACCACCGGCCCGCCCGCCAGCCGAGCGCATTCAACAGCCAGGTCAGCACGGCGGCGATGACGAGGGCTGCGGCAGACCCACCGAGCAATTCCTGCTGTCCGAATAGGTACGCCCAGCCCAAGGCAAACACGACGGACACGGCGAAGACCGCGAGCATGCGCGAGGAGGCGTCCGGCCGGTTGCGTGAGATGAGAACGCCAACTACCGCCAACGCCAGGTAGTTCACCGGCCAAACGATCGCGAAAGTGAGGTCTGGTGGCTGCCACCAAGGCTCGGTGAGACTGCGGTACCAGGAGGACTCTGTGTCGTTCCATACGCGCGATAGCCCGGCATACGCCAATACGGTTACCAGCCACCACGCAGTCAACCACCACGACCTACGGGTCATCGTCCGTCCACCTTCTGTCGGAGCAGGAACACAACTGATGTACCCCGTTCACCAGGGACCAATATAGCGGCACGGATTCACTGGCGATGGTCTCGCAGGCACCTACCGCGAGGAGCGGGTCGCTGCGCCCGCCGTCCTGCCGACGGGCTGTCGGCATCAGACCTCGTTGACAGCAGCGCGACGACATCCGTTGGTGCACCGATTCGATCGGGCTAGGGTCGAGTCATGACGATTTCACCCGAACAGAAGCAGGCCACCGACTGGCTGTTGAGCACCACGCGCGCCGTCCGCAAACGCCTTGATCTCGAGCGCCCGGTCGAGTCCGAGGTCATCCTCGAATGCCTTCGCCTGGCCGTACAAGCCCCCACCGGCAGCAATTCCCAGGGTTGGCGCTGGATGATCGTGACGGACGAAGCCAAGCGCGCCAAGCTCGCCGAGTTCTACAAGGAAGTCGGGCGTAAGTACATGGCCACGAAGGGCCAGGAGGAAGCCGACGAGCAGACCGGGCGCGTACGTAGCTCCGCTGCATATCTTGTCGATGTCATTGAGCAGGTACCGGCGCTGGTCATCCCCTGCATTGCGGGAAAGCCGGCAACCCTGGAAAGCGCCGCAGGGTTCTTTGGCTCGATTCACCCCGCGATCTGGAGCTTCTGCCTAGCGCTGCGTTCCCGCGGCCTCGGTTCGGTGTGGACCACGTTCCACCTGGCCCACGCGCAGGAAACCGCCGAACTGTTGGAGATCCCCGAGGGCTTCACGCAGGCAGCGATGCTGCCGATCGCCTACACCAAGGGCACCGACTTCAAACCCGCCGCCCGCGGTCCGATCGAAGACATCACGTTCTGGAACACCTGGGGCGACTCAACCCCGGCGTAGTCCGGCGCACTCAACTATTCTGCGGGGCAGCGAGCAACGGTCCAGCTCGATTATCGGTACTCGCTCCCCCGCAGGTCCGGCGTGACGACGGCGCAGCCATCGTCAATCCCCGGGGTCGGCTCAACTGTAGGAGACACCAAGACCGGCGCGGGCGTCCGCTTGAATGCCGTACTGCGGTATTGGGTAGCGGAATCCGTTACGACCCAACGCATCCAGCCCATCGAGCATCCCCGGCAGGTACTCCGGTGGCAGCGCCAACAGCAGTTCATCCTCAAGGACCCCGCCGTACCGACGCTCGGCGTAGCACGGGATCGACATCGACGGCTCCCGCGTCGCGAGCGCCCTACCCCACGAGTCGGCGCACGATGACTCCCCGACGCAGGACCACTCAAATTTCTTGTAGCCCGACCACTGCAGCCCGTTGATCATCAGAATCGACTGTGCCGGGGTGGCATAAATCAGGACGACGTCCGGCGGGTCGAGTCGGCCGGACGCCAGCGGCGACACGGCCATCGCCTCGTACAGGTTGTCCGGCACCGTATCCATCGCGTGCTGGTGTCGCGACGCTTCCTCCTGATCGGCGAACCACACGCCGGCCATACGGTCGCCGGAGAGCCACGCCTCATCTCGCGGGTGCAATCCGATAACCGCACCACACTGCGGACCGACGAGGTCGTCGTTGGTGATTCCTACGGTGAAACCGACCCGAGCTGCCTGCGCGACAATCTGGTCGGTCGTGTGGATCGCCTTCGGACGCCGAACCTTCGGCACAGCCTCCATCTCGGCGACCGTCGCGAACAGTTTCATCCCCACCGGCGTGGTACGCAGCCGCAGCAGCCGATTCAGGCGGTCGGTCAGCGCACTCCAGTCAGTTTCGCTCGGACCCAACAGCGCTGGCGGCTCATCCTGCGGACGGCGGCTGGGCATCGGGAGATTCATGGGTTGGGCGGTGTCAGTCATTTGGCCACTCCTCACGTCCCACCCAGACTATGACCCAGACCACTATGGCTGACAGCCGGCCTCACGCCGCCAACTGCGGTGGGTCCATTCTCGATTCGAGATTCGACCCACCGCAGCACTCTGCTGCCACCTAGAGGTCGGTACCGGCGCCTTGGTGAGCGCCGATGCGTTCGCTCAGTACCCAGCGCAGTCAACCGCCGCCGTCGCGATTGCGCAGCCCGGCCCCACCGAAGCACGTCCGAGGTGCACGTTGACGTGATAAGCGCCGAGCAGATCGAGTACACCGACTCTGATCGCTGACACATCGAACTAGCCCTGGGGCAGCGTCGCCCACTCCTGCGGTTCAACATCGTTCGGGTCGGATGTGTCGTTCTGGGCATTGATCGTCAGCGCGACGATTCCGCTGAGGAACAGCCCGTTGTAGAGGTCGCTGACCAGGTTGACGACGGGCTCGGTCAATCCAGGTAGCGCGTTGACCGCTCCGGTGACGACGGGGTCCAGCGTGTCGTTCACTACCGTCCCGACCAGCCCGGCCGCGCCGCCCACCAGGTTCGTAAGCAGCACCGCGATGACCGTGTCCGTCAGTCCGTTCACCAGGCCGACCAGGATGTCGCCCACCAGTGGGATATCTCCGAGGCCCGGCAGGATTGTGAAACCTGCGGTGACCTCTTGTACGCCCGGATTCGGACTGCTGTCGAGCAACTCGGCGAGGGTGCATCCCGGTCCCGCCGTCGTACTGCCCGTCGGGCGGCAGTCGACTGCGACCTCGATATCGCCGATCGGGTAGGTGCTGAGACCGTAATCAAGTTCAAGGTCAATGTGCACGCCAGCGGTAATCGTCGTCTGGCCGATCGCCGTGGTGATTGCATTCTGGACGTTCACGACCCAGTCTGACAGCAAGGTGCTGACCCGCTCGACCAACTCGTTGAGGACGCCGGGATCCGCCAGCGGATTGGTGTTCGGAGCGAGGCCGTTCAGTCCGTCGGTGTAGGTCCCGGGGTACGCCGCTTCCAGCAAGGCCGCCGTATCGACATGGACGGTCCCATCGCCGAGGTTGAGGGCGACCACGCCGCCGGTATCGGTGAGGGTGTCGTCGAGCAACGCCTGAACGCCGCTCAGGTCGACCGTGGCGGTGAGGTCGGCGGTGATCTCACCGAGGCCGAGCCCGTTGGTCAGCGTGCCCAACAAATCCGTCACACCACTGACGAGTGAGTCGACGACGCCTTCATCGCTCGCGAGCCCGTT
>JBKEDB010000117.1:0-12010 GCA_047975195.1 Cumulibacter sp. | reverse complement strand
TTCGCGATCGTCGACGTACCCGATCTGCGTTACCTGATGATCGACGGTCACGGCGATCCGAATACCTCGGAATCGTTCGCCGGCGCGCTCCAGACGCTCTACCCGATTGCCTACAAACTGAAGTTCGCCAGCAAGACTGAGTTAGGACGCGATTACGTCGTCCCGCCGCTAGAAGGGCTATGGACGGCGCCGGACCTGGCGGCATACACGACGGACCGCGACAAATCCCGCTGGGACTGGACCGCGATGATCATGGTGCCCGAGTGGATTACCGCGACGATGTACGAAGCCGTCCTCGCGCAGGTCGCCAGTAAGACTCCTCTGCCGCGAATCAACGACGTGCGGCTGGAATCGCTGTCCGAAGGCCGATGCGCGCAAACCTTGCACGTCGGCTCGTTCGATGACGAAGGGCCGGTTCTTGACGAGATGCACAACCGGTTCATCCCGGATGCTGGATATCGCCTATCGGGTACCCACCACGAGGTGTACTTCAGCGATTTCCGCAAAGTCGCGCCCGTACGAATGCGCACCCTGCTGCGCCAACCGGTCACGCCGTGCGATTGATCTCGGGTCAGCGGACCGACAAAGAGTCAGTTGATAATTGCGGTGCCACGGTCGATCACGATGTCACCGTCGGCATTAGCCGTCCGGTACCGCACGCTCGAGCCATCAACCCACATGGACACGGTGATCGACTCACCCGGGATGATCGGTTTGGTGAACCGTCCCGACATCGACGTGAACCGGGAGGGATCCGAGCCAGCGATAGCATGCAGCAGCGCGCGCCCGGTGTATCCGTACGTACACATTCCATGCAGGATCGGCTTATCGAAGCCGCCTCGACGCGCGGCCGCCGGGTCTGAGTGCAGCGGATTGCGATCGCCGGTCAGCCGGTAGAGCAGCGCCTGGTCCGTCGGCGTCGCGTAGGTGACGACGTGGTCCGGATCGCCGGTCGGCGCTTCCCAGCCCGCATCACCACCGCGTTCGCCGCCGAATCCGCCGCCGCCTAGCACGAACATTGCCATCTCGATCGTGGCGACGTGCGCTCCGGAGAGATCGTGCGCAGTGGTCTCGACCTGCACCAGCGCACCGGCGCCCTTGTCGAACACTCCGACGATCTTGCTCACGCTCTCCAACTTCCCGGAGACCGCCAGTGGCTGATGCAGGGTGAACGCCTGCGTCGCATGCAGCGTCTTGGCGGTATCGACATCCGCCGGCAGCAACCCACCGACCGCGCCTGCAGCAGCGACGTTGATGAAGGTCGGCAGCACCAACTGTTGTACGTCGACCGAGTTCTCTGTGGTGAACTCCAGCTCGTCGTAGGGGTCGACCTGTCCTGCGCCGACACCGAGCGCGTAGAGCAGTGCATCCTTCGAGTCCCAGGTGGTGCGGACCGGATCACTGGTGCGTCCAATCAACGATGAATCGATGGGCATACGTTCCTCATTTCTTCGCGAACCACGACGTCTCCTACGGAAGCCGACTGGCTGAGTCTGGCGAGCAGTTGTCGGACACAACCACCACGGCAAACCCTAGGGCACAGCCGATCCCAACAGCACTACAGCGGATATGACCCTGCGAGAATCGCCGACATATGCGGATTCCCGCCGACGACCGACGATAACGCACCTCATCACAGAACCACTGCCGGCGGCCATACTGACCTTCCACGGCGTACCGTCCCATTAGAGTTTGGTGCGCACGACATCCGATGCTTGTGGCCGTGAAGGACAGCGATGACCCTCATGAACGACCTGCCTGAGTCGGCTCCCGACCCGACCGGGCGCGGGACGTCGGCTCAGGCGATACGCATCGAACGCGTTCTGCGTGCGGCGATCGATTTGGCCGCCGAAGGCGGTTACGAGGCCGTGCAGATGCGCGAGGTCGCGCGTCGTGCGGGCATCGCAATGGCCACGCTTTACCGTTACTACCCCTCGAAAGAAGAGCTCATTCGAGGCGCGATCCTGAGCGAACTCGGAAGTTTGCGAGCCGACCTACGCCGCCGTCCTGCCCGCCAAGACTCTCCCGCCGGGCGCACGGGCGAGGTCTTCGCCCGAGGGTTTCGCGCCATGCTGCGTAATCCGGGGTTTGCGCACGCTGCGATGTCCGCGCATCAGACTCCGCAGCCACTCGCCCATCCGCAGAGCGACCAGCCGCGCGAGCGCCCGGTCTCGGTGTTCGCCGATATCGCAGCGGAGCAGGCCTGGGGCGACAACCACGTCATCAGCGAGGCGGAGCACCGCGCGTTGCAGATGATCCAGACGGTGTGGGTCGGCAGTACGGTGTCATGGCTCAATGGGCTCCTCGACGGACCTGAGGTCGAACGACGAATCCGCCTCGCCGCGAGCAAGCTTCTCGACTGAACGCCCACTACACCATTCCTTGACAAACCGCGAGCACACGGTGAGGATCACTAACGATCTAGAACGTGTTCTCATTGATGTCATGCGCGCACTGTCGGCCTCATCTCGAGTCCCCCGCGATGTGCGCGGATAGAGCCCGATCCACGAATCGCACGGAAGGACAACCACATGCCCGCAGAGGAGTTCCGAGCTAAGGCTCTCGCCTGGCTCAAGGAGAACGCCCGGCCATTCAGCGGTGACGACGGCGACTATAACCCGACCCTGCAGGAGTCCAAGGACTTCCAGAAGAAGTTAGCCGAAGCAGGGCTCGCCGGTATTACCTGGCCGAAGGAGTACGGCGGCCAGGGCCTCGGCGAGGACGAACTGATCGCCTTCAACGAGGCGGCCGCCGACTTCGTGCTCCCGGTCGGCCCATTCGTCATCGGTCTGGGCATGCCCGCGCCGACGATCCTCGAACTCGGTACCGAAGAGCAGAAGAAGCGCCACATCCCGAAGATGCTCACCGGCGAAGAAGTCTGGTGCCAACTTTTCTCCGAGCCCAACGGCGGCTCGGACGTCGCAAGCCTGCAGACCACTGCGACGCGTACCGAGTCCGGCAACTGGCTGATCAACGGGCAGAAGGTATGGACCTCAGGCGCACAGTTCTCCGATTTCGGCGCGATCCTCGCCCGCACGGACCCGACTGTTCCGCGGCACGCCGGCATCACGATGTTCATCGTCGACATGCATCACCCAGGCGTCACTGTCCGTCCGCTGGTCGTCGCCACCGGCGATGCACCGTTCAACGAGGTCTACTTCGACGATGTTGAGGTGCCCGCCGACGCTGTCATCGGCGAGGTCAACGCAGGGTGGCCGGCCGCTGTGGTCATGCTGCGCAACGAGCGCGTGACGATCGGTGCCAAAGGCCGCTCGCGCTCGGCGCCACTCGGCTTCGACGCACTGGCCGAACTGGCCAAGGAAATCGGTACCGCCGAAGACTCCGGCGTACGCCGCAAGCTCGCGACCGTGTACGCCCGCGAAATGGCCATGGCGCATTTCGGCAAGGTGCTGCACGAGGGCGCACTCGCCGGCAAGGAGATCGGCGCACGCGGTTCGGCTGCGAAACTCGCCGGCGCGGAGTTCGGTCTGTGGGCCAGCGATGCCGCCGAGGAGATCGTCGGCCAGGATGTCGCGCTGCTCACCGGCAAGGCCGCGAAGGTCGCCAAGTCCATTCTCGCCGGACCGGGTTCAGCGACCGCCGGTGGATCGAACGAGATCCAGCGCAATATCGTCGCCGAGCGGGTCTTGGGGCTGCCGAAGGACCCGGGTGCGGCCGATCGCAAGACACCGTTTAATCAACTCAAGCTGTCGAAGTGACCTGCGAGCTATAGGAGCTTTTTCGTGACGCTAATCGATAACTCCGACCAGCAGGCACTGGCGGAGACCATTCAGAAACTCATCACCGACCGCTCGCCGCTGTCGAAGGTGCGCGAAGTCGCGCTGTCGGACGACCCGTACGACGCCGACGTCTGGCGGAGGATCAGCGACCTCGGCGTACCCGGCCTGGCGATTCCGGAGGAATTCGGCGGAGCAGGCGGCACCTGGGCTGACCTGTTGGTCGCGTTGCGCGAACTCGGGACCGGCCTTGTGCCGTCCCCGCTGTTCGCCTCCGGCGTGCTCGCGGCGGGCGCCTTGCTGGCCAGCGATGACGCCGAGGCAAAGTCGCAGTGGCTACCGAAGATCGCAGAGGGCGCCGCGATTGGCGCCCTCGCCATCAGCGAGGCCGGCGACGCGACGTGGGGCTCACGTCCGTCCAGCGTCACCGCGAACGACGGCAAACTCAGCGGCACCAAGGTCGCCGTTCTCAACGGCGCGCAGGCCGACGTCCTCGTCGTGCAGGCCTCCGACGGTCTGTACCTCGTCGAAGCGGGCGCCGCCGGCGTCACCGTGACCACCGAGGAGAGCCTGGACCTGACCCGCAGTATCGCCACGGTCGTCCTCGACGGGGCCGAAGGTCGCAAACTCGCAGGGGACGCCGATGCGATCCTCGACCGAGTGACCGACCTGGCAAACGTGGCGCTCGCTGCCGAGCAGTCCGGCGCGATCACTTCGTGCATCAACATCACGACCGAGTACGCGAACATCCGCTACAGCTTCGGACTGCCGATCGGCGCTTATCAGGGCGTCAAGCACAAGCTCGCTGACGACTACACCGAGTGGTCGCTGGTCGACGCGTCGGTGCGCTCGGCCAGCCAGGCACTGACGACCGAGTCGGATGAGGCTCCGGTCGCGGCGGCCGCTGCTCGCGTGCTCTCCTCACCTGCGTACGTGCGCGCAGCGAAGAACATGATGCTGTTGCACGGCGGCATCGGCTTCACTTGGGAGCATGACGCGCACCTGTTCTACCGCAACGCGGTGACCGGGAACGTTCTGCTTGGTGGCCCGCTGTTCCAGCAGGACCGCCTGGCCGACAAGCTCGGCGTTTAGCACAGCCCGAAACCGGGGTTCACCTTTATTGGTGGACCCCGGTTTTCGCGTTCAGCGCACCCAGACTGCGATCGACCGGTCCGCGTTGAGTCGGGCTTTCGCGGACTCATGACCTCCAGAACACGCGCGTTGCGCCACCGCAGGTCGCGATGGGGTTCGTTCCGACAGTCAGTAGTTTCATTGACGTGACTCTCCCCGAACCGAAGCATCCGGAACCGCCCGGCGCACCAACGACACCACTCGACGCAGCGTCCCGGACGGTGTCCACCCAGACCGGGACCCGCGGGCGGCGCGCCCAGTTCGGCATCGCGATCGGGGTCCTCGCGGCATTCGTCGGCCTGCTGCCGCAACTCTGCAACGGCGCCCGGTTGCCGCTTCAAAACCTGTGGACGACAGATTCCGGCGGCGACGACATGCCGTTCGCGCTGCTACCGCTGAACCAGTACTACATCCTGCAGGTGCTCATCATGCAACTCATCGGCGGCCTCCTCGCCGGCGTGAGCACCCGTGCGTTGCAGCACCGCATCTCTCGACTCGCTGCGTCGTTGGGTGTGCTCGGTATCCATCTGGTCGCCACGATGCAGGTCGCCGTCGTACTCGCCGACGGACTGGGGATCGCGACCTCGTACGCCGACGACCGCGCGTTGCTGTACTTCTTCGGCATGCTGGGCGTCGCATTGCTTGGCACCGGATTGGGACAAGCGATTTTCTGGCTCACACAAAGCCCGACAGTGCCGATTTGTGCCGTCGGTCTTCTCGCCAGCGCCGTGCCCGTCGCCAGCTGGATCAATTACGTGGTCGCTGTGTTCACCGGCGTCGGCGAGGGGATGTCGACGTGGAACACGGTCACCCACTGGCTGCCCGCGGTGATCGTGGGACTAGTGCTCGCGTGGTGTGGGGTGCGTCCGCTGGCGCGGATCGCGATGTGGGCCGCTGGGTTCATAGTCTTGTGGCTCATTCCGCCGCTGTTCATCGCGATCCCGTACTCGCTCGGAATTCGCTGGATCGGCAGCGACCTCTCCATTGCACTCGCTAGTGGGGTCGATGTGTTCGGAGCGGCGTTGTGGCAGGACGCCCGGCCGCTGCTGGCCGCGCTGGTGATTGCGATCGCAGGGACGGTCGTATTCACTTTGGTACATCACACCCGACACGGTCGGATCCCCACCACCGGTCACATCGACTCCTAAGCGAGCCCCGCACCGGCGTACCTTCGATGAGACCCTGCTACAGCCGGGGTTGTTTAACGTCGATAGCGACAACGCCGGCTGCCGTATTCGATACGGGCACGTGATAGTGGCTCAGCCGCGCACTGACCGAGTCCCCGAGGGCGCCACGCATGACCATCCACATGATTAGTTCCGCGCCTTCGGTGCCTGCTAGTTCGATGAGTTCAGCGTTCGGGAGCGCAGCGATCCGGTGTGGGTCGGACGCGATATCACGATCAGCCCCTCGATCGGGCGGGCGTATCCGTTGTCCTCGGCGCTCGCGCGAAGAAACGTCAGCGGCCGGGCGATGCGTCGCTTCCCCGGATCGTCCTCGGGCCCGGTGTATCCACCAGCCCACGGATCGATCATCGCGAGACTGAAGTCGTCGACCCCACGTGCGCGCATGGCCGCTTGCCACCGCGCATCGCTGCGTACCGCCTCGTCACACGCGGCGAACTCTTCCATCATCATCGGCGGCTGTACGCCATCGATGAGCCGCCACCGCACGACCTCGGCGTTCGTCAGCGACGCGATGACCTCGTAGGTGGTCCGCGCGTCACGGTCACGCAATAGCGCGGACGCTTGACAGTCCCAGGCATCGCCCGGCTGCCACGTCGTGACCACCGGCTTCGGCGGCTCCTGCAGTTCTAAGTAAACGAACCGACAGGACTCGGTCCATTCCGGCGCCGATCGGATGA
This sequence comes from Cumulibacter sp., assembly GCA_047975195.1. Classification (GTDB taxonomy): domain Bacteria; phylum Actinomycetota; class Actinomycetes; order Mycobacteriales; family Antricoccaceae; genus Cumulibacter. Next base: position 5,278 of record JBKEDB010000117.1, on the reverse strand, counting down.
TCGCGGCAGCGGCAGTCATCTCGGCGGCGCTCAGTGGCTCTAGTGGGTGGGCTGGAGTCGGCGATGGTTGCTCGGTCGCGGTCATCAGTAGGTCGCCTCCTACGGCGAGTGGGATGCGTCACTTCGCAGCCTAATCCCCCGACTGGGCTCCTGGTTCCGCTCACCGCAGCCGAGGTCATCGCACCGCAGGCTTGAGGTTGTTGCCCGGATCAACTCACCAGCCGATCCGGTTCACGGTCTAGCCCTCCCGACGTTGGCGTCGCAGTCTCCTGAGTTCCTGTCCAAGCGCCTCGGCTGGAGCAGCCTCACCGAGATGCTCCAGTTTGTCGGGATTATTGATCGCGCGTACTGCCTGGACCTGGCCGTCAGCGACCTCGAGAACGATTACCGTGATGACGCGGCCTTGCCGATCCCGCAGGATCCCACCCTGTTGACGATTGATCGAACGCACCTCCAATCGCGCGCCCAACTCCCACAGATCGCCGTACGCCGCCAGAACCAGCCGCGCGATCGGATCGGGCCCGACCACAGCACGCTTCAGGTTCGCTACTCGGCCGCCGCCGTCGGCGGTGAACTGCGCGTCTGCTGTCAGCAGTTGTCGCAACCCGTCGACGTCCCCGGCCTGCACCGCATCGAAGAACCGCTCGGCCAATTCATCACGATGCTGCCGATCGGCATCGAACCTGATCCGCCCCGCGGCCATGTGCTGGCGTGCCCGCGCCACCAACTGGCGGCACGCCGATTCACCGCGTTCGAGCAGCTGTGCGATCTCGGCGTAGCTGTATCCGAACACCTCTCGCAGGACGTACGCTGCGCGCTCCAGCGGGCTCAGGCGCTCCAGCAGCAGTAACGCCGCCATCGAGATCGAGTCCGCGAGTTCGGCAGACCGTTGCGGATCCTGGTATGGATCCTCCAGCAGCGGCTCCGGCAACCACTGGCCTACGTACGTCTCACGTCGAACCCGCGCCGAGTTCAACGTATTGATGGCGTTCCGAGTGACGACGGTCGACAGAAACGCCTTCGCAGATCGGACGTCGTCCTCGGCCTGAAAGGCCGGCCATGCGTCCTGGACGACATCCTCTGCTTCGCCGACGCTGCCGAGGATCCGGTACGCGATGGAGAACAGCAGCGGACGAAGATCGGAGAACTCCGCCGCCCGCTGTTCTTGTTTCTTACTCACGCCTCGAACGGTACGGCGCTAAACCGCCCCCAGACCAGAAAAACCGTCAAGGCAATGAACAATATGTCTCCGGCGATGACACTCACCGGTTCGTGCCGCAGCATTCTGGTTGTCGCCGCGCCGGTCATATACATGGTCATGCCGAGCGCCGCGAAAGGCACCAGGATCGGCGCGATGCCCACCATCGCCGGCAGCACCAGACCGAGTCCGCCAAGCAACTCCAATACGCCGAGTCGCTTGAACCCGGCAGAGCTGAAGTCCTCCGTCCATTTCGCTGCCGCACCGCCCTTCGCGGCGAACTTTTCCTTCGGCACCGTGAGTTTCACGATGCCACCGATGCTGAACGCCACCGCCAATATTCCGGCGATGATCCACAGTGCGGTATCCATGGGCTCCCCCTTCTTGAAGAAGTTCTCACCCTGTAGACAAACTGGCGTCCATTCCTGTGACATGCCTCGGCGTCGGTTGACCGGTCGCTAGCGTCAGGTGAACAGTTGCGCCCACGGATCCACGTAGTTCACTGCAGCGCGTGCTTTCCGCGATGGTGCTCACGAGACTGGCGCGCGCCCGCTATTAGCTTGCCGTTACGACCTGGCGAGCCGAGCGTCGATGAGCTGACGGCACAACGCCTCCGGGACCTCCTCGGCGTACAGGATCTTCAGGAAGGCCGCACCGTAGCCATAGCCGGCCGCGGCGACGGCACCCCGGTGATCGGCGAAGAACTCCGGGGTGAATCGCAGGGAGCAATGTTTGCCGAATGCCTGCAGCATCCACTGCATGCCATCGGCGATGTACGCCGGCTGATTCCATCGCAGTTCTTCACTCACTCGCGGTACATAACTAAGACTGATCTCGCGCAAACGCTCGAGATGTTCGCGCTGCTGTGGCTCGAGTCGATCGAAGAAATCCTGGACGCCGGAACGCTGCGGGGCTGGCATGGCCAGAGAATAATCGACCGCGAAGTGAGAAGGGAACCTAACGGCGCGCCTGGCTCAACCGGCCTCGATCCCACCCCCGACGGTGAACGACGATCCGGTGCAGAACGACGATCGGTCCGACAACAGCCACACCACCATCTCGGCGACCTCCTCCGGTACGCCGTACCGCGACATCGGGGTTCGCGTCATCCGGCTCGCGTGTACCTCGTCGGTTGCGGTGCTCTGCGTCATCGGGGTTTTCACGTACCCGGGGCACAGCGCATTGATCCTTACGCCGCTCTCGGCGTACTCCAACGCCGATGCCTTGGTCAGGCCGATGACCGCGTGCTTACTCGCGGTGTACGGCGAGGCGCCGGCCAGGCCGATCAATCCTGCGACCGAGGCCGTGTTGACGATTGACCCGCGAGCGCGAGGGACCATCAGCTTGAGTTCCTGACGCAGGCATAGGAATACCCCGTCCAGGTTCACGTCTAGTACGTCGCGCCAGGCCTGCAGCGGTAGATCACCGGTGAGCATCCCTGGCTCGTAATCGCGCCCGCGCGAGATTCCGGCGTTATTGAAGGCACCGTCCAGCCCGTCGAAAGCGTCCTCGGCAGCGGCAACCATCACCTCGACCTGGGCCTCGTTGGTCACGTCCACCTGCAACGCGAGCGCGCGTCCACCCGCCTGCGTGATCAACTCCGCGGTGTGTTCGGCCCCCTCACGGTCGAGGTCGGCCACCGCAACGTTCGCCCCTTCGCGGGTAGCCGCGAGCGCTGTCGCCCGGCCGATCCCCGAACCGCCGCCGGTGATGAGCACGGACTTTCCTTCGAGCATTCCTGGCATGCTGGTCAACCTTCCCTGGGGCTACGTGCGGACCAGTTGGCCCGCCGCGGTGGACCCTCGAACCGTAGCGCGCGTCACAGTCGACTGGGAAGCATCGCCCGATTCGCGGTCATGAGTTGCGCTTACGGCACTTCCTTCGCTAGCCCATCGGAGATTGACCGCGCACCTGCCGGGTGGTAATCACTAATGAAATGTATTTATCGAACGTCCAGTTAGTTCGCAGACGATCTCCCCAGGAGAACTCGACGCGGACCCGGCCTAAGGAAATCCATGCGAGTTTCTGTCAAGATCGCCGCCGCCCTGGCAGTCACGTTGCTTGCCGCCGGCTGTGGCGATGATCCCGGCTCTGGCTCCTCCGACGTCGACAACACCGGCGGACTGCCGACCAGCGTCCCGCTCGCTGAGAACTACGACCCGGACGCCCACCTCACCTGGGCGCACAACACCTTCGCGTTCGACTGGGACCCGATCCGCAGCGTCACTGGCGCCGACCTGCCGTTCTTCGATCCGGTGTATGACCGGTTACTGAACCAAACCGGCGATGGCGAGATTGTCCCGATGCTGGCCGAGGAGTTCACCCCGGCTGAGGACAACAAGTCCATCACGCTCAAACTTCGCGAAGGCCTCACGTACGCGGACGGGACGCCGTTCGACGCCGAGTCGGTCAAGTTCAATCTCGAACGCACCACCGGGCCCGACAGCAAGATCTCTGGCGAGGTCTACCAACTCGAGTCCGTCGAGGTCATCGACCCGCTGACGGTCAAGATCAACGTCACCGGCTCGCTCGGTTCGCTGGTGACCGCGTTGGCAGCTCGCCCTGGAATCATGGTGTCCCCGGCAGCGGCGAAATCCGGCGCGCTCGACGAAGGTCCGGTCGGCATCGGCCCGTACCAGGTCACCGATTCCGTCCCCGGCGACAAGGTCGACTACGAGAAAGCGCCGGACTACTGGGACCCCGACGCGCAGCACGTCGCGACCATCACCTACTTCTTGATGACCGACGACCAAACCCGCATCAACGCGCTCAAGACCGGCGAACTGGACGGCGCTCAGCTCAGTGGCGATCAAATCAACACCGCTTTGAACTCCGACTTCAACGTGATCTCGAAAGCCGGTTCGCCAATGCTCTACTTCGCGGTGAACACCGACCAGGAGCCGTTCGGTGATCCGGAGGTCCGCAAGGCGCTCAACATGGCCGTCGACCGCGAGGCCGTGTCGCAAGGCCTGTTCGACGGCTACTGCACCCCGCAAATTCAGCCGTTCCCTGCTGATAGCCCCGGCTACAGCAAGAAGATTGGCGATGGGCTTGATGTTTTCCCGTACGACCCTGCCCAGGCCAAGGAAATCTTGGAGTCCAAGGGAGTCACGAGTCTGGACGTCCGATTGGTCACGCCGGTCGTCACCCTGTACACGGCGTTCGGCGAGGTACTTCAGCAACAGCTGAAGGAGATCGGGCTCAACATCGAGGTCCGTCCGCTGTCGCCTGTCGAGCAAGTTCAGCAGTTCTCCATCGACAAGACGGCGATGATGTTCGAGTCGGCCACGACCGGTATTAACGACCCGGATGCCTTGTACGGCCGCTATGTCTCGCCGGAAGCACTGTTCAATCCCGGCAACGAAGAATACCCAGAGTTGAACGAGTACGCCGCCGCCGGAGCGGGCGACATCGATCCCGCCGAGCGCGCGCCGCACTATGAGGACTATATGGATGCCTGGATCGAATCTCCGCCACACTTCGTCCCGGTCTGCAGCGTCGAACTGGCCCAAGGCTTCACCGACGATATCTCTGGCCTCGATTCGCCCAACGGACGCATGCTGTTTCGCAACGTCGCCAAGAGCGAATAGTCGCGCAGCGACCACATCCACGCAGCCGATCGGTGGACTCCTCTCGCATCGGAGATGAGTCGCCGCCGGCCGCGTTTGCTGCAGCGCTTGACGGTCGCCGGAGATGAGAGACTCAGTACATGACCGTTCGACGGCTGCTTCCTGCGTACATGCTTGCCAGCGGGCTCGTGCTCGGCGCCTGCGCCGATGATTCGGATTCCTCGACAACACCTGACGGCACCACGCCCGCATCCGATGGGCAGATTACGTCGAAGGAACCACTGACCATCCATCCTGTGGCCGACCAAGCCACAGGCGAGTGTCCCGCCGTCGATGAACCGCAGCTCGCGGTACCGGATCCGACCTCCGAAGAATGTCAGATCCTCGATGAGGCGTCGATGGCGCCCACCGAGTTCGAGGAGGTCGAAGCGACCTTGGATCCGAATCTCGGTGGGTGGGTGGTCAACCTGACCCTGACCGACGCCGACTCGGAGACGTTCGGCGAGCTCAC
>JBKEDB010000116.1:0-1791 GCA_047975195.1 Cumulibacter sp. | reverse complement strand
CTTGCTCGACCCCGACGCCGCCAGCGCTGTCGATCTGGCGGCGGCCTATGCCCAGCGCTGGGGAATCGAGCTCGCCTTCGACGAGCTCAAGACCCACCAGCGCGGGCCGCGCACCGTGTTGCGCAGCAAGTCCCCGGATCTGGCGCTCCAAGAGATCTGGGGGCATCTGTGCTGCCACTTCGCGATCCGGCCCCTGATGGCCGAGGCCGCCGCCCACTCCGGCCACGACCCCGACCGGATCAGCTTCGTCGCCGCGTTACGGATCACCCGCCAGACTCTCGCTCACCCGGGCGCTTTCCCCCCTGACCAGCACGGGCGCGACAGTCCCGGCTGGCTGGACTTCCTACGTCGGCTGCTGCGGCGGCTCAACCAAGTCCGGCGGCGACGCTCGACACCGCGCGTCGTGAAGCGGAAGTACACCAAGTGGCACGTCAAACGCGCCGCTTACGCCACCTGGCCCCAGCCCAGCCCCAGCACAACCCTCACCATCCAGCATTGCTAACTGCACGGTATTGAGGCTAGGCACGATCGATATGGGAACGAACCGACTCGAGGTGCGGACGATGCCTCGCCGTGAGACACCGTCAATCGTCGATGCCGGCGCGCTAACACCGCAGGAGGACTCCGCGGGTGGGGCTACTTGACGGCGCCCTGGGTCAGGCCCCCGACCAGCCACTTCTGGAGGAACAGGGCGAGCAGATACACCGGGATGAGCCCGGCGAGGCTCGCCGCCGCCATCTGACCGAACATCACCTCACGCCCGCCCTGCATGAGCGCGATCCCGACCGGAAGCGTCTGCGCGTTCACGCTCTGGGTCAGCATCAGCGGAATGAGGAAGTCGTTGTACACGAGGATGAACACGATAATCGCGACGGCGACGACCCCGGGTGCGGTCAGCGGCAGGATGACCGACCACAGGGTCCGGACCGGGCCGCAGCCGTCGAGCGCCGCCGCCTCGTCGATCTCGTCCGGGATGCCGCGGAAGAACCCGTCCAACAGCCAGACCGCGACCGGAGTCAACAGCAACCCCTCGATCAGACCCAGCCCGACCACCGAGTCCATGAGGTTCGCCGCCCGCATCAGGACGAACAACGGAATGATCGCCACAACCGGCGGTGCGACGTAGGCCGACACGATCAACCCCAACGTCTGCGAGCCCCCGGCGCGCAGACGAGCCATGGCATAGTTCGCCGGGATCGCGATCAGGAGAGCGACCACGACCGCGACCAGTGCGACGCCCAGCGAATTGCGCAGGTATGTCAGAATCGGCCAGTTCTGGAACGCCGCCGACCAGTTCTCGAACGCGAGGCGCGACGGCAGGATGCGGGTCGAGAGGATGTCGTCGGGGCTCTTGAACGACATGCCCACCATGTAGGCGATCGGCAGAACTGCGACCGTGATGGCGACCACGACGACCGTCCATTTGACGACCACGACGACCCGTGATGAGCGACCCGGACGCGACATCGACGGGGCGCCGGCCCTCCGGGCCCGCCGTGATCGCGGCACGACCAGGGCGCGGGTGGCCGTCTCACCGACGGACCTGGAACCAGATGTGAGGGTCATGGCCGCTCACCCCTCCCGATGCATGCGGTGCCGCACAGCGTTGAGGGGCACGATGACGATGGTGACAAGAATAAGAAAAGCGATGGTCTGCGCCGCGGCGGCGCCGACGTTGAATGTCTGCAGCGCCGTCCGATAGATCGCGAAGCTGGAGACTGTGGTGTCGAAGCCCGGTCCACCGCTGGTCATGATGAAGACCAGATCGAACACCTTGAACGACACGACGAG
>JBKEDB010000035.1:0-1775 GCA_047975195.1 Cumulibacter sp. | reverse complement strand
CCTCGACCCATGCGCGTATCGGCTCGAGCTCGGTGGCCGAGAGCAACTCGCGAGGAACGCCGACGATCGGTCTGCTGTCGTAAAACCCCGAGAGGCGCGAACGGAGATTCCAGAAGTGGACGATTTCCTCGAACCCCCCGCTACCGAAGACGAAGAGGCAGGCGTAGCCGTCGAATCCACCGTGCTGCTCATAGGCGCCCATGTGGCGTGAGCCGGACCGGGTTCCACGGAGACCGTTTTTGTTGGTTTCCTATTTAAGAGAGATTGCTCGGTTGAGCCTCCCGTCGAACGTATAGGGACTCGAACTCCACGGGAGATCGGTCACCCAGCGATTCATGGAGACGCTCGTGGTTGAACCAGCTGACGTACTCCACGACGGCGAGCTCGAGCTGTGAGCGCGAGCGCCAGGAACGGTCGGCGACCAGCCCCGTCTTGAAGGTGTCGACGAAGCTCTCGGCCATCGCGTTGTCGTAGGCGTCGCCGACCGAGCCCACGGAGGCGAGGACGCCGTGGTCGTCCAGTTCCTGCGTGTAGTCGGCCGAGGTGTATTGCGACCCCCTGTCCGTGTGGGCGACGAGCTCGAGGTCGGCTCCGGGCTCCCTCTGGCCGAGCGCCATGCGCAGGGCGTCGAGGACGAGGTCGGTGCGCATGTGGGAGGCGAGCTGCCAACCGACGACCTTCCTGGAGAAGGCGTCGATCACGAAGGCGAGGAACGAGGCGCCCTCCCAGGAGCGCAGGTAGGTGAAGTCACCGACCCAGAGCTGATCAGGCGCAGAGGCGCTGAAGTCGCGCTCGACCAGGTCGGGGCGACGGTGGGCATCGGGATCGGGCTTCGTGGTGCGCCACGGCTTGCCGCGCCGCTTGGCGCCCTGGATGCCGCCCGCCCGCATCAGCCGCTGCGCCCGACCCCGGCCGACCTCCTCGCCCTGCCGGCGCAGGGCGATCCAGGTGCGCCGGTAGCCGTAGGCGTGGTAGTTGCGCTCGTGCACCTCCTTGATCTTCGCGAGCAGGCGCTCGTCCTCGATCGAGCGGCTGGATCTCCTGCCCGTTCGTCGCTCGTAGTAGGCGGAGGCCGACGTCCCCAGGGTCCGGCAGATCGGCTCGACCCCGAAGCGGTCACGGTGCTCCTCGATGAAGGCGCTCACTTCGTCCGGCGTGGGTCGAGCTCGGCGGCGAAAAACGCAGACGCCGACTTCAGGATCTCGTTGGCCCGGCGCAGTTCTCGCACCTCGCCGCGCAGGGACTTCAGCTCATCCCGCTCCTGGGAGGTGAGCAGGTCCTTGCGCCTGCCCTCGTCTGCCTCGGTCCTGCGCACCCACTTGCGCAGCGTCTCGTGGTGGATGCCGAGGTCGCGGGCGACGTGGGCGATCGGGCGGCCGGAGTCGAAGACCATCCGCGCCCCGCGGTCGAGCAGCTCTTCGGGGTATTTCGTCTTTCGTGGCATGGGTTGATCGGTTCCCTTCCACCAGGAGGAATCCTGGCTTCGAGGTCTCCGTCAAACCCGGCCTGGCTCAGCGCGTCACTGGGGTTCGGCGGTGGCTTCCCCGCCCACGCGCTCCTCTCGAACGCGCCTCCGCGGTTGGCGGCGGCCACCGCCTCCAGGTCGTGGCGATGGTCCTCGTCGATCACGCTTCCCTTGTGTACGAATACTTTTGCCCCGACGCCGGTGGAGACGATGCACTCCGGCGTCACGTGAGCCCAATAGGACGTTTCGGTCTCGAGGTCGTGCAGGACGATCAGATGCGGGATCGCGGGTGAGGCCCAGGAGTCACCGG
>JBKEDB010000123.1:0-4047 GCA_047975195.1 Cumulibacter sp. | reverse complement strand
TTGCAGCGCCGGATTGCTGAGGATAAGCGCCATCCGCACGCGGTGTTCGGGCATGACCTGCTCATCGAAATCGTTGAAGTGCACGACCGCCGCGCGGATCGCCGGGAGCAGGTCGAGGGCGCGGGTGTTCGCCGCGATCCACCGCTCCCACGATGCGAGGTGCTCATCGAAGGTGCCCCACACGATGTCGTTCTTGGAGGGGTAGTACCGGAATAGCGTTCGCCGCCCAACACCGGCCGCGGCGGCGATGTCATCGACCGACACGGCATCGAAACCACGCTCGGCGAACAACCGGATCCCCACCTGGGCGATCTGCTCATGACTGGTAGCCGGACGCCGACCGGGTCGTCCGGCGGCAGTCTGCGCCGTGAGGTGGGGCAATGTGTTTCCTTTCGACACCAGGTGCCAGTATGGTGGGGATCATAACCCGCGTACCGTATGACGCACTGAACTCAACAGGAATGAGGATGCCATGGCCGAGCAGACCACCCAGACGACCGATCGTGACGCCACCGTCGCCGAGCTCGTCGAAGAGGACACCCTCGTCGAAGAGGTCTCCATCGACGGCATGTGCGGCGTCTACTAGAACCGCCCCGCCGGACAATGCTCGACACATCAGCCGCATGGGCACTGCATCCCGCGGTGTCCGTGCGGCCTGAGCCCTTCGGTGCGTTGCTGTACCACTTCGGCAACCGCAAGTTGTCGTTCCTGAAAGATCGACTGCTTCTGGACGTCGTACGCGCGATCGACGAACAACCGTCGTTGGACGCCGCATTTCAGACGTGTGGCGTCCCCGAGGATCAGATACCCCGATACCGCACCGCGGTACAGACGCTCGTCAGTAGCGAGATCGTCGTACCGCGCGAGCAGACGCAGAACGAACCGGAGGAGACCGCATGAGCCTGGTCAAACAGTTCGAAACCGGCCTCGATGCGCCCATTTGCCTGACCTGGGAGCTGACCTACGCCTGCAACCTCGCATGCGTGCACTGCCTTTCCAGCTCCGGTAAGCGCGACCCCCGAGAGTTGACCACCGACGAAGCGAAGGCCGTCATCGACGAACTGCAGCGCATGCAGGTCTTCTACGTCAACATCGGCGGCGGCGAACCCACGATCCGTAACGATTTCTGGGAACTCGTCGACTACGCCACCAGCCATCAGGTCGGCGTCAAGTTCTCCACCAACGGCTACCGCATTACGCCGGAAGTGGCGCGCCGAATTGCCGCGTCTGATTACGTCGACGTGCAGATATCGCTCGATGGCGCCGATGCGGGCATCAACGACCATGTCCGCGGCGCTGGCTCATACGAGACCGCGATCCGGGCGATGCAGAACCTGAAGGACGCCGGGTTCAAGGACTTCAAACTGTCGGTGGTGTGCACCCGGCACAACATTCCGCAATTGGACGAGTTCAAGGCGATCGCCGACGAGTACGGGGCCCAGTTGCGCCTGACGCGGTTGCGTCCCAGCGGCCGCGGCGCCGACAGCTGGGATGATCTGCACCCACTACCGCACCAGCAGCGGGAACTGTACGACTGGCTGATGGCGCACGGGGAGGACGTACTCACCGGCGACTCGTTCTTCCACCTCGCAGCGTACGGTGAATCGCTGCCGGGTCTGAACCTGTGCGGCGCGGGCCGCGTGGTTTGCCTGATCGATCCTGTAGGCGATGTGTATGCCTGCCCATTCGCGATCCATGACAACTTCTTGGCCGGTAACGTCCGTTCCGCGGGCGGGTTCACCAAGGTGTGGCGCGAGGCTGAACTGTTCGCCGAACTGCGTGAGCCGCAGAGCGGTGGTGCGTGCTCGTCGTGCGAGTTCTTCGACTCCTGCCGTGGCGGTTGTATGGCCGCGAAGTTCTTTACGGGACTACCGCTGGACGGTCCCGACCCAGAGTGCGTTCAGGGTTATGGCGAATCTCTGCTGGCCGAACGCGATGGCGTACTGCCCAAGCCCAGCGTGGACCACTCCAAGAAGAGCAAGCGCCCGGTCGCTGCGCGCGGCCCGGTTCCCGTCACCATCGGACGCCGTCCACCGGTGAGCGCGTGTGCTGAGGATCCGCTCGCCGGATTCCAGGCTCCCGCGCCGGTCTAGTTCAGATTCTCGTAGTATTAGGAAAGTAGGAACAGGTGGAGTCGAAGAACCCCTGGGCGCGAAACCCTTGGTTCGAGTCTGTTGCCGAGGCGCAGCGCCGGGCCAAGCGGCACTTGCCTAAGCCGGTATACAAGGCGTTGCTCGGCGGTAGCGAACGCAGCGTGACATACCGTGACAACATGGCGGCGTTCGCTGAACTCGGTTTCAAGCCGCGCGTCGCTGGTCTGTCGGCTACTCGCGATCAAGCCACCAACGTGCTCGGGCAGGACATCTCGCTTCCGGTGCTGATATCGCCGACTGGCGTACAGGCGGTGAGCCCCGACGGCGAGGTCGCGGTCGCGCGCGCGGCGAACGCGCGCGGGACCGGGATGGGGTTGAGCTCGTTCGCCAGCAAGCCGATCGAAGAAGTGTGCGCAGTACACGACAAGGTGTTCTTCCAGATCTACTGGCAGGGCGGCAAAGAGTCGATGTCGCGTCGGATGGCGCGTGCGCGGGCGGCCGGCGCGAAGGGGCTGATCCTGACCCTCGATTTCTCCTTCGGTTTCGGCCGCGACTGGGGAAGCCCGGAGATCCCCGAGAAGATCGACCTCAAGGCCTTGCTGCGCAACGCCCCGGCAGGAGCGCTGCGCCCGAAGTGGCTGCTGGAGTGGGCTAAGGGAGGTGAACTTCCGGATCTGAAGGTCCCGAACATTGCCGAGCCCGGGCAGGAGGCCCCGACGTTCTTCGGCGCCTACGGTGAGTGGTCGCAGACTCCGCCGCCCACCTGGGACGACGTGGCGTGGGTTGCGAAGGAGTGGGGCGGCCCCGTGATGCTCAAGGGGATCGGCCGCGTCGATGACGCGAAGCGGGCCGTTGATGCCGGTATGACCGCGATCTCGGTGTCGAACCATGGCGGGAACAACCTTGACGGCACCCCCGCGTCGATCCGGTTGCTGCCGCCGATCGCTAGGGCCGTCGGCGCCGATGTCGAAGTGCTGCTCGATGGTGGCATCCGGCGAGGCTCGGATGTCGTGAAGGCGCTCGCGCTGGGAGCTAAGGCTGTCATGATCGGCCGCGCGTACTTGTGGGGTCTCGGCGCGAATGGACAGGCTGGGGTCGAGAACGTGCTCTACCTGCTGCGCAGTGGCGCGGACGCGGCGCTTTTGGCTCTGGGTAAGGAATCCATCCACCAGCTCACGCCGGATGACTTGGTCATCCCGGATGGTTTCGAGACGAACTTCAAACCGTTGGCGACCGCCATCGTCGACTAGTTTCTGGGTTCCCGCGGCGGCTAGCGTTCCGCGGTGGTTTGGGTTCTGCGGTGGTTTGGGGGTTGGAAGTCGTGCGACTATCCAGGCCTCAACCACCGCAGAATCGTCTTCCGGGTGGTTACCCGCCGCCGGTGATCGCGAGAATCGCGCCATTGGTGTACGCCGATCGAGGTGATGCCAGGAAAGCAACCGCATCGGCGATCTCGTCGACCGTTCCGGCCCGCCCGTACGGCATAGCTGCGGTGAGTTCTGCGTAGCGATCGGGGTCGCCCAACTCGGCTTCGGCGCGGGCGCGGAGCAGCATGGTGTTGCGTTCGGTCGCGATCGGTCCCGGATTGATCGCGTTGACCCGCACGCCATCGGTGTGCGCCTGTTTGGCGAGGGCCTTCGTAAACGCCATCAGCGACGCGTTTCCTGCTGCCCCGGCGATGTAGGCCGGCGGGAATGACTCGCCGGCGTACCCGATCACGTTGACGACCGCGCCTTTCGTTTCAGCAAGCCGCGGATACAGCGCCCGGGTTAGGTCGATGAAACCGAACACCTTCAGATCCCACGCCTTTCGCCAGGTATCGCTGTCCACGGCGCTGAGGGTGCCCGGCGGGATTGCGCCCGCGTTATTCACCAGGATGTCGATGCTGCCAGCGAAGTCGGCGACCTGCGCGATTGCTCCCTCGGCGGTGAGGTCGATCGCCAGGCTGGTTGCT
>JBKEDB010000078.1:0-39629 GCA_047975195.1 Cumulibacter sp. | reverse complement strand
TATCGCGCGACGCACGCAAGGAGACACGATGAGCAACGTCGAGACCACTCCGGTCGAATTGAACTGCGGGCCCGGCGGCGGATCCGCGCAGTGGCAGATTCTCGCCGGACGGGAGGTACCACTGGGCGGTCCCCGAGCGATGGCGGTACGTCGTACGCTTCCTCATCGGGATCGCTCGTTCATCGGCGCGTGGTGCTTTGTCGATCACTATGGCCCCGACGACGTCGCCGCCACCGGCGGTATGGATGTCGCACCGCACCCGCACATCGGCCTGCAGACCGTCTCCTGGTTGTTTGAGGGCGAGATCGAGCACCGCGACAGCGGCGGCATACACGGGTTGGTCCGGCCCGGCGAGGTCAACCTGATGACCGGCGGAGCCGGTATCTGCCACTCAGAGGTGTCTACGCCCGAGACGACGGTGCTGCACGGCGCCCAACTTTGGGTCGCGCTTCCCTTCCAAAGTCGCGATGCACCGCGCAACTTCGCGCACTTCGCCCCCGAACCCATTGCGCTGACGACCAGCAGCGGTGCTGCGCGAGCCCTCGTTTTCCTGGGAGATCTGGCCGGTACCTCCTCGCCGGTATCGACCTACACTCCCCTCCTGGGCGCTCAGGTCGACCTCGAACCGGGCACCAGTCTGACGCTGGATATCCGCACCGACTTCGAGCATGCAGTCCTGCTCGATACCGGATCGCTCACGCTCGATGACATCGAATTGGCCCCCGCGGATCTCGCGTGCCACGACGCCGGCCAGGACCGAATCACGCTGACCGCCGGCGCCGACGGCGCTCGCCTGCTCCTGCTCGGCGGTAAGCCGTTCGAGGAGGAGATCGTGATGTGGTGGAACTTCGTCGCCCACTCGCATGAGGAGATCGCGCAGGCCCGCGAGGAATGGGAGCAGCACAGCGACCGGTTCGGCGCGGTCAAGGGGTACGTCGCTCGCGAGGACGAACTCGACCGCCTCCCCGCGCCAGCGCTGCCCGGCGGGCGCCTACGCCCCCGTGGTCGCCTCGGCCGCACCTGATGCGGATCTAGGAGGCAATCGACGCTTCGCTTAGGTGCCGCCGATCGCCCGTCACCTGCGCTGCCCGATGCCGCGACCGACGTGCAGGCGTTCCCGCGGGAACGCCTGCAGTGCCAGGTGTGGCCGGTGTCGACTAAGAATTCGCTGGCGACCCAAGCGGGACTTTAGTATCGAGCGTTGCGATTGGTCCGCTCGGTCAGCGGGCGGTGTTCGAGAAGGTCGTAGTAGTCGCTTTCGGTGAGTTTCTCCCCCGCACCTTTTCGGGTACACGTTCTGGTCGTTTGGGTGGAAGTCGGTGCACTCTTGCACGGGTTGCATCGTCACGGGAAGGTCCCAGTCACGGTCGGCGTCGATCCTGGTGGGGTCGGCGCGGTCCCACGTTCGGTGCACGGTCATCGGTTCTTCGATCAGCGTCGTGTCGTCGATCAGTCGATCCACCAACTGTGTTTCTGGTAGCGACCGAGGGATCCGGTCACTGCTGTACTGATCGCGATGCTGCGCCGTGATCTGCTGCCCGCCCACGCGGGTGAACGTGTACCCACCGGACTGCTTGTTCGTGGTGATAGTGATACTGGCGGCGTGCACCAGCACGTGGTGGTGCTGGCACAACAGAATCATCGCGTCAATGTCGGTGGCCCCGCCGAGACTCCATGGCTGCAGGTGATGGGCGTGTAGCCGTACGGCCCGCACACATCCCGGGAATCGGCAGGTTTCATCCCGGGCCATCATGGCGCGCCGCTGCGCCTTAGAGGCGAACCGCCGCTCGCGGCCCAGGTGCAGCACCTCGCCGGTGTGCCCATCGGCGACGAGAACTTGCACGAGGCCTGTGCAGGCGATACGCGCCGCCGTCGTAGCCGACACGGCACCGGTCTGTTCGATCCACGCCGACGGCCGCATCTCCGGGGAGTACGGCGAGTACGGCGAGGAATCGCGCGCGCGGGTGCGAGGCGGGCGTGGGCGTTCCCGCGGGAACGCCCACGTCCTGTTGCGCGCCCAGGTCCTGATGAGCGCACGCAGGCTGTTGAGCGCACGCAAGGTGCTGGCCGAGCTGCGCTTCACCCTCGGGCTCGGCGTGCCGCTGGACGGTCCCGGTATCTACCGCAGCTGCGGCGGCGTACTCGCTGGCCGACACATGTACGACGACAAGGTCGCGGTCTTCCCCGGAGGTGTCGGCAGGACCGGCCGCGAGGTAACCGCGGGCAACGTCCAGCAGCGCATCAACCCTCGCGTAGGTCGGCACCGCCTCCTGCAGGTCGCCTCCCACGTCACCGGTCCCTGCCGCCGCACCCTGCTCGCCATCGCCCACACCCGCGGCGGCGGTGTCGCCCGCATCTGCAGCACCTAGAGTTTCGCTGGCGGCTTCGCTGCTTGCGCCATGCCAGTCGTCCTTGAGGGCGAGGCGTGTGTGGGCGCGAGCGCGTTGCTGCTCGCTGCGGTAATGCGTGGTCGCGGAATCGAGCGCCGCGATGAAGACCGCGGCCTCCTCAGCCGGATACACCGCGTTCAGAATCACCGACCCATCCCCGCTGGTGACGCAATGACAGCGCGCGCGTCTTCTCCAGCACCAAGCGGCTAGTCCGCCCGGCGCGGTATCCCCGGACCGCGCGTTCGAGCTGAGCAGCCGTCCAGTTCCGCGCGCACTCCACCAATGTGCCTTCGTCGATCACCCCAACAAGGCGGGTACATTCCCGCACCTTCGAAAACGACAACGCGCCACGCCCGAACGCGTCCGCGACCAGCGGCATCGTACGCAGCGCGCGGGCAATCCGGACGTGTTCACGCGCGGTACCGCTACTCATTGAGCACGCGTACGCCAACCATTGGGCCGTGGACATGTCCGAGCGCAGTCCGTCCGGTCCGCGGCGCGCATCAAATACACCGACCATCTCCACCCACGCCGCCGTAACGGCCGCGACGCGCGCGGCACCCGCGGAAATCTGCGCCCCGAGTTCCACAGCCGAGTCGTAATCAAGGGCAGGTAATGCCGTCAACTCATCCTCACCAGCATCCGGCACGCCCTCGTCGCAGCTCACCACCGGATTCTCGAGGACCGTGATTGCCATACTGCCCCACCCCTGACGCCTAGATCGCCGTGATACCTACGATCCACGCTAACAACAGGCACTGACAACCTTTCGAGGCGACAGGCAGCTACATCAGGCCGGCGGCGTATGCCCCGAGTGTGCTCGCCAACTCGCTGATCTCAGCGCGGGTGTCGGCGTCTGGATCACCGGTGACCACGACCGGATCGGCGACCGGGCGCCATTGCATTCCAGTTGTGATCGCCTCCAGCGCCCGCAGTGCCCCCGAGGCATCGCTGTTGGAGTGCAGGACAGCGGCGTGCGGCAATGACTTCGTCGCTTCGAGGCATGGGTAATACACCTGGTCGAAGTAATGCTTCATGGCGCCCGCGAGGTAGCCGATGTTCACGGGGCACAGCAAGATCACCCCGGTGGCACTGAGTGTGTCGTGCGCGCCCGCCGTCAGCGCCGGCAGTGTTGTTACCTCCAGGCTGGCGAGTTCGTCAATGGCCAGTCCATCGGCGACGGACTCGGCGATGGCCGCCGTACCGATCGACACGGTGTGGTGTACGACGAGCACCCGGCCGGCTGCGGAGTTCTGGGTCATGACACTTCCACGCTCCTGTTCACCTGAAGCACCCTCCGGAGGCTCTTTTCTGCCGCCCACCATGCCACGGTTAGAGTGCGGACCATGATCGAGCAGTCCCTACGCGGTCCGTTCTACGGTAAGAGCCTGACCGACATTCGAGCAATGGTCGACGAGCGGTCGGTTCTCGCAATCGCCACCGAAACACTGGATGCGATCGAACGCACCCAGCCCGATCTGAATGCGTTCGTGCATGTTGATCGCGAGCGAGTGCTGGCCGATGCGGCCGCACTCGATGCCACGACAGGTCAGCGCGGCCCACTGCACGGAGTCCCGGTCGGAATCAAAGACCTCATCGACGTCGCCGGATGGCCGGTGACTTCCGGGTCACGCCTGCTGGCAGGACGCATTGCGCAGGCCGACGCGGAGGTGGTGACGAGGCTGCGCGCGGCGGGAGCGTTAATCGTCGGCATGACGTTGACGCATGAGTTTGCGTTCGGCGGGACCGGGGATGTCAGCAAGGACGGCGCAGCACGAAATCCGCATGATCTCGGGCGGATGACCGGCGGCTCGAGCGCAGGAAGTGGCGCTGCCAGCGCCGCCGGTGTGGTCCCGTTGGCTTTGGGAACGGACACTGGTGGATCGGTGCGCATTCCGTCAGCGTTCTGCGGGGCTGTGGGGATCAAGACCGCGTACGGCGACGTCCCGGCGACGGGCAGCCAGGATCTTGCGCCGAACTTGGACACGATCGGGGTACTCGCCAGCGACGCGGACGTCGCGTGGGCGGGCTGGTCGGTATTGACCGGGAAACCGATACCCGAGTCTGTCGCGCCAACGTGGTCCTGGCTGAATATCGACCGAGTCCCACTCATCGACCCCGCGGTCGCGGCATTGGTGCGTGAGGTGTTCGATGCGGCCAGCGATGAAGCGACCGCAGAGGTATCGCTGGGTAACTGGCCCGAGATGCGCAGCGTGGCGGCATCGGTGATGAATCGCGAGGCGTACGACGTGCATGCGCATCAGCTCGATGAGCGTCGCGATGCTTACGAGCCTTCGACGTGGGCGCGAATCGACGCCGGGCGGCGAGTCAGCGATGAACGGTACGCCGCCGCCCGGGAGCAGCAGGCCGTGTGGCGGCAGTCGCTGATCGATTTCCTGGAGCCGAATCACATTCTGGTGTCACCGACGGTCGGAGTAACTGCGCCGCGGATAGGCGAGCGGGATATGACCGTTGGAGGGCACAACGGGAACAGTTCGCAGATCGCCGCCAACCTGACGGTGCGGTGGAATCTGGCAGGCTTTCCCGGTGCGAGTGTTCCGGCGGGCGAGATTGAGGGGCTGCCGGTGGGCCTGCAAATCATCACCACTCCTGGGCAGGAGGGCGCGCTGCGGGCGGCGATCGCGCGGGTCCGTGAGGTTGTGGCACCTCGCCGCGACTGAGCGAGGGCGTGGGGGGCATAATGTCCTAGTCCAGTTGGAGGGGAGTATTCCCGAACACCACACTCGTCACCACGGTCGGTTCGCACCGACCCGGGTTGGTGGCCGCCGATGACGGCGGTGGAAGAGACCTCCGGATCGACAGCAACGCCGCGCGCAAGACGGTCCTGCCGAGAAGCGGCGTGCCGTGAGCCGGAAGGTACCTGCATTGCTGAACCAGACCAGCGAGATCCTCGCGTCCACTAATCCGGAAACCGGCCAGCCGTATTTCCCCTGGTGGGTCTGGGCGATCACGATCGTCGCCGTGCTCGCCGTGATGGCCGTTGACCTGTTTGTGGTGGACCGCGACCCACATGAGGTAGGTCCCAAAGAGGCCGGCCGGTGGGTGATCTTCTACATCTCGCTAGCAGTCGTGTTCGGGCTCGGGATGTGGGCCTTGGTGGATGGCCAACATTCCATCGAGTTCTTCTCGGGATGGATCACCGAGTATTCGCTGAGCGTCGACAACCTGTTCGTGTTCGTATTGATCATGAGCTCGTTCGCGGTGCCGAAAATCCACCAGCATCGGGTGCTCCTGATCGGCATTTTGATCGCCCTGGTGCTGCGCACCGTCTTTATCGCGGCGGGGTCCGCGATCATCTCCAGTTTCCAGTGGGTCTTCTTCATCTTCGGCGGCTTCCTGCTGTACACCGCATGGACGCTCGCGTTCAAGAATGAAGATGAAGACGAAGAGTATCAAGAGAGCAAGTTGATCCGGACGGTCCGCAAGATCTATCCGGTGACTGACGATTATCACGGCTCGAAGTCCATCGTGAAGATCAACGGCAAGCGGTGGCTGACGCCGATGTTCATCGTGATGCTCGCGATCGGATCCACCGATCTGCTGTTCGCGCTCGACTCGATTCCGGCGATCTTTGGGCTTACCAAGGAGCCGTATATCGTCTTCACCGCGAACGCGTTCGCGCTCATGGGGCTACGTCAGCTCTACTTCCTGATCGGTGGACTGCTCGACCGCTTGGTGTACCTCTCACATGGTCTCGCGATCATCCTCGGCTTTATCGGTGTCAAACTGATCTTCGAGGCAATGGCCGCCGTGGGCATCGACTGGGCGCCGCACATTGGCATTGAGATATCGCTGGGCGTGATCGTCGGGGTGTTGTTGCTGACCACCGTGCTCAGTCTGCGCAAGTCGAACAAGGACAAGGAACTGCTGGCTCGAGACGAAGCCGACGTAGCGGCGCGGTTAGAGGGCGACGGTACGTCCGGAAACGCCTAGGTTGCGTGCTGCTGACGTCCGCCGTTCCGCGCAGGGTCAGGGCGCGCGACGGGCGTCGGCCAACGCGGTGAGGAACTGTGCGACGGCTGCGGTGTCGGCAAGGCGCAGCGTGGCGCGCGTCGGGCCGGGGCCAACCTTGACCCCGACATCGCTGCCGCGCAAGCGTGCGAAGGCGTCTTCGTCGGTGACGTCGTCGCCGAGGAACACCACGGCGGTCGCACCGACTTGATCGCGTAACCGGTCCAACGCGGCACCCTTGCCGGTATGTACCGCGGCGACCTCCACGACCTTCTTACCCTCGGTGACGTGTACGCCATCGATCGAGGCCGGCCCGGCCTCGATGTCGGCGAGAATCGTGGCGATGTGTGAGTCCGCGGCGTGCCGATAATGAATCGCCGTACTCACCGGTTTGCGTTCGACCTCGACGCCGTGGTGCGCATCCGCGACAAGGTCCGCAGCCTGGTTGATTCGGGCGAGGCGATCGGTGTCCCCGGCTGCGAGTGTGGATTCGAGCCCCGACTCGAATTCCAGCCCGTGAGATCCAACTAGATTCGTCGCTCCATTGAGCCCGGTCAGTTCACGCAACACATCCAATGCGCGGCCCGAAATGACGGCGGTATCGGTGTGCGGCTGGGCCGCAAGATCGCGCAGCGCCGTAACGGACTCCGGCTCGGGACGGGCGTCGGCCGGCACCGCCACAATCTGGGCCATGGTGCCATCGAAATCGGAGGCCACAAGCAGAGTCTCAGCGGCCGCGAGGTCGCCAATGGCACGTTGCGCCTCTACCGGCAGCACGATGCGCGCCGCGTTCACGCTCCAGAGTCCTTTCGGCTGCGCTGGTGGGCGTCGTCCATGTAACCGACGTACGTGCGTGCCCAGGAGGCGACGTCGTTTCGGTGAATCTGGCGTTGCAATGTCCGGATCCGCCTGCGCTTTTCCTCATCGTCGGCTTGTAACGCGGTGAGGTAGGTGTTCTTGAGACCTTCAATGTCGTACGGGTTCACGCGGAATGCTTGTCGCAGTTCCAGCGCTGACCCGGCAAACTCCGAAAGCACCAACGCGCCGTTACCGTCCAGTCGACTTACGACATACTCCTTGGCCACCAGATTCATCCCGTCGCGGAACGGGGTGACGAGCATCAGGTCGGCCGCGAGATACAACGCGACAATCTCTTCGCGCGGTAACGAACGGTGAATATAGACGACTGCCGGGCGGCCGACGCTGCCGTAGGCTCCGTTGATACGGCCGACCGTGCGCTCGACGTTTTCGCGCAGCAACCGGTACGCCTCAACGCGCTCGCGACTCGGCGTGGCGACCTGGATCATTACCGTGCGGTCGGGGTCCAATTTGCGTTCGAGCAGCAATTCCTCAAACGCCTCCAATCGGGTGCCGATTCCCTTGGTGTAGTCCAACCGGTCAATGCCCAGCAGGATGTGGTCGGGATTGCCTAGTTCGGCGCGGATCTGCGCGGCGCGCCGCTGTACCGACTCGGTGGCCGCGAGTTCGGCGAAACTATCGACGTCGATTGAGATCGGGAAACTGTGCGCACGAACCACGCGTGTGTCAACCGGAACCGCGCCACGAGCGGGTTTGAGACCGAGCAGACTGCGCGTAAGTCGCAGAAAATTCCCGGAACCACCGGGGGTCTGAAAACCGACCAGGTCTGCGCCGAGCAGTCCTTCGATGATCTGAGTCCGCCACGGGAGTTGGCTGAACAGTTCGTTCGGTGGAAACGGGATGTGGAGGAAGAATCCGATGCGTAGGTCCCGTCGCAGTTCACGCAGCATCGCAGGGACGAGTTGTAACTGGTAGTCGTGCACCCACACGAATGCGTCGGGTGCCGCGACGCGCGCAGCGGCCTCAGCGAACCGTCGATTGACGCGTACGTAGGCATTCCACCAATGTCGGTGATACTCGGCCGGAACGATGGCGTCGTGATACAGCGGCCACAATGACGTGTTCGAGAAGCCTTCGTAGTACTCCTCGATGTCGTCCTCGGTCAGCGGAATGGGGTGCAGTATTAATCCGTCATTCTCGAAGGACGGCAGTTGCTCGTCGGAACTCTCGGAGGTGTCCCCGGTCCATCCGATCCACGCTGCCGAACCGGCCTGCTTGCGCATCAGCGGTTCGACGGCGGTGACCAGACCGCCAGGTGATCGACGCCAGGATGTTTGGCCGTCGTGTGCGACGACGCGGTCGACGGGGAGTCGGTTTGCTACGACGACGAAATCGCTCAGGGAGGACACGTAATAGAGATTACCCAGGTCGACACGATGTGGGACTCGGCCTCGGGAAGTTTAGCGTTCGGCGGCCCCAACTCCCCAGCATGCGCCGCAAACTCGCGCAGAACAAGACTGGTGTGGTGAGATTTTCAGTCGTACCCTCGAACATGTAAGGACGAACCGGTCAGCGGTGTAACCCTTACAGGCACGAAGCCCTCGGTGGTTGTCGAACGGCGGATCAGGACCCACAAGAGCGTCCCCGCATCGGTCGAAGGACCAGGACCCACCCCGGGCTTCGTGCCTTCCTCACTTCCTGGCCATGTCGTCGAATGGATGCACCAGCCCTGCGTGCGGTCCTCAGCGCCCGACAACGCTGGCCGACCCGGCGCCGACCAAGCAGCACGTCAGCGTCGGTTCGTGCGATCACCACTATGGAACTCGCGGCCTCGTCGCTGGACTGAACGACCGCTAAGGTGGATTCGAGACTTGACACGTACAGCGTTGGCGTGTGCGCGAGAAGGGAAACTGAATGAGTAAAAAGTACGAACTGATTCTCACCGAGCAGCGGGACGCCGTCCTGCTGATCACGCTGAACCGGCCTGACCGGATGAATGCCTGGACACCGGCGATGAGTGCGGAGATGTCCGATGCGATCGAGGCAGCGAACGCCGACGACAGCATCGGTGCGATCGTTGTCACGGGTGCCGGACGCGGTTTCTGCGCGGGCGCCGACATTGGTGCGGTATTCGAGAAGAACCTCGAGGAGTCGGCCGATAACGAGCCCGAGAAGCCGCAGGTGGGGGACTGGGTCGCGCTGTGCCGCCGTTCGAAGCCGTTGATCGCCGCCGTGAACGGCCCGTCGATCGGTGTCGGATTGACGATGATTCTGCCGTTCGATCAGATCGTCGCATCGAGTACCGCGAAACTGTCCGCGCGCTTCGTGAAGATGGGACTGGTTACGGAACTGGCGTCCTCCCACTACCTGATTTCGCGGTGCGGCTGGGGCGCGGGCAGCTGGCTAGCGCTGAGCGGTACGACAATTCTTGGTGATGAGGCGGCGCAGCTTGGCCTGGTTGACCGTGCGGTCGACCAGGAACGTGTGCTGGAGGTAGCGATGGACATGGCCACCGAACTCTCCGGCAATCCGCCGGCCCAGTTGCGGTTTGTGAAGGAACTGCTGACCGCGAACGCGGTCGAGACCGATCTGAACCTGATACAGCAGCGCGAACACGACCTGTTGGAAAAGTCGTACAAGACCCCGGATCACGCCGAGGCTATCGCTGCGTTCATGGAGAAACGTCCACCAGTATTCCGGTAGCGAGTCAGGAGCGCAGCGGTCGGCTCGATCTCGGTCGGGACGGTCGCGCCCGAAGGTTACGGTCTCCGGATCGTATTGCGCCCGATGTTGCACCAACTACGGTGCGACGTCGGGCGCGAAGCGTGCACAGGGCGCCCGTGGATACGGCACGGTCGATTCTCGCCCGACTTCTTGGGTGGGCGCGAGCCCGCCATCGAGCGTGTGGGCGGCCAGTGGGCCTACGCCCAGGTGAACTTTTGCAGAGTGTGGCAGTCGGCCGGTACCGCTCCGGTGCGACCGCCCGCCGACCAGGTGACTTCGCCGACGTACACGTCGCCATTCGCGTCGACCGCGATACCGTGCGGGGCGAAGAAAGAGCCCGCTGCGGCTGGATCGGGCGAGCCCCACCGGGTCAGCATTTCGCCGTGAGCAGTCCATACCGAGCAACTGCCGCCCGGGGCACCCGGCCCGGTATCGGTAATCCACGGGCCGAGGCCCGCGCACAGGCCGAGTTCGGCTATGTAGAGCAGTTCGTCCGGTCCGAACGCGAGCGCACAGGGCCGATTCACGCCCGCGATCAGGTCGACGAACTTGCCGTTACGGTCGAAAATCTGGATACGACTGTTTTCGCGGTCGGCAACGTACAGATGCTGTTCGTCAGGCGAGGCCGCGATCCCGTGCGGCAAGGTGAACTCCCCGGGCGCGTCTCCCGCCTCGCCCCAGGAGAACTCGTGGTTGCCATCGAGGTCAAAGACATGCACGCGGGCGTTGCCGTATCCATCTGAGACGTAGGTCTGGCCGTCGCTGAGAATGGCGCAATCCGTCACTCCGTTGAACGGGCTTCCGGCGTGCTTGCGCTCCTTGGGCACGGCCGTGCTCATCATGTCGAGGCGGTGATTCTCGCTGTCGTCAACGCGGGCGTCGCCAGGCACGCCCGGCGTCCCGATCATCATGAGCAGCTCGCCCTCGGGGGTGAATCGCCTAAGTGTGTGGTCGAAATCGTCGGTACAGTAGACCGTCCCGTCCGGGCCGAAGGTGAGGCTGTGCGGGTGCGTGAACAGGCCCTCACCCCAGGAGGTCACAAAGGACCCGTCACGGTCATAGACGATGACGGGGTGCTCCCCGCGGTTGAACACGAAGGCCCGCCCGTGCGCGTCGATGTCGACGTCCACGACGTCGGGGTGCGACCAGTCAGCGGGCAGTTGCTCCCAACCATCGACGAGTCTCGCGCACATGTTTCTAGCCGGCACGGCTGCCTCCCTCGCTGCGAACGGTCACGTCGAACCCGTGATCTCACCTACTGGTTCACAATCGGTCAACCGGCCGACGGTGTCAACGGTGCGGACGAACCGCTGCGCCGCCGCGATGGTTAGACCCGGGCAAATTAACCTGGGTTCGCGTACGGCTTGAGGCTGGTAAGCCGATTGCGTAACGGGACCGTTCTGCTGGACGGCGGTACATTGACGCCCATGACGACGGACGCCACTGCAGCGATTGACCGAATGCTGGAAGAGAGTCGCCGAGGTCTGCGTCGGGTGCGTCCCTCAGATCTGGCTCAGGTGGTCGCCTGAAGCGATCTGCGGGGGAGTGACGCACAATAACGCGCGATTCTCGTGCGCCACTCCACCGCAGATTTATTTAGATTGCGCATGCGGTGGGTCTGCCGGTGCCGGCGAACCCACCGCCGAATGCTGGCTACCAGCCGCGGGCGCGCCATTCGGCGAGCGAGCCGCGTTCGGCCGCGAGCGTCGTGTCGTCACCGTGTCCCGGATATACGACAGTGTCCTCGGGCAGCGAGAAGACGCTCTCCTCGACATCCGACAGCAACTGCTCGAAGTCGCCGGGCTCCCACGTCTTGCCGACGCCGCCGGGGAAGAGCGAGTCGCCGCTGAACAGGTGGCCGCTGCCCTCCGGGTCCCGCCAGTACAGCGCGATTGAACCCGGCGTGTGCCCGCGCAGATGAATGACGTCCAGTTCGACGTCGCCGCACTTGACTTTGTCGCCGTGTACCAGCGGGTCGGTGGGGATCGGCAGTTCCGGCGCGTCCTCGGGGTGCGCGTACGCTACGGCGCCGACCACGCCCATCAGCATTTCCAGACCCAGCCAATGGTCCTGATGGCGGTGGGTGGTCACGACCGTCTCCAGGATTCCGTCCCCGAGGCGTTCGCGGACGAGTTCAACCAGCCGCTCGGGTTCGTTCGCTGCGTCAATCAGCAGCCCGTTCCCGGTGGCCGTGCACCGCAGCAGGTATGCATTGTTGTCCATCGGCCCGACGCTCGCCTTGGTGATCTCCAGCGCGCTGGTGCTTATCGGCTCAGACGTGGTCCCGGAATCGATGTGGCCGTTGTAGGTCACCGCGTGCCTCCATACCGTTCGTGGGGTTGTGCCGTTTACCATAGGGCGCCGCCACGACAGAATCTTGTCCGGCCCGCTCATTACTCTGGTGCGCATGGACCGACTTGTCATCCGCGGCGCCCGTGAGCACAACCTCAGGGACGTCAGCCTCGATCTACCCCGCGATGCACTGATCTGCTTCACCGGCCTGTCGGGCTCGGGTAAGTCGTCGCTGGCGTTCGACACGATCTTCGCCGAGGGCCAACGGCGGTACGTCGAATCCTTGTCGGCGTACGCGCGTCAGTTCCTGGGCCAGATGGACAAGCCGGACGTCGACTTCATCGAGGGCCTCTCACCGGCCGTCTCGATCGATCAGAAGTCGACCAACCGCAACCCGCGCTCGACCGTCGGCACGATCACCGAGGTGTACGACTATCTGCGGCTGTTGTTCGCCCGAGCGGGGGTGCCGCATTGTCCGGAATGCGGCGCGGTGATCGCGCGGCAATCGCCGCAGCAGATCGTTGATCAGATACTTGAACTTCCCGAAGGCACGCGCTTCCAGGTGCTCGCACCGGTCGTTCGCGGTCGCAAGGGGGAGTACCTCGACCTGTTCTCGTCCTTGCAGTCGCAGGGATTCAGCCGCGCGCGGGTCGATGGCGTCGTGTATCCGCTGACCGATGCGCCGGAACTGAAGAAGCAAGAGCGCCACGATATCGACGTGGTGATCGATCGCCTCAGCGTCAAGGAATCGGCCAAGCGCCGAATGACCGACTCGATTGAGACCGCACTCGGGTTAGCCTCGGGCATCGTCGTGATCGAGCAGGTCGACCTCGATGAGAGCGACCCTGAGCGCGAGCGTCGGTTCAGCGAGAAACTCGCCTGCCCGAACGGGCACCAACTTGGTGTCACCGAACTGGAGCCGAGGTCGTTTTCCTTCAACGCGCCGTACGGCGCCTGCCCGGAGTGCACCGGCCTCGGCTTTCGTAAGGAAGCTGATCCCGAGCTCATCGTCCCGGATCCTGACAAGACACTCATGGAGGGTGCGATCGCGCCTTGGACCACGGCCGGCAAACTGACCGATTACTTTGTCCACTTACTGGGTTCCCTCGGCGACCAGCTCGGATTCGACCTCGACACACCGTGGCGAGCGCTATCTCCAAAGGTGCAGAAGACCATCTTGAACGGGTCTAAGGACCAGGTGCACGTGAAGTTCCGCAGCCGTTACGGGCGGCAGCGGTCGTACTGGGCGAACTTCGAGGGCGTGTTGCCATTCCTCGGACGCCGACACGAGGAAACTGACAGCGATTGGGCGAAGGACCGTTACGAAGGCTTCATGCGTGACGTTCCTTGCCCAGTATGTAAGGGAACGCGCCTCAAGCCTGAGATTCTCGCCGTCCGTCTCGGTGGCCGGTCGATCGCTGAGGTCACCGATCTGTCGATCGGTGAATGCGCGGAATTCCTCGGTGGCCTAGAACTCGACAACCGCCAAGCGATGATCGCCGCACGGGTACTTAAGGAAGTCCACGCACGTCTCGGTTTCCTGGTGGACGTCGGTCTGGACTACCTGTCGTTGTCGCGCGCCGCAGCGACCCTCGCCGGCGGTGAGGCGCAACGCATCCGGCTCGCCACCCAGATCGGCTCCGGACTCGTCGGTGTCCTTTATGTACTCGACGAGCCGTCTATCGGTTTGCACCAGCGCGATAATCACCGCCTCATCGAAACTCTCGTGCGGTTACGCGACCTTGGCAACACCCTCATCGTCGTTGAACACGATGAGGACACCATCCGCGCCAGCGATTGGGTGGTCGATATCGGTCCTGGCGCGGGGGAACACGGCGGTGAGGTCGTGGTGTCCGGCCCGGTGAAAGAACTGCTGCGCTCCAAGAAATCGCTCACCGGCGCGTACCTGTCCGGGCGCCGCGAACTTGAGGTTCCCGCCTCGCGACGCACTCCCAACCCGGACCGCGTACTGACCGTTAAGGGGGCGCGCGAGAACAATCTGAAGCACGTCGACGTGGCATTCCCACTGGGCTGCCTCGTCGCGGTCACCGGTGTCTCCGGGTCCGGAAAATCGACGTTGGTCAATGACATTCTCTACGCCACGATGGCGAACTACGCCAATCGCGCCAGACTTGTTCCCGGCAGACACACACGCGTCAACGGGCTCGAAGAGATCGACAAGGTGGTCGGTGTCGATCAGTCGCCCATCGGCCGTACTCCGCGATCGAACCCGGCCACTTACACGGGCGTATTCGATCACGTGCGCAAACTCTTCGCCGCGACGAGCGAAGCCAAGGTCCGCGGCTATCAGCAGGGCAGGTTCTCGTTCAACGTCAAGGGCGGGCGCTGTGAGAACTGCCAAGGCGACGGCACGATCAAGATCGAGATGAACTTCCTGCCCGACGTCTACGTGCCGTGCGAGGTCTGCAAGGGCGCCCGCTACAACCGCGAGACGCTCGAAGTGCATTACAAAGGCAAAACCATCGCGCAGGTACTCGACATGCCGATTGAGGAAGCCGCGGAGTTCTTCGCAGCTATACCGGCGATCGCGCGGCACCTGGACACGCTGGTGGAGGTCGGGTTGGGGTACGTCCGCCTCGGTCAGCCCGCGCCGACGCTATCCGGTGGGGAGGCCCAGCGCGTGAAGCTCGCTTCCGAGTTACAGAAGCGATCGACCGGCCGTACGGTTTATGTCCTCGACGAGCCGACCACAGGATTGCACTTCGAGGACATTCGTAAGCTGCTGCTGGTGATCCAGGGGCTGGTGGACAAAGGCAATACGGTGATCACGATCGAGCACAACCTGGACGTCATCAAGACCGCCGACTGGCTGATCGATATGGGCCCGGAGGGCGGCGCCGGGGGTGGCACCGTCGTGGGGCAGGGGACGCCTGAGGAGCTCGCCCGCAACGAGCGCAGCCATACCGGACGGTTCCTCGCCGACTTGCTGGACGGCCGCGCGGAACCGACTCTCGTCCCGATCACCGAACCTAAGACGCTCACCCGCGCCATGGTGGCGGCAGCGAAGGCGAACGGCACTGCTGCATCCGCGAAAGTCACCGCGCCCAAGGCATCCGCGCGCAAGCCCGCGCAGAGCAAGGCAACTGTGGCGCGTGCTGCAAAGAAGACCGCCAGCAAAGCGGCGAGACGGCCGGCGAAGGCGGCGAAAGGCTAGTTGAGTTTCAGACCTACATCCTCAGACATACAGTGGAGGAGTGATGAGACCGGCCGGTGTGAGTAACCCGTCGGATTACCGACCCGCGCCGGGGACAATCCCGGATGAACCGGGCGTCTACCGCTTCTACGACCGGTACGACCGCGTGATCTATGTCGGGAAAGCCAAGAGTCTACGCAGCCGACTGTCATCGTATTTTCAGGACATCACGGCACTGCATCCGCGCACCGCGCAGATGGTGACGACCGGCACTCGCGTCGATTGGACCGTGGTCGGCACCGAGGTCGAGGCCCTAGCGCTGGAGTACTCCTGGATCAAGGAGTTCGACCCGCGTTTCAACGTCCGGTACCGAGATGACAAGAGTTATCCCAGCCTCGCGGTCACGTTGAACGAGGAATTCCCCCGGCTGCAGGTGATGCGGGGCCCGAAGAAACGCGGTGTGCGGTACTTCGGGCCTTATGCCCATGCCTGGGCGATCCGCGAAACGCTGGATCTATTGACCCGCGTGTTCCCCGCTCGGACGTGCAGTAACGGCGTGTTCAAGCGACACGGACAGATGGGACGCCCCTGCCTGCTGGGCTATCTCGAGAAGTGTTCGGCGCCGTGCATTGGGCGTGTCGATGCCGAGCAGCATCGCGAGATCGTGGACGAATTTTGTGAGTTCATGGCCGGCCGATCCGACGCGATCGAGCGACGGTTACGCCGCCGGATGCTGCAGGCCTCGGAGAACCTCGAGTTTGAGAAAGCCGCGCGCCTGCGCGATGATCTCACTGCGCTGTCGAAGGCGACCGAGAAGAACGCGATTGTGCTTCCCGACGGCACCGACTGTGATGTCGTCGCCTTCGCCCAGGACGACCTTGAGGCGTCCGTGCAGGTCTTCCACGTCCGTGGCGGACGAGTCCGCGGACGGCATGGCTGGGTTGTCGACAAGGTTGAAGCGGTCACTACCGCCGAGTTGGTTGAGCAATATCTCCTACAGGTGTACGGCGCAGAAGAGACCGCTCTGGCGGTGCCCGCGAATGTGCTCGTGCCCGAACTGCCACCGGATGTCGACGCGGTCACTGAGCGGCTCAGCGAGTTGCGTGAGGGGCGCGTCGCCGTGCGTGTGCCACAACGTGGCGCGAAGAAGGACCTGCTGCAGACCGTTGAACGCAATGCCCTCGAGGCGTTCAACCAGCACCGACTCAAGCGTGCCAGTGATCTGACGGCTCGATCGCAGGCGCTGAACGAATTGCAGGAGGCGCTCGAACTCGACGACGCTCCGCTGCGCATCGAATGCGTCGACGTCTCACATGTGCAAGGCACCAACGTTGTCGCCAGCCTGGTGGTCTTCGAGGATGGGCTTCCGAAGAAATCGGACTACCGGCGGTACACGATTCGTGGTGCGCTGCGGGATGGCGACAGCATCGACGTACACCAGGCGCGTGCCGGTGAGGGGGTCGATGACACGGCAGCGATCGCCGAGGTGGTCACCCGTCGCTTCCGCCGACTGCTGGATGACCAGGACGAGCCCGCTACGGAGGACGGGCGGCCGCGCCGATTTGCGTACCCACCGAACCTATTCGTCGTCGACGGTGGCGCACCTCAGGTCGCGGCGGCGTCCGATGCACTGACCGAACTGGGGGTCACGGACGTTGCGGTGATCGGGATCGCGAAGCGCTTGGAGGAGATCTGGGTGCCCCGTCAAGACGATCCGTACATCCTGCCTCGTTCCTCGGAAGCGATGTACCTGATCCAGCGTCTGCGTGATGAGGCCCATCGATTCGCGATCACCTTCCACCGCCAAAAGCGCGGCAAGGCGATGCTGGTGTCCGAGCTGGATGGAGTCCGGGGGCTCGGTGAGGCCAAGCGCAAGGCTCTGCTGAGCAAATTCGGCAGTGTCCGTGCGCTGCGCAAGGCCGAGGTCGACGAGTTGATGACCGTGGCGGGAATCGGTCCGGCCACCGCTCGTTCGATTCACCACGCCCTCCACGCCGAGGAAGCACCACCAACGCGAATCGATCCCCGCACCGGCGAGGTGCTCGATACGCAATAGGCTCAATAGCGTGATCCGACAAGCTAGGGAGTAGCCCGTGAGCAGCAGTCACGTCTGTGAACTCGAGGTCGTCCTGTTAACCGGCTTCTCCGGCGCAGGACGCAGCACCGCAGCTCGCGTCTTGGAGGACCTCGGTTTCTACGTGGTCGACAACTTGCCGCCGTCGATGATCCCGCAGGTGTTACAACTCGCAGCTGAAGAGGCAGCCATCGAGCGCGTCGCAATCGTGACCGATGTGCGCAGCCACGCGTTCGGGCACGGTGTCATCGAGATGATCTCGACCTTGAAGCGGGACGGCGTAGCGCCGACGGTCGTATTCCTTGATTCCGCCGAGGACGTGCTGGTACGCCGCTTCGAGAACGTACGACGTGCGCATCCCCTGCAAGGCACCGGCACCATAACTCAGGGGATCGCGGCCGAGCGCGCGATGATCGAGCCACTTCGCGGCCTAGCACACCTACTCCTCGACACCACCGACCTGTCGGTGCACGACCTTCGTCGGCAGCTGGAAAGCCGCTTCGATACACCCATCGGTGACGAGATCAGGCTTTCGGTGATGTCCTTCGGGTTCAAGTACGGCGTACCGCTCGACGCGGACTTCGTGATCGACGTGCGCTTCCTGCCGAACCCATTCTGGATTCCGGAACTGCGCGCGCTGACCGGTCAGGACGACGCGGTCAGTGACTACGTGCTCGGGCAGGACGGGGCCGCAGACACCCTGGATAATCTTGAACGACTCGTGAACACCGTCCTGCCGGGTTACCGGCGCGAGGGCAAGCGTTACACCACAATCGCCGTGGGATGCACCGGTGGTAAGCACCGGTCCGTCGCGATGGCGCGTGGGCTGGCCGCCCGCCTGGTACGCCCAGGCGTGGGGGTGCACGAACGCCACCGCGACTTGGGTAAGGAGTAGCGATGACCTACGCGCCACTGAATCCCATCAGAGGGGCCTCCGTCGGCAAGGTGGTAGCCCTAGGCGGCGGGCACGGCCTGGCTGCTTCGCTGAGCGCGTTGCGCCGAATCGCCCGGCACATCACGGCTGTGGTCGCCGTCGGCGACGACGGGGGATCCAGCGGCCGAATTCGTCGCGAACTGCCGGTGCTACCGCCCGGTGATCTGCGGATGGCCCTGGCGGCTCTCGCCGCAGACGACGACTGGCACCGGCTGATCGCCGACATGCTGCAACACCGGTTCGGTGGTCAAGGAGCACTCGCTGGACACAGCGTCGGAAATCTTCTGATCACCGGCGCAACCGAAGTCATGGGCAGCAATCCGGTGGCTGCGCTGGACGCCGTCGGCCGCATCATCGGCGCGGTGGGGCGGGTGCTACCGATGTCGCTGGCTCCGCTGGAGATCGCCGCACAGGTGTCCGGGATCGACGCCGGTCACCCCAGCGACATCCGCAGAATCAGGGGGCAGGTCGCAGTTGCGACGACGCCCGGTCACGTCGAATCCGTCGAACTCGTCCCGGCGAACCCGCCCGCGTGCCCGCAGGCGTGTGCCGCGATCGTGGATGCCGATCACATCATCTTCGGCCCCGGCTCGTGGTTCTCCTCGGTGTTGCCACACCTGCTTGTGCCAGACCTGCGGCGAGCCGTCGAGACGAGCCCGGCCCGGCGATACGTGACGCTGAATCTCGCGCCGCAGCCCGGGGAAACCGACAATTTCACCCCCCTCGAGTTGCTCAACGTGTTCACCGACCACGCACCGGGCATGCGTATTGATGGCGTCATCGCCGATGAAGCCGCAGTCCTCGGCAGTTGCGGGCTTCAATCGGCCTGTGATCGTCTGGGCGCGAGGTTGCTCGTGGCAGATCTGGCGTCGAATCATTCGCGCACCACGCACGATGCGGAAAAGTACGCCAGTGCGTTGCGAAACGCGCTATCGGATCGAGTAGATCCGCGCATCCGATAGCGACGGAGTGCCACGACGGGCACAATAGGCGTGCCGAGGTGGGGCCAGTCGGGACCCCGCCGCGATGGGAGAAGGTCACTTCGGATGGCGATGACCGCCGACGTAAAAGCCGAGTTGTGTCAGGTCGAAAGCAAGAAAACCTCGTGCCGGAAGGCGGAGGTCGCCACGATCCTGCGACTCGCCGGCGGGCTACACCTGGTGGCGGGTCGCATCGTGATCGAGGTCGAACTGGACACCGGGGCGGTGGCCCGGCGCCTGCATCGCGAGATCGGTGACCTATTCGGCATCGGTGCCGACCTACAGATGCTCAGCGGCGGCAACCTGCGCAAGGGCAGCCGGTTTGTCGTCCGAGTCGCTCGCGACGGCGATTCCCTCGCACGGCAGACCGGCATCGTTGATCTGCGTGGGCGCCCGGTTCGAGGGCTCCCGCCGGCAGTCGTCGGCGGCGGCAGCGGCGAATGCGAGGCAGCATGGCGCGGCGCGTTTT
This sequence comes from Cumulibacter sp., assembly GCA_047975195.1. Lineage (GTDB taxonomy): Bacteria > Actinomycetota > Actinomycetes > Mycobacteriales > Antricoccaceae > Cumulibacter. The sequence continues at coordinate 19,821 of JBKEDB010000078.1, read as the reverse complement.
TGGCACATGGCTCGCTGACCGAGCCGGGCCGTTCGGCGGCGTTAGAAATCACCGCCCCGGGGCATGAGGCCGCATTGGCCCTGGTCGGTGCGGCACGGCGTCTGGGCATCGTCTCGAAGGCGCGCGAGGTACGTGGGGCCGATCGCGTGGTGATCCGCGACGGAGATTCGATTGCGGCAATGCTCACCCGAATCGGTGCGCACCGTTCTGTGCTTACGTGGGAAGAACGTCGGATGCGACGAGAGATCCGCTCCAGCGCCAACCGCCTGGCCAACTTCGACGATGCGAACCTCCGTCGTTCTGCGCGTGCCGCGGTCGCGGCCAGTGCGCGGGTTGAGCGCGCGCTGGAAATTCTCGGGGATGCCGTGCCTGAGCACTTGGTCTTCGCCGGGCGCCTACGTCTGGAGCATCGCCAGGCATCCCTTGAGGAACTTGGCCAACTCGCCGATCCGCCGATGACCAAGGATGCGGTCGCCGGTCGGATCCGACGTTTGCTTGCGTTGGCGGATAAGCAGGCTCGGGAACTGGGCATCCCTGACACAGAGGCTGCCGTGACCGACGACATGCTCGCACCGTAACTACTCACGCAAAACTGATAGACGTCACACGCGGCACGCTGGATCTGTCTCGTTGCACGGCTAGGCTGGGGAGGCATTACCGGACCGCAGCGTCGCGGCCATTCTGACGATGCCGGACGCCAGAACTGAGGAGCACCTGCACGTGACCGTCAAAGTAGGCATCAACGGCTTCGGCCGCATCGGACGCAACTTCTACCGGGCCGTCGTCGCCAGCGGAGCCGATATCGAGATCGTCGGGGTGAACGACCTCACCGATAACGCGACCTTGGCGCACCTACTGAAGTACGACTCGATCCTGGGACGCTTCGACGGCGACGTTACCTCGACCGACACCGACATCACAGCCGGTGGCCACACCTTCAAGGCGTTCGCAGAGAAGGATCCGGCAGCGCTCCCATGGGGTGAGCTCGGCGCCGACATCGTGGTGGAGTCGACCGGCATCTTCACCGAGGCATCGAAGGCGCAGGCGCATATCGACGGTGGCGCAAAGAAGGTCATCATCTCGGCCCCGGCGAAGAACGAAGACATCACCATCGTGATGGGCGTCAACGACGACCTCTACGACGGCGCGAAGCACAACATCATTTCGAACGCGTCGTGCACGACCAACTGCCTCGCTCCGATGGCGAAGGCGCTCAATGACGGCCTCGGCATCGTCAAAGGTCTAATGACCACCATCCACGCCTACACGCAGGACCAGAACCTGCAGGACGGGCCGCACAAGGACCTTCGTCGCGCGCGCGCCGCGGCACTGAACATCGTGCCGACCTCGACCGGTGCGGCCAAAGCCGTCGCGCTCGTCTTGCCCGAGCTCAAGGGCAAACTGGACGGATACGCGCTGCGCGTGCCGACCCCGACCGGTTCGGCCACCGACCTGACGTTCGAGGCTGCCCGTGAGACCTCGGTCGAGGAGGTCAACGAGATCATCAAGAAGGCCGCCGCGTCCGGCCCGATGGCAGGTAAGTTGGTCTACACCGAGGACGAAATCGTCTCCAAGGACATCGAGACCGATCCAGCCTCCTGCATCTTCGACTCCGGACTGACCAAGGTGATCGGTAATCAGGTCAAGGTCGTGGGCTGGTACGACAACGAGTGGGGCTACTCGAACCGCCTCGTCGACCTCGTTGCACTCGTCGGAGCGTCCCTCTAAGTCGCTGAGAATGCCTCACCCCGATTGGGGTGGGGCTTTTCTCATCACTGGCCCGGAACACAAGGAGAGAGATGAAAGACCTTCAGGACCTGCTGGCCGAGGGGGTCGTGGGACGCAATGTGCTGGTCCGCGCCGACCTCAACGTGCCGCTGGATGGCGACCGGATCACCGATCCGGGTCGTATCGAGGCGACGCTCCCGACGCTGACCGCCCTGATCGAAGGCAACGCCCGCGTGATCGTGATGGCTCACTTGGGCCGCCCGAAGGGCGCACCCGATCCGCAGTACTCACTGGCACCCGTCGCCGAGAAACTCGGCGAACTGCTTGGCCGCGATGTTGTGCTCGCCGCTGATCTCGTCGGACCCTCAGCCCACGCGGACGTCGAGCACATGTCCGACAGCGATGTCCTGTTGCTGGAGAACGTGCGCTTCGACCCGCGGGAGACGAGTAAGGACGAAGCCGAACGTGCGGCCCTCGCTGCCGAGTTAGTCGCATTGGTCGGCGAGGACGCTGCGTACGTCTCGGACGGGTTCGGCGTAGTACATCGAGCCCAGACCTCGGTGTATGACATCGCTAAGGCCCTGCCGGCGTATGCCGGTGGTTTGGTCGAGGCGGAGGTACGCGTACTCAAGCGACTCACTGAGGACCCCGCGCGGCCGTACGGCGTGGTACTTGGCGGCAGCAAGGTCAGCGATAAGTTGGCTGTCATCGAGTCACTATTGCCGAAGGTCGATACCCTTGTGGTTGGTGGCGGGATGTGTTTCACCTTCCTGGCTGCGCAAGGCCACACCGTCGGTGCCTCGCTGCTGGAACAGGACCAGATCGATACCTGTAAAGAGCTGCTGGCCAGGAACGGCGCGAAGATCGTGCTGCCCGTCGATGTCGTGTGCGCGGCAGAATTCAGCGCCGACTCACCGGCCAGCGTGCATTCCGTCGATGCAATTCCGGACGAGCAGATGGGGTTGGACATCGGTCCGGAAGCGATTGAATTGTTCGCCTCCGCGCTCAACGGCGCGCAGACTGTGTTCTGGAACGGGCCAATGGGTGTCTTCGAGATGGCGCCGTTCGCCCACGGCACCCGCGGTGTCGCTGAGGCGATCGCCGCTGGTGACAGTTACTCGGTGGTCGGCGGCGGGGACTCCGCTGCTGCCGTGCGTCAGCTCGGTATCGGCGAGGATCGGTTCTCGCATATCTCCACCGGCGGTGGTGCTTCCCTGGAATTCCTCGAGGGTAAGCAGCTCCCCGGTCTCACCGCTCTGGAGGAGTCCGCATGAGCAAGAACGGACGTCGGCCCCTGGTCGCCGGCAACTGGAAGATGAACCTCACGCACCTCGAGGCGATCGCGCTGGTACAGAAGGTTGCATTCAGCGTGGATGACCGTGGGCTGGAGGCAGTCGAAACCGTGGTACTGCCACCGTTCGTCTCGCTACGCGGGGTACAGACCTTGGTCGACGGCGACAAACTCGAGGTGGGGTACGGCGCCCAGGACGTGTCCCAGCACGAATCCGGCGCGTTCACCGGCGAGATCAGCGCCGCGATGCTGGCGAAACTTGGCTGCAGCTATGTCGCGGTCGGGCACTCTGAACGCCGCGAGTATCACCATGAGGATGACGCCACCGTAGCCGCGAAGGCGAGTGCTGCTATCAAGCACGGCATCGCGCCGATCGTATGTGTTGGTGAGGGGCTTGAAGTCCGCGAAGCCGGCGAACACGTCGCGTACGTGGTCTCCCAGGTCGAGGGATCGCTGGCGGGAATCAGCGCCGACGAGGCGAAAGACATCGTGATCGCGTACGAGCCGGTCTGGGCGATCGGGACGGGTAAGACAGCGACGCCGCAGGATGCCCAGGAGGTATGTGCGTCCATCCGGGACAAGCTCGCCGATGTGTATTCCGGTGACCTCGCTGACCGTGTCCGAATTCTGTACGGCGGTTCTGTGAAGCCTGACAACGCTACCGCTCTGGCTGCTGAGGTTGACGTTGACGGCGCCCTGGTGGGCGGCGCTAGCCTCGACGGCGAGCAGTTCGCGGCAATCTGCCGCGGCTTCGGAGCATCGGCCGAGTAAGTCTGCAGTGCGGCTCGCTGGACACCTCCGAGCGAGCCGCACCGCGCTGCACACGTCTGCGGGGGTATCCTGTGGGCTGCGTTTGATGCATTACCTACTTCGTCTGGAGCGACGTCTGTGAAGCTGCTCTTCGAGATCGGCCTAATCGTCTCGAGCATTGCGCTCATCGTCCTGGTGCTGTTCCATCGCGGGCGCGGCGGCGGGCTGTCGTCCATGTTCGGCGGGTCGATGACCTCCCAGTTGTCCGGATCTTCGGTGGTCGAGAAGAATCTGAACTACGTCACGGTCGTGTGCGCGATCATCTGGGTTGGCTGCATCGTGGTACTCGGCCTGCTCTACAGGCCCTAGGACTTCGTCGCGAGACTCGGACGAAGGAGGCCGGGTCTCGTTTCGTCACGACGATCGACGGGAGAATGAGACAACCATGGCGAACGGCAATGTCATCCGGGGTAGCCGCGTAGGCGCCGGACCGAGCGGGGAGAACGAGCGCGGTCAGGCGGTACCACGGATACGCGTGGATTTTTTCTGTGTGAACGGGCATACCTGTCGACCAGCCTTCGCCATCGAAGCAGAGATCCCCGAGGAGTGGGACTGCCCCAAGTGCGGATTGCCCGCCGGGCAAGATGCTGCGAGCCCTCCCGGGGCCCGTACCGCCGAGCCATACAAGACGCATATCGCGTATGTACGCGAGCGCCGCACCGACGAGGACGGTGCAGCATTGCTCGACGAAGCCTTGCAGAAGCTTCGTGCTCGACGAGGCGAGTCCTAGACACTCTGCGACCAACGCCGATGTGGGCTGCGGTGCGTGTGGCCCGCCGGCGATAGGCCAGCGCAAGCCGACGTAGATTGTCGGTATGAGCATTCTTGACGAATCGATAGCCCGACTCGATGGTACGAGCGGGACCCTCGCTGACCTCACTGGCGGCACGCCTGCGCTGCTAGTCAACGTCGCCAGCAAATGCGGACTGACGCCTCAATACGCGGGACTGGAACAACTGCAGAAGGACTTCGCCGGGCGGGGGTTCACTGTCGTGGGGTTTCCGTGCAACCAGTTCGCCGGCGAGGAGCCCGGCAGCGCCGAGGAGATCGCCGAGTTCTGCAGCGCGACGTACGGGGTGACGTTCCCGATGAGTGAGAAGATCGACGTCAACGGCGACGACCAGCACCCGATCTATGCAGAGCTCACTGCCTCCGCCGACGAGCGCGGCACGAGTGGTGACATCCAGTGGAACTTTGAGAAATTCGTTGTCCGCGCCGACGGCAGCGTCGTCGCCCGATTTGGCCCAAAGGTCACCCCAGACGATGAGCGGCTGGTGGCCGCGATCGCCTCGGTGCTGAGTTAGCCGCGGGCAGGCAGCGCCGAGGCCGCAGATTCGTCGAGCAGCCACCGGGTGAGTTCCTTCCCGCGGGGCCCGGCTGCGGGAATGTCCAGCGGATCTGCCCCGTTGATCGCCGCCGCCACCGCCGAGGCCTTACCGGCGCCAGTGGTCATCAGCCACACCTCGTCAGCGGCAGACAGCGTCGGGAAGGTCAACGACACCCGGGTTGGCGGCGGTTTCGGGCAGTCCCGCACGGCGCAGGCCACGTTCGGATCCGTCGCGGCGGGCGACTGCGGGAATATCGACGCCGTGTGCCCCTCCTCGCCGACGCCAAGCATCAGAACGGCGAACCGAGGGCACGACTCGCCCGGTGGTGCATGACGGGCCAGTTCGTCGGCGTACGCCGCGGCAGCCGCGTCCGGATCATCACCGAGCGGACCATCTGCCGCCGCCACGCGGTGGATGTTGGCAGCCTCGATTGGCACGTGTGCAAGGAGCGCTTCGTCGGCCTGGCGGTCGTTGCGTTCGGCATCCATCGCCGGAACGAACCGCTCATCACCCCACCACACGTGCAACAGTGACCAGTCGATCTCGCTCGATCGTGTGCCGATGGCCCGCAGAACGGCGATGCCTGTGCTGCCACCGGTAAGCACGACATGTATGGGGCCGTCGGGTTGACGCCGGATCGCGTCGATGAACAATTCTGCGGCGTGCGCAGCGGTGGCCGGCAGGTCACCGAGGACGTCGATACTGATAGTCACCGGAATGGTTCTCCTCAGGCGGTGGTGGCCGATCCATTGCGGACCTGAGCGGCCGCCGCATGGCGAATCTCGGCCGTGATGGCTTTCGTGCGCGGGCGCTCGGGGTCAATCCAAATATGTGTGCGGCGGTGCCGTCGCCGAGCCAACTGTGGCACGCCGCCGGCTGCGGAGAGGGCGTCCGCGTAAGTCTCGTCGGCGCCCTGCCTGCGCAGTTCCTCCGTCAGCAGATCGCCCAGATCGCGCTCACGGATAGGCATCCGCTGCTCTCGCTGTCCAGTGCGGGTGATCACCAAGTCGCCACCTTCGCGGACCACCTTCAACCGACGTTTGCCCGCCAAGGCGATCGATACGCCAGCTATTCCGGAAGCACCGACATTCTGACGAGAGGGACGGATCTTGCACGGCAGCCCGAGTCGGCTCTCCAACCACCCGGCCAGGAGCAGCATCGCGGGCGAGTCGGTCGATCCGTGCACCTTCAGCGCGGTGGGTGTATCGGTGATCGAATCGAACGAGGACGCCAACGCTGAGCGCCATTGGGTCGTGCGGGTCCATCCCAGGTCGGTATCGCCGGGGGCGTAATCGATCGCGCGGTCATGCAATGCGTCGGTACCAGTTCGTAGCCAGCCGCAATCGGTGATTCGACGGTCGGCGTACACGCCGACCGCATCGGTGGCGATGACGCTTGGCGGCGGACCGTGCCACCACGCCACCACGGGGGCGTCGGGCGCCAGCAGCGGTAGCGTGACCGACTCGGCGTGCAGGGCCAATCGCCCGTACATCCGCATCACGATGGCCTCACCGGGCCCGAGCCGGCCGCCGACCAAGACCTCGGCGTCCAGCCTCGGCTGCGGTGCATCCAGTTCGCGGCGGACGACGATGAGGAGGCGACACGGGTTCATCGCCGCGGCCTTCGCGGCAGCTTTCTCGGCGTCGGTGACGTAGCGCTCGTCGACCATCACGACCAGTGTGAGCGCATTTCCGGACGTGACCGCTCCGCCCATACGCCGTTCGGCGGCCAATGCCTGCACAACGGCCGTTCCGGTGGTGTCCCATAACGTCGTCATTGAAATAGGCCCTTCTGCATTAGGGACGACGCCAGACGCGTCCGTCGCGGGCCAGCATGTCATCGGCTTCGGCGGGTCCCCACTCACCTGCGCGGTATCGCGCCGGTTCGGTTGACTCCCAGAACTTCTCCAACGGGTCGATCACTGCCCAGGATGCCTCCACCTCTTCGTTGAGCGGGAAGAGTGTGGCATCGCCGAGCAACACGTCCAGCAACAATCGCTCGTAGGCTTCTGGGCTCGACTCGGTGAAGGTTTCGCCGTACAAGAAGTCCATCGCCACATCGCGGACCTCCATCACGGTGCCGGGAACCTTGGACCCGAATCGCAACGTCACCCCCTCATCCGGCTGTACCCGGATGACCAACTGGTTATGCCCGAGATCCTCGGTGTCCGTCGGCGCGAACGGCAGGTGCGGTGCCCGCTTGAAGTTCAGCGCGATCTCGGTGACGCGGCGGGGCAGACGCTTGCCGGTGCGCAGGTAGAACGGCACGCCGGCCCACCGTCGAGTCTCCACGTGCAAGGTGACGGCCGCGTACGTCTCCGTCGTGGAATCGGCCGGGATTCCGTCTTCCTCGCGATATCCGACGGCGCGCTCACCGGCGAGCCAACCTGGCTGGTACTGACCGCGGACCGCGTGACCGTCCAGGTTGGTCGGCAGCGTGATGGCTCGCAGTACTTTCAGTTTTTCCGTTCGGATCGCCGACGGGATGAACCGGACGGGTTCTTCCATCGCTGTGAGCGCGAGTAACTGCAACAGGTGATTCTGCAGGACGTCGCGCGCGGCGCCGGTGTGATCGTAGAATGCTGCGCGGCCGGCAATGCCGACTTCCTCGGCCATGGTGATCTGGACCGAATCGACGTAGTGCGAATTCCAGATCGGCTCAAACATGGTGTTGGCGAACCGGAAGGCAAACAGATTCTGCACGGTCTCTTTGCCGAGGTAATGATCGATCCGGTAAACGTCGCGCCAGCCGAAGACCTTGTCGACGAGTTCGTTCAGTCGCTTACCGGACTCCAGGTCGTGGCCAAAGGGCTTCTCGACCACCACGCGTCGCCACCCGCCGGAACGTTCATTGTCGGCCATGCCCGTGCGGTGTAACTGCTGCAGTACGGTCTGGAAGAAAGACGGCGGCACGGATAAGTAGAACGCAGCGTTTCCCTTGATGCCGTGCGTCGAATTCAGCGCGTCGAGCGTGGCGCTGAGTAGGTCGAATGCCCGGTCGTCGTCGAACTCGCCGGGCACGAACTTGATGTTGTCGGCCAGTCGTTCCCAGACGCTTTCGTCCCACGGGGTGCGCGCATGCTGCTGGGCTGCCTCGCGAGCGAGCTGCGCAAAGTCGCCGTCCGCCCAATCGCGTCGTGCGAAGCCCAGCAGCACAAAGTTGGCAGGCAGGAGGCCGCGGTGCGCAATGTCGTAGATCGCCGGCAGGAGCTTCTTACGGGCGAGGTCGCCGGTGATGCCGAAAACGACGAGGGCACAAGGCTCCGGGACGCGGGGGAGACGTCGGTCGCGCGGGTCGCGCAGCGGATTGACCGTGGCGGTGACGGGCGTGGCGGCGATGTACTCCGGCTCGGGTTCACCCGGCGGGAGCGCGACGTTCACCGGCGCCGACGTCACGCGGGACGCTTTGCGCTTCGGATCCTTCTTGGCAGATTTGCCCGCTGATTTCTTCCCGGATGCGGCAGATGGCGTCATGCGCGGCTCCCTCCTCGAGTGCGGTGGTGGAGTTAGTCGACTTCGGCGTTCAGCGCAGTGAGCAGCGCCGTGATCCCCGCTGACCGATCGCTCAGATGCACGTGCAGTACCGGCCGGCCTTGCTCGGCGAGTACCTGCGCATCTCCGGCCGCTTGCGCGCGCTGAAGAGATCCGAAGGTGTATGGCCGGTCGGGGACGGCAGCATCTTCGGAGCTGTCAGCGGTGATCTGCAGGAACACGCCGTTGGGGTGTCCACCCTTGTGGTATTGACCGGTCGAGTGCAGGAAGCGCGGGCCCCAGCCGAACGTCGTCTGCCGGTCGCTACGTTGCGCGATCAGTGGACGCGATGCGCGCAGCGCGACGTCAGCGTGCCGGTCGAGGTACGCCATCACAGCGACGTACCCATCCTCCGCGGCTGCATTCAATAGCGCTGACAGTGCGCTCGCCAGCGTGGTCGGGGCACCGAGGGCACCGCCCAACACCGTCACCGAGAGGCAATCGTGCTCCAGCGCGGGGGTAACCTGCTCTGCCGTCGGCTCGTCCAGGAGCGCGCGGGCCATTCGTTTGGCCTCCTCGACGTTGGGCTGGTCGAACGGATTTACACCGATGACGCGACTGGCGATCGCGATGGCCATCTCCCACAACAGGAACTGCGCGCCGAGCGGGCCGTCCGTGGCCAAGGCGTATCCGCTGGCCGCGACCGGTGCCTCACCGGGTCCGAGGAGGCCGAGTACGGCGTCCGATCCGGCGCCCGCGAAGCCGGGCGCAGCAGCGTCCTCGACGACGACCGGGAGGATCCCGCGTCCGACTTTTCCGCTGGATTCGGCGATCAACTGTTCGGCCCACGCACCGAAATCGACGTTCGCTGACTCGCGGGAAGCGAGCACTAGTTTCTCGGCACCGGCACGCTCGGCCCCGCCCAGCAGCGCACCCAGCTGTACGGCGGGGTTCTCGGCGTTATCGGAGCCGAGTAGTTCGGCTACCTCCGCCGCATCGTCCAGCAAGCTGGAGATATCGGCCCCGGCGAGGCCGGCGGGGACGAGCCCGAACGCGGTCAGCGCACTGTAGCGGCCGCCGACGTGCGGGTTGGCTTCGAACACGCGTCGATAGCCGGACTCTTCGGCCAGCGTTTGCAGCGGCGATCCGGGATCGGTCACGATCACGATTCGCGATGCGGGGTCGATCCCGGCCTCGCTGAAGCGCTTGATGGCGTACCGGCGATGCGAATCGGTTTCGACCGTTGTACCTGACTTCGACGAGACCACCAGTACGGTTCGTTCGAGATCGACGTCGAAGGCCGCGGCGACCTGATGAGGGTCGGTCGAATCGAGGGTGATCAGCGGCACCCCGTCGGTTGCGCAGATTACCTCGGGCGCCAGCGAACTACCGCCCATGCCGGACAGCACGATTCGGTCCAGACCGTCCTCGCGCAGTTCGGCTGACAGAGCCTCGATCGCGGCGAGGAGCGGACGTGAGGTCTCCGGCAGGTCTACCCAGCCCAAGCGCTGAGCGGCCTCGCTCTCGGCGGCCGCACCCCACAGCGTGGGGTCCTGCGCCATGACTGCCGAGGCAATCTTGTCCCGAACGAGGTCGGCGATGGTCGTCGATAGGTCGGATGGCGCTCGGCAGTCGAGGTGCATGCGGTTTGTTCCTTACTTCTTCTCCAACGCGGCGGTCACGGTCTGGTACAGCTCGGCCCAGGCGGTCTCGAACTTCTCGACACCCTCACGTTCGAGGACGGCGAACACATCGTTGAGGTCGACGCCCGCGGCAACGACGTCGGCTAGGACCTGACGGGCGGATTCGTAGGATTCAGTCACTGCCGTCCCGGGGGCACCGTGGTCGGCGTACGCCTCCATGGTCTTCTCGGGCATCGTGTTGACGGTGTCCGCAGCGATGAGCTCGGCGATGTAGAGCGTGTCGGGGTAGTCGGGGTTCTTCACCCCGGTAGATGCCCACAGCGGGCGCTGCTTGCGTGCCCCCTTGGCCTCCAGCGCGGCCCAACGCTCTGAGGTGAACACCTTCTCGAACTCCGCATAGGCAAGCTGGGCGTTCGCGACACCGGCCTTGCCTCGCAGCGACGCAGCCGAATCACCGAGCCGCGCATCGATCTCGGTATCGACCCGGCTGACGAAGAACGACGCGACCGACTCCAGACCATCAAGTGAGGCGCCGGCGGCTATCCGCTGATCCAGGCCGGTGAGGTAGGCCTCGATCACCTGGCGATAGCGCTCGATCGAGAAGATCAGCGTGACGTTGACACTGATACCAGCGGCAATCGTCGCTGTGATGGCAGGGATTCCTTCATCCGTGGCCGGGATCTTGATGAACAGGTTCGGCCGGTCCACCATCCACCACAGCAACTTCGCCTCTGCGACAGTTTTCACTTCGTCATGTGCGGAGCGAGGATCGACCTCAATCGATACCCGGCCGTCTGTCCCACCCGTCGCGTCGGCGATCGGCCGGAGCACATCGCACGCCGCCCGCACATCGCGCGTGGTGATGGAGCGGACGGTTTCGTCGACAGTGAGCCCTAACGTGGCGCTGTCGGCGAGCTGTTCGTCGTACTGGTCAGATCCGCTGATCGCAGCCTGGAAGATCGACGGGTTCGTGGTCACGCCAACGACCGACCGTTCCTCGGCCAGCGCCTTCAGGCCGCCCCCGGTGATCCGCTCCCGCGATAGGTCGTCGAACCATACGGCGACCCCGCGCTCGGACAGCTCTTTCAGGTTCGCGTTCGTGCTCATCGGCCTCGCTGCTCCAAACTCTGTCTAGGATGCGTCCACGCCGGCGGCGCGAATGCTGTCGCGCGCCGCGCTGACGACGGCTTCGGTGGTGAATCCGAACTTCTCGAAGAGCACGCCCGCGGCGGCTGACGCACCAAAGTGCTCGATCGCGACGGCACGGCCGGCGTCGCCGAGCAGGCGATACCAGGGCATTGCCGTGCCAGCTTCAACGCTGACGCGAGCGCGGATGGCGGGCGGCAAGACGGCATCGCGGTACTCGACGTCCTGCGCATCAAACCATTCCAGGCAGGGCATCGAGACCACGCGAGCGGCTACGCCCTCGGTCGCCAGTGCGTCGGACGCCTGAACAGCCAGGTGAAGTTCTGAGCCGGTCCCGATCAGGATGACGTCCGGGGTGCCCTCGGTGTCCTTCAGGACATAGCCGCCGCGCGAGACGAGGTCTGCCGAGGCGAAGACCGAGCGGTCTAGGGTCGGCACGGCTTGTCGTGAGAGCGCGAGACCGGCGGGGCGGTCGGTGCGCTCGAGCACTGCGCGCCATGCGGCCGCGGTCTCGTTGGCGTCACCGGGTCGTACGACGTCTAGGCCGGGGATCGCGCGGAGCGCCGCGAGGTGCTCGATCGGCTGGTGGGTCGGACCGTCCTCGCCGAGTCCGACCGAGTCGTGCGTCCACACGTAGGTCACCGGCAGTTGCATCAGCGCCGCCAGGCGGACCGCCGGTCGCATGTAGTCGGAGAACACCAGGAAGGTGCCGCCGTACGGACGAGTGCCGCCGTGTAGCGCGATGCCGTTGAGGATGTTGCCCATCGCATGCTCGCGGACTCCGAAGTGCAGCGTGCGGCCGAACGGATTACCCGGGAACGCGGTGGACTGCCGATCCTCGGGCAGGAACGACGGTTCGCCGTCCATCGTGGTGTTGTTCGAACCTGCGAGGTCCGCCGAACCGCCCCACAGTTCTGGCAGCACCGGACCGAGAGCCGCCAAGACCTTGCCAGATGCGGCACGGGTGGCCACGCCCTTGGGATCGGCGTCGAACGTCGGGAGCGCAGCGCTCCAGCCCGCCGGTAGGGAGCGGGTGCGCAGGCGTTGCAACAATTCAGCGCGTTCGGGGTTCGCGGTGCGCCACGCGTCGAATTCGCGCTCCCACACCTCGCGCGCAGCGCGACCGCGATCAACGGCGCGGCGAGCATGCGCCAGCACGTCTTCGGGTACGTCGAACGACACTTGCGGATTCAGGCCCAGCACGGTTTTCGTCGCGGCGACCTCTTCGGCGCCCAGCGCCGCGCCGTGCGAGGCACCAGTGTTCTGCATCGTCGGTGCTGGCCACGCGATGATCGTGCGTAGCTTGATGAACGAGGGGCGATCAGTGACCTGCTTAGCCTCGTTGATCGCGTCCTCGAGCGATTGCAGATTTTCTTGGTACCCGTCTGCCGTCGTCCAGTCCACGTTCAGCACGTGCCACCCCAGCGCCTCGTACCGGGCGGAGACGTCTTCGGTGAACGCGATCGACGTGTCGTCCTCGATCGAGATGTGGTTGTCGTCGTACAGCACGACGAGGTTGCCCAACCGCTGCGTTCCGGCGATCGAGCACGCCTCGTTGGTCACGCCCTCCTGGACATCGCCGTCGGAGGCGATGACGAAGATGTGGTGATCGAACGGGCTTTGTCCGGACGCGGCATCGGGGTCGAGCAGGCCACGTTCACGACGTGCCGCCATCGCCATTCCGACTGATGCGGCGAGTCCGGAACCCAGTGGTCCGGTGGTGATCTCGACACCGCTGGTGTGCCCATGTTCGGGATGGCCTGGCGTGAGCGAACCCCAGGTGCGCAGGGCCTCCAGGTCGGCGAGTTCGAGGCCGAATCCCGCGAGGTAGAGCTGCACGTAGAGAGTGAGGCTGGAGTGACCGGCCGAGAGCACGAACCTGTCACGCCCGATCCAGTCGGGATCGCTGGGGTCGTGGCGCATGGCGCGCTGGAACAGGTAGTAGGCGGCAGGCGCGAGGCTCATCGCGGTGCCAGGGTGCCCGTTGCCGACCTTCTGGACTGCGTCCATCGCGAGGGCTCGGGCGGTGTCGATGGCCCGCCGGTCGAGGTCGGACCAGCCCTCCGGCAAGACCATGGGCGGGACGCTGCGGTCGGTCACAGCTGGGCTCCTTTGTTCATCTCTTCTCAGCGGGCGCAGATTTCCGCGGCGCCGCTCCCAGCCTAGTCCGGCGACGTGGGCGTTCCCGAACCGATCGGCTTCGGTTCGGTGAATCGCACGCGATTCGCCTCACAGGAATGTGCTCCGCGTGAGGGGTCACACTGTGCCTGTCGGTGCTGTTGGCGACCTGCACGGGCTAGACTTGCACGCTGGCGCGTCATCTTCTTGGTGCGCGCGATCTACGAACCTCTAGTAGAAGAGCGAACCCCGTGCAACTGATCGTCTCGGCCAGGCAGCGCCCTCGTGCGCTCGCATGCGAGGCGACCTCATGAGCACGAAGACGATCGGTGCGGCGCCGCAATCCGAACCGCGTGGGAGCGCCCTGGATGTAGTGCGGGCATACGTTGCGCTGACGAAACCACGCATCATCGAGCAACTGTTGATTACGACGGTGCCTGCGATGATGCTGGCCGCCGGGGGCGTGGGCAATGTCTGGCTGATCGTGCAGACATTGGTTGGCGGCATGTTGTCGGCCGGTTCGGCCAACTCGTTGAACTGTTACGTCGACCGCGATATTGATTCGGTGATGCACCGAACTCGCCGCCGACCTCTGGTGCGGCACGTGGTGGCGCCACGCAATGCGTTGGTGTTTGGTGTCGTGCTGGGCGTGCTGTCAACGGCAGTCTTCTGGTACTACACCACGCCGATGGCCACCGTGCTCAACGTGGTGGCAATCCTGCTGTACGTGGTGCTGTACACCATGATCCTCAAGCGGCGTACGTCGCAGAACATCGTGTGGGGCGGCGCGGCGGGTTGTATGCCGGTGTTGATCGGCTGGGCCGCGGTCACCGGCGACGTTGCGTTGGCGCCCGTCATGATGTTCCTAGTGATCTTCTTCTGGACGCCGCCACACTTCTGGGCATTGGCGATCAAGTACAAGGACGACTACGCGGCAGCGGGTGTACCGATGCTGCCGGTCGTTGCGAAGCCCCAGACCGTTACGGCTCAGATGCTGGGGCATGCGATAGCGATGGTGGCGTGTTCGGTGCTGCTGTGGCCGATCGCGACTGGCCCGGTGTACGGCGTGACAGTCACTGTGCTGGGTGCGTGGTTCCTGGCGGAAACCATCAAACTGCACGTCCAGACCGTCCGCGGTGCGCAGATCCGCCCTATGCGGGTGTTCCACATGTCGAACACCTACCTGACCTTGGTGTTCGTGCTGATCGCCGTCGACGCCGTTCTGTAGACGGGTCTGCACCTTTCACTCGTGGCGCATCCGTCACGTGTCGGCCACGTGCCATTCACCGTGTGCATAGCGTAAAGGAGCATCATCGTCGCCACGGCAACTGACGTGAGGGGGCAACGTGGTGCGCGGCGATGCGACGTCCCAGCACATTTCGGCTATCCGCGATGTCCTCGCAGCGCTGTCGGCAGCGCCGATGCGGTTACCGAGCGTGCCGTTGGCGCCATCGTTTGTCAGTAGACACGAGGAGGCCGCCGTCGCGGCCCGCCGACGGGTGGAGTTACTGCTGGAGCGGCTCGCGGCGATCGAGTCTCGAACCGGCGTACGTCGCCGCTAGCGGGTCTCGACACGGCGCTACGGTCTTCGCGGCCGAACGCTATTCTGGTGCTATGACCGACGCAACCGCCGCCGACGAATCGGCCATCGTCCCCGCTCACGAGTCCGAGGAAGTTTCGACGGCCGCAAAGCGGCTCGGTCGGTTTGCATCGGCGCATGGCGGTGCGAAGTTCGTCTACGTCGAGCATATTTCTGCCTTCCGTACTCGCATCATCGTCGTTGCAGAGGACGGCCGCTATGGCGATCAGATCGTCGGTTCGCACGCGGCGGCGATGGCGGCGTGCGCGAGCGCAGGTTTTGACGTACTCGAGGGTGAATGGGATCGCGACGCCGTCGGCGCCGTACGCACCACTGGTTACGAGTGGGGCCTGATGGGTCGCGGGCGCGCCGCCGGTAAGTAAGGCGGCGCAGTCGGCGAGCAAACAGATCGCAGATTCCACGTGAACTTCTGGCCTGTCCGTCTCGCAGCGGCGAGCCAGCGCCTAGCCTGTCCAATAAGCCCCCTGCAATGGGATTCAGGACGCTAGGAGAGCGACGTGAGCGCGTACACCCGGGTCCGGCCAACGGCGATCAGCAGTTCGTGGGGCGACGTGTCGGATTCTGTAGGCGATACCGAGGCTGCCGCACGCGGTTGGGAGCGGTTGGCGGATCTGTTGGACGTGCTGGTCGATGAGTACGAGGATCACCTCGGTACGGACGCCGACGCGATCGCCGCGCAGGCAGCATTATCAGACGTACTGGACGGCTTCGATGTTGTCTCGGCGGCTGCCAGGAGCAACGCCGAGGTGCTTGATGATCTCGCGGTCGACCTGACTCTCGCGCACGCTCGGATGGCCGCGATCCGACGCGAATCGGAAAATCTGAGTGAACCGGCCGCGGTGCGACACTCGCAGGCTCGAGCGGATCGCGAGGTCCAGCATCCGCTCAACGGGAGTATCGGTGAGGCGCACGACCGCCTCAGGGTCGCTGGCTAAAGCGAGTCAGCTCGCGCCATCGCAGAGCGCTCGGCCTGGCGAGGTCCGCCGAGGCGAACGTACCGAATCTCCTCGGCGACATATGTCACGCAGGCCATCAGCACCGCAGCGAGCAACAGGTGTATGGCCACGAGCGCTTCGGGCAGGTTCGTGAAGTACTGGACATAGCCCACGACACCTTGAGCTAGTTCTACCCCCACCATTACCCAGGCGGCGCGCCGCAGTTTGTCGGCTCGCACGATATAGCTGATGACCAGCACCGTGATGCTGATGCCGATCAGCAGGAACACTGCGTCGGCGTGCAACTGGGATACGAACGCTGGGTCGAATCCGGTGCGACCGGCTTCGGGATCGCCGGAATGCGGACCGGAGCCGGTGACGACGGTGCCGGCGGCGAGCGTGAGGTACGTGCTACCCAGCAGGATTCGCGCCAGCCAGTGCATCGGCTTGCTGGCGTACTCCGGTACCACTCGATCGAGGTTGCGGGCACGGTTGTACAGCACGCTGCACCAGTAGATGATCACCATCGTCGCCATGAGGTGCGCCATCACCGTGTATGGGTTGAGGCCGGTGAGCACGGTGATTCCGCCGATCACCGCTTGCGCCGGGATGCCGAGCCCGATCAGGAATGCGAGGCGAGACATGTCCTTGCGGCGGGGCTCCAGGCGGCGGATTACCGACCACGCCGTCAGCGCGATGAGCGCCAGGACAAAGAAGAGCGTGCGATTGAGGAATTCGATGTAGGTATGCGCCGGCGCTGCGGCGTGCGGCACGATGTTGCCGTCGTTACAGGTTGGCCACTGCGCGCACCCGAGTCCGCTCCCGGTCAGTCGTACGACGCCGCCGGTGATGACGAGAACGATGTTTGCGGTCAGGTTGGCCAAGGCCAACCGACGCACATTGGTGGCGGAGGCGGCGGGGAGAGGAATGCGCACGCCCCTAGAGTATGCGGCCAGTGAAGTGGAATCTTGTGTTGCGCGCCACGCCCGGCCTACCATTACCTCCACCGTCCCCGATCCGGGAGCGCACCATGAAGATCAGCGAGATACTCAGCACTAAGGGCGCCGACGTTGTCACGATGGCGCCGGAAGCGACAATTCGGGACCTCGTCGACGTGATGGCCCAGCACAATATCGGAGCGGTCATCGTCAGCGCTGACGGCGAGGCAATCGAAGGAATCGTGTCTGAACGCGACGTCGTACGCCACCTCGCAAGCATCCCGTCACTCGAGGGCACGCCCGTGCGCGCCATCATGACCGCAGTCGTGCAAACCACCACGCTCGGGAACTCGGTCGACGGGCTGCGTCGGCAGATGACCGATGCGCGCGTACGCCACGTTCCGGTGATCGAGGACGGCCGCCTGGTCGGCATCGTGAGCATCGGTGACGTAGTGAAGTCATCGATCGACGAACTCGAGTTTGAGCGCGATCAACTCTCGAAGTACGTCAGCCAGTAGATGATGTCGCCGTCGGCCCACGCGGCAATTGATTAGGTAAGGCGAACCTGACTATTAGTTAGGCCTGCCTGTGTCGGTGAGGTCACGAAGTCGATCGAATCGCGCCACCCCTCCAATTAGGTAACATGGGTGTTGTGAAAATCGCTCCAGTTGCTACCGAAGCCGTCGCCGTTCCGGCGTCCGGTGACGGTGGTACGCGTGAGCGCATCATCGGTCTACTGCTGAATCACGGCTCGCAGACCGTCTCCGAACTCGCGGCGGCGCTGCAACTGACGGCGGCTGGGGTACGGCGACATCTGGACGTGATGCTCAACGATGGGCTGGTCGCCGAGACGTCCCTCGAGGCGGGTCGGCGCGGGCGCCCGGCTCGGCGCTACGCGCTCACCGACGCGGCTCGAGATGACTTGCCGCACACATACGACGATCTCGCCGTATCCGCGTTACGACACATCGCGGCGGTCGCCGGTCGTCAGTCCGTTCGGGCGTTCGCGGACGAACAGGTCGTGGGCCTGGAACAACGGTGCCGTAGTGCGATGGACGGAGCTGGCGAGGATCCGCTCGCTCGTGCGGAGGCGCTTGCGCGAGCCTTGTCGGCAGAGGGCTACGCTGCGTCGGCGGAATCGCTGGCCTCTGGCGGGCAACTGTGCCAACGACATTGCCCCGTGGCGCACGTCGCCTCCGAGTTCCCCGAACTGTGTGAGGCCGAGACTGAGGTCATCGCGCGGCTGGTCGGCAGCCATGTGCAACGGCTAGCCACCATCGCGCGCGGCGACGGGGTCTGCACCACACACGTACCAGGTACCGGCCCGCTCACGTTTAGCGCACGTGAGCGATCCTCGACCGCCTAACAGCACAACGAACACCATCCACACGTAATTGCTCGAGCATTCGATAGCGAAGGAACACGAGGTTCTCTGATGACCACCACCGAAGGCGTGCAGATCACTCAGGACGAGCACATTGAGGCCCTGAGTCGGTACAACTACGGCTGGCACGATTCCGATGACGCGGGCGCGATCGCGAAGCGCGGACTGTCCGAGCAGGTAGTTCGCGAGATTTCCGCGTTGAAGAATGAGACCGAGTGGATGCTGAACACGCGGCTCAAGGCGCTGTCCTTGTTCGACAAGAAGCCGATGCCGCAGTGGGGCGCCGACCTGTCCGGTATCGATTTCGACAACATCAAGTACTTCGTCCGCTCGACCGAGAAGCAGGCGGCGAGCTGGGACGACCTGCCCGAGGACATCAAGAACACCTACGACAAGCTCGGCATCCCGGAGGCGGAGAAGCAGCGCCTCGTCGCCGGTGTCGCCGCGCAGTACGAGTCGGAGGTGGTCTATCACCAGATCCGCGAAGATCTGGAAAGCCAGGGCGTCATCTTCATGGACACCGATACCGCCCTTCGGGAGCACCCCGAGTTCTTCGAGGAGTACTTCGGCACGGTCATCCCCTCGGGCGACAACAAGTTCGCGGCGCTGAACACGGCCGTGTGGTCCGGCGGCTCCTTCGTGTACGTGCCCTAGGGCGTCCACGTCGAGATCCCGCTGCAGGCGTATTTCCGGATCAACACCGAGAACATGGGCCAGTTCGAGCGCACGCTCATCATCGCGGATGAGGACAGCTATGTGCACTACATCGAGGGCTGCACGGCCCCGATCTACAAGTCCGACTCGCTGCACTCGGCGGTCGTGGAGATCATCGTGAAGAAGAACGCCCGCGTGCGCTACACGACGATCCAGAACTGGTCAACCAATGTGTACAACCTCGTGACGAAGCGCGCCATCGCCGAGGAGGGCGCGACGATGGAGTGGGTCGACGGCAACATCGGATCCAAGGTGACGATGAAGTACCCCTCGATCTTCCTCACCGGCGAGCACGCCAAGGGCGAGACCCTGTCCGTCGCATTCGCGGGTCCCGGGCAGCACCAGGACGCGGGCGCCAAGATGATCCATCTCGCGCCGCACACCAAGTCCTCGATCCTGTCGAAGTCGATCGCGCGCGGCGGCGGGCGTACGGGCTACCGCGGCGAGGTCCGCGTCGACGCGAACGCGCATCATGCCGCCAACTCGGTGGTCTGCGACGCGCTGCTCGTCGACACGATCTCGCGCAGCGACACCTACCCCGCGATCGACATCCGTACCGACGACGCGTCGCTCGCCCACGAGGCCACCGTGACGCGCGTGAGCGAGGAGCAGCTGTTCTACCTGATGAGCCGCGGCCTCTCCGAGGAGGAGTCGATGGCCATGATCGTGCGCGGCTTCATCGAGCCCATCGCCCGCGAGCTGCCCATGGAGTACGC
>JBKEDB010000107.1:0-3098 GCA_047975195.1 Cumulibacter sp. | reverse complement strand
CCGAACTCGCAGATAATGGTAGGTAACATGTCCCATGTTCATTGCTGACGACCCGGGCGAGGACTACCGCCTGCGGTGGCCGTTCGAGATCTTCGCTCGGGAGGCGAAGGCGATTGCGCGCGGCCCCGGGTGGTACGAGCGGGCGCACTGGCTGCTGTTGGACGCCTTCGACAGCGAGGAGCCCGCGCGGTACTTCGCATCGCTGCCCGACGGATCAGGCATCTGGGCCGATTCCGACGGAGACCTGCACCATGCCCGCAACTCGCTGTGGGACGAGCTGGTGCAGTCCCCCTCGAGCTTGCCGGAACCGCGGAAACAGTTCCGTCGGTACTTTCCACAGCGCACCGATCCACCTGCGCCGATCGACCCGCTTGTCGCGCTGAGGTCAGGCTGGAGGGATCTGATTTTTCGGTTGGCGCATCGGGGCTACTTCGACCGGGAGTTCGGGACGCCGTGCGTCGACCGGCCACCTTCGCCGAGCGGCCAGGATGCCCTGGGCAAGGCGTGCCTGGACGCCTTCGGCGTTCAACTACACCTCCCCGAGATCGCTGAACTTGAAGAGAACGAGCTCTATGGCGCGATCGAGGTCGCACACGACGTCATCGCCCGCCCACGCACCCGCGAGGAGCACGACTTCTCCGGATGCGGATTCCATTACGCGGACTTTGCGATCGATCCAGGCCAGCGGATCTACCGTTACCACGTCAACGTGCTGCTCGATGATCTGCAGCATCCGCTGCGTCTGGCTACCGACGGCGACGACGCCGGTCTGCTGATTAGCCACGTCGACGATGGCCGCACCGATCTGATCGCCTCGGCGACCCAGATCACTAGCAATACAGGCGACGAGATCCGGCACGCGATCGCGCAGTTTCGTCATCGGGCCGCCACCAGAGAAGATCGCCGATTGGCATGCCACGGGCTTGCGCGGGTGCTCGAGGAGCGCCGCGACTTAATTGCGGACTCGGTCGAGTTCACGAAGAGGGACGACGGCGCGCTGTTCCAGCTCGCCGACACTTTCGACATCCGACATGCGAACACCGTGACCAAACCGCAGCAAACCGACTACAGCGACGAGTTCCTCGACTGGATCTTCTGGACCTTCCTCGCAAGCGTCGAGCTCACCGAACGACTCCTGGCGCGAGCGTCATGAGCGGTGACCGCGCGCTCGAGCGAGCATCCGACCCGCTCGAGATCCTTAAGCAGGTTCCCGAGTCGGACTAAAGCAGGTTCCCAAACCTATCCGACTCGTCGCCGGTGCTCGTCGTAGGTATCGCCCAGGTACCCCAGCAGCATTTGCTGGAAGTCGGGATTGGCGAAGAACTAGCTGAACAGCGCTCCGTTTTCTCGTGGCGATCGAGCAGCAGGTGCTTGATTCTTGACTCGAGGACGAGTTGATACTGGCTGCGGTCGTTGTTGACGGCGACGGTTTGCATCTCGTCGTTGCGGTCCGCAAGTGTTTGCGACCGCGTCGTCACGTACGTGCGCGCCAGGCGCCGCGTGCCGTCCTGGTAGTAGAACGAGTGATAGTTCGCGGTGTTCAATGCTGTCTGCGACATCTGCGTGACCTCGTTCAGGTGCGTGTACGTCACCTGATTCACGTACGCATACGCGCTACGCAACAACCCTTTCGGACGCCCGAGGTTCGTGTAGCTCGTGGTGACGGTCTCCGTGGGTAGCCCGCCGAGGGCCGGGTGTTTCACGGTCTTGATCTGGTTGTTCACCGTGTACGTGTACGCGGTCGTATAGGTCCCGGCGAGATCGCCGGCCAGGTCCGATTCGGGGATGGTGATACTCGAGCTCGTCGGCAACCCCGCGGCGGTGTACCCGCCGATGGACTGCACGTAGTCCCCTGACTGATCAAAACGTGTACTGGTTGCCGGCATCCCGACCATCACGCTGTCGTACGTCTGCTCGCTCAACTGCGCCGCGGCCGTGACACTCGCGCCGTCATACGTCCCCGTCACGCGACCGAGATCGTCGTAGGTGGTGGTGATCGTCTGTCCGCGGCTGTCGGTCGTGGACGTGCGTTGGCCTGCGAGATCGAACATGCTCGTGCTCAGCCCGCTGTCGGGGTCATCGACGCTGACCTCGTTACCGGCCAGGTCGTAGTCCCAAGTCCATTCATTGCCGGCAGCGTCGGTCATCGACGCGAGTTGACCGGCGGGCGTGTGCGTGTAGGTCACGTCATCGTATGCCCCTGTTGGCGCATTGCCGTGATAGGTCCACAACGCGGTGGGGTTCCCCCGCGCGTCCTGGACTTTCCGTGTTGCCGGTGCTCCGTTCGGCGGTGTCGTTTTCACCGACTTACCGTCGTAGGAGTAGCTGGTGGACCACTTCGCGGTGTTGTTGACTTTCTGTGTCTGCTTCACCGTCCGGCCGGCGCCGTCATAGGTGCTCACGATTTCGGCCGGCACTGCCGTGCCCGGCACGAACAACAGGCCCGAGGGATCACCGAGGGCGTAGTACGGGCCGATGCTGTTGATCGGGCGCCCGGCGGCATCCAACACGGTCTCGTTCACCACGCGTCCACCGCCTTCGGACGGCTCCTGCGTTTGGCGCAGGTTCAGCAGCCCGTCGTAGATCTCGAACGAGCTCGTCGTCCCGCCGCTGGGCGTCAACGTGGTCGTCTTGACCGACGGCGGCTTGCCCGCGGTGATCGCGTACGCGTACGCGATCGATGGTGTCGGGTTACTGGCTTTAGCGCGGCCGGGTAACCACACTTTGCTGGTGCGCCCTAACGCGTCCGATTCCACGTCGGTACGTTGCCCGGCAACCCCGACCTCTGCACTGACCACGCCACGCGCGGCACTGAGATGGGTCGTGGATTCTTGACCCTTCGCGTTGGTCACCGTCATCGCCGTGGTTTGTCCCGATGTATCGGTATAGGCCGTCGAGGTGGTGCGATCCAGCGGATCGCTCGTTGAGGTCACCCGCCCGTACGTGTCATACGTCATCGTGGTGTCGGCGAATGTCACCGCGCCCGAATCGAGGGTCGCCGAGGTGCTGATCGTGGTCGGGTTGCCTTTACTGGGCGCGCTCGTCACGCTCGTCGCGCCGTCATAGTAGGTGCGCTGCATCGACACTAACGCGGTGTT
>JBKEDB010000058.1:0-91657 GCA_047975195.1 Cumulibacter sp. | reverse complement strand
TGAAGGCTTCGCGGGTCGATGGCTCGCCGTCCTTGGAGAAGTCCAACGTCCCGGTGAGTCCTTCGGTATCAAGTGAAGTGACCTTCTTCTTTGCCTCGAGCACACCCTTGCGAGTCATATCCCCAGAGTCACACGCTTCGTTCAACACCGCTTCCCAGACCATCCCGGTGCTGTAGCCCATGGGGACGCCGACGCTCGGCTCGTCATCGGTTGAATCGGCGTAGTCCTCGGCGATCTGCTTCGACAGTTCAAGATCCGCCGAGAATGGGGCGGTGGAAGAGACCATGTAGAAGTCGCTCAGGGCGTCGACCATCGCCGGATCGTCCAGCAGCTGAGGCTGGAACGCCTGGTTGTTGCCGATCATCGGTACAGACAATCCCTGCTCGGCGTTTTGCAGCGCGATGGAACCGGTCGCGGCCGGGGTGGTGGTGATCGCGATCAGGTCGACACCTTCGCTCTTCAATTTCGTGACGGTCGCCGTCATGTCTGTATCGGTGGTCGAAATAGGCATCGATACGACATCGAGATCATGTTGTTCGGCGTACCAGTCAACCGCCATCTTGCCGTTCTGTCCGTACTCGGCGTCCTGCCAAATGTGGCCGATCTTGTCGCCATCGGCCAGCATGCCTTGCTCCTGCATGAAAGACAGGCCGTTGATCATCTCGACGTCGCAGGTCTGCCCGACCAGCATGATCTGTTCGCGATCCAGATTCCCCGCAGCCCATCCGGCCGGGGTGCTGAGCACATCATCGGCGGTCATCTTCTCCTTGAGCGCCGACAGGATGTGCGAGCCGCCGAGTTGCAGTACGCCCAGGTCATCCTGAGCAACCGAGGCGTACTGGGGAACCGCGACATCAACTTTGTACACCGTGTCCTGCATATCCAGCACGATGTCGCGGCCGCAGATACCGCCAGCGGAGTTCACGGTGTCAGCCCACAACTGGTTTCCGGCCGCGATCGCCAAACCGCCAGCCTTGTACGGCCCGGACAGATCGGTCATCACGGCAAGCCGAATCTCCGAATCGCTGACTCCTACGTCTGTCTTCAGGCCATCTGCGCTCGTCGAGTCACCGCCATCGGACGATTTGGTTGAGCACGCCGCGCAGAGAATGAGCGCGAGTGTGCCAGCGGCCAGTGACTTATTAGCAGCTGCAGACATGTTGAGAGCCCCTTCGGTCGGATTCGACCTACTATCGCGTATGTCACTACCTGTGTCCAGGAGTCCTCAGCGACGTAATCCGCGGATCGCGAACTCGGAGAGTTCGTGAACAGTGCGCGAATCGCGCAATGCCCGCCTGCTGGGATCGGCTGCCCGCTGGTGCCATACGCAAGCCCAGTTCAGCGTTCCGAGCAAGGCTTTGGCGGTAAGCATCGGATCCGTGCCGGCAACGCTGCCATCTTGCTGGCCGGTGCGAATGAGCTCCACGAACAACTGCTCGTAATCACGCCGCAGTGCGTTGATCTTCTCGGTGACATCGATCCAATGCGGATGAGAACGCGCGGATTGGGAGTAGACGTTGATGCTTTGCAGAAGAACCCTTTGATAGTCGAGATCTGCGACCATTGCGGCGATGTGGGCGCGAGCCATCCGAGCGAGCCGCTCGAACGGCGTCAGGGCTTCGTCTGCCACGATCGGCTGCACGTGGGCGATCATGCGTTCGATACCGCGTCGCTGAACAGCGAGTAACAACGCGGCTTTGGTACGCCAGTAGTGGTAGATACGGCCCTTCGTCGCGCCCAGTTCGGCAGCCACATCGTCGATGCTGGATCGATCGAATCCACGCTCGGCGAACACTTTCGCAGCGGCGTCCAGGATTTCAGTGACGCGATCGTTGGAATCGTCCCCGTCACGATCGGGCAAAGTCATGTCGACATACTAAGGCGTATGTCATGGTTCCCTTCGGTGTCATCTCGTACTCTGCAGGGAACCTACGAATGGATGGGGGACAGCACAGTGCAGGAGTTGATCTACGGGCGCACGTATTACCCGACCGCCGCGTGGCGTCACGACGCCATCGCAATTCGAGATGGCGAGTTCTCCTCGACGTTCGCCGAGCACACGGACCGCATCGAACGCCTTGGACGCTCAATCCAATCGGCATTGGGGTCGTCGTCGGAACGGTACGCCGTACTTTCTCTGAACACTCACGAGTTCCTCGAGGCCTGGCAGTCTGCGATGCTCGGCGCAGCCGTGATCACTCCGCTGAATTACCGACTTGCTGCCGCCGAACTCGCAGGCATTCTCGCCGATAGCGGCGCCCGACTGGTCTTCGTCGATGCCGAACTGCGTGAACTCTGGAGCGAGGTAGCACAGATAGGCGGTTTCGGATCGCCTACCGTGGTGGGAATTCGCTGGCATGACGACGGCGTCACCGATTTCGAGCAATTCCTGTCCGCTTCACAGCCGGGGCCGCTGGATGAGCCGGATGAATCCGATCTGATGGCGCTGATGTACACCGGTGGTACGACGGGACGCCCCAAGGGCGTGATGATCTCGCATAAGGCTGCCGTGTTGAACATGTTTCATCAGTTGCCGATCCACCGTCCCGGTGCGCATACCGTCTACCTGCATCAGAGCCCGATCTTCCATGGTGCGGCCATGTGGGGGTTGATGGGTCCCACCGCCGGCGGCGGGCAGCAATGCGTATTGCCGAGGTTCACGCCCGAATTGGTGCTGGAGACGGTCGAGAAGTTCGGCGTCACCGAATCGCAGATGGGCCCCACTATGGTCGGCATGTTGCTGGATGCCTGCGGCGACGATGTCACGAAGCTCGCGTCTTTGCAGCAGCTCGTGTACGGGAGTGCACCCATGCCGCAGGGCACTGTCGATCGCCTGGTTCGCGACCTGCCGAACGTAAAATTGTTGCACGGCTACGGTATGACCGAATCCACCTCGGTCGTGAGTTTCCTTCGCTGGGAGGAACTGCTCGCCGATCGTTCGCTGATCGCCTCGGTCGGCCGTGTTGCCCCTGGAGTGACGGCGACCATCCAGGACACCAACGGCGTGATCCTGCCGCCGGGTCAGCACGGCGAGATCTGCGTACGCGGCGGAAATCTCACCGACGGTTATTGGCAGATGCCACAAGAGACCGCCGAGGTATTCCGGGATGGCTGGTACCGCACCGGCGATATGGGCCGGATGGACGAGCGCGGCTACATGTGGGTCGTGGACCGGATTAAGGACATGATCATTACCGGTGGCGAGAACGTGTACTCCGCGGAGGTGGAGAATGCCATCTCCACGCATCCTGCCGTTCGGCAGGTCGCCGTGATCGGCGTGCCGAGTGAGCGGTGGGGTGAGCAGGTGCACGCTGTCATCGTCACGCACACCGACGGCGAGCTTGCCGAGGCCGACATCGAGCACCACGTTCGGGCACAGATTGCTGGATACAAGGTCCCGAAGTCGTGGACCTTGCAGACTGAAGACCTGCCAACCTCCGGCGCGATGAAGATCCTGAAGAAGGACCTACGCGAGCGTTTCATCGCCGGCACGTCAGCGAACTAGGAGCGAGACAATGAGCAGTACACCACGCGGTGTGGAGACATTCGGGCTCACCGAGCCCGAGCGAGATTTGTTCTTGCAGACGAGGGAATTGGCGTGCGAGGTACTCGCGCCGCTCGATCGGCATGACGGACGGGTGAACCGCGAACAGGTCGCCGCATTGGGTGAAACCGGGCTACTGGAGCAGTTGTATCCCACCGGGGTGGGCGAGCAGTTTCAGCCCGCGTCCGCGATGACCATCTGCCTGATCCGAGAAGCGCTGTCCTACGAAACCGTCGAGGCCGAATCAGGTTTCGCGATGCAAGGTATCGGCGGCTATCCATTGGTCAGCGCCAGCGAGGAGCATCGGGATGCCTGGATTGAGAAGTTGCGCTCCGGCGCGGCGATCGCCGGGCTAGCCCTTACCGAACCGGGCGCGGGGTCGGACGCGGCGAATCTCAGCCTGACTGCGACGGAACGAGGGAACGGGTGGCGGCTGAATGGCACCAAACGCTGGATCACCAACGCACCCGATGCCGACTTCTACGTGACTTTCGCTCGCACGACGCAAGGAGCGCGAGCGCGCGGAATCTCGGCATTCCTCGTTCCGGGCGAGGCCACCGGTTTGAGTGCTGAGCCGATCGAGATGGTCTCGCCGCACCCGCTCGGTCAGCTTGACTTTGCTGATGTCGCGGTCGAGGCCGAGCAACTCGTCGGCGTCCTGGATGACGGGTTCCGACCGGCGATGGCCAATCTCGACCGGTTTCGGCCCAGCGTCGGTGCCGCAGCGTGCGGTATGGCGCAGGCCGCTGTGGACGAGACGACCAGTCATACCAAAGAACGGATCGCGTTCGGCGCGCCGCTGTTTTCGCAGCAAGCGCTCGCGCACGGCCTTGCTGAGGCCCAATCCGAACTTGCTGCAGCGCGAGCGTTGGTGCGGCTCGCGGCGCATGCGCTTGACGCGGGAGACCTAGAGATAACCACGTACTCGGCCATGGCGAAACTGCGTGCGACCGAAACCGCGCAACGGGTGATCGATACCGCGATCCAGTACCACGGAGCGAGTGGGCTACAGCGCGGCCACCTGTTGGAGCGGCTGTATCGCGACGTCCGTGCATCTCGGATTTACGAGGGCGCGAACGAGGTACAACGCACCATCATTGCCCGCGCGTTGTAGGCAATCGGCAGAGCTTGGTGGTGGGAGATCTGGTTCACCTCGGCGATCTCGACGTCCCCGATCTGTTCACCCGGCTATCACATAGGCTCGGCAGCGCGGAGAACTGATAGTTTCGCCACAGTCAAACAATGTGGAGGAACGCATGCAGGTCAACGGCCGAATCGCTGTAGTCACCGGGGCAGGATCAGGAATGGGCCGAGAGTTGGTCCGGCAACTCGCGGCACAAGGGTGCCATGTCGCCGCCTGCGATATCGCTGAGCGAGGTCTCACTGAGACTCGCGAATTGTGCGCTGAGTACGACGTACGGGTCACCACTCACCTCGTGGATGTCGCTGACGAGTCACAGTTGCAGAACTTCGCCGCCGAGGTCCGCGTGCAGCACGACACCGACCACATCCACCTGCTGTTCAACAACGCCGGTATCGGCGGCGGTGGCAGCATGATCACCGACTCGCGCGAAGCCTGGGAACGTACCTTTGGCATCGACTGGGGCGGTGTATATCTCGGCGTTCGGACCTTCCTCCCGATGCTGATCGCGGCCGAAGAAGCGCGGATCGTGAATACCTCCAGCGTGAACGGCTTCTGGGCCAGCCTGGGCCCGACCACACCACATACGGCTTACGGCGCGGCAAAGTTCGCCGTGAAGGGATTCACCGAGGCGCTGATTACGGATTTACGCGTCAACGCGCCGCACGTGAGTGCGGCGGTGGTCATGCCCGGACATATCGGAACCGCGATCGTGTCGAATTCCCGCAAGGTGGCAACCGGCGCTGACAGCGATCAACTCAGCCCCAGTGAGATCGCCGATGTCCGTGGGCGCATGTCCGTACTCGGCGAGGACATCGAATCACTGAGCGATGACGACATTCAGGCGATTGTTGCCGATCGGGCTCGGCATTTCGAGGAGAAGGCACCGACCACGGCGGCGGAAGCGGCGGGGATCATCCTGGACGGCGTGCGTCGCGACAAGTGGCGGATTCTCGTCGGAGAGGACGCCGTCGGCCTGGATGAGCACGTGCGGCGTGATCCGGAGAATGCCTACACGCCGGAATTCCACGCCATGCTGCAAGAGGACATCCGTTGGGGTCTCGGCGGGCAGTGAGGGCCTTGTCAAACACGGGATGGGTGTGGCACGAGCGGTACGGTTGGTATGACTCGGGCAGATTCGCTGGCCTGGTGCCACCCGGCGGATGGGGCGAACCCGACCTACATATGGAAAACGGGGAGACGAAGCGCCGGCTCGCCTCCCTGGTGTCGGCCGCCGGCCTCATTCATGAACTGACCCCGATCGAGCCCCGCCAGGCCACTGATAAGGAGATACTCACCGCGCACACCGCGGACTACCTCGCCTACCTGGAGGAGCAGAACGCTCATCCTCGCGGCGGGATCGCCGATCGGGGCATCGGACGGACGGTGTTCAGCCAGGGCGACTTGGACATCGCCCGTCTCGCTGCTGGGGGCGTGATCGAGGCGGGACTCGCGGTCGCCCGGCGCGAGGTCGCGAACGCTTACGCGCTTACCCGCCCGCCCGGCCACCACGCGCTGCCTGACACCGGGCTGGGGTTCTGCGTGTTTGGCAACATCGCGATCGCGATCCATGCGATCCGCGCCGCGACCACCCTGACGCGGTTCGCCGTCGTCGACTGGGATGTGCACCACGGCAATGGAACTCAGGCGATGTTCTGGGACGATCCGAACGTGCTGAGTATCTCGGTCCACCAGGATCAGTTGTTCCCGGATGCGCAGGGACTCGTCGATGAACGAGGTGGACCCGCAGCGGAGGGGATGAACCTGAATATCCCGTTGTCGCCGGGATCCGCGCGTGGCGCCTATCAGCAAACATTCGAGCAGATTGTGTTGCCTGCGCTCGATGCCTACGCGCCTGAGATGGTGATCGTCGCCTGCGGATTCGATTCAGGTACGTACGACCCGCACGGACGGATGATGCTCGGCAGCGACGACTTCCGCTGGATGACGGCGCAGATAAAGCAGTTTGCGACCGACCGCAGCGACGGCAGGCTTTTGGTTGTGCACGAAGGTGGATACTCGGCCTGGTACGTACCGTTCTGCGGACTGGCTGTCGTAGAGGAACTCAGCGGTGTACGCACCGACGTCGTCGACACCTTCATGCCGCGACTAGCTGCCAACCCGACCACACGATTGCAACCACACCAGCAAGAACATATCGACCGCGCAGCCGAAGGCTTGCGGCTACTGAAATAAGAGGGATTCATGACAGGACAGGACATCGGTGGTCTCACCAGTTCCGAGGCCGCGTTTCGCGAGGAGGTTCGTGACTTTCTCGAGCAGAACCTCACCGAGGAACTGCGCCGCGCCGGAAAGCTCACCACGTCGGTCTACCCCGATCACGAAGCGAGTATGCAGTGGCAGGAGATCCTGCGGCAGAAAGGCTGGGCCGCGCCGGCCTGGCCGGTCGAATTCGGTGGGTGTGACTGGACCCCGCGCCAGCACTACATCTTTAGCAGTGAATGCACCCGCGCGGGAGCGCCCGGCCTGTCGCCCATGGGCATTCGGATGGTCGCGTGGGCGATCATGCGATACGGCAGCCAGCAACAGCGGGATTACTTCCTACCGCGGATTCTGACCGGGGAGGTTTTCTTTTGCCAGGGGTACTCCGAGCCGGGATCCGGTTCGGACCTCGCCTCGCTCGCGATGCGTGCCGAGGACGACGGCGATGACTTGATCTGCACTGGCAGCAAGATCTGGACGACGCACGCCAACGAGGCCAATTGGATCTTTTGCCTGGTGCGCACCACGCGCACTGACGTCAAACAACGCGGCATTACCTTCCTACTGATCGATATGAGAACTCCCGGCGTCCAGGTGCGCCCGCTGGTGATGTCTTCGGGCGAACGCGTGCAGAACGAGGTCTTCTTCGACAATGTGCGCGTGCCGAAAACTAACGTGCTCGGCGAGATCGACGACGGCTGGAGTGTTGCGAAGTACCTGCTGCTATTCGAGCGGGGGGGTTCGGCGGCCTCACCGGGGCTCAAGGTGCGCGCCGAGGCACTGGCTGCCGAAGCATCGCAGCAGAGCGGGCCGCACGGCGGACCGTTGAGTGAGGATCCGGCGTTCATGCGCCGACTGGCCGAACTGGAAATTCGGATCGACGTACTTGACGTGCTCGAACAGCGCACGCTGTCGGCCGTATCGAGCGGGAAAGACCCCGGGACGGCGTCGTCGATGCAAAAGATCCTCTCCAGCGAACTCAGTCAGGACCTCACCCATCTGGCGTTACAGGCCGCCGGACCGTACGGGCGGGCGTATCAACCGCACGCGACGATGCCGGGTGGACAGGTCATGAACTTCGTGCCGCCCTCGGACGGGTACGTCGGTGGGGAGCCGTGGCAGGCCGTCGCGTCTAGTCGGTACCTGAACGATCGGGCCGGGTCAATCTATGCCGGCAGCAACGAGATTCAACGCAACATCATCGCCAAGGCACGACTGGGGCTGTCATGACCATTTCGATCACCGACGAACACACGCAGCTACGCCAGTACCTGAATCGCTTCCTGGCCGACCGGTACGACCTGGCCAAGAGCCGCGACATCATCAAGAACGGTGCTGGGTGGCAGCCGGACATTTGGCAGGCGTTCGCCAGCGAGCTCGGCATCCTGGGCGCCACGTTCAGCGCTGAGGCTGGAGGTGATGGCGGCGGCGCCGCCGAAGCGCTGACGATCACCGAATCGCTTGGCGGCGCGCTCGTGGTCGAGCCGTACGTCGAGACCGTGGTGCTGGCAGGCACCCTCGTGCGTGAGCTCGCCGGCGCGCAAGCGAACGATCAACTGCGGGCGATCGCCGAGGCACAGGCGATCTACGCGGTCGGCGCACTCGAGGCGGGCAGCGGCCACTGCTATCACGACGTGCAGACCACGGCACGGCGGGACGGAAAGGGCTGGGTGCTCGACGGGGCGAAAGCAGTCGTGACGTTCGCCCCGATCGCCACAGATCTACTCGTTACCGCTCGCACCTCCGGAGCGCGGCGAGATACTGACGGCATCTCGCTGTTTCGTATCGCTACGGCAGACGCGCCGGCCGGGCTGAGTCAACACGTGATGCGGACCTACGATGACAGGATTGCCGCCGACCTCATCCTCGACGGAGTGCAGCTTTCCGCCGACGCGCTCGTAGGCGCTGAGGGCGGCGCATGGGCTGCGCTGGATCTCGCGGTCGATTCCGCGACGGCCGCGGTCTGCTCCGAAGCGGTTGGTTGCATGCGCAAGCTCGTCGACGACACCGTCGAGTACGCCAAACAGCGCGAACAGTTCGGCAAGCCGATCGGCAGCTTCCAGGTGCTACAGCACCGCATGGTCGACATGTACATCCAGACCGAACAGGCATCTGCGGCCGCCGAACTTGCATTCGGCGCGCTGGAGCGTGATTCGTCGGCGCGAGCGAAGGCGGTGTCGGCAGCGAAGGTGACCCTCGCCCGCGCGGCGCGGTACGTCGGTCAGCAAGCGGTTCAGCTGCACGGTGGCATGGGTATGACCGAGGAACTCGCGGTCGGGCACTATTTCAAGCGCCTCACCGCGATTGAGAGCGAGTTCGGCACCGACGAGCAGCACCTGATCCGGTACGCCGCGAACTGAACCGCCGAACGCGAGTGATCGGCTTCACAAATCGGTGTACTGGTGGTTAGGTCGAGGCATCCCAGCGCCAAGGAGTTTCGCCGTGACAGAACCTGCCGTCTACACCGCCGACCGAGCACGATCAATCGACGAGGTACGGGCGCGCGCAGCCCGCATAGCCAGTGGGCTGCGCGCGTTAGGCCTCGGGCCAAACGACCGCTATGCCATCGTGATGCGCAACGAGGTGGGTTTCGCCGAGGCAACTGTCGCGGGAGGTTTGATTGGTGCGATCCCGGTGCCGGTGAACTGGCACTGGATAGGCGACGATTTGCGGCACCTGCTCAGCGACAGCGAGGTCAGGGTCGCGTTCGTGCATACTGATCTGCTTGGCCCAGTTCTCGCGAACAAACCCGAGGGCGTCGTGGTGATCGAGGTCGAGACGCCACCGGAGATCGTCGCGGCGTACGGGCTCGGAGCCGTATCCGCGACCGGCGAGTTCGCGACCCTCGAGGACCTCGTCGCCCAGAACGAGCCGATCACCGATCCCAACACGGTGCCGCCGAGCAGCATCATCTACACCTCGGGCACTACCGGCCTGGCCAAAGGCATTATCCGTGAGCCGATGGATCCAGCCCTGTTACCGCAGGTGTTTGAGGGGATCACCGCGCTCCTGCGGTTCGCGCCGGGGGAGTCCACATTGGTACCCGCGCCGATGTACCACTCATCGCCCAACGCCCATTTCATCTGGGCGATCGCGATGGGTGTGACGACACACATCATGCCGCGGTTCGACCCGATCGAATTCATGCGAATGGTGGACGAGTACAAGATCATGACGACCCAGATGGTGCCGGTGATGTTCCGTCGCCTGTTGGCGGTGCCCAAGGCCGAGCGTGAGAAGTACGATCTGTCGTCGCTGAAAGCGGTCGTGCACGTCGCTGCACCGTGTCCGCCAGACCTGAAGGAGGCGATGATCGACTGGCTCGGTCCGATCATCTACGAATACTACGGCGGCTCGGAGGGTGGTGCGTGGACCTATGTGACCAGCGCGGAATCGTTGGCACACCCCGGAACGGTCGGTAAGCCGATCGGAGAGTGCCAGATAAAGATCCTAGGGCCGGATGACGAGGAGGTTCCCACCGGGGAGGAGGGGATGATCTACGGGTACTCCGGACCCAACTGGGCGGAATTCACCTATATCGGTAATGAGGAGAAACGTCGAGAAATCTCCCGCGGCGAGTTCTTCACCGTCGGCGATATCGGTTACGTCGACGCCGAGGGCTACCTCTACCTCTCTGATCGCGCCAACGACATGGTGATCTCCGGTGGGGTGAACATTTACCCGGCCGAGATCGAAGCCTCCCTGCACAACCTTCTCGGCATCGAGGATGTGGCGGTGTTCGGCATTCCGGATAAGGAGATGGGCGAGGCGCTCGCCGCGCACGTGCAGCTTGTCGAAGGCGCATCGATGAGCGAGGACGATGTACGTCGGCACGTGCGCGAAACGCTCGCCGGTTACAAGGTGCCGAAGGTGGTGGTGTTTGAGGAAAAGCTACCGCGCGAAGACACCGGCAAACTCTTCAAGCGTCGCCTCAAGGCGCAGTACTGGGAAGGTAAAACGCGCATCAACGGCTGAGTGCTGAGGCGCGGGCGACAAGCGAGGTTACGCGTCGCGGACTGATCGCGCGACGCGTTTGATGTCGTCGTTCTCGGCGCGAAGTCGTGCACGTTCGTCGGCATCGAGTCGTTCGGCGTTGTTGTAATCGAGGCGCCACTCGCGTGGTCCCGGCCACCTCAATGGATTGGTCACCGTTGTTCGTGCGGCCGGGGCCGATTCGAGCACCTGTAAGGCCAGTTCGAATGTGGCGTCCTGGGAAGGCGTGTCGTGCGGGATCCCAGCGGCGTTGCCCAACGGAACATCGCTGAACACGAAGCGCGGTACGCCGCAGTACTCTACAATGTCCTTTGCCGCACCCATCAGCACGGTGGAGATACCGCTGGCCTCCAGCGCCCGCGCGGTCAGCGAACAACTCTGGTGACACACAGGGCAGTTCGCGATCAACACCACCGCGTCGATGCCCGCGTCGTGGCAGCGCGCGACGACCTCCGGCCCGTCCACGGTCAACGTATGTCGCTGGCTACGATTTGTCGGAAGCCCGTAGAAACGGGGTGCGAGTTCCCCGATACGTCCCGCCGCCGCTGCCCGGCGTGCTGCATGAATCGGAAACCAGGCCTGCATGTCGGTGGTCGAGGTATGTGCGCGATCAATGGCCACGTGCGAGATCCGCAGGTCGGGATCGGTATCGGTGCTGCCTTCATACACGCGATAGAACTTCGCCGCCGCGTTGTACGGTGCTCCAGGACCCTGATCACCCTTGTCGGGTTGATACGGGGCCGCAGTGGTCACGAGCGCGACTCGGCTGCGGTGAAGCGGTGTGGTGAGCGGTGCGAACGGGCTGTCGGTAAAGTGCGCCCACCTGTACGGATTGGCGTACCCGAGCGCGAGGTACCAGTCGCGGGTTCGTTCAATGTAATCGACAGGCCGGTCCCACTCTGGCGCGAACTCGACCTGCTGAGCGTCGGTCATCAGATATCTCCCGGGATCGTTTGGCCGAGCGTAGCCGAACCGGTTGATACCGCGATGTGCTAGAGAAGCCTGGAAGGACCGCGCGAGAATCAGCCGCCAGATCAGCAAGGAGATTCGCCGTGAAAATAGGCGTGACGTTCGGCTCAAGCACCAACTTCCCGGAGATGCTCGATGAGATTGCCGCGTACGACGCGGCGGGGGCGGACGCGATCTGGCTAGGGGAGTCGTATGGATTCGACGCGATCGGCCCACTCGGAGCGTTGTCGCAGATCACCAAAGGCGCTTTGCTGGGTCCAGGGATCGTCTCGGCGTACTCGCGCACGCCAGCCCTGTTGGCGCAGAGCGCGCTCACCCTTGACGCGCTGAGCGGCGGACGGGCGGTGCTGGGGCTCGGTGCATCGGGCCCTGCTGTCATAGAGGGCTGGCACGGCGTTCCGTACGAGCGCCCGGTGGCGCGGATGGCCGCCATTATCGACATCTGTCGCCGCGTGTGGGCGCGTGAGGTCGCGACCGGCTCGCGGCTCTATCCGGTGCCGATTAATTCGCGTCGCGCGCTCAAGGTGATGGCTACGGGGCCGCGGACAAAAATCCCGATTTACATCGCCGCTCTGGGCGCGGCATCGGTGCAGATGACGGCGCGCAAGGCCGACGGCTGGAGTAGCGTCATGTTTTGGCCGGAACGTGCCGACGGAGTCTGGGGGAACGCGCTTCGTGAGGGGCATTCGCGACGAAGCGAGGATCTCGCCGCGCTGCAGATCGTTGCTCCGGCGCACGTCGCCATCGACAGCGATCAGACGGATCAACAATGGGACGCACTGCGGGCGCACACTGCGCATTACGTCGGTGGGATGGGACCTCGTGGGCAAAATTTTTATCACGACGTCCTGTCCCGCTACGGGCTGGGCATAGAGGCTGATCGTATTGCCGACCTCTACTTGGACAAACAGCGCGAGCAGGCAGCAGCTGCGGTACCGCAGGAGTATCTCGATGGCGTCGCGTTGATCGGCACTCGAGAGCATGTACGCCAGCGGCTTCAGGTGTACGCGGACGCCGGTGTTTCGATGCTCAACGTGACGCTCGCAGGATCGACGAGTGATGAGCGCATCGCGCAGTTGAGGTTGGTGCGCGAACTTGCCGCGGGCCTGTAACCGGTATTGACGTCGCCATCAATATCGTGCTGACATATCCCTGGTTCCAGGGTTACGCCTGATGTCATATGCACGTCCTGACCCAGCGGCGAGGAGCCGAGCAGATGCTTGATAGCGACCCAACGACAGTTTCCGTCGCTGAGGCTCTGCTCGAGCCGAAGTCAATCGCTATCGTCGGTGCATCTGCCCGTGAAGGGTCGGTCTCCGCCCGCCCGCTGGAACTGCTACTTCGGCACGGGTACGCCGGTAAGGTCTATCCGGTCAATCCTCGGTATGAGCACATCGGCGCCATACCTTGCTTTCGCGATCTGCGCGCGATTGGTAAGCAGGTTGACGTGGTACTTTCGATGGTTCCTGCGGCAGCTACCATCGATGTCGTTCGGGCTGCGCGCGATGTGGGCGCCAAGGTGGTGGTGGTGTTCGCTTCCGGATTCGCCGAGGTCGGCGCGGAGGGCGCCGCCTTGCAGGACCAACTTGTGGCGGAGGCAAAGCTCGCGAACGTCCGGGTCCTCGGCCCCAATTGTCAGGGAGCGATTAACCCGTCCGCTGCGGTATTCGCGACCTTTACCGCCGCTGCGCAGCGAGACCTGGCCTCAGGCAGCGGTGTGGCATATGTCGGTCAAAGCGGTGCGGTCGGTGGATCCGTGCTCGATATGGCCGCTGAGCTCGGGTTGTCGCTGGATGCATGGGTGGCCACGGGCAATC
This sequence comes from Cumulibacter sp., assembly GCA_047975195.1. Lineage (GTDB taxonomy): Bacteria > Actinomycetota > Actinomycetes > Mycobacteriales > Antricoccaceae > Cumulibacter. The sequence continues at coordinate 77,970 of JBKEDB010000058.1, read as the reverse complement.
AGGCCGATCTCGATCTGGTGGAAGTAGCGACCGCGCTCATCGCGGGCGAGAAGATCCGCACCGTGCTGATGTACGCCGAGGGAATTTCGGACGTTGCCGGTTTCGAGCGATTGTGCGCCGATGCGCGTGCCGCTGACAAGAGCCTGGTCTTGCTGCGATCGGGCCGTTCCGCCGTAGGTAGACGCGCTGCGGCCGCTCACACCGGAGCCATTCTCAGCGCTGATGACGCGGTCGTGCACGCGGCACGACAGCACGGCGTCGTGGTCGTTGATGACGTCGATGAACTGTTGGCCGCACCCATGATGCTGACCGGTCGCGCGATCGGCGGCCGGAACCTGGCGATCATCACCACATCCGGTGGTGGCGGGATACTGCTGGCAGATCACTGCGATGCCCACGGCCTGCAGGTGCGGGAGCTCGCTGAGCGCACCCAGCGATCGCTGGAGAAGTTCGTGCCCGCTTTCGGGTCCGTGAGTAATCCGGTCGATGTCACTGCGCAGATTCTGAATACTCCGACTGCGTTGAAGGATTTCGCGCAGGTATGCGCGATTTCTGCGGAAGATCCCGACGTCGATGGTGTCGCGATCGTGCTGACGATGGTCACCGGACAGCGCGGAGCCGATCTTGCGCGCGCGATCGTCGATGCGATGGCGAATGCCGAATCGAAGCCGGTCTGGGTCGCGTGGCTGGCAAGTCGAAGCCAAACGGCTGAGGGCCGAGACGTCCTACGGGCCGGAGGGGTGCCGACCTTCGACTCCGTGGGCGCTCTAGCCCGGGCGGTCGCGCAACTGTCGCCTTAGCGGCTGTCGTTGAGGCGCCTATGAACCGTACTGCGTACGCCGGTACTGCCGCGATTGACGCCGACCAGCCCGCGGGTCTTCGGGTCGATCCCGAGGTGTCCGAATGAGTCCCCACCGGGGCCGGCAGCGACCAGACCGCCGTCCACCACGATCGGCTCGCCGTTTATGAACGATGAGTCCTGGCTCGATAAGAACGCGATCGCGCCGGCAATATCAGCGACATGACCCCATCGTTCCGTCACCTGTGCTGTCGGCAGGATGCGATCCAGCCGTTCGGGATCGGCCCCGGACTCCATCAGCGGAGTGCGGATAACGCCCGGCGAGACGGCGTTGACGCGAATCCCGCGAGGGCCAAGTTCAACCGCGGCAGAACGCGTGATACCGATGACGGCGTGCTTTGCCGCCGAGTAGGCCATCGCGCCCGAACTACCGTTGTATGCCGCGATCGACGCTATATTCACGATTCGGGAGCCCTCGGGCATATGCGGAACGGCGTGCTTGATCCCGAGGAACACGCCTCGAACCAGCACCTCGAAGGTGAAATCCCAGTCCTCAACGGCAGTTTCGGTGACCACGCCGAACGCGCCACCGATCCCGGCATTGTTCACCAGTACATCGAGTCGGCCGAAGGACTCGAGCGCGGTCTGCACCATCTGTGACACGTCTGGTTCCAGGCGTACGTCCACATGCGCGACTGCAGTGCTCCCCGGATGCTCACGCTCGATCTCGGCGGCGGCCTCCTGTGCATTTGGCAGGTTCAGGTCGGCGAGCACTACCTTGAATCCGTCGGCGACGAGCCGTTGCGCGGCAGCACGGCCGATCCCACTGCCAGCGCCGGTGATGATCGCTACTTCGTCGGTATTCATGTGCGGCGCGCCTATTCCTTCGGCTCACGCAACGTGCGACGCATGATCTTGCCGGTCGCCGTACGCGGTAGATCATCCACGAAGACGATCTCGCGTGGGACTTCATGCGCAGCGAGTCGAGCGCGTACATAAGCGCGCAATTCCTGGCCGAGTTCATCAGAGGTCTGCACGCCAGGTCGTGGTACGACGAACGCGCGAATGGCCTCCCCGCGGCGCTCGTCTGGGACCCCGATGACCGCGGCAAGCGCGACCGCATCATGCGCACATAGGCAGTCCTCGATCTCCGTCGGACCAATCCGGTACCCGGATGAGTTGATGACGTCGTCATCGCGGGATTCGAACCAGATGTAGCCGTCGTCGTCCATCCGTCCGAGATCACCGGAGATCAACCAGTCGCCGTGAAACTTCTTCGCGGTGCCTTCGGGGTTGCGCCAGTACTCCTTCATCACCAGTGGGTTGTGCCGCCAGACGACGATCCGGCCCGTCTCATTACGGACCGGATTGAAGTCTTCATCGACCACCATCACTCGGCTACCTGGTGCCGGCCGACCGGCGGCCCCAGGTTTGGTTTCGAAGACCTGCGAGGAGTGCAGCGCAAATCCATTCATCTCGGTCTGGCCGTAAGCGTCGTTGATCTGTCCGCCGAAGAACTCGGAGGCCCATCCGCGCAATTCGGCGCCGAGCGCCTCGCCGCCGGACATCATGGCACGAATGCTAAATCCGCCGCCGTCAATCCCTGAGGCGCGGAACCCGCGAAGCGCTGTCGCGGGGAGTAGGGTGAGGCTTACCTTGTGTTCGCGCATGATGCGCGCGGCCCGCTGCGGATCGAATCCTTCCTTGCGGTCGACCACGAGCGGTACCTCATACAGCAGCGCCGCCATCATGATGCACATGATCCCGGCGATCCACGCCCAGTCCGCGACCGACCAGAACACGTCTTCCGACTCCGGGTGGAAGTCGTAACACATCTCCATCGGTGGCATCTGCCCGAACAACTGACGATGCGCGTGCAGCGCGCCCTTCGGATTCCCCGTTGTGCCGGAGGTGTAGACCAATAGCGCCGATTCTTCGGACTCGGTGTTGATCGCCTCGAGCTGCGGTGAAGCTGCCGCCAACGCCGACTCAAAGGACGCCGGATCATCAGCAGGGGCGCCGATGACCAGTAAGGGGACGTCGCGATCGCCAATGCCTTCGACGACTTTCTCGCGGTGCTCCTGGAACGTGATGATTGCCTTCGCGTCCGAATTGCCGAATCGGTAGTCCAGCGCGCTCGGGCCGAACAATTGCGAGATCGGCAGTACGACGGCGCCGATTCGCCAGATGCCGACGAATGCGGCTGCGGTATCGAAAGCCTGCGGATTGATGATGACCACGACGTCGCCGCGGCCTACCCCGCGATCACGCAGCGCGTTGCCGATGCGGTTGCTGCGCTCGAGCAACTCGGCCCAGGTGAAGTCACGTGTGGAGAAGTCCGGATAGACCTCGGTGATGGCGCGCCGCGTCGGATCTCGATCCTCGATGACGGCCGCACCCATGTTGAAATGCTGCGGAATCTGAAAGGTCGCGTAGTCGATCTGCTTCCAGAGGTCGTCGTAGTTGTCGACCCGCGTAAGCATCTTCTGCCAAGCCATGGAGGTCCCCCGTCGTCGCTACGTTTCTGCCGATCCTAGACGCGCTCCGGTTCGGGGTCCGGCACCGCAAGACACGGCGTGCCCGGACGCGGTGCGCCCGTTAGTGCTCCGGCGGGGCAGGGTAGGCGAGATACTTCGGGTTCCACACCAACAGGCGGCTCTCCACCCCGGTGCGCACCGCGGTGATCAACGCATCGGTGAGTTCGGCGCCATCGCGGATCGCGATCGCAAGCTCGTCTTCGCTGGCGTATCCGGCAGCCGCGAGCGCATCGGCGAGTCGCTGTTGCAGGATCGGACCAGAGTTCAGCTCGCGCGCAACGACGCTGACCGCACTTCGGATGAGGCGGTCTGAATAAACTCTGCTCGCACCAGTGGTAGAGATGATCCGTTGCAATATCTCGTCGATCGTCGGCCATTCGAACATGCCGCCGTCGCGGGTTTCGGTGGGTAGATCCCGCTCACCGGGGACCGCGAGGCCGAGTCCGACGAGAACATCGAACTCGTTCTCGGCGACGCGGCGTCCGATCAGCGCCAATTCGAGAGAGTCTTCTTCGCCGACGAGCGTGCGCGCGGCCTGCCGGCGGCACATCGTGCCCCACCTGATCGATCCGAACACGGACCACCATTGCACTTCGCGGTCTTCTGGGCGCCAGCCCGCGACCGACTCGTAGCCGTCCAACAACGAGGAAATCGACCCGAACCCACCGACAACCTCCGGATGGCCGAACCGCCACGCTTTGGTGCTGACCCAGCCCATGTCCTCCAGCGGATCTCCGATGTGCGGGAGCTCCCAGTCCAGGACGGCCGCCAACCGGCCATGATTGAACATCAGGTTGCCGTGTCGGAAGTCCCCGTGCACGAACACTCGTTCGCGTCGTGGGGTGGGGTTCTCGCGCAGCCAACGCCACCCGATTTCCATCGCCGGGAGCAGGCCGCCCGCGCGGTAGTCCTTTTCGAACTGTGCGACATCGTCGTGGTAGGCGATGCTGGGTGAGCAGTCAAACGGGATCTTCTGGATCTGGGCAATGGCCCGACCGAGGTCTTCGGCCAGCAGGTGGCGGTTGCGCTGCACCTCCGGGTCGCGCAGGTTGCGCGGCGCGAGGGTTTCGCCGTACTCGCGGGACATGATGACGAACGGCGCGTCGAGTCCGGCGTCGCCGTCCCCGCTATCGATGATCGCCGGAACCGGTACGCCGGCCTCCCCGGCGGCGCGAATAACGGCAGCCTCCTGAGCCATATTTTCCGGACGCTGGTTCTCGATCGGATCACGGCGTAGGACCAGATCCCGGTCCGCGCCGTTGATTGTCGCGACGAAAGTCCAGATCGACTTGCTGGCACCAGCAGTGACCGGCTCAACGTCACGCACGCTCACCTCAGCTTCCAATACGCGAGCCAGCCGCTGCTGAATGGCCTGGGCGAGGTCGTTACTGTCACGCATCCGTGGGATCTCCTATATAGCCGACACAAGATAATGAAAGCTCTTCGTATTTCTGAACCAACTCGTCGATTCCGATGTCCCCATCGGGTCGATACCAGGTAGCGACAGCGGTGCAGGCGGTGACGACATAGCGCGATGCCGTCACGGGGTCGCTGGTGGTGAAGACGCCCTGTTTCGTGCCGTCGCGTACGACTCGGTCAAACATCCGCTGCTGGGTGTCGCGCTTGGAAATGATGAGCGCGCGGGCATCACGACTCAAACTGCGCAACTCGGAGTTGCCGATGTAACTCTCCATGCGCGCGACCGCGTGAGTGCGCACATGGGTCCCGACGAGGGCCTTGAGCCGGCTCACCGGATCTGGTGTTGCGGTGTACAAAGCATCTTCTGAGGCCGAAACCAGGTTGTCCAGACCGCGATCGAGGATCACCACGAGCAGGTCATGTTTGGAATCGAAATGGTTGTACAACGAACCGGGGCTCACTCCGGCGGCTTCAGCGATGTCCCTGACCGAGGTTCCGTGATAGCCGCGCTTACCGAAGACGCGCACCGCGGCGTCGAGGATGGTCCCGAACGTGGCGTCGTCATCCGGGGACAACAAATCAGTGTGGGCCGGTGGCCCGTGCGGTGCGTTTCGGTCGCTGAACATGCGATCAATCATGCCATGACTGGCCTGGAGGAACCGAGTCCAGCCTGGCGTTTTTTGGCGTTCGTTATGGGGTTTCGCCAACGAAGAGAGCCACGAAAGTGCTAATCGCGAGCGTGTTGATCTGCGCAGCCGGTTGAACATATGTTCATATCGCGGAGCGCGCTAGCGGTTCCGCCATCGATTCTGTCATGCTCAACGCACGTTGGGCGCGGGTCAACGACAGTCCGGACCCGACCTGCGCCAAGGAAAGGAAGTCATATGTCGATCGTTATTTTCGTCGAGTACACCCCGAAAGAAGGCAAGAAGGACGAGTTGCTGGAGGCACTCACCAGCAACGCCCACCTTGCCCACGCTGAGGAAGGCTGCGAGCGGTACGCATTCCACAGCAGCAAGGAAAAGGTGTACCTGATCGAGTCCTGGGCCTCCAAGGAGGCGCTCGGAAAGCACGCCGAGGGCGACGCGATCAAGGCCTCGCGCGAGGCGACCAAGGGCCTGCTCGAAGGTGACGCGAAGTTGACGATCATGCGTCCGGCGCCGTCCGGTGACGCCGCTAAGGGCCAGGTCTCGCTGTAGGAATCACACATAAGAAACGTCGGGTCCTATCAGACCCGACGTTTCTTATGTCCGCAGTGGCTAGGTGTGTCGAATCGTCATGCCGCCGTCAACCGGAATGATCGCACCGGTGACGAAGCTCGATGCAGGTAGACACAGGTTCAGCGTCATCTGCGCGACCTCCTCAGCTTGGCCGTAGCGACGCAGCGGAACGCGAGCTTTTGCGTACTTGGCCTTGAGATCCTCGTCGTACTTCGCGGTCATCCCGGTCTGAATCGGTCCCGGGCAGATGCAGTTGACATTAACGCCGTGGTAGCCCAACTCGACGGCCAGCGACTTCGTCAGGCCGACCACGCCGGACTTCGACGCGGCGTAGGACAGCAGTCCGCGCTGCGCCACGATGGCTTCGGTCGAGGCGATGTTGACCACGCGCGGCGCATCGGACTTCAGCAAATGCGGGAGCGCTTCGCGGACCAGGCGGGCCTGCGCGGTGACGTTCACGGCCATCGTGGCTGCCCAGGCTTCCTCGAACTCTGCGTCCTCTTGGACGGTCGTGTTCGGGCGCGATACGCCGGCGTTGTTGACGACGATGTCGAGGCGATCGGCCCAGCCGATGGTCTGCGACACCAGGTGCTTGATGTCCTCAGGCTTGGACACGTCAGTGACGACGCCAAGAGCGCGGTCGGCGCCGTACGCCTCGGCGATCTGATCGACTACTTCAGACACGCGGTCTTCACCGAGATCAGCGACCACGACGCGCGCGCCCTGGGATGCGAACAACAATGCCGTGGCCCGGCCCATGCCGCTGGCGGCCCCGGTAACGATTGCCGCGCGGCCCTCGATGGAGCGACTCAGCGTCGGCAAGGGCTGTGCTGCGGGATTCTCGGCGTTGGACATAATGCCTCCTCAGTGTTGGTTTTCCCGAGGGTATTGGGTGGTCGCTACATAGCCAAGGGCGCGTGGCGCTTTCGCGGACCCTCGCGGTAACTTCAGCACGCTATCCAACGCGTCGCGAGTACCGACTCGGCGCCCGGTTTCGAGGAGTCCGATGAACAACCAGAAGCCTGATCTGACTGGGAAAGTAGCGATCGTGACCGGCGGCAGTCGCGGGCTCGGCCACCAGATGTGTCTAGCATTTGCCGAGGCGGGGGCGGACGTCGTCGTGGCCAGCCGCAAGCTTGAGGCCTGTGAAGCGGTCGCCGCCAAGGTTCGCGAGCGCGGACGCCGCGCGCTGCCGGTCGCTGCCCACCTCGGCAGGTGGGAGGACGCGAATATGCTCGCCGAGACGGCCTACGACGAGTTCGGCAAGGTCGACGTGTTAGTGAACAATGCCGGCAAATCGCCGCTGTACCCGAGCCTCACGGAGATCGATGAGGGGTACATGGACGCCGTACTCGGGTTGAACTTCAAGGTTCCGTTTCGGCTCGCGGTGCTGGTCGGCGAGCGGATGAAGTCTGATGGTGGTGGCAGCATCATCAACATTTCAAGCGTGAACTCGTATAAGCCCGATACCTTCTCCTTGCCCTATTCGGCGGCGAAGGCGGCACTGAATGTGATGACGCAGGGGTTGGCTGAGGCGTTGGGCCCGAACGTGCGCGTGAATGCGATCGCACCGGGCGGATTCGAGACCGACATCGCGACGAACTGGCCGGTGGGTGTGCGTGAACGCCTGGAGAGCATCACCAGCCTGAACCGGACGGCGCAACCTAGCGAGATCGTAGGCCCGGCGCTCTTCTTGGCCAGTGACATGTCCAGTTACGTGACGGGCACCTTGTTGCGGGCCGACGGCGGCGTCATCGGCTAAATCGCGACTGCGGCCGCGAGATCGCGACTACGGCGCTATCGCTCAACGCAGTTCGGAACTGGGTGAGCAATAGCGCCGCACGGCATGGCACAGTGCGCGGTTTATTCGTACGGCGCCTTGTATTCCTTCGCGTCGTCGGACACGTAAAGGTCGCTCACCGCTTCGGTGCCGCCCGGGATGTCTGCGGCCAGTTGCGCGATGTAGACCTCGCGGGTTGTGGGCGCATTCGGGTTGCTGAAGTCCAGAGTGCCGGAGAGGCCGCCGGTGTCGAGGTCGTCGACGGTCTCGCGTGCCTCCATCACGCCTTCACGCGTCATATCTCCCGAGTCGCATGCAGCTTCTAGGATTGCGCCCCAGGCCAGCGCGGCGAGGTACCCGACGAAGGCCGTGCTGGACGGCGGATCCTCGATGTCCATCTCGTCCCACGCATCGCGGACCTTCTGTGCCTCGGGCGTATCGGTCATCCATGGCGCCGCCGACGCGGTCAGGTAGTAGTTGTCGGTCAGTGCGTCGACGACCTCTTCGCTGGTAATCAGGGTGGGCGCGTAGGTCGGTCCCCAACCCAGCAGCGGCATATCCATGCCCTGGGCCTTCATCTGTACGCCGATCGAGGAGACCTGTGCGGGAGAGACCATCGCAGCCATGAGCTGAACACCGTCGGACTTCATTTTTGTCACGGTCGAGGTCATATCGGCGTCGGTGGCCCCGACCTCTGACTCAATGATCGTGATGTCGTGCTGTTCGGCGAAGTACTTGGTGCCGGCGATGCCGTTCTGGCCTGCTTCGTTGTTCAGGTAGATGGCGCCGATCGTGTCGCCCTCCGCCAGCATGCCCTGCTCCATCATCCAGGCGAGACCGTTGATCATTTCAATGTCGTAGGTCGTGGTGGTCGCGAGGATCTGATCATTGTCGAGGTTGTTCGATGCCATCGACGGCACGCCGGCCAGCATCTTGTCTTGCGACAACTTCGTCTTCACGGCTGCGAGGGTGGGTGATCCCAGCAGCTGCACCAGGCCGAGGTCGTTCGAGCGCATCTCTTCGTAAAGGGGTACGGCGTTCTCGGCTTTATAGCCGTGATCCTTGATGTCGAATTCGATCTGGCGGCCGCAAATGCCCCCATTGTCATTGACCTCATCGGCCCAGATCTGGTGACCGTAGAGCGCGGAAAGGCCACCGGACTTGTATGGACCGCTCGCGTCGTACAGCACACCGAGCGTGATGGTGTCGTCGGTGACGCCGATGTCGGTTTTCAGGCCGCCTTCGCCATCGTCCCCGCTACCGCCCGAATCGGACTTCGTCGAGCAACTCGTGAGCGCGAGGATGACAGCGGCGCCAAGACCAACGACGGCCGTGGTGGATTTACGCATGTGGCTTCCTTCTGGGTGGTTCTACCGGGGATGCCATGCGCTCATGACTCAGGTCACGTGTGAACCAGGGCACATGGATGCCCGATTCTGTATCCACCCAACGTTCGTGTCAATCGGTTAGCGGAGATTCACCGGCGAATCGAGACCTGATCGTTTGACAACGAGCGTTCAGTCGACAAATGTTGAGACCTGACACGTAAGTCAGGTTCGCTTTTCTACGGGAGGGTCGTTGATCGACCGGGAGACCATTCGTCCGCGCCTGCAACGATGGATTACAGAGGTACATGACCCTGCGGCCGAGCTGGGAGAGGTCTGGGCACTGCCGGGGCATGCCGGACTGAGCTTCGGGTTCGAAGTGCGTCGCGCTGATGAGGTCGAGAAGCTGGTTATTCGGCTTGCCCCGCCCGGGGTCCGGCGCAAGGGAAACACCGACGTACTGCGTCAGGTTCCGCTGCTGAAGGCGCTCGACGGAGCGGGCATACCCGTGGCAGCGGTGCTCTGGGATTCCCCGGACGAGTCGTGGTTTGACACGGACGCCTACATCCAGCGGTTCCTTACCGGCGGGCCGTTGGATATGGCCAATGCCCAAGGTGAGAAACTGCCAGAGGCTGATGCTCGCCCCTACCTGGCGAACGCTGCACGCGTGCTCGCCAGCATCCACTCGGTGGATTGGCGTGCGGACCTGGCCGCCTGGGAGCCGGTCAAACTGCCTGAGCAGGACATCGAGTTCTGGCGCACCCTGCAGCCGAAGATGGCTGAGCCGCACATGCCACCCGCGGCAGATGCGCTGGCTGACGCGTTGCTGGCCAACAAGCCGAAGGACTACCCGATTGGCGTATTCCACGGCGATTTCCACACCAATAATGTTCTCTTCGAGGACGATGCCTCGATTAGCGGTGTGGTCGACTGGGAGATCTCCGGCATCGGCTCGCAAACGCTGGATATCGCGTGGTTGTCGATGATGACCGACGTTGCGTGCTGGGCGCCGAACAAGCAGGCGATCATGCGCGTCGTGGTTGATCCGGCGTGGCTGTTGGCTCAGTATCAGGAAGCGCTGGGGCGAGAGGTCCGCGATGCGGCCTGGCATAAGGCATACGCGTGTTACCGGTTCGGTGTGATTACCGGGTTCAACCTCTACCTGCATCGCAGTGGCAAGCGCGACGACCCGCACTGGGAGGACGCCGGCGAGTCGACTATTCCGTTGTTCGATCGTGGGCAACATCTGCTCGCGCACCCCGAGGACTTCTAACCGCCGTACGACGGCAGGAGAAAGGCAACAATATGTGGGATTTCGAAACCGACCCGGAGTATCAGGCGAAGCTGGACTGGGCCGACAACTTTGTTCGCGAAGAGATCGAACACTTCGATCATGTCTTCCTCACGCCGTACGACAAGTCCGACGAGAAGATGATGGCGGCGATTCGCCCGCTGCAGCAGAAGGTCAAGGAGCAGGGACTGTGGGCCTGCCACCTCGAGCCGGAGTACGGCGGGCAGGGGTACGGGCAGGTCAAACTCGCCCTGCTGAACGAGATTCTCGGCCGATCGAGCTTCGCGCCCTCGGTATTTGGCTGCCAGGCTCCCGACTCCGGGAACGCCGAAATTCTGGCGAAGTATGGCAACGAGGCACAGAAGGCGCAGTTCCTGCAGCCGCTGTTGGATGGCGAAATCTCCTCCTGCTACTCGATGACCGAGCCGCTCGCCGGTGCCGATCCGACCCTGTTCACCACCACCGCTGTCCGCGACGGTGATGGCTGGGTGATCAACGGTGAGAAGTGGTTCTCCTCCAGCGCGCGCTACGCCTCGTTCTTCCTGGTGATGGTGAAGACCAATACCGAGATCGAGGCGCACCGCGGCATGTCGATGTTCATCGTGCCGGCCGATGCGCCGGGGATCGAGATCATCCGTAACGTTGCGATGGGCGGCGAACCCGACGAGCACGGTGATCACGCCTACATCCGCTACAACAACGTCCGGGTGCCGTTCGAGAACCTGCGCGGTGACGAGGGAGCCGGCTTCGAGGTCGCACAGACTCGGCTCGGTGGCGGTCGCATCCACCATGGCATGCGCACCATCGCCGGGGTTCGCAAGGCGTTCGATCTGATGACCGAGCGTGCGGTGTCGCGCACGATGCGCAGCGGACGCTTGGCTGATATGCAAGCAACCCAGGAAAAGATCGCCGACTCCTGGATCCAGATCGAACAGTTCCGCCTGCTGCTGTTGCGTACGGCGTGGCTGATCGACAAACACCAGGACTACCGAAAGGTGCGCAAGGACATCGCCGCGGTCAAGGTCGTGATGCCGACCGTTTTCCACGATGTCGTGCAGCGAGCGATGCAACTACACGGTGCCCTGGGTATCTCGAACGAGATGCCGTTCAGCCGGATGATGGTCACCGCGCAGGTCATGGCGATCGCCGACGGACCGACCGAAGTGCACAAGTGGACCGTCGCCAAGCAGTTGCTTCGCGACGTCGAGCCCGGGGAGCCGCGCTTCGGTTCGGGTCATGTGCCGACGCTGCGCGAGGCCGCGCGCAAGAAACTCGGTGTGTCGATCGAACTTGAGGCGGGCGCTCTCTAGCGCGCGAATCGTTCTCACGGATGCAGGGTCCGCCGCTGATGCGGCGGGCCCTGCATCCGTCCTAGACTCCACGCATGATCAGCCGCCAACTCGCCGCGTTCAACACCGCGACCGCGTCCTCGAACAAGATCCACGACGACGACACCGCGCGAAAGTTCGGCTTCACCGGCGGGCTCGTTCCCGGCGTTGAGGTGCACGGCTACCTCTCCTGGGGACCAGTCAGCGTCTGGGGCGAACGATGGCTTGCCGGTGGCGTGATGTCCTCGCGGTACAACACTCCGACGTACGACGGTGCCCTCGTCACCGTCGGCTTCGATGAACAGAGCGGACAGGGGAGTGTCGCGACTGGCGACCAGATTGACGCAGTCGCGACCTGCACCATGCCGGCGACGCAGCCGACCGCACCGCCCGGATCGGATTACCAGCACCGGCCGCTACCGGACGAACGCCCGGTCGCCAGCGAACACTCGCTGCGCACCGACGTACACCTCGGCAGCGTGGACCTGGGCTTCCCGGACGAGAAGGCGCGGACCTATCTGGCCGACGTCCGCGAGACGCTGCCGATCTACACCGACCTCGGTGTGGCACACCCAGGGTGGGTGCTCGGCCTGGCCAACGCATTGCTGTCGCAGAACGTGGTGTTGGGTCCTTGGATTCACGTGGGCAGTACGGTGCACAACTTCGCGATGATCCACCACGGGCAACTCATCAGCACTCGCGGCAAGGTTGCCGCGGAGTATGAGAAGAGCGGTCATCGATTCGTCGAGTTGGACGTCGCGGTGCTCGCTGATGACACCATCGCTGCGCAGATCCACCACGTGGCTATCTATGAACCACGTCAGGTCCGTGAGGCTCGCTAGGCGAGGTCTGATCCGTTCGGGATCCGTTACCCCACAAGAAAATCGCGCGACACGTAACCAACGTGACCAATGGCCTGGACCACAGCCGATGCGCGCCATAGGGTACTGACATGGCTGGTTCGATTCTTGGCACTGAGGTACGTCGCCTGGAGGATCCTGAAATCCTGCTGGGCAAGGGCATCTACGTCGGAGACATAAAACCCGAAGGCGTTGCGTACGCCGCATTCGCGCGATCGACGGTCGCGCACGGGAACATTCTGTCGATCGACACGAGCGAAGCGGAAGGCATGCCTGGCGTGCTGAAGGTGTACACCGCGGAGAACCTGGGGGTCGAGCCGTTCGAGCCGACCATGCAGGTTGCGCCAGTTGCGGCACGCCCACCGCTGGCGACAGGCAAGGTTCGCTTCGCCGGCGAGGCGGTCGCCGCGGTGATCGCGCAGACCCCTGGGCAAGCGATTGACGCCGCGGAGACAATCTTCGCCGACATCGATCCGCTGCCGTCGGTCACCGATATGGAGAAGACGACCGCGGCCGATGCCCCGGTGATTCTCGAGGCACTCGGCAAGAACGTGCTGACCGGCACTCGCGACCCCAGCGAGGTCCTCGACGATGCAGACATCGTCGTGAAGGCTCGACTGTCCAACCAGCGCGTCGCCGCGACACCGATGGAGGGGCAAGGCATTCTTGTCGTGCCGCCGCGCGACGGTGAACCGCTGACCATTCACGCGAGTTCGCAGGGTGCGCACTGGGTGAAGGGCCAGGTGCAGCGTGCGTTCGGGTTCTCCGATGAGGAGATCCGGGTGCTCACCCCGCAGGTAGGGGGCGCATTCGGCGCGAAGTTCAGCATGCCGCACGAAGGGGCCATCGCCATCAAGGGTGCGATGGACCTCGACCGCCCCGTGCAATGGATCGAGACCCGTTCGGAGAACTTCTCCGGTATGCCGCACGGCCGCGCGCAGGTGCAGTGGGTCGAGATGGGCTTCAAGAACGACGGCACCGTGACCGGACTGCGCTGTCACGTCATCGGTGACGGTGGTGCTTACGCCGGCTTCGGTGGCGGCCTGTACGGCTCGACCAAGATGATGGCGCAGGGCGTTTACGAGATCCCGAAGATCGCGTTCTCGTCGGCGTTCGTGCTGACGAACACCACGCAGACCGGTGCCTTCCGTGGCGCGGGACGGCCCGAGGCCACCGCCCTGCTGGAGCGACTGATGGACATGGGTGCGTCCGAGTTGGGGATCGACCCGGTCGAGATCCGCCGAAAGAACCTCATTCCTGCTTTCGATTCACCGATGACGACCATCGTTGGTGCGCCGTACGACAGCGGCGACTACGCCAAGCCCATCGATGCGGCGCTGGAGGCCGGCGGCTACGAACAGTTGCGTTCCGAGCAAGCCGCGCGCCGTGAACGTGGCGACCGGGTGCAGTTGGGCATCGGCGTGAGCGCCTACGTCGAGGTCACTGCCGGGCTCGGCCCGTCCGAGTGGAGCAGCGTCGTGATCGAAGATGACGGCAGCGCGACGATGCGGGTGGGAACCGGCGCGAGTGGACAGGGCCACCGCACGGCATTCGCGATGCTGCTGTCTGATCACCTGGGCATTCCGCTGGAAGACATCCGTCTGGTGCACAACGACACGGCGGAGGTGCCCAGCGGGTTCGGCACCGGCGGTTCGCGCTCGCTGCAGGTCGGTGGTAACGCCTTGCGTAACTCCGCCGATCACGTGCTGACCCGGGCGAAGCAGTTGGCCGCCGAAAAGTTCGAAGCCAACGTCGATGACATCGTCGTCGCTGATGCTGGCGGCCTGGGCGTTGCCGGAGTGCCCGGACAGTCGATCAGTTGGACCGAGTTGGCTGGGTTGGCCAAGGAGAACGGTGGTGAGCCGTTGCAGTACGCCGGAATCTGGGACGGACCAGGGCCGTCCTTCCCGTTCGGCGCGCACCTGTCCGTGGTCGAGGTCGACCTGGACACCGGTTACGTCACTCCACGCAAGCACATCGCGGTGGACGACTGCGGCCGAATCCTGAACCCGATGCTGGTACGTGGCCAGCAGCACGGTGGTATCGCCCAGGGGTTGGCCCAATCGCTGTTCGAAGAGGTGCTGTACGACGAGGACGGCAACCTGGTCACCGCGGCCTTGGCCGACTACGGCATGCCATCAGCAGCTGACCTGTGCGACTTCGAAGCGTTGAACACCGAAACGGATGCCCCTGGCAACCCGATCGGGGCCAAGGGTATCGGTGAGTCCGGCACGATCGGTTCGACCCCGGCGGTGCACTCGGCCGTGATCGATGCTGTCTCGCACCTCGGCATCCGGCATATCGACATGCCGTGTACGCCGGAGAAGGTGTGGCGCGCCGTACGCGATGCGGAAAACGGCGTGATCCACGATCCGTGGACGGATATCCCGGCGTTCTTCGCGGATCTGCCTGAGCAGGTCGCAACGGCCCCCGGCGGCGATGCCGGAGTCCAGGCCTAAATCCAGTACCCGCGCTTGCGCCCCGCTTCGGTCATGACCGAAGCGGGGGGCGCAGCCGTGTGCTGCCCGGCACCGACCCTGCCTGCTCATGACAGGTGTCATGGGCAATACGTGACGTTCGACGACGCGACCCAATGCTCGCTGTCGGCACGATCAGAACTATGTCTACATCGCAACAACCGTTAGCGATCGACCTCGTCGACGTGACAAAGTCATTCCAGACCGGCACCGATCCCGTGTACGCCGTACGCGGGGTCAATCTGCAGATTCACCCCGGCGAAATCGTGGCATTCCTCGGCCCGAACGGCGCCGGAAAAACCACCACTCTCGATATGGTGCTCGGACTGACTGTGCCCACGTCGGGGGCTGCGCGTGTCCTGGGACTTGACCCGCGCGCCGCGATCGACGCCGGTCGAGTCTCTGCTGTGCTGCAAACGGGCGGTCTACTATCGGACATCACCGTGCGTGAGAGCGTGCAGATGATCGCTTCCACGTACCGCGATCACGCAGGAGTCGAGGAGGTGATCGAACGCGCCGGTTTGCGCGACCTCGCGAGTCGTCGCGTATCGAAGTGCTCCGGCGGCGAGCAGCAACGGCTGCGTTTCGCGTTGGCACTACTGCCGGACCCGGACTTGTTGATCCTGGACGAACCCACCGCGGGGATGGACGTGAACGCGCGGCACGATTTCTGGGACACGATGCGCCGGGACGCCGACGCAGGCCGAACCGTCGTCTTCGCGACGCACTACCTGGAGGAAGCTGACGATTTCGCTGACCGTATTGTGCTGATCGCCTCCGGGCGCATCGTTGCCGATGGATCGACCGATGAGATCCGCGCTCGCGCCGGCGGGCGAACCGTCTCGGCGACATTCAACGAGACAGACATCGCGCTGATCCATCAACAGTTGACTGCGAGCGCAGACGTATCGGACGTCGCCTGGCGTGGCCCGCGGGCGATTATCCAGACCTCCGACAGTGACGAACTAGCGCGCAAGATTCTTGGGCCGATGGGCGGACGAGATCTGGAAGTCGTCACCGCCAACCTCGACAACGCCTTCAAGGCGCTGACCGCCGATGTCACCAGCGAGCAGGTGTCAGCATGAACACGACCTTCATCGGAATCGAGCTCAAACGCATTCTCCGTAACGTTCCCGGGCTATTCTTCATCGCCGGTCTCCCGGCGGTCATGTACGTCGTCTTCGGCGCAGCCCAGTCCTACAAGGACGAAACTGTCGGCAGCGGCAACGTCGCCATGTACATCATGATCTCGATGGCTGCGTACGGCGCGGTCACCGCGACCACCAACATCGGCGGGACGGCCGCGGTGGAACGCATGCTCGGTGGGGGTCGGCAACTCGGACTCACGCCGCTACGCGACAGCGGCTACATCGCCATTAAGGCAATCACGGCCATTGCGATCGCGATCATTCCGGTTGCGCTGATCTATGTCATTGGTGGATTGACCGGGGCGAAAGGCGACGCTTCGAGTTGGGTCATCAGCGCGATTTTGGTGATCGTCGCATCCGCGATATTCGCGCTGTTCGGATTGGCGATCGGCGCCGGATTCCGTTCCGAGACCGCGGTAAGCGCCGCCGGCGGAACCATCGTCATCCTCGCGTTCCTGGGGAACGTGTTCATTCCGCTCAGCGGAGTCATGCTGGACATTGGTCGGTTCACGCCGCTGTATGGCGTGGTCGCGCTCGCCCGCTACCCGCTCACTGACGGACAGCTCACCACGGACGAGGCCGATTCGCTGGGGTTCATCTTGGCTAATGTGGGCGTATGGACGGTGATCTTCGCGATCGCAGCGGTGCTGCTGGTGCGCAAGGGCCGCCAACGTCAGTGAGTGCGTCCGCGCAGGGGATCTCACCGCAGCACGCTGAGGACCGCGAGCATGAACGCAAGCAACTCGGCTGGCTGTTGGGCTCGGTCTGGGTGCTGTTCCTCATCTACCCGCTGTTGTCGTCGCTGACGGCCGACGTCAGTTGGGGGTTGCGGATCCTGGCCGCCGCACTCACCGTGGCGTTTGGCGCGTTCTACGTACGCACGATGTGGTGGATGGAAGGCGACGAAGCACTGCCGCCCACGACAGGGGCGGTGCTGCGTCTGCTCGCACTGGTGCTCGTCATGCTCGCAACCTCGGCGATCATCGGAATCGAGGCGCTCGGGTTCAGCCCGTTCATCGTCTCCTACGCCGTATTCGCGTTCTCGCGCGCGCTGAGAGCCGCCGTGTTCGTGCTCGTGTTGGCCGCGACCGTCATTATCCCGGTCGCGGCCCGCGAGTTCGATCATTGGTGGTTCATGACGATGATCGTCGTCCTCGTCGGAGTGACCACCGGTGCGGTGCGAATCATCACCGAACGCGCCGCCGTCGGTGAACTAGCCAAAGAGCAGCTCGCGGTGGTGGCTGAACGCGAGCGGGTCGCGCGCGACGTACACGATGTACTCGGCCACAGCCTCACCGTGGTGATCGTGAAGGCCGAACTGGCCGAGCGGCTGGTGCGCGTCGATCCCGAGCGGGCTGAGCGGGAATTGAGCGAGATCACCTCACTCAGTCGCGAGGCGCTCGCGGAGGTACGCGCAACAGTCGGAGGTCTGCGCGTCGCACGGTTGAGCGATGAACTCGACACGGCCAGACACGCGCTGACGACGGCAGGGATCGAGGCGGATATCCCCGATACGCCGGATGCCGTCGATCCGCGATACCGCATCATCTTCGCGTGGGTGCTGCGCGAAGCGGTCACCAACGTCGTACGGCACTCACGCGCCAGCACGTGCACGGTCGAATTGACTGAACGTCGGATTCGGGTGATCGACGACGGCAGTGGTCGCCCTACGGCCACCGAGGGCAACGGGCTGCGTGGCATCCGCGAACGTGTCGAGGCCGCTGCGGGGCGCTTCAGCATCCTGCCGGTGAGCGCCGGCGCAGGGACCGAACTCAAGGTGGAGATGTAGCGGTGGTGCGAGTTCTGTTGGCCGACGACCAAGCGCTCGTCCGCGGTGCACTTGCGGCGCTGCTATCGATGGAACGCGATATCGACTTGGTGGCCGAAGTCGGCCGCGGTGATGAGGTCGTCGATGCGGCGTTGGCGAAGAGGGCAGACGTGTGCTTGCTCGATATCGAGATGCCGGGCATGGACGGAATCGCAGTGGCTGAAGCGATGCGCACCCACATGCCGACATGCCGCACATTGATGGTGACGACGTTCGGACGTCCCGGATATGTTCGCCGCGCACTCGCCGCCGGCGCAGCCGGATTCATCGTGAAGGACACGCCAGCGGCCGAACTGGCCGAGGCCGTGCGGCGGGTGCATGCGGGCTTACGGGTGGTTGACCCGACGCTGGCGACAGATACGTTGCTCGAGGGGCATTCGCCGCTGACCGAACGCGAACGTGAAGTGCTCGCGGTCGCGTTGCACGGCGGGACCGTGGCGCGGATCGCCGCGCAGCTGCATTTGTCCACCGGCACCGTACGCAATCACCTCTCCTCGGCGATCGGCAAGACCAATACGTCGACCCGTGCCGATGCGGCACGGGTCGCGCAGGAGAACGGTTGGTTGTGAGTTACTTGAGTGCCTGCTCGGCGGAATCGAGCGAGTTGGCGACCGTCGCGTTGAGCACGGTGTGGTCGTAGCCGTCGTCCGCCATCGCGCCTACCTCATAACGATGCCGTACGCCGATCTGGATGCAGGCGCCGCGCCAGCGCTGGAATGCGAGGTAGAAGTCGAGGCGCGAGATGTCGTTGCCGCTTTTCTCGGCGTACCGCTGTGCGACCTGATCTCGCGTCATGAACCCCGGAGCTTGGGTGGGCGTGTTGGTGGTCGCGCTGTTGGCGGACTCACCCGGCTCTGACCAAGAGGACAGCAGCCACCCGAGGTCGGCCATGCTGTCGCCGACGGTAGCGAGTTCCCAGTCGAAAACGGCGACGATCTCGCCGGCGGGCGTGATGGACATGTTGCCCAGTCGGAAGTCACCGTGCGCGATTCCAGTGACCTGCGGTGGTACGTCGTCGACGAGCTTCTGGGCAATCCGCACCACCTGGTCGGTCTCCGGCGGCATCACGGACTGAACCTGCTTGGTCCACCGCTCTACCTGACGCTCGATGTAACCGCTCGTCTTCCGTGATCCCGGCACATCCAGGCCATTGACGTCAACAGAATGCAGCGCGGCGAGTACGTCGGCGGCTTGCTCGCTGGCGTGGTACCGAGCGGACTCATCGATACCGAGCGCGTCCTCGGTCGAAGCGAGCACGATGCCCTCGACGAAATCCATCACGTAGAAGTCTGCGCCGGTGACCGAGTGGTCGTCGCAGAACGCGCGTGCACGTGCCACCGGGACGCCGGAGTTCTGCAGGGCAGAGACGAACTTCCACTCGCGACCCATATCGTGCGCGGACTCCAGCACGCTGCCGGTCGGCGGACGGCGCAGTGCGAGGCGCTGACCCGACTGGTCGCTGACGAGGTAGGTCAGATTGGAACGGCCGCCGGCGATGAGCGTGAACTCGGCCGGGCCGGTGAAACCGGAAACATTGTCGGCGAGCCAGGCGGAGACGGCCTCCGGCTCGATTCCGGCAATCGGTGGGGAATCAGAGGTCATTCCTCGACTTTAACGGACCGATCGATTGTTCATTTCAGCCACCTGCCGCGGACACCGCCTCCGCAGGCGAGCCCCATCTGCGTGTTTTGGAAATGCCGCGGCCACGCGTGACGCGTGCGGGTTGAGTGTTTGCTCACCATCTGTGAGTGTCACCCCGCCTCAAACTTTTGTTGAATGTGCAAATAGGCGTAAGGTGCGCGGGTGACCTCTCGCTTGCGCATCGCGTGCGTCTCGCTGCATACCTCGCCCACGGATTTGCCCGGACAGGGCGACGCGGGCGGGATGAACGTCGTGGAGTTGAATCAGGCGTTGGCACTAGGTAGGAGCGGACACAGCGTCGACTTGATTACCCGGCGGGCCAGCGCCGATCAGCCCGCGCTGAGCGAGGTCGCCGGAGGAGTCCGGTTGCGGCTCATCGACGCCGGCCCACCGCACCCGATGGCCAAGAGCGCTCAAGAAGCCGTATTGGATGAGTTCCGTGCAGGTCTGGCGAGCCTCGAGCCGTACGACGTAGTGATCTCCCAGCACTGGATGTCCGGCGTCGCAGCGCTGCCGATTGCGCGGGGTTGGTCGGTGCCGCATCTGCAGAGTTACCACTCGATCGCCGCCCCCGTCGGTGCCGACCTCTCGGCGGGGGAGCCGCCGGAATCGGCCGGACGTGAGTCAGGGGAGCGGCTGCTGGCGCGCGAATCAGATGCGATCATCACGATCAGCCGCGCAGAGGCGCGCACCGTCATCGAGCGCCTCGGCGCCGACCCGGCGCGGGTACACGTCGTCCCGCCTGGGGTCGATCACGAAGTGTTCGTACCGCAACTGCAGCGCGCCCACCCACCGTACGTGGCGTACGCGGCGCGACTGCAACCGTTAAAAGCCCCGGACCTCGCAATGCGTGCTATCGCCGCTGTCCCGCCTGAGATCCGACCCGAGCTGCATATCGCCGGCGACACGTCGGCGGATTTCGCCGAGTACGGCGCGGAACTGCACTCGCTCGTCGACGAACTGGGTGTGCGCGACAAGGTGCGATTCGTGGGCTCCTTCGACCGGCCCGGGCTCGCTGAGTTTCTCGGGCGTGCCGTGCTGACCCTCGTTCCCTCGTACTCCGAGACCTTCGGGCTCGTCGCGTTGGAATCTGCCGCGTGTGGCACCCCGGTCATCGCCACTGCGGTTGGCGGCTTGGTCGAAGCAGTCGCCGATGAGGTGTCGGGAACGCTGATGCATACGCGCGATCCAGCAGCCTGGGGGGAGGAGATCGAACGATTGAGCGGTGATCCCGCAGCCTGGCGTGAGCTGGTAAACGGTGCGCAGCAGCACGCTGCCACGTTCGGCTGGGACGCTTCCGCGGACGGATTACTCGGCGTCCTCGCGCGCGTGGTGGGGCGAGGATGAGCATCCTCGATGGCGTACGGCGAGTGCTGTTCGTACACGCGCACCCGGACGACGAGACGATTGCTACCGGGGCATTGATCGCGGAACTTGTCAGCCGAGGTGTTGAGGTCGGTGTACTGACCGCTACACGCGGGGAGATGGGCGAGGTCGTCGAAGGTCCACTACAACACCTGGCGGGTACTGATGAGCTTCGTCAGGTACGCGCCAACGAATTGCGCGCGGCACTGCATGCACTGCAGGTCACCTGGCACGCTTACTTGGGCGAACCACCCGCTCGCGCTCGCGGACTCGCCGCGCGCAGCTACCACGATTCGGGTATGCGATGGATCCGTCCTGGCCTGGCGGGTCCGGACGAAAACGTGTCGGCCGACGCGCTGACTAGTGCAGACCTCGATGAGGTAGCCGACGACATCGCGGCATCGATATCGGCCTATACGCCCGACCTCGTGATTACCTACGACGAAGGGGGCGGATACGGGCATCCGGATCACATCGCGTGCTACGAAGGTACCCGGCGCGCGATCGCCGTGACCGGAACTCGACTCGCCGTCGTCATCACCGACGAGGACGCCGCCACCGACGCTGAACGGGTGGACGGCGCGCACCACCTGAAAAGCCTCACCGAGGCGCTGCGCGCACACGCGACTCAGGTGCGGGTGGACGGCGCGGACATCGTACACAGCGGCGGTCAGCGCGAGCCGATCGTGACGCACGTCCTACTGCGCCCGGAAATCGGCTACGCGCGCGGCTAGTTCCTCAACGGCGCATCGGTCACCGCACGCACATGCTCTAGCGTCACTCCCGGCGCTAGATCCAGCACGGTGAATTCGGCGCCGTCGACGCTGAACACACCGAGTCCGGTATAGACGCGATCGACTACGTTCGTCGCAGTAAGCGGATAGGTGCAGGTCTTCACCAACTTGCTGGCGCCGCTGGGCGAGGTGTGCGTCATCGACACATAGACCGCTTTCGCGCCGACCGCGAGATCCATTGCGCCGCCGACACCGGGCAGGCGGGACATATCGCCGGTCGACCAGTTCGCCAGGTCCCCGTTCACCGCCACCTCGAACGCGCCGAGCACGGACACGTCCAGGTGGCCGCCGCGCATGATCATGAAGGAATCGGTGTGGTGGAAATACGATCCGCCCGTCAACAACGTGACCGGCTGCTTACCGGCGTTGATCAGGTCCCAGTCCTCACTACCGGCCGCTGGTGCCGGACCCATGCCGAGAATCCCGTTCTCCGAGTGCAACAGGATCTCGCGATCGGCCGGCAACGCATTGGCGACCTCGGTCGGTCGGCCGATCCCGAGATTGACATAGGACCCGTCCGGGATATCGGCGGCGATCCGGGCCGCGATCTGTTGCGGAGTCCATCCATAGCTCGTCGCTGACGTCGTCACGATGCCTGCACCCCAATCTCGACCACCTTGTCCACGAAGATTCCGGGGGTGACGATGTGTTCGGGATCCAACTCACCCAGGTCGACGATTTCGTCGACTTCGACGATCGTCGTGGTGGCTGCAGTCGCCATCGTGGGCCCGAAACTGCGTTGTGCCTTGTTGTACACGAGGTTGCCCCATCGATCGGACCGCTTTGCCTTGATCAGCGCATAATCACCTGCGAGCGGTTCCTCGAAAACATGTTCGCGACCGTTGATGACGCGCGTCTCCTTGCCTTCTGCCAACTGCGTACCGCCGGCGGTCGGGGTGAAGAATCCGCCGAGTCCGGCGCCAGCGGCGCGCATCCGCTCGCTCAGCGTGCCCTGCGGCACCAACTCGAGCTGGAACGATCCGTCCTGCCAGCGTTCAAGCACCCAGTTCGCACGGTCGACTGAACGAGGATAAGAACAGACGAGTTTGGCGACCCGTTTCTCCCAGATCAACGTCGCGATCGGGGTCCCGTCGCCGCCAGCGTTATTGGTCACCAAGGTCAGCTCGCGCGCACCGCTGTGCAGTAACGCCGCGATCAACTCCCGCGGCATACCCGCACCGCCGAACCCGCCAAGCAGGATCGTATCGCCGTCCTGCACGGTGCTCAGCGCCTCGGCGCAGGACGAAACTCGTTTGTCAATCACATGCTTCCCCGTCCGTTTGGCAGGAGAGTCTAGCCAGGACGCCAGGTGTCGGTGCGGCGGCTCGTCGGCGGATCAGGTTCCGTCCTCGCCGGCCGTCACTAAATGCGACTCGTAGGCGAACACCACTGCTTGTGCGCGATCGCGCAACGAGAGTTTGGTGAAAATGCGTCCGACATGGGTCTTCACTGTTTGCTCGGCCACGACGAGCGAGGCGGCTATCTCCGCGTTCGAGAACCCGCGAGCGAGCAAACCCAGCACCTCTAGCTCGCGAGCGGTGAGCGCGTTCAGTTCGACCGAACGGGTGACGCTGGGGCGCGCGCGTGCGAACTGCTCGATCAACCTCCGAGTCACCGTAGGTGCCAACAGCGCATTGCCCTCCGCGGCGATTCGTACGGCCGAAATCAGGTCGGCAGGGGGAGCGTCCTTGAGTAGGAACCCGCTCGCGCCAAGTTGCAGCGCGGTGTACACGTAGTCATCTATATCGAAGGTGGTCAGCATGACGACCTTCGGTGCATCGGGCCGGGCGAGGATCTGCTCGGCGGCCGCCAAACCGTCCATCACCGGCATCCGCACGTCCATCAGCACCACATCTGGTCGATGCTCGCCGACGGCGCGGACTCCCGCTTCGCCATCCGCGGCGTCGGCCACCACGCTGATATCGGTTTGCGCGTTCAGCAGCGCACCGAATCCTGCGCGCACCATCTGCTGGTCATCGACGATGACGACGCGGATGGTCACGTGTTGCCCTGCAGATCGAGTTCCCAGGCCTCGGCGTTCTCGGCGGACGTAGGCAGCCACGCGAGGACCTCAAAGCCGCCATCGGCTGTCTGGCCGGTGGCAAGCGTGCCGCCGAGCGCGACGGCACGTTCCCGCATTCCGCGCACACCGTGGCCACTGCCGGGCATCGGGTTCACCGGGTGCGGCGGCGCTGGATTGCGAACAGAGACCTCCACGGATCCGATCGAGCGCTCAATGACTACCGTGGCCGGTGAACCGGCGGCGTGGCGCACGACATTGCTCAACGACTCCTGAACGATCCGGTACGTCGCGATCGAGACGGACCGCTCGAGGCCACCGAGGTCAGCACTGACGAAATCGACCGTGGTGCCCGCGCGGCCGACGTGCTCGACGACGCGGGGAAGGTCCTCGACGCCGGGCTGAGGTGCCCGCTCGGCCTGAGCCTCGTCGCCGCGTAGTACGCCGAGGATTCGACGCAATTCGGCCAAGGACGACCTGCTCTGTTCGCTGATCTCCTGAAACTCGCGGCGGACCTCATCCGGCAGGTCCGGGATGCGGTACTCCGCGGAGGACGCCTGCACCGTTATCACCGACATGTGGTGCGCGACCACATCGTGCAGCTCGCGGGCGACCTGCGCTTTCTCCTGCAGCATCTCCCGCTGTTCGCGCTCCTGCTCACTGATCTGCTTATGTTGCTTCGCGCGGGCCTCCGAGGCGCGCAGCTGTCGGATGCCCAGGCCGATGGCACCGAGCACGAGGCTGATCCATGCCATCACGAAGAACGACCCGGTGTACCCACCGCCGATTGCCTGCAGCACGACGCTGATCACGATGAGTGCACCGTAGGTCATCGCGGCCTCACGCAACGGCACCTCGTAGCCGAGGAGCAGCGTGCAGGCGAACAACGCGAGCATCGAGCACACTGTCCAGGGGAACGGCAGACTGTCGGCGAACTCTCCGGAGAACAGTCCGTATGGGATCGACGCCAACGTGATGGCCACCGTGCCCAGCAGGACCACACCGACGGCGGCGCGGGCGTTATAGTGCGCGAGTACGACGCCGACCGAGCCCGGCAGCGCCAGCAGCATCCCCCACGCGCCGGAGCCCGTACACCGCGCCGAGTACCGGGGCCTGAACGGCGTACAGCACGATGGCGATGCCGATCAGCGCGCCGAGCCGGATGTGCCGCCCCAACGGCTTCCTTCTCGGCGAGGCCGGTCCGGCCGCTGGTCGCGCGGCGACCGAATGCGAGCTAGCCTCGTCCGCCGAGGTGAGTCGTTCGAAGAAGCTGCGTTGCTTGGGCTGGCTCGTGCTCTTCGTTGAGGTACTCATAGCCGCCTCCATCGAGTTGCCGGATGAGCGTCGGACCACCAGGTTGGTTTGCACGCCGTCAACGCTAGTCGGCCAGCGCAGGCGCGACATCACTCTGAAGTAGCACTTTCGCGACGCGTGTAGTGCTTGCGGGGGATCGCGAACACCCCGCTGCGGCGTGATGCCGCCCGCGCCACCATGCCGCGAGATTTCAGACATGACCACAGCACCCGTCAGTTTCCGCCCACTCGCCGTCCCCACCGCAGCAACGCCGACGATCAATACTCGCCTCAACGTGCTGCCGAGCTCGCTGGTCGGCATCGGTGCGCTGATGGCCATCGCAGCGATCGTCGCGATACACGTTGTGATGGTGGGTGCGGTTGACCCGGTGTCGCAGACCCTGAGCATGTATGGCGTCGCGACTGCGTCCAGCGGGCTGTTCGCAGTGGCGTGTACCGCCTTGGCGCTGGCCGTTGTCAGCCTGGCGAACCACCTGCCCGTCACGGGCCGCATCAGTGCATACCTAGCAGCGGTGATGTTGGAACTGGTAGTCATCTTCCCCACGGACGCCGGCTCGGGCGCGCTCTCGCTCAGCGCTCAGATTCACCGATACGCCGCCGCGGCGGCGTTCGTATTGCTGGCTGTGGCGATCGCGAGCTACCTGCCGCAGTGTTCGGCGCGGCTGCGTCACAGCATGCTGGTGCTACTGATCGGTGTCGCACTGGCCTTGCTCTTGACCATCGCGGCGGCATTGTGGCCGACGCTGTGGTCGATGGACGGGTGGCGAGGAATCCCGCAGCGCCTCCTGATGCTCCTTGAGGCCTCAGCAATCGCGTTGTTCGGTCTGCGTGTGTGGCGGGCGAGCGCTGGACGTGGGGTGCGTAACAGTGCTGAGGTTGACGCTGGGTAGTTTGTCTCAATGACCGGACGCCCCGACAATCTTGCCGAAATACTCGATCTTGAGACCATCGATCGCGGCCTGTTTCGCACGACGCACCATTTTGAGGAGCAGTTTCCGCTATACGGCGGGCAGGTAGCCGCGCAAGCGATCCTGGCCGCGGGCCGGACCGCGCCGCCCGAGCGCGTGCCGCACTCGATGCACTGCTACTTCCTGCGTGGCGGAGACCCAGCCAAGCCCGTCGTCTTTCACGTCGCCGCCGACTTCGACGGTGGCAGCTTTTCCTCACGTCGGGTTATCGCGGTGCAGGACGGCGACGTCATCTTCAACTGCACGGTGAGTTTCCAACGGCACAATGAGGGCCCGGACAATCAGATGGTGAGTGCTGAGCCGATCGGTGATCCGGACGAACTCGCCGATTGGGATCCGCGCCGACTGCACTCCGTGGCGATGAAAGAACCGAACCGCGACAACCCCAATAATTACTGGCCCAAAGACTGGTTGGCGAAGGTCGATATTGACCTTGGCGAGGACCCGATGATGCATGCGGCCGGGTTGGTCTACCTTACCGACGCCGGTAGCGGACTGGCAGAGATTCGGTCTAAGGAGGTCGGGTTCCTTTCCACGATTGACCACACCGTGTGGCTGCACCGCATCCCGGACATGAACCAGTGGCACCTGTTCAACTACGGCCCGCGGCGCACCGGCGATGGACGCGGTCTCTACACGGGATCGGTCTTTGACATGGACGGTGCGGTCATCGCGACCGTGGCCCAGGAGTCGTTGTTCCGCTACCAAAAGAAGGATCGCTGATGAAGGTAGGACTCGGCGCTGGGTATTGGTCTTCCGGGCCACCTGCGGGAATCGAGGAGGAACTTCGGCGCGCCGAAGAACTCGGACTGGACAGTTTCTGGACGGCGGAGGCGTACGGATCCGATGCACTGACCCCACTCGCGTGGTGGGGTGCGCGCACCAACAATATTCGCCTGGGTACATCGGTATGCCAGATGTCAGCGCGTACCCCGACCGCATTGGCCATGGCTGCGCTGACCGTCGACCATCTCAGCGGTGGGCGAATGGTGGTGGGTATTGGTGCATCCGGTCCGCAGGTCGTGGAGGGGTGGTACGGACAGCCGTTCCCGCGGCCGTTGGAACGCACTCGCGAGTACGTCGACATCATGCGCGCCGTCTGGCGGCGCGAAGAGCCGGTCACGTACGCCGGCAAGCACTACCAACTGCCGTACGACGGTGGCGCCGGTCTCGGTAAGCCGTTGAAGTCGACGGTCCATCCGTTACGCACCGATATCCCGATCTTCCTTGGTGCGGAGGGTCCGAAGAATGTCGCGTTAGCAGCGGAAATCGCAGATGGCTGGATCCCGCTGTGGTTTTCGCCCAAGTCCGATCAGTTTTATCGGGACGCGTTGGGGAATGGATTTTCGCGCGAGGGTGCGCGGCACACCGTCGACTCGTTCGAGGTGGCTTCCGTGCTATCGGTGGTCGAGGACGACAACGTCGACGCTGCGGCAGCGCGGATCAAACCCGGGTTAGCGCTGTACGCCGGTGGTATGGGAGCGAAGAAAGCGAACTTCCACAAGGACGTTTTCGTGCGGATGGGATGGGGCGAGGTCGTCGCTGAGGTCCAGGACCTGTACCTGGCCGGACGCGCCAAGGACGCGGTCTCAGTCATTCCGACCGAGATGGTCGAGGATGTTGCGTTGATCGGCCCGGCAGAGAAGATTGTGGAGGACTACCAACGTCGTTGGCGCGATACGTGCCTGACAACGGTGATCCTGCATGGCGTACCGCGAGGCGAGGGTGGGGATCGCATCCTCGCCGCACTGCGCGATCAGGCATAGCACCACCATGTGAGCGCGGCGAGAGCCGCTGACAGCTGAGGAGAAGCAGGTATGACAGCGACACCATCGTTCAGGCTGGATGGGAAAGTAGCCCTGATTACCGGCGGTAGTCGGGGACTGGGCCGCGAGATGGCGTTCTCGTTCGCCGAGCAGGGCGCGACCGTCGTGGTCGCGAGCCGCAAAGAGGATTCGTGTGTTGCGGTTGCTGAGGAGATCACCAAGCAGACCGGCGCGAAGGCATTGGGTCTGGGGTGCCACACCGGCGATTGGAATGCCGTGGGCGCAGCGTTCGAGCGGGTGACTGCCGAGTTCGGTGGCACCGACATCCTGGTCAACAACGCCGGTATGTCTCCGCTGTACGACAAGTTGACCGACGTTGAGGAAAGCCTGTTCGCGAAGGTGATCGACGTCAATATGAAGGGTGCCTTTCGCCTTGCATCGCTGTGCGGTGAGCAGATGGCGGCCCGCAATGGTGGGAGCATCATCAACGTTTCCAGCACCGGCTCGGTTGCGCCCACGCCGGGTATCGTTCCCTATGCCATGGCCAAGGCCGGACTCAACGCGATGACCCTCGGCATGGCTCGTGCGTTCGGCACGAATGTCCGCGTCAACGGAATCATGCCGGGGCCGTTCCTCACCGATATCTCGGATGCCTGGGATATGGCGGAGTTCAACGAACGCGCCGAGCGCACGATCGCGCTCAAGCGCGGCGGCGAGCCCAACGAGATTGTCGGTGCGGCGTTGTACCTGGCCAGCGATGCCTCGTCGTACACCACGGGCACGATCATCAAGGTCGACGGCGGTGCGGCGTACGGCGCCACCTGATCGACCCTTTACTGCACCCATGGCCCCACCCGGTTGATGATCGGGTGGGGCCATGTGTTGCTAACGGGAACAAACCTGGTGCCCTCGAACGTTCATCTAATAAGGCGACGCAGTTTGCTGCGTCGTCATCGCTGTCGGTTTGTATGACAGCCAGTAAGACCAGAAAGGAGGGTCACACCATGAAGCAAAACATCACCATCGCAGAGATGAACCGGATGTGCAACGCGATCATGCAGCTCGGCTACCAGCCACAGCAGGCACGCATTGCGGCGACGACGATGAGTCGGCTGGTCAACCAGCAGGGCTTCATCATCGGCAGCCCCGAGCACTTGGATTGGGCCCGACGCGAGATCGGAAACGACTCGATCGTCACCGCTGCGGTTGACGCACTCGCTGCGTAACGTCCGCAACCGTCCGTAGGGCGACGCCTCCCGCCGGGAGTCGTCGCCTTTGGCATATCTGTCGGCCGATACAGTTCGGATGCGGCGCGGTACGGCTAGGTGAAGGGGACGGCAATGGGCAATTCGTTGGAGCAGTACATCGCTGGTTGGAAGCCATCGGCGCTCGTCGAGACGGACGTCCTGGCCAGCGAGGTCAGCGGATGGTTGGCCGATCTGCTCGCCGCCGACCAGGTGGCGCCACCGGGAGTGCTGCCTCCGTGCTGGCACTGGGTGTACTTCACCGATTGGCCGCACTACGAAGGTCTAGCGACGGACGGCCACCCGCACGCCGGACATTTCCAGCCGCCGATTCCTGAACGCCGACGGATGTGGGCCGGTGGCTCCATCACCTCACATGGCGATCTCATCCTCGATGAGGAGGTAGAACGTACCGGCACCGTCCTGTCGGCCGTGCCCAAGAGCGGGCGCTCCGGCGAGATGGCCCTGATCAGCGTTCAATACGAGTTCCGCCAGCGTGGCGAGTTGCGGCTCACCGAAGTGCAGAATCACGTGTACCGCTCCGGCGTCGACGACGCACCGGCGCGTACCTGGCCACCGCGACCGCAGGTGCCGGTCGAGGCGGACGCCGGATGGCGGCACGACATCGCGACCGATGAGATCCGGTTATTCCGAATGAGTGCGATCACCGGAAACTCGCACCGGATCCACTACGACCGCAGGTACGCCACCGAGGTTGAGGGGTATCCGGACCTGGTCGTGCACGGACCGCTACTGGCGCAGCACCTGGCCACATTGGCGCTACGGCATGACCCGTCGATGCGGCTGCAACAGTTTGACTACCGCGTGCAGGCACCGGTATTCGTCGGTGATGCGGTCAGCGCTATCGGCCGACCGAACGGCGACAGCGCTGAGCTGCAGGTAATTTCTGCCCCAGATCGGGTACATGTGGCCGCTACGGCGACCTATCGCCGCTCCTCATGACTGAATCGGTCACCGATCGCGTCTGGACGATCCCGAACATCCTGAGCATGTTGCGCCTGGCCGGCGTGCCGCTGTTCCTTTGGTTGTTGTTGGGGCCACAGGAAGACTTGTGGGCTGCGATCGTGCTGGGCCTGTCTGCGGTCACCGACTGGGCAGACGGCAAGATCGCTCGCAAGTTCGGCCAAACCAGCCACCTCGGGCAACTGTTGGATCCCGCGGCCGACCGCTTGTACATTCTCAGCACCCTGCTGGCATTCGTGCTGCGTGGCTTCGTGCCGTGGTGGTTCGTCGCCCTGCTGGTACTGCGTGATGTGAGTGTCGGAATCGCCCTGTTGATCCTGCGCCGACAGGGCTACGAGGCTTTGCAGGTCAACTATCTGGGTAAGGCCGCCACGTTCTGCCTGCTATATGGATTCCCGCTGTTGCTGTTGGCCCGCGCGGCATCCTCGCTGGAGACCGTCACATTGCCGCTGGCCTACGCTTTTATCGTCTGGGGCGCGGTGCTCTATCTGGTTGCCGGTGCGCACTACATCCGCCAGATTGCGCACATCGTGCGCGAGGACACGCCGGTGGTGCGATGACTGAACCGGACGCAGCCGACCGTTGGGGCCTGCGCACGCTGATGACGCGGACGTTGGACCCGGGGTATGCACTTGCCGCCACCGGCCCACGAACCTGGCGACGCAGCGGCGGCGTCCTTACGCTCGTTGTCGTTATCGTCGCTGGCGTGCTGATGGGGATGACGGTGCGTCAGCACCAACGGCAAGGGACCGATCGGCAGGCGGCGAACGCCGCGCTGATCGAACGTATTGAAGCGCGACAAGGCGAGGTCGGCCTGCTCAGCGCTGAGGCGATCGAGCTACGAGCCGAGGTCGCCGAACTACGCCAGGCGGCGTTGGGCACGACCGAATCCGGCCAGCAGTTGCTGGACACGCTCACCGAGCACGAGATGGCAGCGGGGCAACTGGCGGTTACCGGGCCTGGGATCGAGATAGTGCTTGACGAACCACAACCTGCGCAGGGCAATGATCCCGTCGGGCACGGGCAGACGGTCGAGCAGGATGGGGTGATCAAGGACACCGATCTGCAGGCTGCGGTGAATGCGCTGTGGGCCTCAGGCGCCGAAGCGATCGCGATCAATGGCTCGCGCATCGGGCCGATCACCGCTATCCGACAGGCCGGCGGCGCCGTTCTGATTGATTTCCAGCCCACCTCGACGCCGTACGTGATCGAGGTGATCGGTGATCCAGCCACCTTAGCGGGAGTATTCGCGACGACCAGTGCCGCGCGGCGTTTCAGCACCTACCGCACCGCTTTCGGCGCGCAGTATGAGGTGCATACGGCCGACGAGTTGAATCTGCCGGCGGCCGCCGATCCCATCACCGCGGGATCGTCCGGCGCGCAGGGAGGAGGAAAATGATCGTCGCACTGGGCGCACTGGTCATCGGCGTTGTGTTGGGTCTGTGGGTGGACCCGACGGTGCCGATCTGGATGCAGCCGTACCTACCGATCGCCGTCGTCGCTGCGCTGGATGCGTTATTCGGTGGCGTACGCGCTCGCCTCGATGGCATCTTCGATGCAAAAGTGTTCGTAGTCTCGTTCCTGTCGAACGTCCTGATCGCGGCGTTGATCGTGTTCCTCGGCGATAAGTTGGGCGTCGGCGCGCAGTTGTCGACGGCGGTGGTCGTCGTACTCGGCATCCGGATCTTCGGAAACGCGGCCGCAATCCGCAGGCATGTGTTCAAGGCATGAACGAGCACGACGACAGCGAGCCCCAGATGCATCCAGAGCCCGAACCGCTCACCCAACCTGAGTCCGAAGCCAACACCGATAACGACGTCACTCTCGAGAAGATTGCCGAGTCGGACGGGGACGCTGCAGACCAGACGGACGGCGGCGCTGCGGACCAGACGGACGACGATCGCTCGGGCGAGTCGGATGGTGACCCGGGGGACGAGCGCGGGGCGCCGGTACGCCGGCGTGCGCACCGGACCCGCGGACGTCTGGCCATCGCCTTCGTATGTTTGCTGCTGGGCCTGGGGGTCGCAGTTCAGGTTCGCCTGACGTCGGACACCGAACGGGATTTGCGAGGTGCTCGGCAGGAGGACCTGGTCCGCATCCTCGATGACCTCGACAACCAGCATGCGCGCCTGGGAACCGAGGTAAACGATCTTGGCGATGCCGCCGACGATCTGGCCTCAGGAGGCGGCGCGGCGGAGGCCGCGCAGCAGGAGGCAGAACAGCGCCTCGATCAATTGGCGATTCTCAACGGGACGGTGGCCGCCAGTGGTCCGGGGATCTCGCTGGAGATCAGCGACATGCCCTCGGATCCGCCGGCGGAGGTGATGATCACGGTTATCCAGGAGTTGCGCGCGGCCGGTGCCGAAGCGATCCAGGTGGGATCGATCCGGGTCGCGATGACATCAGCGGTGACTTCCTCGGACGGCACGATTTTGATCGACGGGCAGCCGTTGCAGTTCCCGATGGCGATACTCGCGATCGGCGATCCAGCCACCCTGGCGACCGCGATGGGAATCCCCGGCGGGGCGGTCGCGAGCGTGTCTTACGTCGGTGCGACGGCAACCGTCGAACAACTCGACGACGTGAAAATCACCGCGTTGCGGGACCTCGATGCACCTGACTACGCTGAGCCTGCCAAGTCGTCGAAGTAGTAACGACGACCGAGAAGAATGTGTCCCCGAGGAGCTCGCATGATTCCTACCGACCTCAAGTACTCCACCGAGCACGAATGGGTGCAGGTCGGCGGCGACCTCGAGGAGGGCGTGGTTCGCATCGGTATCACCGATCACGCACAGGACGCGCTCGGCGACATCGTATTCGTGGAGTTGCCCGAGGTAGGTACCACGGTGAGCGAAGGCGAGGCGTGCGGCGAGGTCGAGTCGACGAAGAGCGTGTCGGAACTGTTTGCTCCGCTCAGTGGTGAAGTAGTTGCACGCAATGATGAATTGGAATCGGCGCCGGAATCCATCAACAGCGATCCGTATGCCGCTGGGTGGATGTTGCAGATTCGGATGTCCGATCCGAGTCAGTTGGACGCGCTGATGGATGCCGCCGCGTACGGCGAACTGATCGGTTCGTAACGCTCGTCCGATCGCTTGGTCCCACCGAAGCCTCGGCCTCGCGTTGACCCTTGATTTGAGCGCCGCGTACCCTGGTAATCCAGGTCACGGCGCCTGAGCCGTGGCCATTCCGCTGTCTGAAAGGTGCCTGCATTGAAGTGCAAGAGGTGCAACGCCGAGCTGTCGCCGGGTGCTCGCTTCTGTGCCCAGTGCGGCGCACCCACGGGCGAGCCAGCGGCTGATTTTTCCTCTCTCCCGGCAAGTGAGACCACCCGCCAGTTCAGCCCGGTTGGCGCCGAGGCGCCGGTAGAGTCGATCGATTCGGACGGCGAGATCGGGGAGTCCCTGTCGATCGAGGGTCTACCGCCAGACACCGCGTTGCTCGTGGTGAAGCGTGGCCCGAATGCCGGCAGCCGATTCTTGCTCGACCAGCAGGTCACCACCGCCGGGCGCCACCCTGATAGCGACATCTTTTTGGACGACGTCACCGTCTCTCGCCGGCACGTGGAGTTCCGTCGCGAGGACACGAAGTTCTCGGTGCATGATGTGGGCAGCCTGAACGGCACGTATCTCAATCGCGAGCTCGTTGACAATGCGATGCTCGCCAGCGGTGACGAGGTCCAGATCGGCAAGTTCCGTTTGGTGTTCCTGTTGGGGCACAGCCCAGCAGGCGAGGCCGCAGATACCGATGGACACGGCCAGTGACGCAGCAACCTGCCAGGCGGCAGGACCCTGCCACGGGTGAATCGATCACGATCGGTGAGTTGCGGGCCGCTTTGCTGCCGGATTTCCCCTCGATCACGATCTCCAAGATTCGTTACCTTGAGGAGATCGGGCTGATCCAGCCCGCGCGCACGAAATCGCAGTACCGCAAGTTCTCGCACGCTGACCTCGCGCGAGTGCGGTACGTGCTGACCATGCAGCGCGATAAGTATCTACCGCTGAAGGTCATCAAGGAAAACTTGGACGCGATGGACCGCGGACTGGACGTGACGAGCGATCCGGCGAAGCCGCGGGTTCCGTTGCTAGCGATGGCACGGGATTCCGATGGGCTGCCCAGCTCCGAAGAGCTCGGCCGCGCGCCATCGAACGTGCGCATCTCGCGCGCCGAACTGTTGGAGCAGTCCGGGCTGGACGAGCAGATGCTGGCCAGTCTGGAGCAGTACGGCGTGATCACTGCCGAGCGCAACGGTCAGTTCGACACCGATGCGTTTGAGATCGCTACGGCTGTTGCTGGTTTGGCCGCATACGGATTCGAGGCGCGCCACTTGCGCTCGTTCCGGACCCAGGCAGATCGCGAGATCGGTCTGATCGCCCAGGTGGTTACCCCGCTGATGCGACAGCGCACTCCTGGATCCCATGGCAAAGCGGAGGAGACCATCCGTGATCTCGCTGCATTGTCGGTACGCCTACATGCGACGTTGGTCCGTTCGGGCCTGCGCCGTCAGATCAATTCCTAGGAAGGTCGTGAGCAGATGCGCGAAATGAGTGTTGTCGGGGTCCGGGTTGAGTTGCCGGCGAATCAACCGATCGTGCTGCTCACCGAGGTCGAGGGCGAGAAGTTCCTGCCGATCTGGATCGGCAGCGCCGAGGCAAGCGCGATCGCGTACGAGCAGCAGGGCATCAAACCGCCGCGACCGCTCACCCATGATCTCTTGGTGAATGTGATCGAGGCTTTGGGCTCGAAACTCGAGCGAGTCCGGATCACGGGCATGAAGGACGGCCTGTACTTCGCCGAACTGGACCTACAGAACGCCGAGCCGGTTACCGTCCGGCCGTCCGACGGAATCGCGTTGGCGCTGCGCACCGGCGCACCGATCATGGCCGACGACGACCTGGTCAGCGAGGCGGGGATCACGATCGACGAGGCCACCAATAGCGGCGACGGTGAGGGTTCCGAGGACGAGGTCGAGAAGTTCCGCGAGTTCCTGGACAATGTCACCCCGGAAGACTTCGCCGGCGGCTCCTGAACGCTGTGGATCGGCGGATCACGATTGCGTCACGCCTCGCGCGCCATAACCCTTAAGTCGAGGGTGAGACTTCGATCCACCCGTACGGTGGCATTGACGACCCCGAAGTTAAGTGCGTACCGTGGAATTACCTCGGTGTGCTTTGGTGCCGCGGTGACGAGGTGCCCGTTTGGAGGAACACGTGAGCGATCGCCACATCCAGGAAGGTCTCTTTCCTGATGCGCGTGAGGTTGCCGAACACGAGGCCGACCTATTCGGCTACCGCGGGCCGGTGGCGTGCAGCGCCGCCGGAATCACCTACCGGCAGCTTGATTACTGGGCCCGCACCAAGTTGGTCAGTCCGTCGATTCGCACCGCGAAGGGTTCCGGATCGCAGCGCCTGTACTCATTCAAGGACATCCTCGTTCTCAAAGTTGTCAAGCGGCTTCTAGACGCGGGCATCTCGCTGCATAACGTGCGCATCGCCGTCGAGCATCTACGGGACCGAGGTGTCGATGACCTCGCGAACATCACGTTGCTCTCGGATGGCACCACCGTCTACGAATGCACCTCGGCGGAGGAAGTCGTCGACCTTCTCGCCGGTGGTCAGGGTGTATTCGGCATCGCCGTATCCGGCGCGCTGAAGGAATTGACCGGGTCGCTGGTGCATCTACCTTCGGTGCGCGCTGATGTCGGCGATACCGCAACCCAAGCCGACGACGAGTTGGCTCGTCGCCGCCAGGCCAAGCGGGCTGCAACCGCATAAGACCTGCGTCGGAGTCAACGACCGCAAGTGCCTCACATCACTTCTAAATCGACATCCTTGCGGTAGCCTTGAGCGCGCTGACCATCCGCGTAGGAGAGTTCGCCGGGGCGCCGAGTCCGTGGCGAGCGCCGAAGGGGCAACACTCCCCGTAACCTCTCAGGCACCAGGACTACGACGGCCAGGCATCTCTGAAGAGCGTCCGCTCGACTGAGGGGGAGACGACACCTTTCGTCTGCCCTGGAGTGAGCAACCTGTGAGCACCGATTACTTCGCGTTCGAACGCCGCCATATCGGCCCGGACGCCGCCGCTATCTCGCGCATGTTGGACGTCATTGGCTCGGCGTCGATCGACGAGATGGTGCAGGGCGCCGTACCCGCCGGGATCCGCATTGCCGAACGGCTCGATCTGCCCGAGGCAGCCACCGAGGCCGAGGCCATCGCCGAATTACGCGCGTTGGCGTCCGCGAACTCACCACGGCGATCCATGATCGGCTTGGGCTATTACGACACTCACGTGCCGGCCGTGATCAAACGCAATGTGCTTGAATCGCCGGCCTGGTACACCGCGTATACGCCTTACCAGCCAGAGATCTCGCAGGGCCGCTTGGAGGCGCTACTGAACTTCCAGACGCTCGTCAGCGATCTCACCGGCCTGTCGATCTCGGGCGCATCACTGCTGGACGAGGCGACGGCCGCGGCCGAGGCGATGACGCTATGCCGCCGCGCGTGGAAGGGGAAATCGGAGGATCCGACCTTCGTCGTGGACGTCGATACGTTCCCGCAGACTCGCGCCGTGATCCGCACCCGCGCGCAGGCCCTTGGGCTGCGGGTGGTGGAGCAGGACCTCTCCGCGGGGCTCGAGCAGGCACTGTTTCACGCCGAGGTCGACCTAGGAGACGTGTTCGGCGTGCTCGGTCAGTATCCGTCCTCCAGCGGCGAGATCCGAAACTGGCGTGAGGTCATCGACGCCGCCCATGGTTCCGGGGCGCTGGCCGTGCTGGCGACGGACCTACTCGCGTTGACCGTGCTCACCTCGCCGGGCGAACTCGGCGCAGATGTCGCCGTCGGGTCCGCTCAGCGGTTTGGGGTTCCCATGGGGTACGGCGGGCCGCACGCCGGATTCATGGCCGTGCGTGACGGCTTGCAGCGCACCATGCCTGGGCGATTGGTCGGCGTATCGGTCGACGCGGGGGGTGTTCCGGCGTACCGGCTCGCGCTGCAAACCCGCGAGCAGCACATCCGCCGCGAGAAGGCCACGTCCAACATCTGTACCGCGCAGGTACTGCTGGCGATCATGGCCTCGATGTACGCGGTGTATCACGGCCCGGACGGACTGCGCACGATCGCGCGCTCGGTGCATGCCAAGGCGACGCGGCTGGCCGCAGCACTGAGCGCAGCCGGCATCGATGTTCGCACCGCCTCGTACTTCGACACCATCACCGTGCGCGTTCCGGGCCGCGCGGCGCAGATTCAGGCGGACGCGCTCGATCGCGGTATCAACCTATGGCGAGTCGACGAGGACACTGTGCAACTCTCCTGCGACGAGACCACTACCGATGCAGACCTGAAGGCGGTGCTGGCCGCGTGCGGCGCCGGAGAACTCGTCGCCGAGGCCCCCGAGGCACTGACGCTGCAGCGCGCGAGTGACTTCTTGACGCACCCGGTGTTTTCGGCGTACCACTCGGAGACCGCCATGTTGCGTTATCTGCGCCGGCTGTCGGACTCCGATTACGCACTCGACCGGGGGATGATCCCGCTCGGTTCGTGCACGATGAAGCTGAACGGAACGACCGAGATGGAGCCAATCACGTGGCCCGAGTTCGGTGGACTGCATCCGTTCGCGCCGGTCGATCAGGCCGCCGGCTATGCGCGGGTCTTCGCCGATCTGTCGTCGTGGCTGGCGGAGGTCACCGGGTATCACAGCGTCTCACTTCAACCGAACGCCGGATCGCAAGGCGAGTTCGCCGGTCTACTGGCGATCGCGAAGTACCACGAGGCCAATGGCCAGTTGCAGCGCACGGTGTGTCTGATCCCGTCGTCCGCGCACGGCACCAACGCCGCTTCCGCGGTCATGGCCGGGATGAAGGTCGTCGTGGTCAAGTGCGATGACGCAGGCAACGTCGACATCGACGATCTACGCGCAAAAATCACGCAGCACGACGACCAGTTGGCCGCCATGATGGTCACCTACCCGTCTACGCACGGCGTGTACGAGGAGACCATCAGCGAGGTGTGTGCGATGGTGCACGACGCCGGCGGCCAGGTCTATGTCGACGGGGCGAACCTGAACGCCTTGGTCGGCCTGGCGCAGCCCGGTCGGTTCGGTTCAGACGTGTCGCACCTCAACCTGCACAAGACGTTCTGCATTCCACATGGTGGTGGCGGTCCCGGCGTCGGCCCGATCGGTGTTCGGGAGCATCTCGCGCCGTACTTGCCGAACCATCCGCTGATCGCTGAGGCGGGTCCGCAGACTGGTCCCGGACCGGTCAGCGCTGCGCCATGGGGTTCAGCAGGTATCCTGCCGATCTCCTGGGCGTATATCCGGATGATGGGAGCCGACGGCCTGCGCCGCGCTACGGAGGCGGCCGTCTTGAATGCGAACTACATCGCGGCCCGGCTTCGTGAGCACTACCCGGTGCTGTACACCGGCGCGAACGGGCTGGTCGCACATGAGTGCATCCTGGATCTGCGACCGCTGACCAAGAGCAGCGGGGTGAGCGTGGACGATGTCGCCAAACGACTGATCGACTACGGCTTCCATGCGCCAACCATGAGTTTCCCGGTCGCCGGCACGTTAATGGTTGAGCCGACGGAGTCCGAGGACCTCGCTGAGCTGGATCGGTTCTGCGACGCGATGATCGCGATCCGCGCGGAGGCAGCCAAGGTCGAGTCGGGTGACTGGGATGCCACCGACAACCCGCTGCGCAACGCTCCGCACACCGCAGCTGAACTCGCCGGCGACTGGACACATCCCTACAGCCGCGAGGTGGCAGTGTTTCCCAGCGAGCACACGCGCACCGCGAAGTACTGGGCGCCCGTGCAGCGCATCGATGGCGCCTATGGCGACCGGAACCTCGTGTGCTCCTGTCCGCCGCCGGAGGCCTTCGAGTCGTAGCTGTTCGGTCGCTTCGGCTAGATCGCGATGGGTTTGGCAAGCGCGAGCACGTCGCGATCGCCGAAGTGCGGCCCGATCAATTGCAGTCCAATTGGCAAGCCATCACTTCCCTTACCCGCTGGGAAGGAGATCGAGGGCAGGTTCGGGTAGGTCGCCAGACCTGCCCATGCCAACTGCAACCCGCACGCGGTCGCGGTTCCGTCGATCAAGATCTTCCGGGTCGACATGTCGATATCGTCGATCTCAAATGCCGTGGTGCCGAATACCGGTGCGAGTACGCCGTCGCACTTCTCGGTCAGGGCGAGATTCCAGGCGCGCGCGAACAGGGCCTGCTGGTCTTGTAGGTCGAACCAGTCGCTGAGCGTGATCGGCGGTACGCCTTCGGGCGCGACCCCGCGCGAGAGGACCGTCAACAGCATCTTGATGTATGCCTGGTGCATCTCGGCAAGGTTCGGCAACCGCGGGCTGCGGTCCACCACATACCCGGCCGCCTCCGCGCGAGCGCAGGTCTCGTCGATGACCCGAGCGACGTCCGAGTCGATCGGCCCGACGGGATGAGTGTCAATGACCGCAAGCCGCGCGCCGGCGGTGCTCTTGCGCGTGGGCCCTGGCAGCGGGTGCTCGCCAATGATCGACAACAACAACTCGACGTCCTCCGCGGTGCGCGCCATCGGCCCCGCGACGCTGAGCGGCCGCGCCGCACCGTCGGTGCCAGGATGCGAGTGCCCTTCCAGCGACACCAACCCGTAGGTGGTCTTCAGGCCCCAGATCCCGCAGAACGCGGCGGGCAGGCGAACCGAGCCGCCGATGTCCGTGCCCACCTCTGCCGGTACGTAGCCGGCACCGAGCGCCGCAGCCGAGCCTCCCGAGGAACCGCCGGAGGAGCGGCCGACCATGTACGGATTGTTCGTCGCGCCGTACACTTCGTTATTGGATTGGAAGTCGGCGAGGTCGATCGCGATGTTGGTCTTGCCGAGAATGACCGCGCCAGCGCCCTTGAGCCGGCGTACTACTCGAGAGTCGGCAGAGGCGATGTTGTCGCGCGCCTCGGGTCGCCCCCAGGTCGATGGCAGTCCGGCGATGTCGAAGCTTTCCTTGACCGTCATCGGTAGGCCCAACAGCGGTGCGCGCTCGCCACGCGCGAGGCGCTCGTCGGCGGCGGCCGCAGCACCGCGGGCGCGATCGAAGTCGCGAACGACGACGGCGTTCAGTTCCGCATCACGTGCCTCGATGCGTTCGATCGTCTGCTCCAAAGCGTCGATCGCCGTCAGGTTGCCGGCCGCGAGCCGGTCGGTCAGTTCCTTGATCTCGGGCATGTCATCACCTCGACGGTCAGCCTAGACGAACGAGCCCGCAATAATGTGACCGTCGCAACTACCACGGGGTGCTAGCTCAGATGCGGCGCAACCGGATTCGCTCTACCCGGTGATTCTCGCCCTTGCTGAGTATCAGCCTCGCGCGTCCACGGGTCGGCAAGATGTTCTGCACCAGGTTGGGCCCGTTGATGGAATCCCAGATGCCGGATGCCGTATCCAGCGCTTCTTGTTCGGTGAGTCGGGCGTAGTGCTTGAAGAAGGAATCCGGGTCGGTGAACGCGGTCTGGCGCAACGCCATGAAGCGCTCGATGTACCACTTCTTGATGATGCGCTCCTGCGCATCGACATATACCGAAAAGTCGAAGAAATCGGACAGAAAGACCGGAGGTACCCGACCGCCGGTCGCCAATCCGTGCTGCAGCACGTTCAGGCCCTCGAGGATCAGGATGTCCGGGCTCGAGATGATCTGTTTCTTCTCCGGCAGTACGTCGTACACCAGGTGGCTGTACAGCGGTGCGGCAACCTCGCGTCGTCCGGCCTTGACCTCGGCGACGAACTGCAGCAGGGCGCGTCGGTCGTAGGACTCAGGAAACCCCTTGCGATCGAGCAGGCCGCGCTCTTCGAGTACGGCGTTGGGGTAGAGGAACCCATCGGTGGTGACGAGGTCGACCTTCGGCGTGCCCGGCCAACGCGACAGGAGCGCCTGCAACAGGCGTGCAGTGGTCGATTTACCGACGGCGACCGAACCGGAGACCGCGATGATGAACGGAACCTTGTGTACGTCCGAGCGCAGGAACTCGCGCTGGGCGTCCCAGACCTGATGCACACCCATGGTGTGCAAATTCAATAAACGCGACAGCGGAAGGTACACGCTGACGACCTCGTCGAGGTCGATCTGCTCGCCCAGACCCCGGATCTGTTCCAGTTCGTCGGCGCTCAACGGTTGCGGCGTACTCTCGGCGAGTTCCTCCCACTCGGCACGTCCGAATTCGAGGAAGAGATGCGGCGAGTTCCCGTTCTTGCGAGTCCGTACTCTGCTGGACGTCGATCCGGTTGCAGCCTGCGCTTCCATCATCCGTCAATCTTCCGCCCGCGATGGCGCCGGATTCCAGCCGTTGCGCTATTTTTCACAGCTTCGACGCGCAGCGTTTCGCTCCTTGTTGCCGTCGGCCGCGCGCCCGCCGGTGCGTTGACCGAGACGCCTAGAATGCCCATGGGCCGCGGGATATCGCACTTTCTTG
Organism: Cumulibacter sp.; assembly: GCA_047975195.1. Taxonomy (GTDB): domain Bacteria; phylum Actinomycetota; class Actinomycetes; order Mycobacteriales; family Antricoccaceae; genus Cumulibacter. The sequence goes on along the minus strand of JBKEDB010000058.1, from coordinate 36,417 downwards.
TACCGGTGCGGCGAGGTGTGGCCCGTCGCTGCCGGAAAGGAAAACAATGCAGTTACGGCACCACGATTTGGTCATCATTGGCACGGGCTCGGGCACTTCTGTCATCGGCCCGGAGCATGACGACCTCGATATCGCGATCATCGAGAAGGACATCTTCGGAGGCACCTGCCTGAATGTGGGGTGCATTCCGACCAAGATGTTCGTGTACCCGGCCGACGTGATCTCGGCTGCCGAGCATGCGCGCGAGCTCGGCGTGAGCATGGGGGAGGCCTCGGTGGACTGGCCGGCGATCCGTGATCGCGTATTCGGCCGAATCGATCAGATCCCGCCGGCCGGCGAGGCGTATCGCAATAGCCTGGAGCACGTCACTGTCTACAAAGGCACCGCGCGTTTCGTCGGCGAACGGACGATCGACACGGGGACTGGCGTGACGATCACCGCCGATCAGATCGTGCTCGCTGCAGGCGGGCGGCCGCGGATGTTACCGGTGCCAGGGCTGGATGCAGTGGACGTCGAACGCGGCGTGCACACCAGTGACACGGTGATGCGTCTGGACGAGCTGCCGCCGCGAATGGTGATCATCGGTGGGGGATTCATCGCCGCGGAGTTCGCGCATGTGTTTTCCGCGTTCGGTGTCGACGTCACGTGGCTGCAACGCGGTCCGCGGGCGTTAGGGAAAGCGGATGAATCGGTATCGGGCGCATTTACCGATCGATGGGCCGCCAACGGCCAACTCGTGCTGGACACCCAGGTGGGCGCCGCGTCGTACGACGACGGGGTGTGGACGCTGAGTACGAAGGGTCCGGACGGCGAGGGGAGTCTGCAGGCCGAGGCCGTCCTGATCGCGATCGGCCGTGTGCCGAACTCGGACCTGCTGGAGGCACCGGTGGGCGGCATCGCGCTCCACGATGACGGCCGAGTCCGCGTTGATGAGTATGGCCGCACCAGTGCAGCAGGTGTGTGGGCGTTGGGCGATATCTCCAGTGAGAAGCAACTCAAGCACGTAGCCAACCACGAGGCGCGCGTGATCGCGCACAACGTGGTCGCTGCCGAGGCCGATCTGCACAAGTACGATCACCGCTTCGTGCCGTACGCCGTGTTCGGCTCGCCGCAAATCGCCTCGTTCGGGCCGACTGAACAAGAACTACGCGACGCGGGCGTGGACTATCTCGTCAAGGTTCAGCAGTACGGCGATATCGCCTACGGATGGGCGATGGAGGACACCACCGGGTTCTGCAAGGTGTTGGCGGACGCCGAAACGCAGAAGATCCTCGGTGCGCACGTGTATGGATACCAGGCGTCGGTGGTGATCCAACCGTTGATCCAGGCCGCGGCGTTCGGGCAGTCAGCGCTCGACGTTGCGCGAGGTCAGTATTGGATTCATCCCGCGTTACCGGAACTGATCGAGAACGCGCTGTTGGGGCTAGAGCCACCGCAGTAGACAGACCGGACAAACGCCCAGGGCGAGGCCGCGACGGCCTCGCCCTGGATATGTGTTGCGTAGCTAGTCCAGCAGATCCTTGTACAAGTCCGTGGACAGGTAGCGCTCACCGAACGATGGAATGATCACGACGATCTTCTTGCCGGCATTCTCGGGGCGCGCCGCGACCTGGGCGGCTGCGGCGAGCGCGGCACCCGAGGAGATTCCGACCAACAGGCCCTCCCGGTGTGCAGCATCGCGCGCCCACTCCATCGCCGTTGTGGCGTCGATGTCGATGACCTCGTCGTAGATGTCACGGTCGAGGTTGTCTGGTACGAAGTTCGCGCCCAGCCCCTGGATCTTGTGCGGTCCGGGGGCGCCGCCATTGAGGATGGCCGACTCGGCCGGCTCGACCGCGATGACCTTGACGTCGGCGTTCTGCTCTTTGAGGTACTTCCCAGCACCGCTGATCGTGCCGCCAGTACCGATGCCGCTGATCAGGATGTCAACCTGACCATCGGTATCGGCCCAGATCTCCGGGCCGGTGGTGGCGTAGTGCACCTGCGGATTCGCGGGGTTGGAGAACTGGCGGGCCTGGACGGCGCCGCGCTCCGTCGCGACCTCTTCGGCCTTCTCCACGGCGCCCTTCATGCCGAGCTTGGGATCGGTCAAGATCAGTTCGGCGCCGTACGCACGCAGCAGCGCGCGGCGTTCCTTGGACATCGACTCAGGCATGCACAGCACGACCTTGTAGCCGCGGGCAGCGCCGACCATGGCGAGCGCGATTCCGGTGTTGCCCGACGTACCCTCGACGATCGTGCCGCCAGGCTTGAGTTCGCCGGACTTTTCGGCAGCGTCGATGATTGAGGCGCCGATGCGGTCCTTGACCGACGAGGCGGGGTTATAGAACTCGAGCTTGGCGATAACCTCACCTTGGCCCTCGGGCACCAGGCGGTTGACGCGGACGAGGGGTGTGCGCCCCACCAGATCCGACACATTGGCAAAAACGTTCATCAAGTCCTCCGTGTACCGCTGCTGATCTACCGTTAAACTTTCAACCACCAAACCCTATCGCGGTTCTGCTCGGTGCGCACCCTCCTCCCATGGTTTGCCGGCCGCGATGTTTGGATGGGTGCGGCATGTGATGGAGTGCAGCGTTCGATGGCGAAGACCTAGCGCTGGCGAGCGATCGGAGCGAACCTGAGCACGGTGACCGCGGCGAGCGTTGCCGACTACCTTGGCGACCGGTTCTCCGTCGCCGGCGAGTTGACCAGTCTGACGTTGGGGATTGCGGTAGCGCTCGCCGTGCTGGGTGTGGGGAGCAACCTCATCTGGCGTCAGCTGCGTTACTTGGTGACCACGGTCCACGAGATGGGGCACGTCGTAGTCGGATGGTTCGTCGGACGGACTATCCAGTCGGTGCGGCTCAATCACGACACCTCGGGCCTGACGATCACCCATGGCAGACAATCCGGTCCCGGGATCTTCCTGCTCTACCTCGCCGGTTATCCGGCACCGTCGATCGCCGGATTCGCCGTCCTCTGGGCGGTCATATACCAGCACGCCGGCTGGGCGATGTTCCTGTCGATAGTCATGCTGCTCGTCTGCCTGGCGTTGGTGCGCAACATCTTCGGCGCGTTCATCGTGCTGTTGCAGTTGGCAGCGTTCAGCGCGCTGTGGGTGTGGAACGATCCTCGAGTGTTGTCAGCCGTGCTGACCCTCATTGGTTCGGTGCTGTCCCTCGGCGGACTACGCGCCTGCCTCGACTTGCTGGCGCTGCAACGGCGGCGGGGCAGTAAGAGTTCCGATGCTGCCGTACTCGCTGCGCATTCGCCGTTGGGTGCCGTGGCGTGGTGCTACGTGTTCGTGTTGTTCTCGTTCGGGCTACTGGTGGTGACCGCAGCGATCGTTGTGGACCAGTCAGCCGCGTTGGGCTAATCGCCACTGATGTAGGACGGCGTCGGAGTTCACGCGATTCAGGCGTAACGGCGGGCCCGAAGGCGGCACCCGGATCGCTTCGCTGATTCGCTCGTTCAACTCGGCAAGCGCACGTCGCACGTCGTCCTCGTCGGTCATCTCGTTAATCGCTGCCAGCGCGACCTCGGCGTCCTTGCGCAAGTGCAGGGTTGGGGGCAGATACGCGAGGCCTTCGCGCTTCATTAACTTCTCGACCCACCACAGCTCATCGTCGTCTGACAGGTCCAGGGGCTTGCCCTTGCTCGGTAGGTCGTCGAACTTCCCCGCGGCTTCAGCGTCCGCGATCTGTTTGTCGATCCAGCTCTGGTACCCGGCCATGAGTCGATGGTAATTCGCCGCCCACGTCGACCAACCCTACCGGCGAGTAGACACCTGCAGTGACCTGGTTCACGTTCTGGTTAGGATGGTGCAAGCCCGCCCGCATCAGTTCAGGAGCAGCCGTGAGCCTCACCGAGTCAATCTCTTCCCCACAGACCAACCCCGAATTGGACTGGTCCGCGATCGACAATCGAGCGCAGTCGGTAGCACACCTCTTCCGTGACCGCGCAGAACAATCTCCGACGGGCGAGGCGTATCGATTTGCTCGCGGTGAGACCTGGACCTCGCTGAGTTGGGATGAGACCAAACAGCGGGCGTACGAATGGGCCGCAGGACTGATCGACCTCGGCGTGCAGCCGCAGGACCGTGTTGCCATCGCCAGTAGTACGCGAGTGGACTGGGCGTTGGCGGATCTGTCGATCATGTGCGCGGCAGCGGCCACGACCACCGTGTATCCGACCACGATTGCACCTGATGTCGCCTACATCATCGGCGACTCAGGCAGCCGCGTCGTGTTTGCCGAGGACGACACTCAGATCGAGAAGTTGCGTGCGCACCGCGGTGAACTCCCCGACGTAGTGAGGGTCGTGACCTTCGACGGCACGGCGGACGGCGACTGGGTGATCGGCGCCGATGACCTCGCGGCCGCAGGTCGCGCTCGGCTCGAGGCCGACGCGCAATGCGTAGATGCGCGGATCGATGGCGTGAGTCCGGGCGATCTGGCGACGATCATCTACACCTCCGGCACCACGGGCCGACCTAAGGGAGTGCGCCTGCCGCATTCGGCGTGGACGTATACCGGTGCGATCGCGACAGCGACCGACCTGGTGCGTCCCGATGACCTGCAGTACCTGTGGCTCCCGCTGGCGCACGTGTTCGGCAAGGTGCTGCTGACTATCCCGATCGCAGTTGGTTCGCCTACGGCCATCGACGGCCGGATCGAGGCGATCATCGATAATTTGGCCGTCGTCAAGCCGACCTTCATGGGTGCGGCGCCGCGGATCTTCGAAAAGGCTCACGCCCGGATCGTTCAGGTCGCCGAGGCGGACGGCGGCATCAAGGCAAAGTTGTTCCGGTGGGCGATCGGGGTCGGCTTGGAGGCCGACGCGGCGCGGCAGTCCGGCAAAGAACCTTCCGGCCTGAAGTACGCGCTGGCAAACAAGCTCGTGCTCAGCACTGTTCGAGAGCGGTTCGGCGGACGCATCCGCTTCATGATTTCCGGTTCGGCGCCGCTGAACGTGGACATCGCCCGCTGGTTCGGTGCGCTGGGGATGCAGATCCTCGAGGGCTACGGGCTGACCGAGACAAGCGCAACTGCGACCCTGAACCTGCCCGGGGAGGTCGTCTATGGCAGCGTCGGGCGTCCGACGGTCGGTACGTCGATCCGCATTGCCGAGGACGGCGAGATCCTGGTCAAGGGCGAGCAGGTGATGAACGGGTACCACAACAAGCCGGACGCTACCGATGAAGCGATTGCCGAAGATGGTTGGTTCCACACCGGTGATATTGGGCACCTGAGCACGACCGGGCACTTATTCATCACCGACCGCAAGAAGGAGCTTTTCAAGACATCCGGCGGCAAGTACATCGCCCCCTCTCAACTCGAGTCGCGATTCAAGGGCATCTGCCCGCTGGTCAGCCAGTTCATGGTGGTCGGCGCGGGACGTAACTTCGCATCGGCCCTGGTGACTCTCGATCCCGACGCGATCGCAGCCTGGGCAGAACAGAACGGTATGGCGTCGGCGTCGTACTCGCAGATTGCGCAGGATCCGCGCACTCGCGAGGCGATCCAGGGATACGTAGATGAACTCAACGCGGGGCTGAACCGCTGGGAGACGGTCAAGAAGTTCGTGATTCTCGACCATGACCTCACCGTCGAGAACGGGGACCTCACGCCTAGTTTGAAGCTCAAGCGCGGCGTGGTCGCCTCTAAGTTTCGCGGCGAACTGGACGCAATGTACGAATAACCGCTGGGTGGTCGGCGGCTCTCGATAGGGTCGGTCGTAACGCACAGTCGCACGTGGGAAAGGAGCGCCGGTTGCCACGGATCAGTCTCAGCAGCATCACTGTTGACGATCAGGACCATGCCCGTACGTTCTATACCGAGGTCCTCGGTTTTCAGATCGATGTCGACGAGTCGGCCGGCTCGGTCCAATGGCTGACCGTCGTCAGCGATGACGAGCCCGACGGCGTACGGCTGCGGCTCGAGCCGATCAGCAGCGCTGACGGGCGCTCGATGCAGCGCCGGTTGTACCGGCAGGGGATCCCCGCGACCTCTTTCGAAGTGGACGACATCGACTACGAATACGAGCGGTTGTCGATGTTGGGGGTGACGTTTCAGAGTCCGCCGACCGATGCGAATAGCGTACGCAGCTGCGTCTTGCACGACACCTGTGGGAACTGGATCCGCCTGACCGAACCACTCTTTGATTAACCGCCGCGCTCGATTAACTGTGTGTCCGTCCTCGTACGGTTGTTCGCATTCGCATGAGGGTGTCACCCGTGCCGTGCCTGCTGACACTCGCCGGTCTTACTCACCTCGCCGGTCCTACACACGCAGGGTTGCTGCGGTCGCTGATCTGAGGTGCTCGACGCTGACGCCTGGGGCGAGTTCGACCAGATGCAGGCCGTCATGGGCGACCTGTAGTACGGCGAGGTCGGTGTAAATCCGATCGACTACGCGCCGCGCGGTCAACGGGTAGGTGCACTCACGCACGAGTTTCGGGCGGCCGTCCTTCGTCGTGTGGTTCATCATGACGAACACGCGCCTCGCGCCGACAGCGAGATCCATCGCGCCGCCCACAGCGGGTGCGATGGTCGTGTCGCCGGTCGACCAGTTCGCCAGATCGCCGCGTTCGGAGACCTCGAAACCACCCAGGACACAGATATCCAGGTGACCGCCACGCATGATCATGAACGAGTCGGTGTGGTGGAAGATCGACGCGCCGCTCAGCAGTGTGACCGGCTGCTTTCCCGCGTTGATCAACTCGGGATCGACAGCATGCGCTGCGGGACTCGGCCCCATACCGAGGATGCCGTTTTCACTGTGCAACACGATTTCCTTGTCGGCAGGTAGGGCGTCGCCGACCGCAGCCGGCATACCGATTCCGAGGTTCACGTAGGAACCGTCCGGTATATCGGCGGCGACCCGCGCGGCGATCTGCTGTGTGCTGAAACCGACGCTCATCGGGTGGACCCGACCTCAACGACGCGGTCGACAAAGATCCCGGGCGTGACGATGTGTTCCGGGTCCAAAGCGCCCAACTCCACGAACTCCCGGACCTGCACGATCGTCGTGGTGGCAGCGGTCGCCATGGTGGGCGCGAAGTTGCGCGCGGCGAGGTGATAGGTCAGGTTGCCCCAGCGATCAGCCTGGTGCGCATGAATCAAGGCGATGTCGGCGCGAAGTGGATCCTCCAGCACATGCAACCGTCCGTCAATCATCCTGGTCTCCTTACCCTTCGCGAGTTCACTTTCGGCGCCAGTAGGGGTAAAGAATCCGCCAATGCCGGCGCCGGCCGCCCGCATTCGCTCGGACAGCGTGCCCTGTGGCACCAATTCCAACTCGAGCGAGCCTTCATCCCAACGTCGCTTGAACCAGTGCGAACCGCTTGAGCGTGGGTACGAGCAGATCAGTCGCGACACGCGCCGCTCGCGCAGCAGGGCAGCGATGTCATTTTCACCGGAACCGCCGTTGTTTGTGATGATGGTGAGATCGCTGATGCCCAGGTCAAGCACTGCATGGGTCAATTCGACCGGGACGCCGGCATCACCGAATCCACCGATCATGATGCTCATTGAGTCGGTGATGCCCGACACCGCTTCGGCGAGAGTGCCCACGCGCTTGTCGATCACTAGTCACTCCAGGTCGTTGAATAGTTCACCATGCTAACGACAGTTGCGAGCAGGATCGCTCATGCCTCCGGTATCGGGGGCGGCTCGCGATGGCGATAGCGGGTCGCCGGCTCAGCGTCGTTCAGCGTGATCTCGGCGGGGAAGTCACCATATGCCCGCGGATCTTCGATCGGCTCGAGGTGGCACGACACCTCGACGTCCGCGAACTGTTCTCGGATCGCCGCCTCGATGTCCTCGATCAGATCATGGCCCTTCCAGACGCTCCAGTTGCCTGGTACTAGGACGTGCATCTCGGCGAACCGCTGCGCCCCGGCCACGCGCGAGCGCAGTGCGTGAATGTCCACGTCGTCGGTGCGGAACCGCCGGACGATGTCAGCGAGTCGACGGGTTTCCTCCTTGGGCCAGGAGACGTCCATCAATCCACCGGTCGACTCCGAGACCAGACGGAACCCGGCGATCAGAATGTTCGTGCCGACCACGATGGCGATCACGGGGTCGAGCCACAACCACCCCGTGAGTGCCACCAGCAGAACGCCGATGACGACGCCGACCGACGTCCACACGTCCGTGAGCAGGTGGATGCCGTCTGCCTTCAGCGTGTGCGAGCGGTGCTCGCGCGCGGCGCGCAACAGGACCACGGCCACGGCACCGTTGATCAGCGAGGCGAGGACCGAGATAAGTAGACCGAATCCGACGTTCTCGATCGCGCTCGGCGTGATCAACCGCTCGACCGCGGAGTAGATGATGAACGCGGCGGCCAAGAAGATCATCAGGCCTTCGAGCCACGCCGAGAAGTACTCCGCCTTCGAGTGCCCGAAGTTGTGGTTCTTATCGGGCGGCTTTGCCGCGATGCGCAGCACCACCACGGCGACGATCGCGGCGACGAGGTTGACCACCGACTCGGCGGCGTCCGAGAGCATGCCCACCGACCCGGTGATCAGATAGGCAAAGTACTTCAACGCGATGACGACGATGGCCGTGCCGACAGACAGCCACCCGTACCGCGTCAGGTCGCGGGGTGGCTGCTGATGTGGATGCGAGGACGGCACGACGTTGATTATGGCGCCTTGTACGTCGATGCGCCGAGTTGGCCACGCGCCCGGCCCCGTGATATAACGGCCGCGAGCAGTGGCCCGATGCGGTACCCGACTACGACGAAGGCCGCGCGAACAAGAGAGGTGTGAACATGCCAATTCCGCAGTTCGTCGTCGAGTTGCGGAAATACATCGGGCACGCGCCATTGTGGCTGATCGGGGTAACGGCGATCGTCCTGCGTCAAGTCGACGGGCAAGAGCGTGTGCTGCTGGTGCGACGGGCCGACACCGACGAGTGGGCTCCGGTATCGGGAATCGTTGAACCCGGGCAGGAGGTTGCCGAGGCCGCCGTACGCGAGGTTGCCGAGGAGGCCTGCGTTCGCGCAGAAGTGGATCGATTGGTGTGGGTTTCTACAGGCGCGCCAGTTACCCACGTCAACGGCGACCAGGCCCAGTACGTCAACCACACTTTTCGGATGACGTACGTCGACGGTGAGGCAGCGGTCGGTGATGATGAAAGCACCGAAGTGCGTTGGTGGCCCGTTGATCGATTGCCGCATATGCGAGCAGTGTTCGCTGACCGGATTGCCGTGGTGCTGGCCGATGAGCCCGAATGCCGGCTCGGGCGGGTGCGGGATTAGGGACTCGTTGACCTAACCCATTCGTCCACGCTAATGTTTAGCACTGCTAACGTGACGCGAGTTTACTCGTGAAACGGAGGTACGCCATGACCGCACATGTTCGGATCGCTGGCGCCTACGAGCATCCTGGACGTCACCTGCCAGACCACTCGACCGCTCAGATCCACGCTGAGGCTGCGATTGGGGCATGTGCAGACGCCGGAATCACGCTCGGAGACGTCGACGGTTACTTCTGCTCGGGCGATGCGCCCGGTTTCGGCTCCTTGTCGATGGCCGACTACATGGGCCTGACGCTCTCGTATGTCGACCACACGGAAATCGGCGGCAGTTCGCCGGTCGCACAGGTGGGGCACGCCGCCGCCGCCATCGCTGCCGGAAAATGCTCGATCGCGCTCATCACGCTTGGCGGAAAACCCCGCACGGGTGGCACCCAGGCGGGTGCGCCACGACCTGACGCGCCGGAGTACTCCTTCGAGGGCATTTACGGTCTGACGACCCCCGGCGGCTACGCCTTGGCCGCGCAGCGGCACATGTATGAGTACGGCACCACTGCCGAGCAACTCGCCGCCATCAAGGTCGCCGCGTCCAAACACGCCAAGCACAATCCACAGGCCTTCCTGCCGAAGGAAGTCACAATCGAGGATGTGCTGAACTCACCCATGGTCAGCGACCCGCTGCACCGCCTGGACTGCTGCGTGGTCACCGACGGTGGGGGCGCGCTGATCGTCGTCAGCCCCGAGGTCGCCAAGCGACTTGATCGCCAGTCCGTATCGGTTCTCGGTCACGGCGAGTCGCCGAAGCTGGCCGACAATGGTCGTATCGATCTGACCTACACCGGCGCGCGATGGTCCGGTCCGCGCGCGTTCGAAGAAGCCGGTGTCAAGCACAAAGACATCGACTACGCGAGCATCTACGACTCGTTCACCATCACCGTTTTGGAGACGATCGAGGACCTCGGCTTCTGCAAGAAAGGCCAGGGTGGCGCCTACGTCGCCGATGGTGCACTAGAAGCACCGGACGGTGCGTTACCGTTCAACACCGATGGCGGCGGTTTGTGCAATAACCACCCGACTAACCGCGGTGGTATCACCAAGGTTATTGAGGCTGTTCGCCAGTTGCGCGGCGAGGCGCATCCGGCCGTTCAGGTTAAGGACTGCGAGATAGCCCTGGCCCATGGCACCGGCGGCAACCTCGGTAACCGGATGGGATCGGCGACGCTGATCCTGGGAAGGGAGTAGGGCGATGAGCCAGAATCAACTACCGGTCCCAGCGGCTGTCATCCCCCCGGATGCGCGCGGCTACTGGGAAGGCACCACCCGTGAGGTCATCGTGCTGCAGCGTTGCGATGACTGCGATACTGTCATCTGGTTTCCCCGCGCGATCTGTCCGCAGTGCTGGGGCAGCAAGCTATCGAACTTCGAAGCGTCCGGTCGCGGCACCGTGTACAGCTGGACTCGTACGAACAAGGGAATGGCTGACTACCGAGACGCCGGCCCGTACATCCTGGCCTATGTCGAGTTGGCCGAAGGCCCCCGGCTGATGACGAACCTCGTTGGGTTCGACGGCGACCCGAAGATCGGTGACGCCGTGCAGGCGACGTTCGACAAGATCGACGAAGAATCCGCGCTGTTGCGGTTTGGGCCCGCGTAGGGCTTAAAACTTATTAACGATCCGCGCCGCTGGTGGGCTTTGCTGCTCGCCGGCGGCGCGGTCGTGGTTTCTTGGCCCGCGCCGCATCGGTGAGGGCGCCATAGAGCGCCATATCGACCAGCTCATCGGCGATTGCCTCAGCCGATTTGGGCCCGTCGGGATCAACCCACAGCACAGAGAAGCCGATGAGCCCGATGAACCCTTTGATCACTACCGGGGTGATATTGCGCAACTGACGGCGACGCACAGCACGCCGAAAAGTCGCCGCAACGAGTTCCTCGTAGTCGGCGCGAAGTTCGTTCACGCGTTCGCCGTACGCGCCACTGAGCGCGTGCGATTCGCGCAACCAGACGATACATTCGACTCGCCGATTGCCGACTAGCTCGACGTGCTTGCGTGCGATCTCACGCAGTTGTTCCACCGGATCGGCGATGCTGGCGACGATGCTTTCGGCGGTCGCGATTGCCTCGTGTACATGCCGAACGGAGACCTCATACAAAAGCTCTTCCTTCGAGCTGATGTGGTAATAAAGCGCACCGCGTTTGATTCCGACACCCCGTTCGATGTCGGTCATGCTGGTGCCGTGGAATCCGTTGTCAGCGAAGCAGCGGGCGGCCTCGGCGAGTAGACGATCTTTCGTCGTTGCCTTCTGCGAATTAGTAGCTTGCGCAGTCACCGCTCACCTCATGCCCTTACCCGTTGGTAGCAACATACTGGCCAGTCGGTATGCGTGCTCGTTAGGCATGATCGTCGCTGCGATTGGAGAAGTCAACAGTCCTCGATAGTCGACATAGTGGCGATCGATCAAATCGGCAATAGTCTGTCCATTCATTGCGAATGCCGTCTGCGTCCCCTTGACAAGTCTGCCGCTGGCGCTCCACTATGTGCTGCATACCGATCAGTCGGTACCTATCGAAGGGTTGCTCATGACCGTCGATCAATCGGTGTCCACCGAGCGACGCGACCGTAAGCGCGTCGCCGACCTCGACCAGGGTGTGCTCGTCGGTGGCCTGGTCATTGTCCTGGCCGTCGCACTCGCGATCTTCGTCGACAGATTCGCCACTTCGGGAAACCTGGTCAGCATCGCGCTCACCGTCTCCGGCCTGGGCGTCTTGGCGCTCGGGCAGGCCGTCGTCGTCATCGGCCGTGGACTTGACCTGAGCATCATCGCGATCTACGGAGTCACCGCGCAACTGATCGCGAAGATGATGAGTGACGGCTCGCCGGAGATCCTCGCGATCATCGTCGCGATCCTCGCAGCGTTGGCGATGGGAGCGATCAATGGATTGCTCGTGGCGTACGTCGAGATACCCGCCATCTTCGTCACGTTGGCGACCTCGTTGCTCTACCTCGGGGCAATGCGGCTGTTCGTGTTCGACGGTTCGGTGTCCTTCAGCTTTTCCGATGAGGCGTCCATCGTGTCCTTCATCGGCCAGAGCCGAGTGCTTGGCATACCGGTCTCCACCATCTTGTGGGTGGTGCTGGCAGCGGTCTGCCTCTGGTTCGCGGTGAAGACGGTCGTTGGGCGCTGGATCTACGCCATGGGTGACAATCCGGCGGCCGCGGCGCTCACCGGTGCGCCGACCCGTCGGCTGACCGTGCTGACCTACGTCGTGTCGGCGTTCATGGGTCTGATTGCCGGGCTGATCATTACTGGCGGCGCCGGGACCTTCGACACCCGCGCGTTGAGCACCGGCTCGCAGTTGTACGACGTCCTCGCGATCGTGGTCATCGGCGGAGTGAGTTTCGCTGGGGGCCGCGGCAGCATCGCCGGCGTCGTAGCCGCCACGTTGTTCATCGGGCTCATCGTCAACGGGATGACATTGCTGAACTTCGACACCGTGCAGCAATCCATCGCCAAGTCGATCATCATTCTGGCCGCGCTCGTCGTCGATCGCTGGTTGCATCCGCCCAACGAGGAGACCGCTCGCGTCGGCGAGCTGTAGCAGGAGGTCTTTCATGTTTCGAAATCAGCACGCCACGCAGGCCAGCCCACCAAAGACCGGCGTACGCCGTGTCCTCGTCTGCCTGATCGCCGTGGCCACGCTCCTGCTCGGCGCCTGTACGTCGACCGGTCCAGCGCCGACCTCGGTAGCCGATGTCGCTGAGGGCGGGGGACTGCCGGATACGGCAAACCCCGACGAGGTGGCCGATTACGTGCACGAGACCCTCAAGGGAAAGAAGGTGGCCTACGCTGCGGGCGCCTCGGGATTCCCGCTACAGGACGTCTGGCGCAATACGTTCATCGACTCGTTCGAGCAACTCGGCATCGAGTTCACCTACAACGATGCTCAGGCCGATCCGCAGAAACTGGTACAGAACGCTCAGACCCTGATCAACGACGATCCCGACGTGTTGATTCTGCACAACCAGGACCTGACCAATGCGGCGAACCTGATCAAGGATGCACAGGCTAAAGGGATCTACGTGATCGTGATCAACCTGGCCTCGGTGGCACAGTCCGATGCGTTCGTCGGCGGTAATTTCGGTCCGGCGCAGACCGCATTGGCCGAACGTATGTCCGCTGACTGCGCTGCCAAAGGCAAGGAAGACATCGCGATCATCCAGGGCTGGTCCAGCGATGGGTTATCAGTGCAGGCAGTTGACGCGTGGAAGGCGGTGTTCGAGGCCGAAGGCATGAACGTGGTCTCCGAACAGGCCGGTCAGTACGACCCCACCAAAGCCTTCAACATCGCCACCACGGTGCTCCAGCAACAGGACAACCTTTGCGGGTTCATCGGTGCGTGGGACTCGATGATGATCGGTGCCGCTAACGCGGTCGATCAGGCCGGGCTCGCCGGTGAAGTAGGCGTCTACACCAGCGACGCCTCGATCGTGGCGTGTGACGCTATCGAGGCGGGCACGATGACCGCGGCGGTCGACTACGGCGTGATGTCCTACGGCCCGACCATCGTGGCGATGGTGCAGTACTTCCTGGAGAGCGGCATCCCCGCGGGAACCACCAAGAACGCAGTGTTCGCGAAGTACACCGTCATCGATGAGACAAACCTGCACGAATCCCAAGGTTCCTGCTATACCGGCGATTCCGTCTAGCCGCCGACCAGCGAAGGGAGACTTGTCGTGGTGCGTCAGGTAGATGGCTATTCGCTGTCAGATCGCGGATTCAGTAGCCGATTCTCGGTGCAACGATCGCTGGCAGAGTTGCTTGGCAAACGCTGGATGGACGCGATCGCTCCGGTGATCTTGCTGATCGCCGTGATCGTGTACTTCGCGGTGACGACGCCGTCGTTCACCAATGCCAGCAATCTGGTCACGGTCTCGCAGACCCTCGCCGAGTATGGGTTCCTGGCGCTGGCGATGACGATCGTCATCAGCGGCGGTGGCATCGATCTGAGCGTCGGGGGTATCTACGCCGTCACCAACGCGGTCGCGGTGATCCTGTTCAAAATTCATCAATGGCCGACGCTGGTGGTGTTGGTCGCGACGTTGGTGCTGGGCTCGTTGATGGGCCTCTTCAACGGCGTCATCATCAGCGTGCTGCGTACTCGTCCGTTCATCACCACGTTGGTGACTTTGCTGCTGTTCCGCAGTATCGCCACATACCTGGACAATGAATACTCACCGACGGTGGCGATGTCGAGCCATACGGACTTCATCTGGGAACAGATGACCGTGGGTCGACTGCTGTTCCTGCCGCCGGCGCTGTTCATTCTGCTGGTCTCGGTCGTGGTCGCCCAGATCATCATCACTCGCACTCGTTTCGGGTGGCAGATCATCGCGATGGGGTCCTCGCGCACCGCGGCCAGACGAGCCGGAATGAAACTCAGCCGGCTCGGGGTCCAGACCTACGTGCTGTCGGGACTCTTGTCCGGTTTCGCCGGGTTCTTGGTCGCCACGCGACTTAGTAGTTCTTCGCAAACGACGGGTGCCGGGTACGAGTTCGTCGCGTTGACGGCCGTCATTATTGGTGGCATCAACCTTTACGGCGGACGCGGGACTGCGATCAAGGCGCTGCTCGGTGCCACGATCGTGGCGTTCATTTACCAAGGCTTGCTCGTCCAAGGGTTCGACGCGAACGCGTATAACGTCGTACTGGCCATCGCGCTGCTGGTCTTCGCGGCCTTCGACATCAAGTACGGCAAGAACCGCGGCAAGGTGATCCAGAAGATCTTCCTGGTGCCATCATCGCTGAAGCTTGGCCCGCTGGAGGACATCAACGCCGAGGGCAGCGTGTGGAAACCGAACCGGAAGCTGACCGACGCACGCCCAATCGGCCTCGGCCAACTCGACGGGCCGGAGGACGTGATTCTGGACGAACAAGGACGCATTTATTGCGGTGACCGCCGAGGGTGGATCTGGCGATTTGAACCTGACGATCTCGATCACGGCGAAGTGTTCTGCCGCGTCGGTGGGCTGCCGCTCGGGCTCGCGTGGGACGCCGAGAAGAATCTGGTGGTGTGCGTCGGCGGTATGGGCGTCTATTCGATCGATCAGGACGGTAATGCGACTGCGGTATCGACCCAGACCGATCGCAATCCGTTCGCGTTACGTGATACCTCGGCGATCCGGCTCGCCGACGACCTCGATATTGCGCCGGACGGCAAGATCTATTACAGCGACGCCAGTACCCGTTTCGACGGCATCGAATACAACTTTGACGTGATGGAAGCGCGCCCGAATGGGCGGGTGATGGTCTTCGATCCGGCGACCGGAAAAACCTCCACGATCATCAAAAACATGTCGTTCCCCAATGGGGTGTGCGTGGCGCACGACGGTCAATCGGTGCTGATTTGCTCGACGATTCTCTCGCGGGTCGACCGGTTGTGGATCGCCGGTGAGAAGGAGGGAACACTCGAGCCGTTCCTGGAGAATCTTCCTGGACTGCCGGACAACATCAACCGGGCCGGTAATGGCGAGTACTGGCTGGCCTTCGCCGGCATGCGGACCCCCACGTTCGACCTCGCGTTGCAGGACGCCGGATTCCGCCGTCGCATGCTCAAGGAAATCCCACAGGACGAATGGCTCATCGCAAATATGAACACCTCCTGCGTGGTCCGGGTCTCGGAGAACGGTGAGGTGCTCGAATCATTGTGGGACGAGACGCAGATGAATCACGCGCTGATCACCTCAATGCGGGAAAAGGACGGCTACCTGTACCTCGGTGGCCTGGTCAACAACCGGATGGGCCGCTACACGCTGCCCGACGCGGCGACCAGAACCGACCCGGTGCAGGCCTTGGCGCAAGACGGCGGAGGTGCACGTAATGGCTAGTCGTTGGTGGGCCGGGGTAAAGGAATTCTTGCGACCGAGTTCGGCGCCGGATCGTGCCGTGCCGGCGATGGACGGAGCGTTTGCACCCAATGACCAGCTCGACGAACTCACCGAGGCAATCGCCACGCACGATCCGCAGGACGTCGTGCACTACCGCGATGAGGTAGTGCTGGTCGCGGCCGGGCAACAGATCGAGGCGATTGATATCGGCGACCATTCGCGCCGCGTCGTGGCTGAACTGCCAGGTCTCGTCACCGGGATCCATGTCACCTCCGGTGACGTGCTCGCGTGCGTGGACGGCCACGGGTTGGTGCGCGTGGACATCGAGTCCGGCGCCGTATCGACCCTCAGCGTCGACGAACGCGCCCACCGGCTGTCGGCAGTCGTGGAGTTGGACGGTCGAATATTTGCGACGTCGTACGCCGCCGAAGGGACCTGGTACGACTGGCCGCGCGATCTGATGACCAAGGGTGCCTCGGGAGCGCTGCTGGAAGTACAAGAAGACGGGTCACTGCGCACCTTGGCCGACGGACTCGCGTGGGCCTACGGCTTATGCGTAGCGGCAGACGGCACCCTGCTCTTTACCGAGTCATGGCGGCATCGCGTCTGCACCTACGATCTGAGCTCCGGACGTACGGGCACACTGCGCGAGCGACTGCCGGGCTACCCGGCGCGGATTCATGCCGGCAGCGACGGTGAATTGTTATTGACGATGTTTGCCGCTCGGACCCAATTGGTCGAGTTTGTCTTGCGGGAGGACGAGTACCGCACTCGGATGATGAACGAGATTCCGATGGACGACTGGGTTACCCCTGCATTCCGCAAAACCGGCTCGATCCGAGCACCATTCCAACTCGGCGGCGCCGTCCACCTCGGTGAAGTCAAACCTTGGGCGCCATCACGCTCGTACGGGCTGGTTGCCGTGCTTGATGCCGCCGGGGATGTTCGACTCAGCGCGCATTCACGAGCCGGCGGCGTACGGCACGGGATTACCGCATCGTGCGCGGTGGCCGATCGGCTCGTACTGGCCTGCTATGGCACCAGCGAGTTGCTCGTGGGCGCGATCGACATGGAAAGCAGGATGATCAGCTGATGTCTGAGATGAAACCCGCTACCGACGGCAGCGCCGATGCCGTGCTTCGGCTGGGCGGAGTCACCAAGCTGTACGGCGGCAACGCGGCACTAACCTCTGTCGACTTCGACGTGCGCGCGGGGGAGGTACACGCGTTACTCGGCGAGAACGGCGCCGGTAAATCGACGCTGTGCAAGATCATCGCCGGCGCGGTCAATCCCGATGAGGGCTCGATGGAACTATCGGGTGCCGCACGGACCTACACCCATCCCAGCGAGGCGCTGCGTGACGGCATCAGCATGGTGTACCAGGAGACGTCCTTGGTGCCGACCATGACCGTGGCGCAGAACCTGGAGCTTGGCGATGAACCACTCATCGCCCGAATGCGCAAGGTCAACATCAACGCGCGGCAGCAACTGCAACGGCTGAACTTTCACGTCCCCGCGACCGCGTATGTGTCCACCTTGACCGGGGCCCAACGTCAGATGGTGGAGATCGTCCGAGCGATGTCGCGGGATGCCAAGGTCGTGATCTTCGATGAACCGACCGCATCGCTGACCCCAGAAGAGAAAGAGCAGCTCTTCGGCGCGATTCAGCGACTCAAAGAGTTCGGCGTGGCGATCATCTTCGTCTCCCACGCTTTAGAGGAGTCGCTGCAGATCGCTGACCGCATCACCGTATTGCGCGACGGTGTGCTGCAGGCGACGCACCCTGCCAGCGAACTTGATCGAGAGCACATCGTTCAGCTGATGGTCGGTCGCCCAATCGAGGCCCGGAGGATGGAATCTGCGACGATCCGCGAGCCCGGTGAAACAGTGCTGCGAGTGGAGAACCTCACGATGGGCGCGGTGGTCAAGAACATGTCGTTTTCCGCCAGGGCCGGCGAGATCGTCGGAATTGCCGGACTAGTGGGCTCGGGTCGCTCGGAAACCGCGCTCATCGTGGCTGGGGCGCTCAAGCGTAATCGGCTCAACGGTGGGAAGGTCTACCTACGCGGCAAGGAGGTGCGTTACCGGGTGCCTAGGCAGGCAGTTCGCGACGGAATCGTCTATATCACTGAGGACCGCAAGGTGAATGGTTTTTTCGAGACGATGTCGGTCAGCGCGAACATTTTCCTCGGTCACCTGTCGACGGCTCGGCGCGCAGCTTTTCTGGCCAGTAGTCGGCAGCGACAGAGCGTGGCTGCACGGTTCACCGAGCGCTTCCGGATTCGCGGGACCAGCGCTGATGCGAAGGTCGTCGAACTGTCCGGCGGTAACCAGCAAAAAGTCGTCCTGGCGAAATCTCTGACTCACGACAAGGACCTGGTGATCTTTGATGAACCGACGCGTGGTGTGGATGTCGGGGCGATCGACGAGATTCACACGTTGATCCGCGAGATCGCTGATTCTGGTGCCGCCGTGGTGGTGATTTCGTCATATCTACCTGAGATCATGGCGTTATCGGACCGGGTCCTCGTAGCGCGAGCCGGGCGTATCGCTGCCGAGTTCCGGATCGAAGACGCGACCCAGGAACGCATTATGTTCGCGGCTGTGCACTAGCCGACCCGAACGAGGAGAGGACAGGCCCGACGTGGCTCAAGCAGAAGACTTCAAAGATCGCGCGCACACCTGGGCGCGTGATCAATACGGTACGGATGTGACCATCGCGGGATTCGGCGCGATGCCGGGAAACTCCGGTCTGAGCTTCGGGTTTGCGATCCACGGTGCGGACGGCGTAACGCTCGAAGAGGTGGTCGTGCGACTTGCTCCGCCCGGCGTCAAACGCAGTGGAAATACCGACGTGCTGCATCAGGTACCACTGCTGAGGGCGCTGGAGCAGACCGAGGTGCCGGTAGCGCCGGTTCTCTGGCACGCATCCGAGGACACGAGCCCGTTCGAGACAGACACGATGGTGCAGCGCAAGATGCCGGGTCGCTCGCTAAATATGTTCTCGGCGGATGCCCGTTCACCGCAGGTGTCGACGGAACTCCTGGTGGACAACGCTATCGGTGCCTTGGCCACACTCCACCAGGTCGACGACTCGGCATTGCACGGAACATGGGATGACATCGTTCCGTTGCGGGACGATCTCGCGTACTGGTTCCGGCTGATTGAGAAGGTCGGCGATCCAGAACTCATCGACCTCGGCACGCGATTGCGCGACGCGCTCATCGCTCAGGAGCCGACGACGGATCGACGTGGAATCTTCCACGGAGACTTTCAGACCAATAACGTGTTGTTCGCCGACGATGGTTCGGTGAGTGCGATCGTCGACTGGGAGATCGCCGGCATTGGTTACTCGGGAGTCGACGTCGGCTGGATGTCGATGATGACAGACCCCTCGTACTGGGGACCAGAATATCAGGCCGGTATGCGTTTGAAGGTCGACCCGGCACGAATCCGCGCCACATATGAGACCCACGCCGGTCAGTCGATTCCGAGTTTCGATTGGTATGCCGCATATTCTGGATATCGATTTGGGTCGATCGCGGGCTATAACCTGCGGTTGCACCGCACCGGACGACGCCCCGACCCGGTCTATGAGGTAATGGCCAGTTCGGTCCCGCAACTGTTTCGCCGTGGGATCGAGGTCCTCGGCGCCTGAATCCCATAAGAACAAGGAGAGCATTAACTATGTGGAGTTTCGACACCGAGCCTGAGTTTCAAAAGGAACTCGACTGGATCGACCAGTTCGTTCGTGAGGAGGTTCAGCCGCTGGATTACGTGCTCGGTAGCCAGCACAACATTCATGATCCGCGGTTCAAGGAGCTAGTGCGCCCGCTGCAGGAGAAGGTGAAGGAACGCGGCTTGTGGGCCTGCCACTTGGGTCCTGAACTCGGCGGCCAGGGATACGGACAGGTCAAGCTGGCGCTGATGAATGAGAAGTTCGGTATGGCACGCTTCGGGCCGATCGCATTCGGCACGCAGGCACCGGATACGGGGAACGCTGAAATTCTCGCGCATTACGGGACCACGGAACAGAAAGAGCGCTACCTCCGTCCACTGCTGGACAACGAGATCGTCTCGTGTTTCTCGATGACCGAACCGCAGGGCGGCGCCGATCCCCTGGTATTCAAGACATCGGCCGTCCAGGACGGCGATGAATGGGTCATCAACGGCGAGAAGTGGTTCGCCTCTGAGGCCGAGTACGCCGCGTTCTACATCATGATGGTGGTGACCGAACCGGAGGAGTCCAACCCCTACCGCCGGATGTCGATGTTCATCATTCCGGCGGAGACCCCGGGTATCGAGATCGTCAAGAGTTACGGCTTCTACGGCGAACCGGATGACACCCATGGACATCTGAGAATCAAGGATGTTCGGGTTCCGGCTGAAAACATGCTTGGCGGACGCGGCGATGCTTTCGTGGTGGCGCAGACCCGACTCGGTGGTGGTCGGATGCATCATGCGATGCGGACCATCGCGCAGGCAACTCGTGCCTTTGAACTGATGTGCGAGCGGGTGATATCTCGTGAGACCAAGGGCGAGGTGCTCAGCGCCAAGCAGATGGTGCAGGAGCAGATCGCCGACAGTTGGATCGAATTGCGTCAGTTCCGGCTATTGGTGCTGGAGACTGCATGGCTGGCTGATCAGGCCAAGGACTGGAAAGCGATCCGCAAGAACGTCTCCGCCGTGAAGGCGGTTATGCCGGGGATCCTGCGTAACATCGCCTCGCGTGCACTACACCTACACGGTTCATTGGGCATCACACACGATATGCCCTTCGCCGAGTGGGTGATCAACTCGTTCCATATCGGACTGGCCGACGGCCCGACCGAAGTACACAAGGCACTGGTCGCGCGAGAGGTGCTCGGTGAGTTCTTGCCGGAGAAGGACCTGTTCCCGAAGTACATGCGCGACGACCTCACTGCAGCGGCGCGAGCGAAGTTCAAGATCACCGACTAGTCAGCATCGGTTCATCGGCACGGTGGGCCGAGATAGTAATCCTCGCCCGAGGAAAATCGACCGAGGGACCCCTGGGGTCCCTCGGTCGATGCGTGAGGTTGAGGCGATACGCCGCGCCGGCTAGGTGTGGCGAATGGTCATTCCGCCGTCGACTGGAATCACCGCGCCATTGACGTACGACGACGACGGCAGACAGAGGTTGAGCGTCATCTGTGCGACCTCCTCGGGGATCCCGTACCGGCGCAGCGGAACACGTCGCCGAGCGTAGATCTCCTTTGCCTCGTCAGGATGTCCCTTCGTCATCGGCGTATCGATGGGGCCCGGGCAGATGCAGTTAACGGTGACGCCCTGGCGTCCGAGTTCGACCGCCAGGCCCCGCGTCAGGCCGGCGACCCCGGTCTTGGATGCGGCGTAACTGACGAGCCCGGACTGCGCCACGATCGCCTCTGTGCTGGCAATGTTGACGACCCGGGCGGCGTCCGACTTCAGCAGGTAGGGCAGAGCCAGGCGTACCAACTGTGCCTGGGCACTCAGGTTGACCGCGAGCACTCGATCCCATGCCTCGGTGAATTCGTCTTCGGGTTGGGTCAGCGCGTTGGGTCGACCCATCCCGGCGTTGTTGACGACGATGTCGAGCCGACCGCTCCACGGCGTCGCGGACTCGACGACGTTCCGCAACTGGTCGAGGTCCGCGACGTCACATTCGGCGCCCAGCGCCAGTTCGGCGCCGAATCGTGTGTTGATCTCGTCGACCACTTTCTGGACTCGGTCGGCGCCGAGATCGGCGATGACCACCTTCGCGCCCTCGCTGGCAAACAGGTGAGCCGTCGCGCGGCCCATGCCGCTCGCGCCGCCGGTAATGATCGCGGTCTCACCGCTGATGGATCGGTTGAGCAGCTGCGGAAGTTCGTCGTACTTGGTGGCTTCAGTGGTCATCCGGATGCCTTTGTGTAGTGGACGGTCGGTTCAATACGTTGGGCTCCACATAATCACCCTCGTCCGTACGAGGTCAACTAGGTCCGGGTTGACCGAATCCGTTGCGCAACTGGTCCAGGCGATCCTTGCCAGCCTGCTTGAGCCGATCGAGGTCCTGTGCCTCGTCGCGGCCGCGAGGCGGTTCAGCGTCCAGCACGGAATTGCCTTCGGCAGTTGCCGCTTGTTTGTGGATGCGTTGAGCGACCGCGTCGAACGTCGGGACGCCGTCTTCGGTGTAATAGTCCGCAGGCAGCGACGACTGCGGGGTGGGCAACCGGTCGATAGCGGCATCCGCCGCATTCCACAACGCAGACGCCCCCGCGGCGAGCGTGCTCGACGACATTGCCTGCGATGCGTCCTTTGTCGGGGAGGTCGACGGTGACGCGGACGTCGACGCCGTGGGTGCGGTCGGCGGCGACATCGCACCCTCGTGGGCCGGCGCGGAAGGGGTGGCTGCGGACGAGGGCGTCGGTGTGGCTACCGCAGGGGCCAACAGCCGAATCCTGTTGCCGACGGGGTCGAGCAGCAGAGTGCCCGACCATGCAGACCGCCCACCGTCATGTTCGGAGCCGCCGGCCACCAGCAGCGCGGCCCGCATGGCATCCAGATCATCGACCTGCATCGTCAGCTCGAATCCGCCACCGCTTGGTGATTGGTGAGCCGAACCGCCGAGCAGCGACAGTCGCAAACCTCCGCGGTCGAGTTCGATCCGGTCGGTATCGCGATCGACCTCGATGAATCCCAACGCGGCATAGAACGGGGCAATGACACCCGGGTCCGGCGTCTCAACGGTAAGTGTCGGGGTCTGGGACATTAAGCCTCCTGGTGACTACGTGGCCTCGCCGTTGCCGTGCGGTCTGCGGCGAGTACGACGTCCAACTGGTCTCCAGTGTCGACATCGCAGTTGTTTACGGACACGATTCGGTCCCAGAGCCGGCACCTGGTCGCGTGCGTCTGCGTTGGAATCGAAGCAGCAGACAACGGAGTAGTTGCCGCGGTCGACGTACGCCACGATCGCGCGCGTCGTGCCGAAGTCCACGCCGAGGTGCATGGTCTCAGCCTAGGTGATTCCGGCAGTACGTGGTTTGCGAGAATGTCGCCATCAGAACCGACGAAAGGGCAGTGCGTGATGTCGAGGAAGACCGTGCAAGGCAACTACTTCGAGGACTTCGCCATGGGGCAGGAGCTCGTGCACGCCACCCCGCGGACCATCACCGAAGGGGACATCGCGCTGTACACCGGACTGTACGGATCACGGTTCGCCGCGACCTCGGCCTCCACGTTTGCCACCACGATGGGCTTCGAGCGCATGCCGGTCGACAGTTTGCTGGCGTTTCACATCGTGTTCGGTAAGTCCGTGCCGGACGTATCGCTGAACGCCGTCGCCAACCTCGGTTACGCTGCCGGCGTGTACGGCGCTCCGGTGTACCCGGGAGACACGCTGACCACGACCTCGACGGTGATTGGGCTGAAGCCCAACAGCAACGGCAAGAGCGGCAACGTTTATGTGCGATCGGTCGGCAAAAACCAGCACGGTGAGACGGTCCTGGAGTACGTGCGCTGGGTCATGGTGCGCAAGCGTGACGAGTCCGCCGAGGTCGGGGCGGCTCAACTCCCGGAACTGCCCGATGCCGTCGACGCCAGCGCGCTGAGCGTGCCGTTCACCATCGACACGACCGCCTACGACACGACGCTTGCCGGGTCGCCGTACCTCTGGGAAGACTACGAGGCCGGGGAGAAGATCGATCACGTCGACGGCGTGACAATCGAAGAATCCGATCACATGCTGGCCACGCGGTTGTACCAGAACACCGCCAAAGTGCACTTCAACCAGCATGCGCAGGGCCAGGAGAAAATCGGTCGCCGACTGATCTATGGCGGGCACATCATCAGCCTCGCCCGCGCGCTGTCATTCAACGGCCTGGCCAATGCGCAGTTCGTCCTCGCTATCAACGGCGGCACCCACTCGAACCCGACATTCGCCAGCGACACCATCTACGCGTGGTCCGAGGTGTTGGAGAAGATCGAGTTGCCCGGTCGTTCTGACGCGGGCGCGCTGCGGGTCCGGACGGTAGCGACCAAGAATCAGCCGTGCGCCGACCACCCGTTCAAGGGTGCGGACGGTAAGTACCTGCCGAACGTCGTACTCGACTTCGACTACACCGTGCTGCTCCCACGCCGCGGGTAGCCGACCGGCTACTTCGCGCCACGGTTGCGGAATTCGACCCAGCAACGCTGGGGACCGCGGGTGAGCAGCGCGAGGGAGTGTTTCGCCGCCTGGTCCCCGCGCACGATGTACATCTGCTGCCAGGTCCCGCGCAATTCCCGATGCCCGCGGCCGATCGGCTTCGCGCCGTACTGACTGCGCAGAGTGACCTTCGCTCTGCGCGCACCGTGCCGCTGGGCGACGTGCGTAGCGGCGAGGCGAATGTGTAGTTCGTCGTACCGACCGTTGTATTTCGTCTCTACCGGGCCGACCGCATCGAGCGGGTGATTGCTTGCTCTGAGCAACCGTCGCCGCCGACGGCCGAGGGGTACAGCGGCCAGGGCGCCTGCTCCGATCGCCAACATTCCAAGCGCAACACTGAGCGCAATCAACCCGATGCCGTCGCCTGTCGGCGAGTTCGTCTGGATGTTGCCACCCGTACCGATCCAGAGTGTGACGCTCGCGCCTACCTCAGGAGCATCTCCACACGTGGTGTAGGCGCCGTCGTTCTCGACGCCGTCGCTCATCCATGTCACCGCGACGCTATTGCGCTGGCCACTGCGGCAGTTACCGACAACGTGCACGGACGTGACTTCGGCACTGACCTCCTCGGTGTTTCCAGCCAGGTGATTGCGCATGCTACCGCTGAGCAAGGGAAGCACGAGCGGGATCAGGGCACACACGACGGTCACCGCCGCGATGATGGACCACCGTTTGCGCGCCCGTGCAGGGTCGGTGTGCAGGAAGTTGAGTTCGCCAGGCGTCAGCGCCGTGCGTACGCTCGGCGACACCGTCGGCGCTACGATTTAGGGCGACGGATCCAGCGGCTCGTCGAGGCAACATCTTCCACCGGCATGCCCGCCTTTGCCCAGCCGGTGAAGCCTTCCTCGACATGAGCAACGTTGCCGAAGCCCATGTCCTTGAGCGCCTTAGCCGCGAGCGCAGACCTTCCGCCGCCGGCGCAGTAAAGCACGTACCTCTTGTCCGTAGTGAAGTAGTCACGGTAGTACGGCGACTTCGGGTCGGCCCAGAACTCAAGCATTCCTCGTGCGACGTGCGTGGATCCTGGGATCGCGCCGGAGTCGACACGCTCCTGGATTTCGCGGATATCGATGACCATGACGCCGTCCTCGTCGGCATCGACAATGGCCTTTGTCTGGTCGATGCTCAGGTTCTCCAGGTCCTTCTTAATTTCCTCGACCTGATCCCATACCGACCGGATCTCACCCTGCTCCGCCATGTTCTGCTCCTCACTGGACTGCGTGCTACCGGCGGCGCCGGCAGCCGATTCACCATCACTGCACCTCTGAACCTACCCGCGCTGCAGTAGCACCATCACTTCGTGGTGGTCGGTCTGCGGAAACATGTCGAACAGTCGCGCGGTGAGGGCGCGATACGACGGCATTGCGGCGAGGTCTGTGGCCAGCGATGCGGCGTTGCAGGAGGAATAGATGATGTGGCTGACTGCGCTGTGTTCGAGCCACTCGGCGAGATCTCCGACTCCCCGACGTGGCGGATTGACAACGACGAGGCCGGGGGCGCGGTGTTGTGCGGCGAAGGTCAGGGAGTCGGCCGCGACGAACTGCGCATTGAGTTGCGCGTCGGCGGCGCTGAGCCTGGCGCTAGCGATCGCTTCGCCAGACGTTTCCACCCCAGTGACGGCAATGCCTTCAGCCGCGAGGTGCAGGGCGAACCCGCCTACGCCGCAGTACAGATCCCAGGCGTCCGGCGGCTGGTGGTTGGCCGCCCACGAGGCCGCCTGGCGGTAGAGAGCCGCGGCAATATGCGAACTGGTTTGGAAGAACGATTGGGGGCGCACATGCATCGTGATGTCGTTGAGGCGCATTGGCAACGTGTCACGTTCGGTGAGGGGGATCTCGCGATCGCCCTCTAACACCGCCTTGTGCTCCGGCAGAATATTTGCCGACACTGCGACGATTGCCGGACACGCCGCGAGCAGGCCCGGCAGGTATTTGCGGATTCGGGCAATCGGCTCTTGCGAGCGCAATACAAAGCGCAGCATCACCTCGCCGTCTGGTGAGACGGTGACCAGTAGATTCTTCAGCTCACCGCGTCGGGTAGCCAAATCGTAGGGCGCCAGTCGAGCCGTCGTGATGAAGGTGGCGAGGTCGGCGAACGTACGTGCCAGCGCGGGTTCGTAGAGACCGCAGTCGCGCAGATCGACCCCGAGGCCGTGATCCAGGATTCCGAGCGTCGGTGCCGCGATGGTCCCGCCGACGGCTAACTTGGCCTTGTTGCGGAAGCGCGATTCGGTGTTGCGGTACGGCGCCAGCCACCTTTGTGTGTCGATATGCGAGGCGAGGACCGCGCGGACGGCCGCGTCCTTGCGACGCAACTGGTCCTCGTACGGCGTCCCCATGAGGGAGCAGGAGAGACACGCCCTGGCGTCGAAGTAGTCGCATTGCATAGCAGCATCAGGGTACGGCCGCGGCGTACGCTGACTGTATGAGCATCCCGGTCAAAGTCGAAGACCTCGCGAAGGCCCTGGACGACTTCGAAACCGCCTACTTGCTGTCTGTCGGAGCCGCTGGCGTGAAGGTGGTGTGCGTCGAGGTCACGGTCGATGACCATGGCGTACACATCCCTACGCAGAGCAAGGGGACCGCCGGTAACATCGCGCAGAATCCCGCCGTCACCTTGTTATGTCCGCCGCGTGAGCCGCGCGGTTTTACCCTGCTTGCCGACGGTACGGCACGGATGGACGGCGAGGGATTTCTGATGACGCCGCGCACCGCCGTACTGCACCGCCCGGCGTCACACGCAGATGCGCCCGTGGACGCCGAGGGATGCGGTCAGGACTGCGCACCAGTCGCGTGACGTGCACCGACTAGTGCTGCAGCGGGGTGCGATGCAAACGCGTAGCGGTCTCAACGATGCGGCTCGGTAGCGCCAGTGGCACCGATGCGATCGCCCGCGATCCAACCGATCGCCATCGCCACGGCAGCTGTCCCGCCGCTGGGATGGTGCGGCAGCGCCGACAGGTCGGCGACGTGTAGCCCCGCTGTGCCGCGTACTCGCAGGTTGCAATCGACCGCAGCATCAGCATCGGGGCCCATCGCGGCTGAGCCCACGGCGTGATAAATCGACGATCCGGGACCGTCCGGCCCGGCGTGATCTGCGCCCGTGACCACTTCCCCCAGCCCGCTGGTGTCGGCGATCTGACGCAGCGCGGCGAGCGTGGCGTGTTGCGCTTTCAGATCGTGCACCGTCAGCGGCTCCGAAGCGTCGATGATGGGCACCCCGAACGGATCAGCCGGATTCACGTGTACCGACACGCTGGTGGTGGAACGCAACGGGTATCCGGCGAGCAGCATGCCCGGGTAGCCTGCCGGTCGCAAGATCCCGCGGGATGCGAGTGCGAAGGGCGCGATCAGCATCTGCGTGTCCACGGTGGCGCCACCGAGAGCCAGGAGCGCGACGGCGTCGTAGGCCGGCCGCGCGATCGCGCCGCCGCGACCGACCGCGTAACGAGCTGCGTGACGAACAATCGCCTTAGTCGATCCCAGCTCCATCGCATCCGCGACGTCCGAGCGCAGCCGCAACTGCAGCCCGACGCCGCGCTGCTCGGCGATTCTTTCCCCGAGCCGTGGACTGGCGATGCGCAGCGGGATTCGGGCGGCGTGCAGTACGTCGGCACGACCGATGCCCGAGCGCTCCAGCAGCAACGGGGTCTCGATGGTGCCCGCACACACCACGACGTTGCGTGCGTGGATTTCGCGGTGCGTACTTCCACGGCGCACCCGAGCGCCGATGACCCGAGATCCCTGCCATAACAGGGTCTGCGCCGTCGCCCCCGGTAATACGCGCAGGTTTGGGCCGGCCGATTTCAGCAATGCCGCCGCGCTGCGCCGTACCCCTCGGTGAATGGTTGCGGGCATCGCGCCGGCTCGTGGACCCTCGAGTGCGTTGACATCCGCGACGATCGGCACGCCGGTGGCGGCCACGGCCTCTAGCGCGAGTTCATCGAGTGCGTTGAGCGTTGAGTGGCTCGGACGCAGACGGGCCTCGATTTCCTCGAATGCAGCACGGAAAGCCGACCAGCCCCACCCAGTGTTCCCTGCGGACTCAAACTCCTCGTACGCCGCCGGCTCACCGCGGACGTACATCATTCCGTTTACCAGTGTCGAACCGCCGATTCCGCGTCCACGTACCCAATAACCGACGTCGCCGTCGTGCTGGCCGAGGGTTGGGTAACTCGTCAGGGCAGCCGAGCGCAACGCAAACGGCATCGCCCGTGGAACGTGCGTTGCCGCAGGAGCGCGGCGTCCGCCGGACTCCAGCAGCAACACTTGTGCCCGCGGGTTCGCGGCAAGGCGGCTGGCCGCAGCACAGCCAGCCGCGCCGGCGCCGACCACCAGAAAGTCGAAGATCATCGGATCCATGGTGCCAGGCGGCGATGGTGGCGCAGCACTGCACGGGCTGGGAGGATCGAGGAATGGGACAGTTAACGGCAACCGAGATACGTGCGGCGGACCTGCCCGATTGGCGCTACCTTGCCTGCGAGTTGCATGCGCGGTTCCGCACCGGCGACTTCGTGACCGGTGCTGAACTCGTCGCGGACATCACCGTCGTCGCGCAGGCAGCCAATCACCATCCTGACCTGAGCCTGAGTTACCCGTACCTGGACGTGCGGTTGATGAGTCACGACGTTGGCGCGGTCACTGAGCGAGATCTCGACCTCGCTGCGCAGATCAGTCAGATCGCCGCAGCGAAGGGGATCGCCGCCGACCCGCGGGTGCTGGCCGAACTAGATGTGGCCCTGGATGCGAGTGCGCACGGCACCGTCGGAGAGTTCTGGGCTGTGGTGTTGGCCGGCTCGCGCGATGCGCTCGTGGATGACATGATCACCGATCCGCACGGGCGATTGCCCCGGTTGTGGTTGCAAGCCACTGAACCGCACCCAGAACCGCGCCAGCGTTTCCATTACGACCTCTGGGTGGCTGAGGACACGCTGGATGAGCGGATCGCCGCGGCACTCACGGCCGGCGGCGTGATTGTCGACGACCAGCACGCCCCAGATTTTGTCGTCCTCGCCGATCCCGAGGGCAACAAGGTATGCCTGTGTACCCAAGCGGGCCGGGGCTAGGAGTTTTCCTGGCCCACTACGCTAAAGGCATGTCTGATCGGGCCAAAGTACACGTGACGACGGTCGCCGGGAACGGACCGACGATCGCGTTCCTACATGGACTGTATGGGCAAGGCAAGAACTTCCTGAGCGTTGCTAAAGCACTCGCGCCGACCTATGGATCGGCGCTCATCGACTTACCGAACCACGGCGAGTCGACGTGGACGAAGAGTGTTGACTACGTCGACATGGCCGACACAATCGCCGCAACGCTGCGCGAGCGAGTCGGGCGAACCAGTGTGATCGGCCATTCGATGGGTGGCAAGGTCGCGATGGTGATCGCATTACGCCACCCGGATCTCGTCGAGCGTCTGGGCGTCGTGGACATCGCGCCGGTTGAGCACGCTGATATGTCCGAGTTCAGGCACTACCTCGACAGCCTCGCTGCAATCGATCTGGACCAGGTCGCCACGCGTGCGGATGCCGACGCGATCCTCGCGAGCATGGTGCCGAACGCGACGATCCGTGGATTCCTGTTGCAGAACCTGATTCGTTCCTCGAGCGGCTTCACCTGGAAGGCGAACCTGGATGTGCTGCGGCGTGATCTGGCAAATATCGGCTCGTTTCCGCAGCATCTCGCCTTGTACGACGGACCAGTGCTGTGGGTAGCCGGGGAAATGTCGAACTATGTCCGCGCCGAGTACGGCGAACGCATGCGCGAGTACTTTCCGGCGGTACGCAAGGTCGTGGTTAAAGGCGCCGGACACTGGGTTCACTCCGAGCAGCGCGACACGTTCATCACCACGCTGAGATACTTCATGGAGCACACCGCACCACACGTCGAACGGACTTGATCTATGTACGAACTCGTCACTGGAATGCCCGCCACCCACGGCGATCACTACCAGCTCAATACGACTACGCTGCTGCGGCACGCGGCGCGGACCTACCCGGAGCAGGAAATCGCCTACCGCGATTCAAACGGGCAGTGGCAGCGGTACACCTACGCGGACTGTTGGCAGCGTTCTGCCCAGATCGCGGGCATGCTGAGCTCACTGGGGGCCCAGCCAGGTGACGTCGTCGGCGTGCTGGACTGGAACAGCATCCGGCATTGGGAACTGTATTGGGGCATTCCCGGTATCGGCGCGGTCATGCTGCAGATGAACCTGCGACTGGCCACCGAAGACCTCGGGTACGTCACGAACCACGCGAATGCGCGATTCGTGTGTGTCGATGAAACTCTGCTGCCGATCGCCGAGAAGCTCGCCGAGGTCGCGACCGGCGTCGAAAAGTGGATCGTAATGAGCGACAAGCCGCTCGATCAGATCAGCACCAGCCTGGGGAACGTGGTGCATTTCGAGGACCTCGTGCGCGCCGAGTCGACGACCTACGACTGGCCGATGATCGCCGAGACCTCCGCGTACAGCGCCTGCTACACGACCGGCACGACCGGTTCCCCCAAGGGCGTGTACTACTCGCATCGCGGTATCTATGTGCACTCGAGTTCGCTAGCGCTGGCCGTGCGGATGAACCGCGAGGACGCGGTCATGATGATCACGCCGATGTTCCACGCGTCATGCTGGGGTCTGCCGCAGGCCGCCGTCATGACCGCGGCGAAGGTCGTCCTACCGGGGCAGTACAGCGCGGAGGACACCGGAATGTTGGTCGACGCCATCGTGTCCGAGAGCGTAACCGTCGCGCCGGGCGCACCGGCGATCTTCCAGCCGATGATCAACTACATCAAGACCCTCGACGAACGCCCGGATCTCAGCAAAGCGCGGTTGATCTGTGGCGCCACCGAGCCGCCGATCTCCATGATGCGCGACTTCTACGACTACACGGGCGCCGATGTGATTCACGGATACGGTGCCACTGAGACAACTCCGATGGTCGCGTGCAACCTCGGCATGAAGCCGTCGCTGGCGGACAAGCTCAGCGAAGAGGAACGCTGGGACCTCAAGCGCTATCAGGGTCTGCCGCTGAGCGGCGTCGACTTCCGGATCGTGGACGCCGACAACAACGATCTACCGCACGACGGATCGGCGCAAGGCGAAGTACTGTTGCGCGGCCCTTGGATCATCGAGAAATACCACAACCTGCAAGAGTCGCCTGAGGAGTCTGCGGCACGATTCCACGAGGGCTACTGGCGCTCGGGTGACGTCGGGATGATCTCGGACACCGGGTACCTCAAGCTCACCGACCGGATCAAGGACGTCGTCAAGAGCGGCGGGGAGTGGATCTCGTCGATCGATATGGAGAACGCCATCCTTGGCCATCCGAAGGTGCGCGACGCCGCGGTCGTGGGAATCAGTCACCCGAAGTGGCAGGAACGTCCGGTCGCGATCGTGGTGACCGATCCTACCGACCCAGTATCACTGCAGGAGGTGCAGGAGGTACTCGTCGGCAAGTTCGCGAAGTGGCAGTTGCCCGACCACCTTGAAATCGTCGACGTCCTGCCGCGCACCAGCGTGGGCAAACTCGACAAGAAGGTCATGCGGGTTCAGTACGGCGACCTGTACGAGCAGTAACTGGGAGCGGTGCTCGCAACTCATCCGGGGAGGACACACGTTGGCGTACTTCGGGCGCCTCGACGAATTGACCTATCGCGCGGGTGAACACACGACTGGCGCATGGTCACTCGACGAGCAGCACATCGGACCGTCGCTTGGTTTGCTGGTGCATGAGATCGAGCGCGACCGTGATACGCGTCGGGACGACGGCCTGCAGATCGGCCGCTTGTCCTACGACATCCTTGGGACCGTCCCTGTCGGCGACATGACCATCGCCGTACGGGTGGTGCGCCCGGGTCGGACGATCGAGTTGGTAGAGGCTGCATTAGCGCACGGTGGCCGAGATATCGTGCTGCTGCGGGCCTGGCTGATGGCCGGCGGCGATACCGGGGCGTACGCCGGGACCGCACTATCGTCGATCCCACCGCGCACGCAGATGACGGCGTGGAGTCCCAGCGAGGTCTGGCCGGGCGGGTTCATCGCCTCAGCCGATGCATACCGCCAGCAGTGCGCGCCGGGTCGCGCCGCGTACTGGGTGCGACCCAAAGTCCCGCTGATTCGAGATGAGGCGGTGAGTCCGCTGGCGCGAGCCAGTGGGCTCATTGACATCGCCAACGGATTCACCGTGCGCCAGTCTCCCGATATAGTCTCGTTCCCGAACGTCGACTTGACCGCGCACTTCTTTAATCAGCCCGCCGGTGAGTGGCTCGGCTTCGATACGTCAGTATCGTTTGGGGCCAACGGCCTGGGCCTGACCCACAGCATCCTGCATGACGAAACCGGTCCGATCGGGGCTATGTCGCAAATTCTCACGGTGCGACCGCGGTAATTGCAGCGCCATTGCTACCGGCGTACGACCGCCTGGAGGCACGCGGCATGATCGGTACGCAGGACCGGAAAGGGACACGACGATGAGCGATACCACCACGCTACGGTCGGCCGAGGGGCTGACGAGGTGTGAATACGCGCCGCTGTGCGAGATCATGGGTCGAAGCACCCTCGCGCCCGAGGTGTTTAACCGCGCGGCGCCGGACAGCGCGAATATGGAAACTCTGCTGCGTTACGGCACCGACGTCGTGCCCCTGGACGAAGCGCGACGCATGGCCGGCGAGGCCGCGTGGCCCAGGCCCGCGGACTTCGGCCCTCAAGGAACAACATGAGCTACGACGACGCCGTGGTGCGACCGGCAGCCCCATCGGATCTACCATTCCTGCAGGCGATCGAAGCCGCGGCGGACCAACTGTTCGCCCCGCTGATGCCGATCAGTCACTGGGGCACTCCGCCGACCGGAGAACAGCGTGCGGCGCAAGGTGGCTTCATACTCGTGGTCGGCGACCCCGTCGTCGGATTCGCGCACGTTCTTGAGCGCGGTGGACGGTTCCATTTCGAACAACTAGCCGTCCATCCCGATCACCTGCGACGCGGGTTGGGGACGGCGCTCACGTACGCGGTCTGTGAAACGATCGAGGAGCGCGGCGGAACCAATATCAGTTTGATGACATTTGCCGATGTGCCGTGGAATGCGCCGTTCTACAAGCGACTCGGCTTCGAGGTGATCGACCCGGCTCCCGATTATCTCAACGAAGTGCTGGAACGCGAACGCGCCGCCGAACTTCATCTAGGCGGACGCAGAGTAGCCATGGTCCGCGGGATCACGCCTGGCGTCGTACCGCGTTCGGCGGTCAGCGTGATCCCGATTCGCGACGGCGAGGACGGGCTTGAGGTATTCATCCAACACCGCGTGTCCACCATGGACTTCGCGCCGGGAGCCGTCGTGTTCCCTGGCGGGCGCATCGACCCTGTCGATGCGGAGCATCCAGCCGACGTCGACGACGAAGCGCTCTCCGAACTTGTGTCGGTGTGGGGCGGGTCCACGTTCGTAGCCGCCGCCGACGACCCGCAGTTAGCAGTGCGCACGATCCTCGCGACCGGGCTTCGAGAGGTACACGAGGAGACTGGCGTACGGCTGGATCCCGCCGAACTGCTGCCATGGGACGACTGGACCACGCCGCCGGGGTTCCCGAAACGGTTCCAGGTGCATTTCATGGTGGCGCATCTGCCGGTGGGCGATCCTCGCTCGCCGCAGAACACCACCACTGAGGCGCTAGCGTCCGAGTGGTTGCCGGTCCAGCAGGTGCTCGATCGGGGTAATGGTAGCGATCTGCAGGTCATGACACCTACGCGAGTCATCCTGCAGGAACTCGCGGACCTGGGATCGGCGGATGCCGTGATGAACCTACATCCGCACGTCGTGCCGGTTCATCGTGATCGCAGCGGTCTGCGTCCGCGCTCCTCGCGGCGCTGAGCACTGTTGCGTCGTGCCTGTTTATTTTGACTGCAGACAGTCGCAACACGGATAAATACGAGAAAGGGCAGAATGACAGCATGAGCGCTGAACAGAATTCGCATAACCCAGCAGAGCCGGTCGCCTTCATCCAGGGCGACGACCTCACCGATGCCGACCCGACGCCCGGTATGCACCGGCGACTGGCCAGCAATTCAGAAGGGATGTGGACCGGTACGGTCGACACCCAGCCGCAGGCCGTGTCGGGATGGCATCATCATGGCGAGCACGAGACCACTATCTACGTGGTCGAAGGGACGATGCGCCTGGAATCAGGCCCGAACGGTGAGACCGTGGTGGAGGCCAAGGCCGGTGACTTCATTCGCGTGCCCAAGGGAGCCGTCCACCGGGAGTCGAACCCGGGGGAGTCGGTCTCGAAAGCCGTGCTGGTGCGTTGTGGCACCGGCGTCCCCACGGTGAACGTCGACGGTCCAGCCTCCGCCTAACCTCCGTCGCCGCATCACCCACCCGGTCTCGCCCTTGCCTGGTCGATAACCGGAGGGTTGGCGCGACCGGTCGATGATATTGGTGCCTCTATGGGTGATGCCGGGACCGCTACCGCGCGGGGAGTTCGAGGAGCAGATCAGCGAGTTCCTGCGGGCGGTTGGTGGGGATCATGTGGTTCGTGTCCACCTCACGGTAACGCCATCGCGGGCTATTACTGGCATGGTCGCCGGCCGCCGTGAAGACGCCGCCAGCCGCGTCGTCCTGCACGGCCCTGATATAGGTGAGGCTGAATGCCTCGTCCTCAATCGGTCGCGCGCGTCGCACGGCTTCGGTGAAGCAGGCGGCCGGGTGCGGCGTGCGGCGCGGACCGAGCCACTCGGCGTCCGCCGGATCGTCGTACGTGCGCGGCGCCGGACTGACCAGCCAGTCTGCGCCGATCGTGATCGGCGCAGTCGATCCGCCTGCTCCCTGTAGGGCGCGAGCGCTCTGGCCGTCGGCAGGGACAAACGCGTCGAGGTACACGAGGTCATGCACTCGGTCCCCGATGTGATCGAGTGTCCCGGTCACGACCATGCCGCCGTACGAGTAGCCGACCAGCACAATGTCGTCGAGATCTTCGTAGAGCACGCTATTGACGACGTCTGTGACGTGAGTGCTGAGGTTGACCTGCGGTCCGGTCAGATGCGCACGCTCGCCGATCCCGGTGAGGCATGGCGTGAACACCTCGTGCCCTGCGGCCTGAAGGAGCCGTCGGACTTTGCCGAATTGGTGCGGGCCGCCCCAGGCGCCGTGGACCAGAACGTATGTCGTCATGCGAATCTCCATCTGTCGGTAACCCGCGCCCACAACGGACGTAGCCACCGATCTTGGGCTGTCTGGCGACAGATCGCAACCCTTAGCCATGCCCGGGCTAGCGCACGACCGCGATTCGCAAGATACTGAGGGCATGTCCCCGCGTGAGTGGTTCACCACCGCCGCTGCCGGATATCTCACGGTCGTCAACGGTGTTAGCGCGGACGCGCTGGACGAACCCGGACTCGGCGAGTGGGATGTCCGATCGTTGTTGGGCCATTCGGCGCGCGCCTTCCAGACAATCGAGACCTATCTGGCCGCAGAGCCTGAAGTGATTTCGCTGCGCAGCCCGAGTGAGTACTTCATCGCCACGCGTGCGGGCTTAGCCGATCGCACTGCGGTCACCGAGCGCGGACGCGCTGCTGGGATCGCGCTCGGCGACGACCCGATCAGGGTCATCGGTGAGATCGCTGACCGGGTGCGGGCGCGGGTGAATGCACAGCAGGACGACGCGGTGGCCACGACGCCGGTCGGCGCGATAGCCCTGCTGGACTACCTGCCGACCCGCGCATTCGAGTTAACAGGGCGGATTTAATCGGTCGTCGCAACATCTCGTCATGGAGGTGTGCAGTGGTCCGTCGTCAGCAAGCTGCCGATCGGGCGATCCGTCCCAAGCTGCGATCGCCTGGTCATCCGAAGTATCAACGACATGTCGAGGTGGTGTTCTGGGAACGGATCGCCAGGGGCTGCTTCCGATCGAGGCCGCTGCGGTCGTCGGCGTGGCGTCGGCGGTTGGTCAGCGATGGTTCCGGCACGCTGGCGGTATGCCGCCGTTTGATGTGAACTTCCAGCCGACGGGGCGCTACCTGTCGTTCGCTGTGCGCGAGGAGATCGCGCTGCTCAAAGCGCAGGACTGGGGCGTGCGTGAGATCGCTCGCGAGATCGGTCGGGACCCCGGGACGATCTCGCGC
>JBKEDB010000161.1:0-1547 GCA_047975195.1 Cumulibacter sp. | reverse complement strand
GTACGCGCGCCGCCACGGTGTGCTGATCAACGCTCGCTCGACGTTCAGCTCCGGTCCCGGTACGTTCGTGCTCGGTCCTGGCATGACGCTGCCCAGCGGGGCAGAAGGAGGACACATGGAAGAGCCGATCGTGGCAGGGGTCGCCACCGACCGCGGTCAAGCCAAGATCACGATCATCGGCGTCCCCGACGTGCCCGGCAAAGCCGCCGAGATCTTCAAGATCGTCGCGAAGTCCGGTGCCAACGTCGACATGATCGTGCAGAACGTGTCGGCGGCGGCGACAAGCCGCACCGACATCTCCTTCACCCTGCCCAAGGGCGACGCCGCCACCGCGTTGCGCGCGCTCGCCGCAGAGCAGAGCGATGTCGGCTTCGAGAACCTGGTTCACGACGATCAGATCGGTAAGTTGTCCGTGGTCGGCGCCGGCATGCGCACACACTCGGGAGTTTCGGCGACGCTGTTCGAGGCGTTGTCGACGACCGGCATCAACATCGAGATGATCTCTACCTCCGAGATCCGAATCTCGGTCGTGGTCCGGGGCGACGAGCTCGCCGAAGCCGCCCGTGTCGTCCACACCGCCTATGGCCTCGACGGCGATGACGACGCCGTCGTCTACGCCGGTTCCGGTCGCTGACAGCGCTGACTCCTGCTCCGCTGGCGGGTCGCTGACGAGGCACGACAGCGGTGCCGGGTACGAGGGCTGCGCGGCGCCGACGAGGTACGGGCGGGGTCACGCCGTCCGGCGCGAAGTCCGCGCGGCGCTGACGAGCCGATGGAAGGATCACGCCGGGTAGACTCGTCGGCATCCGCCCGTTCGGGCGCATTCCTCATCACCGCACGCACTCACCGAGGTACCGCCATGACTCGCATCTCCGATTCCGGACTCACCGTCGCCGTCGTTGGCGCGACCGGCCAGGTGGGCACGGTCATGCGTGAGATTCTCGCGGAGCGGGCATTTCCGATCCGCGAGTTGCGGCTGTTCGCAACCTCTCGATCGGCGGGCACCGCCGTCGAGTTCGGCGGGGCCACCGTCATCATCGAAGACGTCGAGACCGCCGATCCCTCAGGGATCGACATCGCGCTGTTCAGCGCGGGCGCGACCGGGTCGCGGGCGCACGCCCCGCGGTTCGCCCAGGCGGGTGCTGTCGTCATCGACAACTCCAGTGCGTGGCGGATGGACCCCGAGGTGCCGCTCGTCGTGAGCGAGGTCAACCCGCACGCCGCCCAGAATCCGCCCAAGGGCATCATCGCGAACCCGAACTGCACCACGATGGCCGCGATGCCGGTGCTCAAGCCTCTCGATGCCGAAGCCGGACTGGAGCGCCTGATCGTCAGCACCTACCAGCCGGTGTCGGGTTCTGGCCTGGCCGGTGCGCTTGAACTGCTCGGACAGGTCGAGGGTGTTCTCGCGCAGGGCGAGACCACGCGGCTCGAGCACGCCGGTTCGGCGGTCGACTTCCCGGAACCCGAGTAGTACATCGCCCCGCTCGCGTTCGACGTCATCCCGCGGGCCGGCAACCTGGTCTTTGACGTTATGAAGTAGACCG
>JBKEDB010000002.1:0-8846 GCA_047975195.1 Cumulibacter sp. | reverse complement strand
TCCGCCGGAGGGATCCGAATCACCGGTGACCTCGGAACCTCCGGTGACGTCCGATCCGTCGACTGACCCCGGCGCGCAACCGCCGTCCTGGCCGCATATCGAGGTTCCGATCAAGGTCGGCACCCATGAAGCGACCGCATGGGTAGCGCAAGAGGTATCCACCGCAACCGGCGCGACGATCAAGATCAAGGGTGCCGGCTTCACCAAGACCGCGGGTGGTGAACCGTCCACCGTCGCGATCAAACTCATCATGAACGGGCAGGCGTACACCCGCCAAAATAGCGAGGTAATCCAATACCCGACGACCGGCGGCGATGCCACCATCTGGACGCTGGTCGCCCCGAGCAACCCCACGAACCACTCGAATGTCGTGATCACCTCCGATGGCAGCTTCGATCTCGAGTTAGACCTGCCCTCAGGCATCACGGCCGGCGGGAACCTCGCCGTGCAATTTGTGTCCGGCCCGTACGACGCGGGCGACGTCCAACGCGGAACGACATCCGGCCCGATCGCTGTAACAGAACCGATCTGCGCACCGGTTGCCGCAGCGAGCGTCAGCATCGAGAATCCGACGTTGGCTGCCGGTGAGAAGCTGCACGTCACCGGCACTGGGTGGTGCAGTCCGGAGCAAGGTGGTTCGACGATCGCCGTCAAGATCGACAACGGCGGCTATAACCGAATGGAACCCGTCGATGTGCCCAGCGGTGTCGAACTGACGGCTGCAAATATCTGGGCGATCATCGAGGCCGACGCGGACGGTACGTTCGATGTTCAGCTGACGTTGCCCGACGGCACGAGCACGGGGGCTCTTGGCTCGACGCCCGAATTCCAGAGCGGCGCGCACTCCCTGACCCTGTTGACGGGTTCACTAGTCAAAGGCGATCAGCCCCGGTCTGTGGTGTCGGAGGAGTTCGTCGTGGGTACGTACCGGCCGCTGGCACCGCCCGAACCGCTGGATTCAGCGAAACTCTCCCAAAGTGCGCGAGATGGCGTCAGCATCACGAAATCGAACTCCGCGCTGAAGGTCACCGTCCCGGGAGCTCAGGCCGGAGACTGGATCTATCTCATGCCGTACGCCGCCGACGGGTCACCGCGGCAGCCGTGGGGCTGGTTCACGGCGAAATCCGGTGGTGTCGTAAGCGCACCGTTGAACGGCGTCGTGCTGCCTGCGGGCAACATCAAGATTGCCGTCCTGAATGGAAACCAGGGCCATGTCGGTGAGCTACTCGGGTGGGCTCCGCTGACAATTTCGGCCCCGAAGCCGCCGGGTAACTCCAACACCCCCGCGCCGCCGAACAACGCCAGCGGCAGCAAGTCCGGAGGCAAGAAGCCCAGCGGTAGCGGGTTGACCGGCGCCCAGGGTGGCAATAGCAAACCCAGCGATAGTGGCGGATCGGGCAATATCGGCGCGCCCGGCCGCCAGATAAGTCAGGCCGCACACGGTGACCAGGGCGCGAATGGCGGTGACGCTACGAACGGTGCACCTGCCGGTGCGGCGTCGCCGAACCAATCTGGCGATCCCGACCAGCCGCCTGCCTCGCCCCCGAAGCCGCCAAAGACCGGCAAGGTACTGACCGAAAAGAACGTGGGCGACGTTCGCGGTGTGCAGGAGGGCTCGATCGTTGCCCTGACCGTAGAGCCTGGTGAGCCAGGCGCCTGGTTCTTCATCTACGCATACGTCGGCCCCGAGTTCACCAAGGTAGTCCCCGTCGGCTGGGGCCGCACCGATGACGCGAACACTCTCCGAGTAGATGTCGCGAAGCTGCCGGCCGGCACCCACCGGCTGGCGGTGATGAGCGCCAACGCCGATCTTGTGGGCTGGGCAACCGCAACGACTAAGGGCTCGGGAACGAAGGTAAAGGTCGTTACCGGTAAGAACCGCTCGGCCACACCGCTGGCCGCGACCGAGGCGAGTTCATGGCAGGTGTGGCCGGCCGATCTCTGGTTGCTCGGCGGTGGTGCCGTGCTGGCTGCCGGCCTCGTCGGCGCGACCGTGCTCGTCAACCGCAATCGGAAGGTCTGAGGGATGAACACGTCGCGCTTCGTACGTCGCATCGCTACGGCGTTAATGGTGGCGGGCATGACCGCGGCGAGCATGATGATCGCCGGTAGCCCTGCCGTCGCGCTACCGCCCGGTGGTGCGAGCTCAGATACTCCAGGCACCAGTGCGTCCGTATCGCCGAGGACCCTCGCGCCGTGCGGCACGATTAGTTTCACCGTGAGTGGCTTCCCCGGCGGCGAGACCGTCTACGTCAAGATCGACGACGGGGCGGGGATGGGGGACTCGAGTGTGCAGGGCGCGGGGGTCGTGCACACGCAGAGCATTCCTGCGTCCGGAACGGTGAACGGCTCGTTCGAGATCCCGTGCGGCATAAGTGCCGGATCGCATTGGCTGCGGTTCCTCGCGAGCGCTCCCGCCCCGAATGGCAGTGGCACCGTGGGCTACTCGCTCGCTGGCGGCACGGACTTCACGGTCAGCGCGGGCGGGTCGTCGGGATCGGGCTCGGCAACCGGCGGCGGTGGCGCTTCCAGTGGCGGCGGCTCCTCGAGCGGTGGCGGTTCGGCTGGTGGCGGATCAGGCGGTGGCGCGGCGTCGGGTGGCGGCGCCTCCGGAGGCGGGACTGACTCGGGTTCGTCGTACGGCGATACCTCTGGTGGCGGATCAGGCGGTGACGCGGCAATCGGCGGCGAATCGACTGATAACGGCGATACCACGGACGATGGAGCGCCAGGTGAGGAGAACGCCGAGCAGCAGGGCGCTGAATCCGATGGCGAGAATCAGGTCGCGGCAGCAGGGGAGACTCTGAGTGTGCCCGCACCCGAGACAGTAACCGGGGGTGACGAGTCGGAACCGGTCGCGGGTGGCTCTACTGACGACACGCCGAGCGCGAGCACGCAGACGGTTGCGGCGATGTCGGCGCAGGAGCAGGGACCGCCATGGTTCGGGATAGGCGGCGCCGCCGTCCTCGTCAGTCTCGCCGCCGGGTTCTGCTGGTTCGTGCTGCGCAAACGGGCCGCGGCGTCCCCGCCGGCCGCATAGGTGGCGCAATCCACGGCGCAGCAGCCGGTCGGGGTACCGCCGTCGAGCACATCTGAGCGGCACGTGCGCGCCGTTCACGGCACCGTACGCCGTAGCAGCGTTCGACGTCGTAGCGTCGCGTTCGTCGGCTTCGCGATCGTGCTGCTGCTCGCGGCCGGAGTCTCCATTAGTGTCGGCTCCAACCCGATACCACTCAATGATGTGTGGCGGTTTGTGTTTGACCCCGACGGAACGTTTGAATCGGACGTCATACATGACCAGAGAATCCCGCGGACCCTGCTGTTGATCGTGGTCGGGATGGCGCTCTCCGTCTCCGGTTCGTTGATGCAGTCGTTGACGCGTAACCCGCTCGCTGATCCCGGAATCCTCGGGATCAACGCCGGCTCGTCGCTCGCTGTCGTCGTCGCCGTGGCCATCTTCGGATTCACCAGCATCTGGTTCTTCATGTGGTTCGCCTTCGCCGGCGCCGCTGCAGGCGCATTGGCGGTGTACGTGCTCGGGTCGACCGGGCGCAGCAGCCCCACTCCCATGCGTCTCGCGCTCGCGGGTGTCGCGATCAGCATGGCTGTCTCGTCGCTATTGCAGAGCGTCATCCTGTCGAACCAGAACGCCTTCAACGAGTTCCGGTTCTGGGCGGCGGGATCCATTGAGGGGCGCGGATATCCCGTCTTGGTGGCAATCAGCGGGTTCATCCTGATTGGCCTGGTGATCGCGTTGTCCCTAGCGCCAGCGCTGAACGCGCTTGCGCTCGGTGACGAGGCGGGCAGGGCACTTGGGGTGCGGGTCTCCCTCGTGCGGGCCGCGGTAATGGTTGCGGTCACGTTGCTCGCCGGGGGAGCAACCGCGGCGATTGGCCCGATCATGTTCGTAGGTCTGGCCGTTCCGTACCTCGCACGCGCATTGTGCGGATCCGATCAGCGCTGGGTGTTGGCGATGACCCTGCTGGCCGGACCAGCGGTGATGATGGTGACTGATGTGATCGCCCGCGTCGTGGCATATCCGTCTGAAGTGCCGGTGGGCGTGCTCGCGGCCATCCTCGGCGGTCCGGTCTTTGTCGCGCTGGTCCGCCGCCGCAGGATTGAGGCGCTGTGAGCGCCCCTGCGCCCATCCGCCGTACTCGCCGGGTGACTCGGGTTGGGCCGGTGAGCGTCCGAGTGTCCAGGCGGGCGCTCGGCGCGGGCATCGCGATCGCAAGCCTCATCGCGGTTCTCGTCGTTGTCGGTTCGATGATCGGCGACTATCCGATGTCGTTCGGTCAGACTGTGCAGTCGTTGTTCGGTATCGGCGATGATCCGCTGGCACGCTATTTTGTGCAGGAGCAACGACTTCCCCGGGTTGCGGCGACGGTGCTGGTCGGTGCGGCCTTGGGGATGTCGGGCGCGATTTTCCAGAACTTGTCGGGGAATCCGCTCGGTAGCCCGGACGTCATCGGGTTCACCGTAGGCGCCTCGAGCGGCGCGATCCTGCAGATCATCATTTTCGACAGCGGTCCCGCGACGACCGCGCTCGGCGCTATCGTCGGCGGCTTCGGGACCGCAGCATTGGTCTACGTGCTGACGTGGCGAGGCGGAATCGCCGGGTTCCGTCTGGTGCTGGTCGGCATCGGAATCTCGGCGATTTTGCATGCCATCAACACCCTGCTGATCGAACGCGCTTCGCTCAGTGCGGCGCAGAACGCCCAGCAGTGGCTGGCCGGGTCTTTCCACGCCACCACCTGGGCGGAGTCGGTGCTGATCGCCGTCGCCCTGGCGATCTTGGGGCCGTCGGCGCTCGCGTTGTCGCGGCCACTGGGGGCGATGATGCTCGGCGACGACACGGCGCTTGGGCTCGGCGTACGGCTCGAGCAGGTACGTCTAGCGCTGGTCCTCGTGGGGGTGGCGCTGGTGTCATTGGCGACCGCGGCAGCGGGGCCGATCGCGTTCGTCGCGCTCGCCGCACCGCAACTCGCTCGGCGGCTGACGGGTACTCGCGGTGTCGGCATCGCCGGCGCAGCGTTGATGGGTGCCGCATTGGTCTTAGCCAGTGACATCATCGCGCAACGTATTTTCGCGCCGAAGGAGATAGCGGTCGGTGTCGTCACCGGATCGCTGGGCGGCGTGTACTTGATCTGGATCCTGGCGCGTGAGTGGAGGAGGGGCGCATGAGTGTTGACGCGCGCATCGTCGCCAACGGCATCAGCATCGGGTACGGCGACCGGATCATCTCGGACGAGATTGATGTCGCCATACCCACCGGCGAACTGACCGTGATCATCGGGCCTAACGCCTGCGGCAAGTCCACGCTACTGCGCGGGCTCGCCCGAATGGTGCCCGTGCGCTCCGGCACCGTTGAGCTCGACGGTAAGGCGATCGGGTCCTACCCGGCCAAAGAGGTAGCTCGACGTCTCGGCGTACTGCCGCAGTCCCCGGTTGCCCCGGATGGCATTGCCGTCGACGAGTTAGTTGCTCGGGGTCGGTATCCACACCAAGGCTTGTTGCGTCAGTGGACGCCACGAGACGACGACGCCGTGGACGCTGCACTAGCACGCGCGAACGTAACCGAGTTGGCCGAGCGCACTGTCAGCGAACTGTCCGGTGGACAGCGCCAGAGGGTGTGGATTGCGATGGCGCTCGCGCAGCAGACGCCGATCTTGTTCCTGGACGAGCCGACCACCTTTCTGGACATATCGCACCAGGTGGAGGTTCTCGATCTGGCGCGCGGGCTTCAGCGCGAGGGATACACGGTGGTGATCGTGCTGCACGAACTCAACCTAGCTTTTCGCTACGCCAGCAACCTGATCGTGATGAAGGAAGGACGGATCGTGGCTGAAGGAGCG
Organism: Cumulibacter sp.; assembly: GCA_047975195.1. Taxonomy (GTDB): domain Bacteria; phylum Actinomycetota; class Actinomycetes; order Mycobacteriales; family Antricoccaceae; genus Cumulibacter. Next base: position 2,991 of record JBKEDB010000002.1, on the reverse strand, counting down.
GTAGCGGACGTCGTGACGCCGGAGTTGATCGAAGGGGTGTACGGATTACCGTGCCGAATCATTGCTGATCCCGAGACGGGTACGCCAATGGTGATCCCTCGGGCAACCGCTTGAGGTCACGCGACCGGGTTTGGGATGTCGGTCACGCGATGAACGCGCACCGATTGTGTTTTCTGTGAAGAACTTCAGATAAGGTTTGCCTAACCTTTCATAAACTATGAGGGCCGGGCTGCGCCGATCACGGCGCGCTCCATGGGTATGACCACGTAGGAGGGTTATATGCACACTCTGGTGCGGGCGCCGCGATGGCGCTCGCGAATAACGGCGGTAGCTGCCAGCACCGCGGTCGCCGGCGCGATGATGGTCGCGGTCGGCGCGACTACCGCATCTGCGCAGGACTACGAGTTCAACGACTCGGCCGGCAACGCGCTGACCTACAGCGTCCCGGACGAGTGGGTCGAAGGCGAGACGCTGGAGATCAGCGGCACGAACTGGAAGACCCAGAACGGGTCAGCGGGTTCGGTCGTCGCGGTCAAGCTGGACGAGGGTGGGGTCTCGCGACAGAACACCGACGTGCACGCGAACGTCACCATCTGGGCATTGGTCCAGGCCGATGCCGATGGTGACTGGACCGCAGAGATCGAGTACCCGACTGCGCAGAACTCAAATGCGACCTGGTCGGTGGGCTCGACGCACACGCTGCGTTTGCTGACCGGGAGCATGGTCGCGGGGGACGTGATCCGTACTACCGCGACCGATCCGATCACGATCGTGCAGGCTGGAGAACCGACTGATCCTGTGGATCCGACTGATCCCGAAGAACCCGTCGATCCGGTGAGCTCGAGCGATGTGCGGGTCACCGTGGGTATTCCGGAGCAGAATGGCGGGCTGACGATGAGTCTCGATGGCTCGTCGGTCAACCTCGGTGAAGCCAAGCTGCGCTCGAGCAGTGACGCGCTCATGGCCGAAGGCTTGCTTCCGTTGGTGACCGTGACCGACACGCGCCAGAGCAACGCCGGTTGGAATATCAATGGGCAGTCATCGGCGTTCAACGGACCGGGTGGAACGCAGATATCTGGCGCCGCGTTGGGTTGGCAGCCAGAACTCGTCGGCTCGGGTGACGGGCAGCAAGTGAAGGTTGGCCCGAAGGTGCAGGCCGGCGTCGGATTCACGTCCGGCTCCACGCTGGCGAGCGCTGGAGCTGGCGAGGGTCGCGGTACTGCACAGGTGGGCGCGAAGTTGATCTTCGCGGCACCGACCAACACGGTTCCAGGGCAATACGCCAGCACCATCACGCTGACGTTGTCTTAGGGACCATACGTAATTGAAGGCAGAGGCCCAGGCGTGCCGATATGGCTCGCCTGGGCCGACCGCCGTTGAAAGGTGAGAAGTGAATGACCGGTAATCGCTCCGGTGCCAGGATGACGGCGCGCTGCGGCGGGCTGTTGCTCGCCCTGCTGTGTGCGCTGATGGTGTCGATCATGCCGCCGGCGGCGTACGCGGAGGACGAGGAGGCTGCGCCCGAGAGCCCCGGCTCGACCTGGATGGTGCAGCCCTCTGGCCCGGACGGGCCCAACGATCGGTCCTACTTCGTGTACGCGATGGACCCTGGCCAACAGGTAGAGGACACCATTCGGATCACGAACATATCTGAAGAACCACTGACGTTAGGGCTCCTTGCTACCGATGCGTTCAACGTTCCTGAGACCGGCGCGTTCGACCTGCTGCCAACCGCAGAGCAACCGGTGGACGTCGGGTCCTGGGTGAGCTTGCCGGTCAACGAAGTCACCATCGAACCCGGCAACAGCGTCGATGTGCCGTTCCAGATTCAGGTCCCGGACAACGCGACCCCCGGTGATCACGTCGGCGGCATCGTTACCTCGCTGACGTCGCCTGGCACCGACGCCGACGGGAACGAGGTGCTGTTTGATGCGCGGATCGCCATCCGGTTGTATCTCACGGTCTCCGGTGAACTCACGCCGACGCTCGCCGTGGAGGATCTGGAGGTCGACTACGGCTCTAACGGGCATCAGTTGACCGGCGATGTGACCGTCACCTACACGGTGCGCAATCGCGGAAACGTACGGCTCGCCGCTAACGAAACGGTCAGCCTCATGCCGTTGATCGGCGGATCCGTAGCTGAGCAGACAGGGGATATCGCAGAGTTACTACCTGGTGGTGCGGTGCAACGCTCGGTGGTGCTCGACGACGTTCCCGCGCTCGTCCGGCTGCAGGCCAATGTCCAGCTAGATCCCATTGATGTTGGCGAACGGCTGGAATCTGAGCCGGAGTCAATCACTACGTCGACGAGTTTCTGGGCGATGCCCTGGATTCCGCTAGCGGTGCTGCTGGCGATCGTGCTTGGCGTGTACTTCCTGATGCGGGGCAGGCGTCGTCGATGGAAGTCGATGAAGGCGGAGTTAGCCGAGGCAAATGCCAAGGCGTCCGGCGGATCCGATGCTGATCAGGCTGACGGAACCAAAGACCAGGCCTTCGGCGACAGTGTTGATGACGACTCCAACGACGCCGACGCCGACGCCGACGCTGACGCTGACGTTGACGCCGATGGCGATGGCGATGGCGATGGCGGCGACGGCGATGCCGAGTCGGATACGCGCGCTGAGGTGGACACGCGTGGTCACGGCGCAGAGCCCAACGATGGTGGCGATCCAACATCCGGCGAGCAGCCTGGCGACGGGGACGAAGGCGATGCGCGCACGGATCGTTAGGTCCGTCGTCGGACTCCTGCTTGCGGCGCTGGCGTTCAGCGGCGCGGGCTTTAGCGTGCCGGCGTACGCCGCACCGAGCGATCCCCAGGTCGCGATAGCCAGTAGTTCGGCGGCCGAGGGTGAGAAGGTCGACCTTCAGCTCACCGGCTGGAGTCCGGGAGTGCTGGTCTCGGTGGCGGTCTGTGGAAGTGGTTCAGGCTCGTCCTCCTGCGCGATGATGACAGCCGCGCAGGCCGTGCCAAACGCGGACGGTGACGTCGAT
>JBKEDB010000070.1:0-6498 GCA_047975195.1 Cumulibacter sp. | reverse complement strand
TTAATAGAACATGATTGCTTTGACATTTGAACAAATGAAGACATAGATGTTAAAGTTAATGTTAACTTAAAATTGAAGACTGGAATTTAATATGTCAAGCAATAAAGATTGAGAAAATAAATTAAAAATAATACTTCAACCATTAAATGGTGATGAGATTGAAGAAGTTAGAGCAAATAAAAATTTGCTTGGTTGAAGACAAGAACAACAAGATGAATATATAAGAGATACAATAATCAATAAAAGAACTTTAGAATTAATTAAACACACAAATACTAAGTTAAATAATAAAGTAATTGAATTAGGTGTTAGTATACATGAGATGGCAGACTTCATAGCAAATCAAGATGTAGTTATGACAATGGATATAGAAAAATTAGGAAGAACATTAAAAAGAAGAAAGATTTTAAAGGAAGCAATGGAAGTTGTAAAAGAGAATTCTTTAAAGACAAAATTAAAGAAAGATGGATTTGAGTTTAATGTGATATAATATTAAAGAAGAAAAATATTAAGGAGAAGAGATATGGAATTATATATCAAATTTAGATACTCAATAGATAGTGAATTCTATGGAGATGAAAGTTATTATGATGATCTAGAGTTCAACAAAGAAAGACTAGAAGAGTTTAATAAACTTTGTGGTTATGACTACAAGACAATGGAAGAAGTTATAAAAGACTTAAAGATTCTAATACATGAGATCATTCAATATGTTGCTCTTAAGAACATTAAGAAAAACAACATACTTGAATATTCAGTACAACTAAAATTCTAAAATAAAAAAGCAAGCAACATTACATTGCTTGTCTTTTTTTTTATCTACCAAAATATTTTTCCATAGTCTTTCTTACAGAGTGTGCTGTTGCCACTGAATCATAATATAATAGATTTCTTTCATATTTCTTTGATATAACTTGTGCCATACTTACATCAAATTTAATTCCATCTATTACATCTTCTTTACATAAAGCAGCTACAATATCTTGTTTAGTTCTATTTCTATTTACCTTGAATCAATATAAGTTTTGTTTCATATTGTTTTGATCTTTAGGAATCATATAAACATCTAAAAATAAATCTCCTGCTTTAAGTGTCATCCTATAGTCTAGGATGTCTTTGTTCTCTTCTAGTAAGTCAGGCATTATTTTATTTAGATCACCATCATTCTTAAATTCATTCTTATATCTATAATCTGCATAACCACTTTCTTCAAACAACTCCATAAATATGTCATTGTTGTTTTGCTCTTTAGTTTGCTCTCAAGGCACACTTCAATTAATAACCTTTGCCTTTACTCTACCATCTTCTGTGTAGTAAGTTGACACTGTTTTATAAATTGGTTTATCTTCAGCGGTGGTTTTTGGATTACCATCTTGATCCAACTCTTCATCCAATTTTCATATTCCCCAAGCTGTATGAATTGGAGAATCTAATGATAGAGAGTTAGAAGTAAATCTTACTTTGAAATCTTTAGGTTCTTTCTTTCTCTTAATAGTTGAAAGTAAATCTTGGATCATAAATGCTTCTTCTTTGTGGTATTGCTTTCTTTGATACTCATCCATTCATACCCTACCAATCCTTGAGTGGTCTTCAGGTTTGTACACAGAGTGCATTGAGAGAGCATATAACCTACAAAAATTAATTCATTCACCTTTATCATTCTTTCAATATATTCAATCCTTGGCATAGACAAGTCTACTTATGAATGCTCCATACTCTTCAGCAGTTTCTTCTTCTGATAACAACTTATCAAATAAGTTCTTATTGCTTATTTGAGTTTCTACTGCTTTAAGTGTTGGAAAGAATATCCCAACTTGATTGTAAAAGTAATCTGGTTGATTTCTAAAATGATCTATTGCTTCTCTTAATTCATTGAAAGTCTTCCCTGCTCCACCTGTACCAATAGTAAAGATAGGACAATCATCACTATCATCACTGACTACATGAGCAGGATAATTTGGATAGAGTTCATAGACATCAGGTCTATTAAACTCTTCTTCTATTTTGATTTTTGTTTCCATTAGTCTAGAGTTCTTACTTGTTCCATTCTCTCAACAAATTCAGAAATACCTTCACCATTATCTTCTCAAGATTCAGAATAAGTTTTAAATGGCCCCCTTCAGAATCTGATTCCATTAGCAAAATGAGTTTCAAATTCATCCACTACTTCAATAGGAAGATCTAAAGTGTTAGATTCCTTAAATGTAGTACTTAAGATGTAATTGAATTTAGGTCTCATAATCTCTTCAAAGTTATTAGCAATGTAAGGCATTTGGTGTTGTAATCCATTTCTATAAGTAGTATCTATTGTCTTATCTCTTTGTGATCCTATGTACTCAATGTCTTCATATGTCAATGCCATATATGTTGGATCATTCCCAAATCAAAAGTTTGTTGCTCCATCTGAATCTTGAGTTGTTGGCCCCTTCTTCATTGAATTCCTTTGAATTGCTGTACTTGCTACAGAACCTACAGCTGATACAGTTGCTGCTGCAATCCCTGCTGGCCCTGTAAGGTATGTAAGTGGATTAAGGAAAGGCCCTATTGCTTTAGCAAAGTCCATTCCACTATTAGGATTATTTGCTTTATACTCTTGAAGTTGATTTACATAAATAGCAAGTTCAGTATCATTGCTATATGTATAATCACTTTCAATCTTTGGTGCTATGTTAGTGTATCCATTATCAACTTTGTTTTGATCATGGAATACAATTCCATCTTGAGCATTAGATGGAGAGTGAGAAGTTATTTTAGTAAATCTAAATAGAAATCTATCATCTTCTTTGAAAAGATATTTTAATGGGAATGGGAAAGTCTTAATTCCACCAACTCCCAATCTTTTCTTATTAACTCCATCCATTAACTCTAGGAATGAGTTAACACCTTGATCTACATAAATACTTGTTGTGTTATCTCAAATCTTTACATCACTATTAGCATCAGCTTGTGGTAATTGTTGATATGTATTTATACTTTTAACTTCTCAAATATAACCTGTTTCACTTCCATCTGGATCAAAGGCAACAAAGTCTACATACTCAGGAGAGAATTCAAAGTTAACTATTTTAATACCAATAGTTTGTCCATCAGCAATCTCTTGTTGATAGTGTTTTAATAAGTCTCCTGTAATTGTAGTTATCTTATTTCCTTCTTGATCCATAGTTATAGATGATGCTCCAACCCTAGGGATTAATGGAGAAGCAAATACCTTAAATGGTAATACTTGATTATATGAAGTAAATCTATTCTCATTATGTGCTGTATTACCATCATCTTCATATGTAGATCCTAATGCTTTAGAATATACCTTAACACCTTCTTCTCCACCATCTAAAATTCTATAGACAACTACCCATCTATTATCATATGTTCTTGGTAATGATCCACTTCTATTACTAGGAGACAACTCATCACCTTTAAGTATCTCTGTTCCTTTAACAATGTTAGAGAGTTCTCTAAACTCTTGGTTAACATAGTTCTCAATAGGTACATGTCCTTCTAGTAATGAAATGTTTTCCATATTGTTTAAGACAGTAGGATAACATAAGAATATATTCTTTCTAATTGAAATCTCATACATAGAATTATTTCCCATGTTAACAACACTTTCAATTCATCAGAATGTTGGTGTTGCTTTTTCATTCTCAATAAGGATAATAGTATTCTTCTCTCTAATATCCATATTGTTCTCACTTCATTCAACTTCAATTGTTCCATCTACATTACCTATATTGAATGAGTTAACTTTCTTAGAGTTGTTTAGATCATCTTCTCAATTAGGATGTAATGATTCTATTAATGAATCTCTTTCAGAATCGGTGGTGAAAAAGTTCACATTCTTGTAATCATTATCTCATTTTATAGTGTTGTTAAGAATTAAGTATTTCATTATTTATTTTCCTTCTCCAAGTCAATTAGTCTTTGTTCTATTTTTGCTAATCTTTCTGAATGTCTTTCTTTTCATTTGTTAGAATCTTCTTTGTGTTTGATAAATACTCTTATTAAGGTTATTATCAATCCACTTAATAATGCCAACAAGAAGTCTAGTATTATTGTCATTATGCTGTTCTCTTTCAAATATGGATATCTAATCCAATACCAAGTCCATATGCTTTATTGTAGTCTCCACCTGTTTCTTGGATAAAGTATCCCCTGTCTTCCATTGAAAAATTATATCCACTTCCAGATTCTAAATTATCTGTTCCTAAAGATTCATAACTATCTCCACTTGCAAAGTCTCTTTTATCTGTTCCTACATTAACTGCATTCATCACATGTTTATGGGAAATAACTTCTCCATTAGAAGTTGATCCACCAATAATTGATTGTCCTTCAGCTAATGTTCCTAAATCTTGTCATGTACCATATGTTGGTGCTGTTGATCCAAGTTGGATTGTACCAATAGGTGTTAACATATTAGCAATCTCATTTAAATGTGATTTAGTAATAATAGCATCATTAGTTAATAGTTCATATGAAGTATTAACAGTATTAGAAGCAGCATCAAAGTGTCTTAATCTTGCTTGTGGTATTGTTGATCCACTTGGTTTGTCTAATCCTAGTTCAACACCTTGAATTGTTGTAGTAGCATCTGCTTCCAACATTCTATATCTAAATTTAGGTGAACTTGTTTTAGCTGTACCAATAGTATTTTCAAATGTGATCATACCTGTATCACTTAAAGTAGAAATCTCATCCACTTTCTTTCCTTCTAGTATAGCAATGTCTTCTGCTGTAGTTGTTCCACCAAGTGTTCCTGTAGAGATAACATTGTTATCATATACTTCACTCAAAGCATTTAGTGCTTGATTGATAATTAATATTTGTGAGTTAGTAATCTCCACAGTATCATTATCAACATTAACCTTCATGGCATATCTACCAATTGGGAACTCTCCTGCTATAACTCCAACTTTATGTTCTGTTCCTTCTGCAAGTGGGAATGTTTTAGTTTCAATTAATGTCTCTGTTGTGTAGTCATAAATTCCAAGATTTAAATTTGTTGCTGTTGTTGTATTAGCACTAAATTCAATTGTAAGTTGCCCTGTAAGATTGGCAAGTACATCTATTACTGTGGCATTAGATTCTTGTGTAATTGTATTCAAAGCAGCTTGTGTAAAGTCTTTAGTAATGTTAAAGATTATATATGTAGGTGTTGTTCCTACTGTACCTGTAGCACTAACTACAGCAAAATCTTGAACACTTGATCCAATAGATTCTTCAAGTACTTCAATTCTATTGTCTTGTGTAATATCTTTACTTTCAATAGCATCAAGTCTAGAGTTTTGATTCTCATCCAATTCTGTAATTTCATCAATCTCTGCTTCAAGATCAACTATTCCATTTTCATTGTCTTGGATGTTTGTTTCATTAGTAGATACTCTTAATTCAAGTGGTGTAAAGTAATCACTAATAATTTCATTATCTTTATCTTGTAAGTTTGCTATTGCTGTATCTTGAGTGTTATCTAATTGAGTTTGTTCTTCTACATAGAAGTCAAATGTCTCTGAATCTAATTTAACACTTTCTAATCTCTCATCTTCTACTGATACAATGTCTTCAGCTCTAGTTGCTTGTGTTGATACTAGAGTCTCATCACCAAATGCTAAATTCTCTGGAGTTATTACATTACCAACAAAATCTACTACTTCATCAATCCCATCCAATCTTCTGGCATTGATAATAGATCTTTCAGCTGTAGTGTATCCATCTTCATATTGTGTTGAATTAATAACTCTTGGTTTGATTATTGATTTAGTATTATTTTCCATATAACTCCTTTTCTACTACTTCATTAGTTCTATTCATAAACATAGTTTTTAGATCAGTAATACTTCTATTGATTAAGGTTCTACCCCTTATGCTCTCTTCAAGATATTCAACTTCTCCTTGTCCATTATCTATAAATGTTTCTTCTTTGTTTGTTTGATATGTGTCTACATTTTCTTCTGTAGTGTTGTTTGTTTTATAACTTTTAATTGTTGTTGTTTGTCCTGCTAAATCTTTAGCATTCTCTAATTTGTATTTACCTACTTCAAGAGCAGTATACAACTCTTCCATTCAAGTTGCTAACTTATTGTATATTGTAGAAGTATTAGAATACCTAAAGAAATGAGTTCTATACTTATTGTAGACAACATTATAAATCTTTTCTGCAAGTTCATTTTCACCCACGGTCTTGAAAAACATATAATCATTTATCTTTGTTTCTCAATCTTCATATGATGGAAATACATCATTGAATGTTAATAAGTCATCATAACCTTTTAGATCATCAGCATATATTAGTCTAGTCATTCTCTTCTCCTTGTATTACTTTGTTAACTTCTCCATTAACTTCATCCTTATCTGGATCTTCCCCTTTAATAAGTTCTGTCTCTTTAAGATCAATAGTTAAACCTAATGCTCTTAATTCTTCAAGTTTATCAAATCTTGAATTATACATATCTTGGAATATTTGAGAATCAAACTCATCATTCCTAGATACTTCCATCTCTG
>JBKEDB010000169.1:0-14441 GCA_047975195.1 Cumulibacter sp. | reverse complement strand
GCTACCTGCCGGTAAACCGCGGCTTCCGCTTCTCGGCGCGCGCCAGTCGTCCCTCGGCGACGTCCTCGCTGTTAAAGCATGCCTCGAAGTTGTCGACGAACGTTGGGTCGTCCAAGTCACGGTCCGGATTATTGAGCACCGTCTTGCTGTAGGCCAGCGATAGCGGCGCCAACGTCGCGATGTCGTGCGCCCATTCCACCGCATCGTGCAGGGTCCCGGCGCGATCCACCAGGCCGGCCGCATGCGCCTCGTCGCGGTTGATCTGTCCGGCGCCCAGTAGTAGACGTCGCGCAGCGCCGCCGCCGGCGAGTTCGGCCAGTCGGCGAATCGTCCACGGGTCGACGGCGAGTCCGTTACGGGCCGTCGGTACACCGAAGACGGCCGGCGAATCGACCACGCGCAGGTCGCAGGCAATCGCTAATTGGGTGCCCGCTCCGATCGCCGGACCGTTGACGGCCGCGATCACCGGCATCTTCGCGTCCATGATCTTGTTGAACAAGCCGTACAGCGATACCAAGAATGCCTCGCCGTATACGCCATCGAGATCGGCGCCCGAGCAGAAACTTGTGCCCTCACCAGTGATCACGATCGCGCGTGAGCCGCGGGCCTCCTTCTCATGGATGACCTCGCCGATCATGTCGCACAGGTCCCCGGACAGCGCATTGCGCCGTTCCGGACGGTTCAAGGTGATGATGGCGACGTCACCGTCGTCGTGATGATGCAACATGTCGTCTCCGAGCACGAAATGGGCGTCGTGTGCGGTGCCCAACTTATCCCGCTCGGAACCGCACCGCCTGTCCGGGACGCGTTTGCGCCAGGTCCGGGAGGCTCGTGCGCCGTATGACGGCCAACACCGGATACCCGCCTGTTGTAGGTGTGTCGGCGAGAAAGCACACCGGTGTACCAACCGTCGGGATCTGCACCGCGCCCTGCATGAGCCCCTCACTGGGTAACTCCGCATCGGTCACTCGCGGTAACGGCGGGCCATCGAGGCGTACGCCGATCCGGTCGCTGTTGGCGCTCGCGACGTATTGCGTGCGCAGCAGCATTGCCCAGGCGTCTTCGGCGAACCAGTCCGCGCGGGGTCCGCGATCGACGACCAGTTCGATCACGTCGGGCGGGTCGGCGGCAGGGAACACATCGACCCCGGCGATGTCTCCGACCGCCGCGGTGCCGATCCCGAACACGTCACCGGCGGTGACCGCCGCGGTGCCGATCCCGCCGAGCGTGTCCGTCGATGCCGACCCCAATACCACGGGAACGTCCAGTCCGCCGCGCACCGCGAGGTAGTTACGCATCCCACGCGGCGGGACGCCGATGCGCACTTCGCTAGCGGCGGGCGCGTAGAACGCGGTGCGGACGCCGACCGCAACACCATCGCGCAGTACCTCGACCATCGGGCCCGTCACGCACAGCCAGGCGCCGCGATCGATGCGCACAGCGAGCCCGCCCAGCGTCGTCTCCAACGCCGCTGCACCAGGTGCATTGCCCAGAATTCGATTGGCCATCGCAAACGCGCGTTGGTCGGCCGCGCCGGATCGACCGACGCCGAGATAGGCGTATCCAGGACGTCCGAGGTCCTGCACGGTCGTCCGTGCGCCAGGCTCGATAACAGTAAGGGTCCTGTCGCACCGAACGGCGTCATGCGGCGCGAACGGGCTGGTCATAGCGCCTCGAATCGCACGCGCATCCCCGGGCTGAGCAGCGCCGGCGAGGATCGATCCTCGTTCCACATCGGGGTATCGGTGTGTCCGACTAGTTGCCAGCCGCCGGGGGAGCGGCGGGGGTATACAGCGGTGAACCCGCCGGTCATTGCCACCGAGCCAGCTGGTACGGCGGTCCGGGGACTTGGTCTGCGTGGCACTCGTAACCTGTCGTCCAATCCAATCAGGTAGGCGAACCCAGGAGCGAATCCGTGGAAGGCGACGGTGTACTCGGCGCCGCTGTGCACCGAGATGACCTCATCGATGCTCATTGCGGTGAGTGCTGCCACCTCTGCTAAATCGGCCCCGTCGTAGTGCACCCCGATCGTCGCGAGCTCTCCATGCTCCGCTGCTCGTGGAGTTGTGTCGATCTCCTTCAGCGCAGGCAAAGCGGCGGCAAGCGCCTCGGGATCAGTGAATGACATCAAGAGTGTCAGGGCGGCAGGGACGACGTCCTCCAGCCCGTCCGGCGGATCGTTCTGAATGGCGGCGTACGCCCCGAGAACGTGATCAATCGAGTCGAGTTCGAGTAGCACGGCACGTTCGCCGTACGGTAAGAACCGGCGGTTCATGCGAACGCTCGCACGTCGATTTTCGCCTCATGTAGGGCATCGCGCACTGCGCGGGCGGTGGCGACGGCGGTGGGTGAGTCGCCGTGCACGCATAACGATTCCGCGTGCATCTCGATGGTGGAGCCATCAAGGGCAGTGATCCTTCGATCGAGAGCGATGCGGACGGCGCGTTCAGCCACCTGCTGCGGGTCTTCGATCTTTGCACCGGGAGTACCGCGCGTTGCGAGGCGTCCATCGGGGGTATAGCTGCGATCGGGGAATGCTTCGTGAATGACCCGCAGGCCCTCGGCGGCGGCGAGGTCGAGCCAGCGAGCACCGGGCAACCCCATGACGGGTAGGTCTCTGCCGAACAGCCGGAGTGCCTCGACGACCGCCTGTGCTTGAGCCTCGTGATGCACGATCGCGTTGTATAACGCGCCGTGTGGTTTGACGTAGCGCAGCCTGGTACCGCTAGAGCGGGCCATTCCATCAATGGCGTGCAGTTGATACAGCACGTCTGCGGTGAGTTCGGCCGGCTCGATGTCGATGAATCGGCGGCCGAAGCCGATCAGGTCGCGGTAGGCGACGTGCGCGCCGAGGGAGGTTCTGGCCTCAGCAGCCAGGCGGCAAACCTGCAGCATCTGGGTCGGATCGCCGCCATGGAAACCACAGGCGACATTCGCCGAGGTGACGATCTGCAGCAGGGCTGCGTCGTCGGTCATTCGCCACAGCCCGAGGCCCTCGCCGAGGTCGGCGTTCAGGTCGATACTCACGTTGGGCTCCATGAGCTCATTCTCTCGCCTCGCGCTCGCGCGCGCCACCTGGCTGCGCACGCGAACGTCACGGGCATTCCTGGGCTGAGGGGCCACCCGGTGGGCGATCGCCGTACGCCGGGGACCTAGCGAGCCAGGTGGCGCGCGATCACCAGTCGCTGGATCTGGTTGGTGCCCTCGAAGATCTGCATGACTTTGGCTTCACGCATGAACCGCTCGACGGGGAAATCCTTGGTGTACCCAGCGCCGCCCAGCACCTGGACGCCGTCGGTGGTGACCTTCATGGCGTTATCGGTTGCGATCAGTTTGGCGATCGAGGCCTCCTGGGAGAATGACAGTCCGGCATCCTTGAGCCGCGCCGCATGAATGTACGCCGCACGTGCACTGGTGACCGCAGCTTCCATGTCGGCGAGCAGGAACGCTAGGCCCTGGTGGTCGATGATCCGCCGTCCGAATGCGGTGCGCTCCTTGGCATACGCGACCGCGGCATCCAACGAGCCCTGGGCCAGGCCGACAGCGCAGGCGGCGATGCCGAGTCGGCCCGAATCCAGGCCGGCCAACGCTATCGGCAGCCCCTGACCCTCGTCCCCGAGCCGGTTGGCCTCGGAAATCGGTGCATTCTCGAAGCGCATGGTCGTGGTGGTGGAGCTCATCAGCCCCATCTTGTCCTCGGGCGTGTCGGATGTCAGCCCTGGCGTGTCGGCGGGAACATAGAAGCAGCTGATGCCGCGGCCGGCGTCCTCGGATGTGCGCAGCATGGTGATGTAGTAGTCGGCGTGCCCGCCGTGCGTGATCCAGGCCTTGGCGCCGTTGGCGATGTACTTATCGCCGTCCTTCTTGGCGCGAGCGATCATTGCGGCCGGGTCGCTGCCTGCGTGCGGCTCGGACAGGCAGTATGCGCCGAGGGTGCGACCGCCGAGCATGTCCGGTAGCCACGCGTTGCGTTGTGCTTCGCTGGTGAACGAGACGCCGATTCCGCAGGTGAGTGCGTGCACGCTGACACCGACGGCGACTGCGGCCCAGCGGGCGGCGAGCTCCTCGAGTACCTGCAGGTAGACCTCGTACGGCTGTCCACCGCCGCCGTGTTCCTCCGGGAACGGGAGCGCCAGTAGTCCGGCTTCACCGAGCAGGCTGAAGGCCTCCCGGGGGAAACGTTCTTCGCGTTCGTACGGCGCTGCTTTCGGAGCGAGTTCCTTGTCGGCGATCTCGCGGGTCAATTCGATGAGGTCGTTGCCCTCATCGGTGGGCATCCGGCGCTGGACAGTCACGACGTACCTCGCTGAGTTAATGACGACTAACTCGAAGATTTTAACTGGCCGCACCGCGCGCGAGACACTGGATCGGGTCGACGGTGCGCACCGATGGGCTTGACAGCGTTATCGTCGCGCTGTTTCACTCGCATCGAATTGTGATTCGAATCATGATTCGATGCGTGAGGGTCGCCGAGCTCGCTTGAGAATACCGCTGACCGAGCGAGGGGGCCGAAATAGCCGAGGAGCGCAATGAAGTTCGACCTGAACGACGTGCAGCGTGAACTACAGAAGATGGTGCGAAGATTCGCCACAGAACACCTGCAGGAGCGACGCGAATCGATCATCCGAGGCGAATCCGGGTACGACGACGTGTTATGGCGTCGTCTCGCTGTGGATCTCGGCGTCGTCGGGCTGACGATTCCCGAAGATCGTGGCGGATCGGGCGCCTCCGCGATCGAAGCGGTGATCGCGCTCGAGGAACTGGGTGGGGTGTGTGCACCCCTGCCGGCGGTCTCGACCATGACTGCGGTTGAGGTGCTCGCCCGTACGGACTCAGATGCCGCAGGCGAGACGCTGGCCGCCGTAGCGTCCGGGGAGGCGCGAATTGGCCTACCCGTGGACTGGGCGGATGTGAGCCCTAGCGTCAGCGCATCGACTTCAGGTGACGGGTCGCTGCGGGTGTCGGGGAAGTTGCTGGTGCCGCACGCGGCCGAACTGACGCACCTTCTGCTTACGGCCCCTGGGAACGAACGCATGGTGATCGTGGCGCTGCGCGCGCCGGAAGTCGCCATCGCCGCCACCGACACGCTCGATCTCACCCAGCCGATCGGTGCGATCGAATTGGTGGAGGCGCCGTGCATCGCGCTGACTTCCCAGCGAGATGACCTCGCTTCGACTGCACGCGAGTTCGGCGCGCTATATCTCGCGGCGGATTCACTGGGTGTCGCGAGATGGTGCCTGCAAGTGGCAGTCGAATGGTCGAAGGAACGCGAACAATTCGGTCGCCCGATTGGGGTGAATCAGGCGCTCAAGCACATGTGCGCCGACGCGCTGGTTGACATCGAGACCGCCGCGGTGTTGACCTACTACGCAGCGTTTGCGCTGAATGGTGGACACGATGACGCGGACGTCTACGTCTCGCTAGCCAAACATCAGGCGACGGACGCTGCTGACCTCGCGGCGCGCCAGGCGATCCAGATACTCGGTGGGATTGGCTTTACCTGGGAGCATCACGCTCACCTCTACCTGCGACGTGCGAAGGCGAATGTCGCGCTGTGCGGCGATCGAGACCATCCTCTTGGGCGCGTTGCAGAAGCGATCTGCGCTCCGTACGAACTGTCGGCGGGTGTGCGCTGATGAATCCGACCTTCAGCGCTGACCTTGAGCAGTATCGCGTAGCAGCACGCGACTTCCTGCGCGAGCTGATTCCGTCGGATTGGCGCGGCAGCGGCCAACTGGCCGATGCGGAGTATCGCGAATTCAACCTGGACCTACGGAAACGGCTGTACGAGGGCGGCTACCTCGCGGTCGACTGGCCGAAGGAGTACGGCGGGGCGGGGCTGAGCCCCGCACATCAGGTGGTGCTCGCTGAAGAACTCACCGCTGCCGGGTTGCCGAACGGCACCGAGAACGACGTCTTTGGGCTGCAGATGTTCGGCAATACCGTCCTACATTGGGGAACCGAGCAGCAGAAGCTGTACTACCTGCCAAACATCCTCAACGGAACAATGGTCTTCTGCCAGGGGTACTCCGAACCGGCCTCCGGCTCCGACCTCGGATCGCTGCGGACAGCTGCGACCCTCGACGGGGGACCTGGCGGATCAATGGGCAGAAGATCTGGACCTCCGAGGCCCACCATGCCAATTGGATCTTCGTACTCGTCCGCACAGACCCCGATGCGCCAAAGCACAAGGGGCTGACCCTGTTGGCGTGCCCGCTGGAGCAACCAGGGATCGAGATCCGCCCAATCCGCCAAATCCACGGAAACGCCGGTTTCAACGAGGTGTTTTTCACCGACGCCACGACAACAGACTTCCACACCATCGGCCCGGTGAATGATGGCTGGCGCGTTGCGATGTCACTGCTGGAATTCGAACGCGGTGGCGCAGCCGCAGTGTTCGCCGCGCGGTTCGAGGAGGAACTCCTCCGCCTCACCGAACTCGCGGCCACTCACGGCAAACTTGGCGACACCGAGATTCGTCGTACGCTCGCCTGGTTGAAGGGCCGGGTCACGGCGATGCGGATGCTGGGCTACCGGGCGCTGACGAAATCACTCGATGGCAATACCCCAGGACCGGAGTCGGCGATGACGAAGTTGTACTGGACCGAGTGCCACAACGTCGTCACGGAGTTGTCGTTGCGCATCCTCGGCGCTCGGGCGCTGGTGCCGAAAGGGCGAATGCCGACGATCGTGGACGGGCCCGACGCGCCGGGCGCCACGCAGGATCCCGGTAGCTGGGTGGGTGCCTATCTTGCGTCGCGGGCGAGCACGATCTACGCGGGCACAAATCAGATTCAGCGAAACATCCTGGCCGAACGTGTCTTGGGAATGCCTCGATAGGTCGAAGGGGACGATGCGATGTGCAGTGGCGTACTGGGAGGCGTGGAATCGACAGGAAGCGAATGACGGCATGCGAGGTGTCGAGATGTCGTGGCGTCGGTGATGATGAGACCTGTCCAGTACCCGTGAGCGAGGAGTAACCAATCATGGACCAGCTCCAGAACGACGACGCACGCGAGCGCCTGCTCACGCATGGACGGGCAGTGCTTGCCAGAGACGGATTCACCAGGGCTCGAATAAAGGACATCGCGGAGGCGGCCGGCGTCGGGATCGGCACCTACTACAAGCACTTCCCGACTAAAGAAGCGCTGTTCCAGGAACTCGCCGGAACCCTACTGACCGAAATGATCAGCCCGACGCAAGGACGGGTAGAGCTGCGCGACGAGGATCCGATGAATGGCATCGAACGGGCCAACCGCAGGTATCTGGACTCCTATCGCCGCAGCACCGACCTGATGGGGATCATCGAGGAGCTATCCGCGGTGAATCCAGAGGTGAGGCGGGTGCAGCAGACGCGAAGTGACGCGTTCCGCGGCCGCGCCGCAGATCACATCCGCGCCCTGCAAGAGGCGGGGTTGGCCTCGCCGGATGTCGATCCGCGCTTTGCGGGCAATGCGCTGACGGCCATGGTGAGCAAATACACTCATGCATGGCTCGTGCACCCCAGCCGGACGACCGGGCAGCCGGACTTCGAGGAGTCGGTGTTCACCCTCACCCTTTTGTGGGGCAACGCGATCGGGCTGGACACCTCCGCCTGGGTAGCCCGCTGGAACTCGACACCGACTCCGTAGCCGCCGAGAACTGCAGCCACGTCGATGACGACAGGAGCAACAGGTGGATGTAGGTCTGCCGGTAGTCGGCTATTACCCCGCCGAATTGGGCTCGATTGGAGAAGTCATGGCTGAGTTCGCTGCAGTTCCCGACCTGCTCGCGAAACGGGCGGCTGAGCACCCCGACCGCCTCTATGCCACCGAAGTCGCTGGGCGTGCGGTTACCTATGCACAAGTGTGGTCCGAGAGCCGGCAGTGGGCTGCAGTGCTCGGCGAGTACGACGTGGGCGCCGGCGATACGGTGCTCTCGATACACGACCCTTCGATCACCGCATTCGAAGTATGGATGGGGACGGCAGCGCTCAATGCGATTGAGGTGCCGGTGAACACCGAGTACATCGGTGATCTGCTTACCCACGTCGTCACCAACTCGCAGGCTCGGGTACTCACGTGTAGCGCACGACACCTGCCGCAAGTACTAGCCGTGCAGGATGCCTGCCCCGACCTGCGGAGCATCTTGGTCACCGGTGTTGACTCTGTCGCGGACGTCGAGGGGATCGCGGATGTCCAGGGGATCGACGTCGTCGCGGTCGATCCATTAGTGCGAGCGGCTGCCCCGATCGAGGATGTCGCGCACCCACAGGCGTGGGACATCGCCTGCATCGTCTACACCTCAGGCACAACAGGCCCTTCGAAAGGCGTCATGACCGGGTGGGGACACATCCAAGAGGCGACCTTCGGAATGGCTCCACGCAGAGGATTCTGTACGCCTGAATCGGTGATCTACGACCCGTACCCGACCTTCCACGTCAGCGGCAAGGGTGGCTACGTCGCGTCGATCTTCGGCGGAGGTCGTGTCGTCATCCGGGAGAAGTTCAATACCGCACAATTTTGGAACGACATCCGCGAGCATGACTGCACCAGCGTGCTGTTGATGGCGACCACTGCTAACTTCGTGGCCGGGCAGCCACCGCGTCCGGATGATGCGGACTCGCCATTGCGCTACGTCATGTTCTCGCCGTGGATCGCCGACGTTGAGGGCTTCAAGAAGCGCTTCGGGGTTGAGGCGTACACGAATTTCAATATGACCGAAATCTGTTGTCCGATCGTCGCGGGCTGGGACAACGAAGTCATCACCGATCCGTTGGCGTGCGGCAAGGCACGTCCGGGATTCGACCTCCGCGTGGTTGATGATCACGACCGCGAGGTGCCCGCCGGAACAGTCGGTGAGTTGGTGCTGCGCGCCGACGAGCCTTGGAAGATCATGGCTGGCTACTGGAAAATGCCCGAGAAGACCGTCGAGGCGTGGCGTAACCAGTGGTTCCACACCGGCGACCTGTTTACCGTCGACACCGACGGAGTGTTTCGGTACGTCGACCGTAAGAAAGATTCGATCCGACGTCGCGGCGAGAACATCTCGTCGATGGAGATCGAAAAGCAGGTCGTCGCGCACCCCGCGGTACTGGAGGCCGCCGCGGTTGCCGTCCGCGACGAGATCAGCGGTGAAGAGGTCAAGGTCGTCGTCACTCTGAATGATGGCGCGAACGTGCAGCATGCGGAGTTAGCGAAGTTCTTGGACGACCGGCTGCCGCGGTTCATGCGCCCGAGGTACATCGAGATCAGGGAGGAGTTGCCGAAAACGCCGACCTCCAAGATTCGCAAGGCCGCGTTGCGCGCGGACGGCGTACTGCCGATGACGTGGGATCGCACGACAGCCGGCTGAACCTGCGAGCTAACGGTAGATCGGTGCCTCGTCGGGGAATCCTGCCATTTCGTTGAGTTGGCGAACGCGCGAAATCCAATCCGCGGCATACGCGGCCTCCGCGTCCGTCGTTCCCTTGAGCGGTTCTGCGGCACCGGTCGACTTGTCGAGTCGAGCAGTCCGTTCATCGCCCGGATAGCCCCAGGTGTACGTGACGTACACGCCGTCCTCCGCGGTCTTGCGGAACGGGATGATCTGCCGAACCATGCGAGCGCTCCTTTCCTCGGCCGAGGGTCGATCTCTGCGACGGGCGCGCGGCGGCGAAAGATACCGCTGTCGCGCGATCGCCCACCACGTATTGTGTCCGCGATGGGTTTGTTGCGCAGTCACGACCCGTACCGCCAACGCCGATCAGGGATGGTTCCTTGCTGAGCGAAACCGACTACCGAACGTATGTGACCGGCTACCCAACGGGGGTCGTGTACGCCGTGGAGAACCCAGATACCGGCGATCAGTTCGATTTCGCGGGGATCGCGGACGGACAACTGGTGTACACGATCGCCTCGCTGTACGACGCAGTTCAGTCGGATGGCTCGCTACTGGCCGACGCCGCGGAGCTGTACCTCGGACTGGCCGCTCTGCACATGAAGGCCGCCGCGGGAATGACCGTGCTGTGGGCGTGTCAGTTCCAGTCAGATGCAGATGCATTGGCGCGACTACTGAGTGAGTACCACGAGGCCCTTCGCGCTGCGGTCCCGCTCGCTGCGATCGACGTACGGGCGGTGCCTGTCGTCGAGGACGCGAACCAGTGACAATGCGCGCCGGTTCGCTGCGGTGGCAGGTTCACGGGGACGCTTCCGCGAGTTGGCGCACGGTTCGTGCGGGTTCGGTAGCGTAGATCAAATGACTAGGTCGGTATCGAGCCCCGTAGCGGCGATCCTGGTACCCGTCGGGCAACCGCTCGGTGTGGTGGTCGAGGACGACGGAAGCACGTACCTACGCGTTCGGACAGGCCCGGAGATTCATCGGCTCGACGAATCGTCAGCATCGATGTGGAACGCGTTGCACCGTACCCGTCCAGGCACTGACCGTGGGATCGACCGCGGATTGTTGGCGGCCGTGCGACCAGCAGCCGTCACCGATCCGGACCGCGAGGTTGACCTTCTGCTGGATCTCGGTCTCGTCGTTGAGGTTGCCGTCAGCGCGCCGGAAGTGCGCCAGGCATTCGGCGATTCCTATCGGCTCCTACCGCTGCAGGAGATTCTCGGCAACAGCGACGGCGAGCAACACGCGCATTCGCTGGTCGCCGGCGGAACGCATCGGACCTTGGCCATCGACACTCCGCTGCGGGACGTGCTCATCTACGCACCGCGTGAAGATGACCTGTACGGCACCTGTTATGTGCGTTCCGGGGCGCTCGCCGCGGACGAGGAATGGTCGCGGCTGTCGGACCCGGACGCGTACCTCGAACATGTGCTTCAGCACGTACATCCGCTGCTCGAACGCCACGCCGCTTACTTCGACCTCGCGCTTGAGCCGAGCCCGCCACGGGTGCACACCGCCAAAGCTGGCGACCCGGGCGCGGAATTGGGGGCGCCTGAGGCGATCGAGGATGACTCGGAAGACGAATGTCTCTTCGCGGTGGGGTACCCCAGCGGTGCGCGATACATGTGGCTGGGACTGGAAAGTGTGAATATCCGGGTGGGGGATGACGAGTTGGAACTCGCCACGGATCAGGCGTGGCTGGTGTGGCTCGCAGCTCACGGCAAGGTTGACGGTCTGACCGTTGACGATTCGGAGCAGACGATCTGTGCCATGGCGCGGGATGCGGGAGTGCCCGCGCCGATCTTCGAAGTCGACGATCAGCAGCTTCGCGGGATGGTGGTGCGCTCAGGGATCGGTCCTGAGCTCTTCCAATTCGCCGCGACCCACCGGCTCGAACCACTGCTCTGCGGCCTCGGCAACAGTGCGGATGAGCCCGATCGGTACGTCCTGGGGATCGATCCCGAGAATCCGCTCGTTGACTTGTCCGCTGAGCAGTACGCCGTCTGGCGGGATGCGCATCTGAGCGCGAGTCTGCTGGATGCGGCCCGCGCTGCCGAGGACACAATTGATCTACGGCAGTACCTGCGGGTCGTACAGCACCTGTCGGTGCGTCACGCCGCCTACATCGATCAGGTTCGGCGATGATCGACCTCCCTGATCGCGTGGTCGTCCCATTTGGTCGAGTCGTGCAGGCTCAATGGGATCCGGCGATCGCCGAGCGCGTCGTGACGGTGGCGGTACCTGGACTGTTCGTCGGGCTCACCGAGGACGAGTACGCAGTATGGTCGGCGGCAGCGGCCGGTAGCTCGGCCGAGGAGTTAATGCGCGAGGTGCGTGTTGATGGGCCGCGTACGTCGTACGACGCGGTGCGTCGTTACGGCTTACTCGCCGAAATCGCCACCTCCGACGATCAGGTGCTCACCGAGACCGCGGGGATGAGATTGCTGGCGCACTCCCGTCTGGGTGTTCACGGCCGTCACGGGCTCGTGGTCGGCGAGCCTGACGCAACCAATGTGGTGTTGTCGCCTGTCGGTGTGGAAATATATGGGCGATGTGCGGGCGCACACTCGCTGGCCGCGGCGGTAGCGCTGGTGTCGTCTCTCGCGAGTGAGACCGGCAGTAACGACCCGGAGGTAATTTATCCCCAGCGGTTGGCGCGGCGTGCCCTGGCGGAGTTCTTTCCGCTGGTACGCGAGGGTCTGGCTTCCTTCGGATATGTCGAGGGTGTGCGCGATGAGTGAGCGACTGATCGGGTTGGGCGCGCTGATGACCCTGGTCCCGCACGACCTCACCGATGACCTCCCGGTGGTGTCCATCCGTGTCGGCGCGGCCGAACGGGTACTGCGTTCGGCCGACGACTTTCGCGTCTGGGGATCGCTATCGCGGGAACCGAACACGCTGGAGGAGCTGACGCGCTTCGTACACCCAGAACCGGGCTATACCGGTGAGCAGCGGTTGGTGGGTGATGATTCGGTCGCCGATATCGTCGAGCGGCTGCGATCAGACGGCGCGGTTGTCGGGATCCACGACGGACAGGCGCAGGTGGATTTGGCGATGCGATTGCGGTTACTGCCGCTGTGGCAGGGAAGTACGCAGGAGCTGGCCGACGCCGGGCGATTTCCGATCGGTACGGCGCACGGCACGGTATCGGTGCTCACCGCGGCCGAACACGCGGTGTGGGCCCGCCTGGACGGGCACAACAGCATCGCCGAGATCGCTGTCGGCAGGTCGATTCGGGATGGCTTCGATGATGCCGCCGCGTCGCTCCCGGACGCATGGCAGGTATGCCTCGAGTTGGTGCGCCGGGGCGCGGCATACTTCGACCTCGCACTGACCTAGTTCGCCGTCGTAGAGGTAAAGCCCGCACCGTCGTGGGTCTAGTTGATCCCGTCTTTGAGCGGCCAGGCAGTATCGATGAGGTCGTAGATCGGGGTGCTGGCGATGTCGCGGGCCTCGTGTTCGATATCGAGATCGTTGATCCCGTCGCCCAACTCAGCGGTGTGTGTCGCGGGGCTATCCCAATCGGGCAGCACTTCGGACAGTCGCTGTTGTAGTTCCAGCGGGAGCAGTTCCCGGCGGGCGGACGCCTCAGGTCCGCCGTCAAGGTCCAGCCCCATCGCCTCCGCCCGCTCGTTGAGCGCTATGGCGACGGCGTTCTGCAGTGCGCCGGTGGTGTGCTCGTACTGCCACACCAGCTCTTGCAGCAGGGCCACCTGGCGTTGGTCGGCCATGCTCAGCAGCGCGCCATCGGTCGGGTGGGATGTCAGCGACAACAGCGTTTCATCGCCGAACGACAAGGTATCCCCGTGCTGCAGCAGCGCGGCCGAGGTAAGCGCCGCGACCTCGAGCGCGATATCCGCAGTGCTCGCGCTCATATCGATCGCGATGCGCAAGGTGTGCCCGTCGATCGTGACAGCGATCGCCTGCGCACCGTCCGAGTCGTCCGTTTCGAATGTCAGGGTGAACGGCGCTTGCGGTGGCATCGTGATGTCCACCTGTGTGGCGCTGATGCGTGTGGCACGTGCGCCGAGCCGTTCGGCGGCGCGTTCGGCGGCGGCTAGCCCGGTCGGTACGGCGGCGGGACCGCTGGGCGCGATCGCCGGTTCCTGGTCATCGCCGGACTCCTGATTATCTTCCGGGTCCTGGTCTGCGCAACCAGGATCGTGCTCTGAGTTGCCCGGGTCTTGATCGTCGATGCCTGGCTCGGTGGAAGAGTCAGTGGACTGCTGTGGACCTTGCGATGGGTCGTCATGGCCCGGATCGGTCTGCTCGCTCTCGGACGTTGATGATTCATCCGCGGGAGCGTCGTCGGTGGACGGCTCCGACTCTTCGGGCGTTGACGGCTCGGACTCGGGCGGGTTCGATTCCGAGTGCGAGGGGTCTGTGGGCAGTTCTGGCGACAACGGACAGTCTGCGGGCGTGATTCTCGGGCACGTGCATTCCCTGCCTGGATCCAGGGCACACCGGTCGCGTTCAGCAGTGATCGTCACGCCGGTGAGCACTTGACGCCAGAGCCGCATCTGCCGTTCGAAGTCGGCGCGGTCCGGTGGTGGACGTAGTGTCGAACGGTAAGACCGGTACGCGTTCTCATCTCGTTCGGCGAGTGCCCGAGTAATCTCCATGCCCCGCGCCTCACGCTCGGTGGCCGCCTCGCGACGTGCCGTGGCCATCCGTTCGTTGATGCGTACCCGCAGGCGTTCTGAGCGCTCGGCGAGCCGTCGCAGTTCGGGTGCCGCGTCGCTCCCGGCGACCTCGTGACGGTGTTCGGCGGCGAGCGCGGTGAGGTCGGTGACGGTGCGTCGGCGCTCGTGCAGGGCGACGGCGCGCTGGTCGGCTATCTCGGTGATACGTCGTTGTTCGGCGTCGGCGATAGCGTTCTGCTCATCGCGATCGATCCGCGCGAGTTCCGTGGCCGCGTCCAGTCGTGCCTGGGCCTCGTCGGCGATCGTCTGGTCGATCTGTGCCCGGTAGGTTCGTTCGATGCTGCGTACGCGCGGGTAGTTGCGTAGTCGATCGGCGCCGTCGATCGCGACCAGATCGCTCTCGCGGGTAGTGCGGGCATCTTCAGATCGCTGGGTGATCTC
>JBKEDB010000074.1:0-59616 GCA_047975195.1 Cumulibacter sp. | reverse complement strand
CCAGCCGAAACCCCGTCCTGCGGTAACCAACCCGCGCATATCAGTCTGACCGCGCGTCGCCAACGACACGCTCACCAGCCACCTCGACGAAGCAAAGAGGCGCCGCCGGGCCTCACGAACCCGGCGGCGCCTCACCCTGCCCTTGACAAGCGGTGGCTACATATCAGAACAGGCGCTCGGTGGGGTCACTCAGTCCGCGCAGTTCGTCGTAGTCGGTCAGCACGCAGTCGATGCCGCGGTCCGTAGCCAGGGTGCGCGCCTGCGGCTTGATGACGTTGCCGGCCAGGACGCCGCGCACCGGAGCGATCTTCGTGTCGCGATTGAGCAATTCGAGGTACCGGGTGAGCTGTTCGACCGCGGAGATCTCTACGACCCGCTTCACCTCGACCGCAACCGATCCGGTGGCGTCCTTGCACATGATGTCCACTGGACCGATCGGCGTGGGGTACTCGCGCCGGACCAACCGCATCCCCGAGCCCAGCGAATCGACGTGTAGCGCCAACAACTCCTGCAGGTGCGCCTCGACACCGTCTTTGGTCAATCCGGGATCGACGCCGAGTTCGTGCGATGTGTCTGAATGCACTTCGTGAATACGGATGTGCAGTGAATCGCCGGATTTCGCCTTGACCACCCACTCGTCGGCGCCCTCGGTGAGCTTGCACGGCGGAGACATCCAGTTCAGCGGCTTGTAGGAGCCGGAGTCCGAGTGCACCAGGACCGAGCCGTCATTCTTGACCAGGAGTAGTCGCTTCGCCTTGGGTAGATGGGCAGATAGCCGCCCGGCGTAGTCGACCTCGCAGGTCGCGATTACGAGACGCATTCCACTCTCCAGTACTTCCCGGCTGTCTTCGGCGCGCGTTGAGGGTACCTGTGAGCGGTAATGGACGGTGGCAGACGCCGGGGTGAGGAATAATGGACCGCGAAAGACTACTGTTCGGTAACTCGGGATGGCGGTGCCGTGAGCATGATGTTCGACAGTCTGAATCCGGCGACGAACCAGATCGTCGGCACATTCGCCGAATGCACCCCCGTAGATGTCGACGCAGCCGTAGCCGAGGCGCGCGAGGCCGCTCGTTGGTGGGGCGAGATCGGGTTCAAGGAACGTCGGAACCGACTGCTGGCGTGGCGTTCGGTTCTGCTGGACCGAATCGAGGAGTTCGCGGGCTTGGTGTGCGAAGAGGTGGGCAAGCCCGTCGAGGACGCCACTTTGGAGATCGGCCTTGCCGTCGCGCACATCGACTGGGCGGCGAAGAACGCCGCAAAGGTGCTTCGGCGCCGTCAGGTGTCGCCCGGGGTCCTGTTGGGCAATCATGGCGCATCAGTGCGTTACCTGCCGTACGGGGTCGTCGGTGTCATTGGTCCGTGGAACTATCCGGTCTTTACCCCGATCGGCGCGATCGCTTACGCCTTGGCGGCCGGGAACGCCGTCGTCTTCAAGCCGTCTGAGTTCAGCCCAGCGGTGGGAACGTGGCTCGCTGAGGCATTTTCGGAGGTCGTCGGTGACCAGCACGTCTTACAGGTGATCACCGGCGCCGGTGCCACCGGCGCCGCCCTTGCGGCGTCCGACGTCGACAAGATCGCGTTCACCGGGTCGAGCGCGACCGGGCGCAAGATCCTCGCTGCGTGCGCTGCGCGCCTGACCCCGGCGATCCTGGAGTGCGGGGGCAAGGACGTCGCGATCGTCGATGCGGACGCTGATCTCGAATTGGCTGCCCAGTCGATCGTCTGGGCAGGCTGTTCCAACGCTGGCCAGACCTGTATCGGCACCGAGCGAGTTTACGTCCATCAGGATGTGTATCGGCAGTTGCTGAACCGCGTGGTGAGCATCGCCGAGGGGCTGCGGCCGGGAGGCGACGCCAGCGCGTCGTACGGGCCGATGACGCTTGCGAGCCAGAGCGATGTCGTACGCCGCCACATCTCAACGGCGCTGACCGATGGCGCCCGCGCAGTGCTCGGTGGTGTGGAGTCCGTTCGTGAACCGTATGTACATCCGGTCGTCTTGACTGATGTGCCGGAGACCTCTGATGCGATGCGCGAGGAGACGTTCGGCCCGGTGCTGATCGTCAACAGCGTCGCCTCGATGCAGGATGCGATCGCGCGGGCCAACGGTTCGCCGTATGGACTCGGCGCTGCCGTTTTCTCGGGCACGAATGGAGAGCAGATCGCCGGCCAACTGCGTACCGGGATGGTCGCGGTGAATTCGGTGATTGCGTTCGCGGGGATCCCCGCGCTGCCGTTCGGCGGCGTGGGTGAATCAGGTTTCGGGCGCGTTCATGGCGCCGATGGCCTCCGCGAGTTCGCGCGATCACAGGCGGTCGCTAAACTCCGTGTACGGATTCCCATCGTCGTCACCAGCTTCGAGCGCACACCGAGCGCAGTGAGATTGTTTGTCGACATT
Organism: Cumulibacter sp.; assembly: GCA_047975195.1. Taxonomy (GTDB): domain Bacteria; phylum Actinomycetota; class Actinomycetes; order Mycobacteriales; family Antricoccaceae; genus Cumulibacter. The sequence goes on along the minus strand of JBKEDB010000074.1, from coordinate 57,218 downwards.
CTTCGTCGGCTCCGTGGCTGAGCGCGTCGTAGATCCAATATCGAGCACCAACCATTTATTAACGAGCTGGAGTGTGAAGTGACCCGGGATTTCTTTGTTGTCGGCGTCGTTGGTCTGGGCACCATGGGTGCCGGTATCGCGGAGGTATTTGCGCGCGCGGGCCTTGAGGTGGTGGCATTCGAACGCGAATCCGACGGTCTCGAGCGCGGGCGTGGATTCATCACCCGCTCGATTGAGCGGGCCGTGTCGCGCGGCAAACTCGATGCCGCAGCCCGCGATGCGATGCTTGAGCGCATCCAGTTCACCACCGACTGGCAGGACTTCGCTCGATGCGAACTGGTGATTGAGGCCGTGCCCGAGCAACTGGATATAAAACTCGAGGTGTTCAACCAACTCGACGCCGTCTGCCCGGCGGACACCATCCTGGCGACGAATACATCGTCACTGTCGGTGACCGAGATCGGAGTGTCCACCAAGCGCCCCGACAAGGTCATCGGTATGCACTTCTTCAACCCCGCACCGGTAATGAAGCTGGTCGAGGTAATCCGCACCGTGGTCACCGATGAAAAAGTTGTCGAGGACATCCGCGCCCTGTGTGCGCAGATCGGTAAGACGGGTGTGTCGGTTGCCGATAAGGCCGGGTTCATCGCCAACGCGCTGCTGTTCGGCTACCTGAACCACGCCGTCGGCATGTATGAGGACCGCTACGCCACTCGCGAAGATATCGACGCAGCCATGCGGTTCGGCTGTGGCTTGCCCATGGGTCCGCTGGCTCTGATGGATCTGATCGGAACGGATACGGCGTACGAGATCCTGGACACCATGTACAAGCAAGGACGCGACCGGATGCACGCGCCGCGACCGATCATCAAGCAGATGATGTCCGCGGGGCTGCTCGGCCGTAAGTCGGGCCGCGGGTTCTACACGTACGAACAGCCGGGGTCGCCCAAGGTCATCGAGGATCGGATGACCCCGCGCCCGGCTGCCGACGGCGGCAGCACCATCGACCTGACTGGCAAGAAGCTCGGTGTCGTCGGCTCGGGAACGATGGCCACCGGAATCATCGAGGTCCTGATCAAGGCCGGTTTCCCGACCATCTATGTCGCCCGTGCCGAGGAGAAGGTGGCCAACGTTCGGTCCGCCATCACCAAGTCACTGGACAAGGCCGTCGGTCGGGGGAAGCTGGAGCAGGCGGACGCCGATGCGGCGCTGGCGCGCTTGAGTGGCACGGTACTACTTGACGATCTGGCTGACTGCGACCTCGTGATTGAGGCCATCGTGGAGGACCTGAACCCCAAGCAGGTGCTCTTCTCGAATCTCGACGAAATCGTCAAGCCGGAGGCCATTTTAGCTACCACGACCTCGTCGTTGCCGGTGATCGACTTGGCGACGCAGACCGAACGCCCCGAGCGCGTGGTCGGCATCCACTTCTTCAACCCGGCACAGATCATGAAGCTGGTCGAGGTCGTACACACGATTGCCACCGACGACGAGACCGTGGCTACGGCCCTCGCGCTGTGCGAGGCCGCTGGTAAGCACGCGGTGACCTGTGGCGACCGGGCCGGGTTCATCGTGAATGCGTTGCTCTTCCCGTACCTGAACGATGCGATCAAGATGTACGAGGCCAATTACGCGTCCTCCGATGACATCGATGCCGCGATGAAGGTTGGCTGTGGCTACCCGATGGGCCCGTTCGAACTTCTCGACACGGTCGGCCTGGATGTATCGCTGGCGATCGAACAGACCCTGTTCCGCGAGTTTCGGGAACGCGGTATGGCGCCGGCGCCGCTGCTGGAGCACCTGGTCACGGCGGGATTCCTCGGTCGCAAGACGGGTAAGGGCTTCCGGGACTACCGTAAGTAGCCTATGAGCGAGTTCCTGCAGACGCTGCTGCGCACTGCCCGCGAGGAACCGACTCGCGGGTGGTTGGAGACGAAGGCGCCCAACGGCGCCTTCGTCCGTCGGACCTGGTCACAGGTGCATGACGATGCACGTCGGGTCGCCGAGGGACTGCGCGAACGGGGTGTGGTGCGTGGCGATGCAGTGGCGCTGTTCATGGGATCGCCGGCAGACGTAGCAGTAGCGGTACAGGCGTCATGGCTGATCGGCGCCAGCGTGACCATGCTGCATCAGCCGACTGCCCGCACAAACCTCACGACGTACGCCGAGCAGACCGTCGGTGTATTAAGGATGATCGATGCGCGGGCGCTGATACTGGGTGATCCATACGTCGATCTCGCACAGCATTTCGAGCCCGCGGTAGATCGACTCCGGGCCAGATTAGTACTGATGGCGGATCTGGTCGCCACTACCCAATCGATAGATGTCGATGCGCAGATCGCGGATGAGGACGACATTGCGCTCCTGCAACTGACATCGGGATCGACCGCGGCGCCCAAGGCTGTGACCATCACGCACAGATCGTTGATCGCGAATATGCGAGCGATGGCAATCGCGAGCGAGATCACCGATGACGACATCATGGTCTCGTGGCTGCCGACCTTCCACGATATGGGCATGGTCGGTTTCTTGAGCGTGCCGATGGTGTTCGGATTCCGGTTGGTGAAGGTGACGCCTGCTGATTTCGTGACCAGCCCTACGTCCTGGATGCGGTTGATCAGTGAGCATTCCGCGACCATCACCGCAGCGCCGAACTTCGCGTACGGGGTAGCGGCGCGATCGTTGCAGAAGGCGACTGATCTCGATTTGTCATCGCTGCGGATAGCGTTGAATGGCGCTGAGCCGATCGATGCGGCGACGGTCGAGGCGTTTTGCGATGCCGGCGCGCCACATGGGCTGCGGCCCATCGCGATGCTGTGCGCGTACGGAATGGCCGAAGCCGCGTTGGCGGTGTCATTCGCCCCGCTGAATACCGGTCTGGTGCTCGACAAAGTCGATGAGCGCGCGCTGAGTGAGCGGCGGGTAGCCGAACCGGTTGATCGCGACAGCGGTTCGGCATTTGCGCTGCTAGGGCACCCCCTGTCAGGGATCGAAGTCGAGGTACGGGCCGAGGATGGGGCCATCTGCCCGGAACGTCACGTGGGCAGGCTCGCCATCCGCGGTACGGCCGTGACCAGCGGTTACCTGACCGCTGAGGGGTATCTGCCGGCGCGGGATGATGATGGCTGGTTGGACACCGGCGATGAGGGCTATCTGTGCGATGGCCAGGTGGTGGTCTGTGGGCGCGTGAAGGATCTGATCATCCTGGCAGGTCGCAATATCTTTCCGACCGACATCGAACGCGCGGTTGAACGAATACCAGGGATCCGACGGGGCAATAGCGCGGCCGTATCTCTGCCTTCCGGTGGCCGCGAAACGGTTGTGGTGATCGCCGAATCGCTGTACCACGACGATGCGGAGCATGCGCAACGTATCGCGCACGAGGTACGGATGGCGGCGTACGCCGACCTCGAGGTACGGGTATCGAAGGTGGTACTCATCGCGCCGGGCACGCTGCCGAAGACGCCATCGGGCAAGATTCAGCGGGCGCGGGTTCGGGCGGAATTGTTGCGTCAGTCGGGGAACGCCGATGCCTCGGCATAACCGACGCCGTAGCGAGCCGCAGCGCACCTCCTCGGTGCCGGGCATCCTCGGGGCCAGCAATGAGGTCGACTGGAAGGGTGAGCGGTGGCGCGTGGTGCCGGTGACCGGCTCGGCGGCACGCAAGGAGTACCGCTGCCCGGGCTGTGATCAGGTGGTGCGGATCGGGCAGGGCCACGTAGTCGTCTGGTCACACTACGACGTGGATGGCGACGATCGTCGCCACTGGCATTCGCCATGCTGGGGCGCCCGCGACCGGCGCGGTCCGGGAGTGAAGCGTACGCGCAACGCGCCGCGTCGTTAGGCGACACGGCGCATTGCGCGCTCCTAGCGTCGGCCGCGACGCCGAATGGCGTTGAGTTGCACCTGCCCCTGAGCGGACGTACTACCGCGGCGGCGGGTCACCGGGATCGGCGATTCGGCGTCCTTGGTCGTCGTTGCTGCTTCTGTATCGGTGTCAGCTTCCGAAGTGGGAGCGCCCTCCTCGGAGGTCGAATGACTATCGGCTTCGGTCTCTGCCGCATCCTGCGCTACCTCTGCGGTGTCCGCGCTGTCGGCATCGTTCGCCGATGACGGTGTGGCACCGTCGGTTTCCTGAGCGTCCTCGGCGGCAGGCTCGTCGGTGGCGTGCGGATCGGCGTCGGCGTCACCATCGGCTGACGCAACACCATCAGCATCGGTCGTGTCATCGCGTCCATCGGCGAACAGCGTCGGCGCCTCGGGCGCAGTGGCTGTCGGGGCGTCCACGTCCCGGTCGACGGGTAGATCCTCGGGCGCCTTGGCCAGGTACGCGGGGACGTTGCTGACGAGTTGGCCGATCTGTGCGATCTGCTGGGCGAGTGCCGATCGGATGTTCTGAAGTCGGTTCACCTCGTTCTCGGCCTCGGTGATCGCCACGCGTGAACGCTCGTTGGCGTCCGCGATAGTCGCGGTGGCGTCGGCGTGCGCCTGAGTGAGCATCGCGTCGGCTTCATCGCGGGAAGCCTGCAACCGCTGTGCGGCATCTTCAACGGACACGCGCTCACGTTCGGCGACTTCATCGCGCGAGGCCTTGTCACGTTCTGCGACTTCATCGCGCGAGGCCTTGTCGCGTTCGGCAAGTTCCTGATCGCTGGCCTTGCGACGGGTCGCGAGGGTGATCGTGAAGTCGTCCTCGGCTTCCTGGCGGCTGGCCTCGGCATCGGCGGTCAACTTCGCCGCTTCTGCCTGGGCGGTCGCCAAGGTTTCCTCGGCCTGCTTACGGTGCTGCTCGAGGTGTTCCGCGGCGTTCTTCCTCGCCTCGGCCAGCACGTCGTCAGCCGCGGTGTGTCGGTCAGCGACGTACTGATCGGCTTCGGCGCGGTCGCTGGCTGCCTGTCGCGCCGCGGACTCGCGCTCCTGCGCGGCCGCGGCACGAACTTGCTCGGCATCCTTCTCGGCCTCGACCCGAATATCGGCGGCTTCCTCCTCGGCCAGGCGCAGCATTGACGCGATGCGTCCGCCCATGGTCTCGAAGGTCGGCGCCTGGGTGTGGCGCAACTCCTGCTTGAGTTCGTCAAGTTCGCTGGCGAGCCGTTCGGCGCGCACATGCGCGTCGGTAGCCTGCTGAGCGGCCTGATCGCGCTCGGCGATCAGTGTGCGCAGGTCGTCCTCAAGTCGACTGATTGCGTCGTTGACCTGATTACGCTCATAGCCGCGCATGACCACGGCAAAGTCGCTGGTCGGCGCGCCCATCGGGATGAGGTCATTGTTGTCTGGAGTCATAGAACCCTCGATTGCAGGAGATGGTCCGAGGTCGATACCCCTACCCTAATGCCCGAGGGCGCTACCGGACCGTGAGGCGTGCCTAGAGGTTACGGAATCGATTAATCTTCGGCAGCAATGCGTCGCGCTTCTCCTGATCGCTGACGCCCAACCCTTCCTCAGGCGCCAGGCACAGCACGCCGACTTTGCCCTGATGCAGATTCTGGTGCACGTCGAGGGCCGCCTGTCCCGTCTCTGCCAAGGGGTAGACCTTGGACAGAGTGGGGTGGACCAGGCCCTTCTCGATCAGTCGATTGGCTTCCCACGCTTCGCGGTAGTTCGCGAAGTGGGAGCCCACGATGCGCTTGAGGTTCATCCACAGGTAACGGTTGTCGAACTCGTGCATGAAGCCGGACGTCGAGGCGCACGTGGTGATGGTGCCGCCGCGCTTGGTGACGTACACAGATGCGCCGAAGGTCTCGCGGCCCGGATGCTCGAACACGACATCGATGTCTTCGCCGCCGGTGAGTTCGCGGATCTTGCTGCCGAAGCGCTTCCACTCATTAGGGTCCTGGGTGTGCTCGTCTTTCCAGAACTTGTAGCCCTCGGCCTTGCGGTCGATGACCAGTTCGGCGCCCATCGACCGGCAGATGTCGGCCTTGTCGGGGGAGGAAACGACGCAGACCGGGATCGCGCCGCCGTTGAGCGCCATCTGGGTTGCGTACGACCCGAGACCGCCGGAGGCGCCCCAGATCAACACCACGTCGCCCTGCTTCATGTTGGCGCCGTTCTTGGAGACCAACTGCCGGTACGCGGTTGAATTCACCAGGCCGGGGGAGGCTGCCTCCTCCCAGCTGAGGTGCTTGGGCTTGGGCATGAGCTGATTGGATTTGACCAGTGCGATCTGAGCCAGCCCGCCGAAGTTGGTCTCGAATCCCCAAATGCGCTGCTGAGGGTCGAGCATCGTGTCGTCATGGCCCTGCGGGTCTTCGAGTTCGACCGACAGGCAGTGTGCGACGACCTCGTCACCGGGTTTCCACTTCGAGACGCCTGGGCCGACGCGCAGAATCACGCCGGCGAGGTCGGAGCCGACGATGTGATACGGCAGGTCATGTCGCTTGGCCAGATCGCTGGTGCGTCCGTACCGCTTGAGAAATCCGAACGTCGACATCGGTTCGAAGATCGACGTCCACACGGTGTTGTAGTTGACCGAGGATGCCATCACAGCGATCTGCGCTTCGCCCGGACCGAGCTCGGGCGTGTCAACTTCCTGTAGATGCAGGCTCTGGCGGGGGTCCTTGTCCCACGAGGCCAGGCCGTCAAACATGTTCTGCTCGTCTTCGCGGACGACGATCGCTTCGTAGGATTTCGGAACCTCGATGGAACCGATGCCGGAGGTGTCGCCGCTGAGAATCGCGTCGAGGATCTGATTCATGGACATGGGTGCTCCTCGTTGGGGCGGACGGCGGCAACGGTGGCCGTCAAAGATGGGGCGTAACGGTCAAAAGGAGTACCGACTAGTAGCGGTCGGTACCGAAGGTGTCGTACGATCGCGCTTGGATTAGTGTGCGCCTTCAGCCGGCTGCACCAGTTCGACGAGTACACCGCCGGCGTCCTTCGGGTGAATGAAGTTGATCCGGGAGTTGGCGGTGCCACGCTTCGGCTCGGGATAGAGCAAGCGAACGCCGCGATCGCGCAGTGTCGTGCTGACCGCCTCGATGTCTTCGACGGTGTACGCCATCTGCTGCATGCCAGGTCCGTTCTTGTCGAGGAACTTAGCGATGGTGCTGTTCTCGTTCAGAGGAGCCAGGAGCTGGATGCTCGAACCGGAATCGCCTACGGCCATCATGGCCTCGCGCACGCCCTGCTCTTCGTTGACTTCTTCATGCGCCAGTTGCATACCAAAGACCGTCGAGTAGTACTCGATCGCCTTGTCCAGGTCGGCTACGGCGATGCCTACGTGATTGATCTCGGTGAACATGCAAAAACTCCTTCAGCGCTGAATATCGCTCATCGAAAATAGCAAAACCGAATCACGTTCGGATGATTGCGTGGCGTGATGCGGTTCACCCTACGACGGCCGCTGCACGCGGTCGAGGCAGGAAGTAACCTTCGGTGACAAACCATGCGTCATAAGGAGCACCCCATGGCCGAGAAGTCTGCCCGCACGTCCGTCATCGTTTCCGGGGCGCGCACCCCCATGGGCCGTCTGCAGGGCTCGCTCAAGGGGTTCTCCGGCGCTCAGTTGGGCGGCGTTGCGATCAAGGCCGCGCTGCAGCGCGCGGGAATCGCTGGTGAGCAGGTCGACTACGTGATCATGGGCCAGGTGCTGCAGGCCGGTGCCGGCCAGATCCCTTCGCGTCAGGCCTCGGTCGCGGCCGGGATTCCGATGAGCGTCCCGTCGCTGACCATCAACAAGGTGTGCTTGTCGGGCTTGGACGCGATTGCGCTGGCCGACCAGTTGGTGCGTGCCGGCGAGTTCGATGTCGTCGTTGCCGGTGGTATGGAGTCGATGACCAATGCGCCGCACCTTCTTCCCGGTTCACGTTCCGGTTACAAGTACGGCGCGTTCGAGGCGCTTGATGCGATGGCGTACGACGGACTGACCGATGCGTTCGATCATGTCTCGATGGGCGAGTCAACCGAGGCGCACAACGGAAAGTTGAACATCTCTCGCGAAGAGCAGGACGAGTTCGCAGCCCGCTCACACCAGCGCGCGGCGGCCGCGATCGAGCAGGGGCGTTTCGCGGAGGAAATCACCCCCGTCGAGATCCCGCAGCGCAAGGGTGATCCGGTCGTCTTCGACACCGACGAAGGCGTGCGGGCCGACACGACCGTTGAATCACTGGCCAAGCTCAAGGCCGCCTTCGCCAAGGACGGCACGATCACTGCGGGCACTGCATCGCAGATTTCGGATGGAGCCTGCGCGGTTGTCGTCATGAGCAAGGAGAAGGCCACTGAACTCGGCCTAGAGATTCTCGCCGAGGTCGGCGCGCACGGGAACGTCGCCGGACCGGATAACTCGCTGCAATCGCAGCCGTCGAACGCGATCAATGACGCCCTGAAGAAGTCGGGCCGTGCGTTGAGCGAGATGGACCTGGTCGAGATCAACGAAGCTTTCGCTGCCGTCGGTATTCAGTCGATGCGTGATCTGGGTATCGACGCCGAGAAGGTGAACGTGGACGGCGGCGCGATCGCGCTCGGACACCCGATCGGCATGTCCGGCGCCCGCCTGGTACTGCATCTGATCTACGCGCTGCGGTCGCGCGGCGGTGGCTCCGGCATCGCGGCGTTGTGTGGCGGTGGCGGTCAGGGCGACGCGTTGATCGTCGACGTCCCGGCGCCCGCGGCCAAATAATGGCGGCGCTGAGTCGAGAAGCGAGCGTCTCCGAACTCGTCGAACGTGCGCGTGAGGGCAATGCCCGTGCGGTCGCTCGGTTGATCTCGCTCGTCGAGGACGCTTCGCCGAAGCTGCGGGAGGTCGCCGCTGAGCTTGCCCCGCACACCGGCTGCGCCACAATCGTGGGTCTGACAGGTTCGCCGGGCGTGGGAAAGTCGACGTCGACGTCCGCTCTGGTGCGTGCGTACCGCAAACAAGGTAAGCGGGTCGGCGTACTGGCGATCGACCCGAGTTCACCGTTCTCCGGTGGAGCGCTCCTTGGCGACCGCATCCGGATGCAGGATCACGCCACCGATCCCGGCGTATTCATTCGATCGATGTCGTCCCGCGGCCACCTGGGCGGATTGGCGTGGGCGACCCCTCAGGCGCTGCGAGTGTTGGATGGGACGGGTTTTGACGTCGTCCTGATCGAAACGGTCGGTGTCGGGCAGGCCGAGGTGGAGATCGCGTCGACGGCCGATACGACGTTGGTCCTCCTCGCGCCGGGGATGGGCGACGGAATCCAGGCCGCGAAGGCCGGCATCCTGGAGATCGCCGACGCGTTCGTCGTGAACAAGGCGGATCGTGACGGTGCCGACAATGTGGTGCGAGACTTGCGCAACATGCTCGGCCTGGGTGGTCGGCACTCCGAGGCCGGCGCCTGGCGTCCGTCGATCGTCAAGACGATCGCGGAGAAGGAAGAAGGCGTCGAGGACGTCGTTGAGGCCATCGAGAACCATCGCGCGTGGATGGTCGACAAGGGTGTACTGACCGAGCGGCGCATTGCGCGTGCATCGGGTGAGATCCTCGCGATCTCCATGACCACCCTGCGTGAGCGGATGGGCGACCTGTCTGGGCGCGCTTCGTTGCGCAAACTGGCCGAGCAGGTTGCGGCGGGTGAATCCGACCCGTACCTCGCCTCTGATGCCATTGTCGCGGAATTGGGCGCGTAGCGCGCAGTACTGCTGTGGGACCGCGCGGCTCGGCGTTGGCGGGCATCGTCACACCGCTAGGGTGGCTCTCGTGAGTACGTTGCCGTTGCCTTTCGACCCCATCGATCGCGCTGCCACCAATTGGGAGCAGGTGTGGGGCGACGCGACCCGGATGCGGCTGGCCACCTCAGTGATGCGGGTGCAGCAGTTGCTGATCAATTCCTACGATGAGGTGCTGCGCCCGCATGGATTGACGTTCGCGCGATTCGAGGCGTTGGCGCTGCTGCGGTTCTCCCGCGCGGGGTCGTTGCCGATGAAGATCATCGGTGATCGACTGCAGGTGCATCCCACATCCGTGACGAACATCGTCGAGCGGCTCTCGGCCGCGGGGCTGGTCGAGCGCCGTCCGAACCCGCGCGACGGTCGCGGCGTGCTGGCGGAGTTGACCGATCATGGTCGAACGGTCGTCGAGGCTGCGGCGAAAGATCTGATGCAGCGCGATTTCTCCCTGGGCGCCCTCGATGACGCAGAGGTAGGCGCTGTCGTGGCGACCTTCACCCGGCTGAGGCGCAGCGTGGGCGACTTCGAATAGTTCTCCCGCGCATCCGGGTGATTTATGTCGCATTCGGTGATCAGGTGACCCCTAGCCTCAGGTAGTAGGAAGTCCTACTATTTATCTGTAGGGCCTGATGGGCTCGACGGCTTGATATCGCGAGATAATCGCAGATAGGTGGAATCCATGAGTGCAGAGAACCCCGCCCGCGCGCGTTGGCAGCGGGCGTACGACGAGGCGATCGCCAAGGGCCGGTACGTCGATCGCGACTACACCACGCTGTCCGGTGTTGAGGTAGCGCCGGTCTACGGACCTGCTGACGAAAGCGCGGTCGAGGACTTCGAGCGCATCGGTTACCCGGGCCAGTTCCCCTTCACTCGTGGCTTGCATGCCACCGGATATCGGGGTCGCCCATGGACGATCCGCCAGTTCGCCGGTTTCGGTAACGCCCAGCAGACCAACGAACGTTACAAGATGATCCTCGGCGCCGGCGGTGGCGGCTTGTCGGTCGCCTTCGACATGCCGACGCTAATGGGCCGCGATTCGGATGACGGTTTGTCCATCGGCGAAGTCGGCCACTGTGGTGTCGCGATCGACTCCGCAGCGGACATGGACATCCTGTTCGACGGCATCAAACTGCAGGACGTCACCACCTCGATGACCATTTCGGGGCCAGCGGTTCCGGTGTTCTGTATGTACATCGTCGCTGCTGAGCGACAGGGCGCGGACATCAGCAAACTCAATGGCACCCTGCAGACGGATATCTTCAAGGAGTACATCGCGCAGAAGGAATGGCTGTTCGCTCCGGAGCCGCACCTGCGCCTGATCGGTGACCTGATGGAGTACACCTCCGCAGACATTCCGGCGTACAAGCCGCTGTCTGTCTCGGGGTACCACATCCGCGAGGCCGGATCGACGGCCGCGCAAGAACTTGCCTACACCCTCGCCGACGGTTTCGGATACGTCGAGCTTGGTCAGTCTCGCGGCCTGGATGTTGACGTGTTCGCGCCAGGCCTGTCGTTCTTCTTCGACGCGCATGTTGACTTCTTCGAGGAGATCGCGAAGTTCCGCGCCGCCCGTCGTATCTGGGCGCGCTGGCTGCGGGACGTATACGGCGCGAAGAGCGAGAAGGCGCAACAGTTGCGATTCCACACCCAGACCGCGGGTGTGTCGTTGACCGCGCAGCAGCCTGACAACAACATCGTGCGGACCGCGATCGAGGCGCTGTCAGCGGTGCTCGGTGGCACTAACTCACTGCACACCAACGCCCTCGACGAGGTACTGGCACTGCCTTCTGAACACGCCGCGCAAATCGCGTTGCGCACTCAGCAGGTCATTATGGAAGAGACCGGCGTGCTGAATGTCGCCGACCCGCTCGGTGGGTCCTGGTACGTCGAGGAGTTGACGGACAAGATCGAGGCCGAGGCCGAGAAGATCTTCGAGCGGATCATGCGCTTCGGTGGCGGCAAGGATGCCCAGCATGAGATCGGCCCGATCACCTCGGGTCTGCTGCGCGGCATCGAAGAGGGTTACTTCATGTCGGAGATCGCCGACGCCGCGTTCATCTATCAGGCGTCGCTGGAAAAGGGCGACAAGAAGGTTGTCGGCGTCAACACGCTGACCTCCACTGATGAACAGGAACTCGAGATCCTGCGCGTGAGCCACGAAGTCGAGCTCGAGCAGCGGCGGGTGCTGGAAGCCCGTAAGGCCGGTCGTGACGAAGCTAAGGTCTCCGGGGCGCTGGCCGACATGATCGCGGCCGCACGCGGATCGCAAAACATGATCCCGTCCATGCTCGAAGCCTGCCGGGCCGAAGCGACGCTGGGCGAGATCTGCAACGCGCTGCGCGACGAGTGGGGCGTCTACCGCGAGCCGGCGCGCTTCTGAGATCTACCGTCCTGATGCGGTGGGTACGGCCTGACACTCACAGTGGGTGCGACCGAACCCACCGCATCACGCGTGTGCGGGGTAGCAACTAGGCTGAGCCTATGCAGACTCGCCTCAGCGATACCGCGTACCTCGATTCGTTGGATCGCTCGACCGCTAGTATCGCGGCGCTCGCCGGCAGTATGGACACCGCCGGCCACGTGCCTTCGTGCCCGGACTGGAACGTGAGCGACTTGCTTGAGCACCTCGGTGGTGTGCACGCATGGTCACGCAGCGTGATTGCCGGTGGCAACCCTCGTGATCCCAAGCCGCTGTTGAACGGCGCAGAGCCGGTTGCCTGGTACGTCGACCAAGCAGCCGCCATGCTCCTAGCGATGCGGGCTGTTGATCCACAACAGCCCGCGTGGTCATTCCGCCCCGACGAGCCGGTGGCGGCGTTCTGGTTCCGGCGTCAAGCGCACGAGACCGAGATGCACCTGCTCGATCTCGCGCTCGCTGCCGGAGTCGAGGGCGCGCACCGCCCGGCGCTGGCCGCAGACGGCGTGTCCGAGACGCTGGACGTGATGGTGCCGCGGATGAACCGGGATCGCCGCGTCGCGGTGGCCGCGCCCATTTTGTTCTCGGCCAGCGACACCGGCGGGCATTGGTTGATCCGTCCGGCCAGCGAGCCCGCGATCGTCGACTACGCATATTCTGAGGGCCCAGCACCTGAGCATGCCGCGGTGCACGTCTCGGCGACTGCTGACGCACTGCTCACTGGATTGTGGCGGCGTACGCCGTACCAGGGCTGGGAAATCTCTGGAGATGTTGCGGTGTTGACGGAATTGATGGACGCATCGCTCACTCCGTGAGGAATGGACTTCTCGACCTACCGATGAAAGGGATCTGACGTGACCCGACCCCGTCCCGAACAGGCCGCCGCACTCTCTGCCGCATTGTCTGGCGCCGTCGACCTCAGCGGTCTGAAGGCCCGTGCCGAGGCGGCACGTAACCCGACGGCTCAGGCCGAGGCCTCGGCGCCGACGACTGAGGGCGCGGCACCCGGCGGACAGGAGCCATCCACTGCCGGCGGCGAGTTCGTCGTCGAGGTGACTGAGGCCAACCTGCAGCAGGTTCTCGAACAGTCCATGCAGGTGCCGGTGATCCTGGAGTTCTGGATCGCCAACGCTGATCAGTCTCAGCAGTACGGCGACACCTTCATCCGACTCGCTGAGGAGGGGCAGGGCACCTGGCTTCTGGGGCGCGTCGAAGTTGAGTCTCAGATGCGTGTCGCGCAGGCGATGCGCCTGCAGGGCGTCCCCGCTGTGCGTGCGGTGTTCCAGGGGCAGATGGTCGCCGAGTTCGATGGGCTACAGCCCGAACAGCAGGTTCGGGAGTTCCTCAAAGCGGTTGTCGAAGGCACCGGAGGAACACTGCCCGAAGGCGCCGGTCCCCAGGAGGACCCTCGCGTGGAGGAGGCTGAGGCCGCCGTCGCTGCCGGCGAGCTGGACCGAGCCGAGGAGTTGTACCAATCGCTGCTGGCCGATCAGCCTGCTCACCCGCTGGCTAAGGACGCCATCACCCAGATCCAGCTGATGAAACGGTTGGATGCCTCCGCAGACGGCGACGGCTCAGACGTGATCGCGCAGGCCGACGCGTCGCCGGAAGATCTGCAGTTAGCTTTCAAGGCCGCGGATCTGCAGATCGCGGCGGGGCAGTACGACTCGGCCTTCGGGAGGCTGTTGACGTTCGTACGCGGCACCGATCAGGACGCGAAAGATCAGGCGCGCGAGCGGCTGATCGAGCTGTTCGCCATCGTCGGGAACGCTGAGCCCGCTGTGGCCACCGCCCGCCGAGACCTCGCCTCGGCGTTGTTCTAGAGCCTGCCCTGCAGAACTGAGTTCTGCAGCACTCTTACCGCTCGCCGAGGTGACGAACTAGGCCGCCAGACATGCCGCAGCGGTGCCTTCCGGGTCGTTCCGAGCATCGAGGACAGCCTGACGGAAGGTATCGATCCGGTCGAACGAGTCCATTCCGTACGTGTTGATGATCGCGTCATCCTGGCCGATCGCGATCATCAACATGACCGCCTCGTCGAGATCGCCGGCAGAGAGCTGCAGCGTGCCAAACGGTGATTGGACCTGCGCCACCGTGGTCTCGAATGCTGCACCCGCGTAAGCGCCAACGAGGCATAGGCGGGCAGCGAATCCCTCGGGGCTGTCGTCTTCGACGCCCGAGACGTCTTGTATTGCTTCGCCGTAACCGAGTGCAATAGCCGTCATGGCGGCGAAGTCGCCGAACTTGTCATAAGCCTGTTTGACGAGTTCTTCACCGGCCTGAACGGTCTTATCGTCGGTGCAATAAAAGACCTGTTCGACACTCTGTCCGCCGCATGATGGCGGCGCTCCCTGGAAAGTCTCGGTGGGTACATCGCTCCAGTTGTCGGCGACTGCGTCCGCGAAGGTATTCATCTCCACGGGGATATCGGTCAACATCTGGTCGTAGGCCATGTTGCCGGAGTTTGCGTAATCCTGCTGGGATGTATATGGAATTGCCGCGTACTCGCGATCCGGGCCGAACGAGTTGAGGCAATGTTGTGGGCCCTCGTTGAACCCCTCCTGGAATGCGCCCACTCGATCGAACGCAGAACCATGCGCGTTCGGGTCACTGGCCGAGGCCCCGGGCTCATCGCGCAGCAGCAGATAGCCACCGAGCACCGTATCGAGATCCGAGCTCGTCGCATGGAAGTGCGGGGTCCCGTGCACCGTCTGTTCGGTGAATACGCCGGCGTAGCAGTCGGCTTGCCCTTCGATGGCGATGCCTTGGTTACTGGGCTGCCCGACTCGGTTCTGGATAGCGTGGCCGAACTCGTGCGCCATCACCAACGGCACGATGAAATCGCCGTACTGATCCGCGAGGTTCTGCAGGAACGCTCGGTCGTAGCCGATCGCGTCGTCCGAGGGACAATAGAAGGCGTTGTTCGCGGCCTGCTGACGATCCTGATCGCTAAAGCAGGGGATAGCCATCGTGCCGTTTACGTCGTAGGCATGCACGCCACCACTAAGCGGTTCTAGCGAGGTACCGAACGCACTTTCAAAGGTGTCATCCCAATACGCCATGATGTCGTCGAGCGAGTTCGCGACGAGTTGGTCAATATCACTGCCATCGCCATTAACGATCTCCATATCGGACGGCGGAGCGTCCGACTTGACCCCACCTGTGGCCGGGCTTGCGAAACCGTAGACGGTATGGGTGCACCCCGCGGCTACGAACACCGCCATCAAGAGTGCGAGGAGGCCGAATAGACGGCCCGGACGGCGTGTGTTCACGGATGACCTCGCGCATGTTCGTGAAATAAGTGCGGAACTAACGATATGCCAT
Organism: Cumulibacter sp.; assembly: GCA_047975195.1. Lineage (GTDB taxonomy): Bacteria > Actinomycetota > Actinomycetes > Mycobacteriales > Antricoccaceae > Cumulibacter. The sequence goes on along the minus strand of JBKEDB010000074.1, from coordinate 41,845 downwards.
CCGTGGTGCACGGACGCGCATCAACAAAGTCTATGGGCGCGGGTGTTACGCGGTGGTAGCCGCCAACTCGAACCAGACGGCCCCCGCAGGCGGTACGGTGATCGCCGCCGATGCTGGCTGATCGTGCCACGGCACATCCTCGGCCTGCACTGCGCCGAGGTTGCCGACGCCGCTCCCGCCGTACTCGTGCGCATCGGTATTGAGGACCTCACGCCATGTTCCGGAGCAGGACAGTCCGATCCGGTAGTCGTGGTGCGGCGTTCCAGCGAAGTTCATGACACAGGCCAGGGCGGTGCCGTCCTCGGCGTACCGCAGAAAGGCCAGCACGTTGCGGTGAGCGTCGTTGGCCTCCAGCCACCGGAAGCCGGCCGGGTCGGTATCGAGTTCGTACAGTGCGGGCGTACGGCGATACCGCGCGTTCAAGTCCGATACCAGCCGCTGCACACCCGCGTGCCGTGGGTCAGCCAGCAGGTCCCAGCTAACGCCGCTCTGCTCCGACCATTCCGTGGGCTGCGCGATCTCACACCCCATGAACAGCAACTTCTTTCCCGGATGGCTCCACATATAGGCGAGGTAACCGCGCAGGCCTGCGCGCTGTTGCCAGTCATCGCCCGGCATCTTCGACAGTAGTGAACCTTTGCCGTGCACGACCTCGTCGTGGCTGATCGGCAGAACGTAGTTCTCGCTGTAGGCGTACACCATGGAGAAGGTCAGTTCGCCGTGGTGGTGGGAGCGATGAATGGGATCCTTCTCGACGTACCGCAGCGAATCATTCATCCAACCCATGTTCCATTTGAACCCGAAGCCGAGCCCGCCCTCGTCGACGCGACGGGTTACTCCCGGCCAGGCGGTCGACTCCTCGGCGATCGTGACGATCCCGGGTGCTTTGGCGTACAGGACGGTATTGACTTCACGCAGGAAGGCGACGGCGTCCAAGTCTTCGCGGCCGCCGTGCTCGTTCGGCGTCCATTGACCGTCTTCTCGGGAGTAGTCGAGGTACAGCATCGATGCCACTGCGTCGACCCGCAGCCCGTCGATGTGGAACTCTTCGGCCCAGTAGAGCGCGTTTGCGATCAGGAAGTTGCGTACTTCGGTGCGGCCGAAATTGAACACGTAGGTGCCCCAGTCCGGATGCTCGCCACGGTTCGGGTCGGCGTGTTCGTACAGTGGCGTGCCGTCGAAGCGGGCCAATGCCCATGCGTCTTTGGGGAAGTGGGCGGGCACCCAGTCGACGATGACGCCGTACCCAGCCTGGTGCAGCCGGTCGATCAAGTAACGCAGGTCGTCGGGGGTACCTAAACGCGAGGTCGGTGCGTAGTACGACGTCACCTGGTAGCCCCAACTGCCGCCGAACGGGTGCTCGGCGATCGGCATCAACTCGACGTGGGTAAATCCGGTGCCGGCGAGATAGTCGACGAGTTCGTCTGCGAGGTCTCGATAACCCAGGCCAGGTTTCCACGATCCCGCGTGCAACTCGTAGACGCTGATCGGCGCCTTATGCCACGCGACCTGAGCACGCTGTGCCATCCACTGCGCATCGCCCCACATGTGCGCAGATTCGACGACGCGCGAGGCCCAGGCCGGCGGGACGTCGGTTCCGAATGCGAGCGGGTCGGCCTTCTGACGCACGACACCGTCGGCGCCGGTGATCTGAAACTTGTAGTACGCCCCGGCGGAGACGCCTGGGATGAAAATCTCCCAGACCCCGCTCGCGCCGACCGACCGCATGGGGTACTGCTGAGCGCCCCACGCATCGAAGTCACCGGTGACCGTCACGCCGCGAGCGTTCGGTGCCCATACGGCGAACGACACCCCTGAGGTGCCATCGAGATGACGTACATGTGCGCCGAGGACCTCCCAGAGGCGCTCATGGCGGCCCTCACCGATGAGGTGACAGTCCAGTTCCCCCAGAGTCGGCAGCCAACGATAGGCATCGTCTGTGATGTGGGTGGCGTCCGGATACGTCGCTTCGAGGCGGTAGGCGGCAATCGTGCCGGCAATGACCACGCCGAAGACCCCGGGCTCGGCCAGCAACGTCATCGGCACGCGTTGATCGCCGATCAGCACCCAGACGGCGCTCGCCTGCGGCCGGTACGCGCGAATCACTACGTGGGCGTCATCGAGGCGATGGATGCCCAAAAAGGAGTGCGGGGCATGATGTGTACCGCTCACCAGGCGTGCGACGTCGCTCGCGTCGATCGCCGGTGCTGGTGTGGCCTCGGTCATGGGGACTCCTTTCGCTGTGCGGACCAGCCTAATGAGCACCTGTACTCACCGCCCGCACAACGCCGCAACCGCAGCTAGCGGTATCCGGATTCGCGCCGGCCGATACGCCGCCTCGTAGGCCACTTCGTACAGAGCTTTGTCCAGGACCAGCGCATCGAGCACCCGGCGATGCACGGCGTCCGGCTGTTGAAGCTGGTAGCCCTCCAGGAACATGCGGCAGTTGCGGCTGGCCCATTCGCTGGCCACCGACTCGCTACTGGCGTTCCAGCGCGCGGCGTAGTCGAACGAGCGCAGCACCCCGGCGACGTCGCGCATGACCGTGTCCGGCGCGCGCCGTTCGGTGAGCGGACGCCGCGGTTCGCCCTCGAAATCAACCAACGCCCAACCGGAATCGCCGAATAACGCTTGGCCCAGGTGGAGGTCCCCGTGAATGCGCTGCACGGGAATGCTGGCGCGCGCATTGGCGAGGTCCTCGTATGTCGTGCGTGCTGTGTCCAGGTACGCGGCCAGCGGCGCGATGTCGGCGACGGCGTCCAGTCGGGTGAGCAACCGTCGTGACAGTTCGGCGCTATACCCGGGAATCGTCTGCTCGCCGAATGCGGTGCCCAGATCGGCGTGTACTGCACCGAGCGCAATTCCCAGCTCGTACGCCGATCCCGGGAAATGCTGTTCGGCGGTGCCGCCGGCACACCGAACTGCGTCTGCGACGGCGAGCGAGAAACCGTCCTCGCCGTTGACGTGGCGGTGTACCGCGAGCAGGTCGAACTCACCACTGTCCGTGCGTAGCGTCGCCCAACCGACGAGCGCTGGAACATGAGCGTTGCCGGCCGTGTGCAGTGCGGTGCCGATGTCGATTTCCGGATTGCGTCCGGGGTGGAGTCGGCGAAACACTTTCAGCACGTGCCGCGAGGTGGTGAGGGTGGTGTTCGACTGATCCCGCGGCTGAGTGCCGATGTCATGAAGCTGCAGCGGCTCGTCGTCCTGCCATGTCGAGGTGATCGCTACATAGCGACCGGTGCCGAGCATGTTCAGGGCGTGTGCGGCGGTCACCGGGTGCGCCAATGCATCGAACCAGAGATGTCCGTCGGCGCGGATGACGTTCCCAACGGGGCCCGAGCCTTGGCATCGAGCCATGGCTAGCAGCCAGGCAGACCGCCCGTGCGCGCCATCGGCTGTGACGATCCACCAGGCGATCTCCAAACCCTCCTCGACGGGCGCGGCAGCGAACTCGTCGATCGTAATCTGATCGACGCCCCGTGCGCCGAACCAACGCTGGGTGCCCAGCCATCGGCGCAGTTCGCCGCCCGGAGGACGTCTCACGGAGCGAGCCGCAGAATGTGTGCCGGTTCGCGCTCGCTGGACAACTCGACGAAGTTCGCTTCGCCCCAGTCGTACCGCTCGCCGGTGAACTCGTCGATGACGGTGAACCGGTCTTGCCAGTCGAGGCCGAGAGCGGGCAGATTCAGGCGCACCGTGGTCTGCACAGTTGCCGCTGATTCCAGTGCGCAGCACACGAGCACGACGTCGCCGGAGATCGGCTCACGCCGCGAGAAGACGATGACCTGTTCATTGTCGCTGTGGTGAAAGGTGAGGTTGGCGATGCTGGTGAGTACGGCCGGGTGCGCGCGGCGGATCGCGTTCAGCCGCTGCACGAACGGTTCGAGGCTGGCGCCCTCCTCAAGCGCTCGCTGCCAATCTCGGGGGCGGGGCTCGTACTTCTCGCTATTCGCGTACTCCTCGCTACCATCGACTACCGGGGTGTGCTCGTACAGTTCGTATCCGCTGTACATTCCCCATGATCCCGACATCATCGCAGCGAGGACCGCTCGGATCTTGAACATCGCCGGTCCACCCGTTTGTAGCGATGCATGCAAGATGTCCGGCGTATTTACGAACAGGTTCGGGTTTAGGTAACCGGCTGAGGACACTAGGTCCCTGCCGAACTCCTCGAGTTCGCCCTTGCCCGTCCGCCAGGTGAAGTATGTGTAGGACTGCGAGAACCCCCGCATCCCCAAGCCCTTCATCATCGCGGGGCGGGTGAATGCCTCGGCGAGGAACAATACGTCCGGATAGTCGCGTTTGACCTCCCAGATCAGCCACCCCCAGAAACCGACCGGTTTGGTATGCGGGTTGTCCACTCGGAAGATGCGTACGCCCCGCTCGACCCAGAACGTGACGATTCGCAGAATCTCGGCATATAGCGACTGGGGCGCATTGTCGAAGTTCAGCGGGTATATGTCTTGGTACTTCTTCGGGGGGTTCTCGGCGTACGCGATCGTGCCGTCGGCGAGTGTGGTGAACCACTCGGGGTGCTCTTGTACCCACGGGTGGTCAGGTGCGCACTGCAGTGCGAGGTCAAGGGCGACCTCCAGGCCTAGTTCGGTAGCGCGGGTGATGAACGCGTCGAAGTCTCGCAGGTCGCCGAGATCCGGGTGTACGGCGTCGTGTCCGCCGAATCGTGAACCGACCGCCCACGGGGAGCCGTGATCAGCGGCGCTCGCGACGAGCGTGTTGTTCGGCCCCTTCCGGTTGACCTCGCCAATCGGGTGAATCGGCGGGAGGTACACCACATCGAAGCCCATCTGCGCGATCCGATCCAGTTCGGTGGCCGCAGTCGCGAACGTGCCGTGTACGACGGTGCCGTCGCTCGCGGTGCCACCGGTGGAACGGGGGAAGAACTCGTACCATGCACCGACGGCAGCTCGCGGGCGGTCCACCCATAGCCGGTATCTCGGCGAGGCGGTAACCGCGTCGCGCACGGGGTCGTCGTACATCACGGTGGTCACGGGTTCACTGAGCGCGAGGCGGAGCCGATCGCCGACGGTGCGACTCGCATCGGCGAGTTGGTCGGCCGCGGCGCATAAAGCGTCGGTGTGCGCGCTGGGTATTTTTGTCGCCCTGCGCAACAGGCCGACCCCGGTAGCCAGGTCGTTGGCGAGTTCGGTTGCGCCCTGCCCGGCATTCCGCTTTGCCTCGACGGCGTGCAGCCAACTCGCCCACGGATCGCTGAATGCCTCGACGTAGTATTCCCAGGCACCCTCACCGGGTAGATCTATGGCCGCATGCCACCGATCGCTACCAGGCGCGCCCGGCTGCATGCGTACCGTCACCTGCTCCACCTCGCCGCGGCATAGCACCAGCGTCGCGCCCAACGCGTCATGGCCCTCCCGAAACGCAGTCACGGCGAACTCGATGCGCTGGCCCGGAATACCCCGCAACGGAAATCGTCCGCTGTCGACGGTAGGGCAGACATCGATGATGGCGAACCTGTCGGTGTCGATGGCCGTGGTGATGCGCGCGGCAGCGTCCATGCGCTCATCCTCGCAAATGCCGACCGTTGCCTCCAGAGCCTCGAGAGGTTGGGATGTGTGGCGCTCGACGCGCCCTCAGGCGTTACCTGAATAGGTAGCCACGGTCCAGCCGAACAGTAGACGCGTGCCGGGAGTGATCAGTACTTCCTGGTACTGCTCGAGTCGGCTCCAGTCCTGCGCGCCCGGCGGTGCGATATGGGTGCCGTTGAGCGAGCCGAGGTCGGTCAGGACTACTTGCGCACCGCGGATGGCCAGCAACGCGTGCGCGCTGGACAGCACCGTATCCGGGTCGACGACGGTGAGCGCGGCCGCCTGCCCCGACTGCACCCGTGGATCCTTCTCGGGACGGCGACCAACCACGTAATCGCGATCGAGCGCGAACGTAGACCCGTCCTCGAAAACAATCGCGCCGACGGTTGGGGTCGACTGTGCACTCGGTGGCGCCGCAGCTTCCGAGTCGTCGATGGGCAGCGGCTGCCCCGGAACAGCCGCGCGGGCATCGCGTAGATCGACGAGTTGGTAATCGGGGGCCGGCACAAACTCCCGCGCCCCACCGGCGTCCTGCCCGTCCATCGAGGCGGCGTCGGCCGGGCTGGCCCACGTCCCTAGCGCACCCACCTCCGGTAGCGGTTGCCCGCCGGTTGGCCCAGCATTCTGCGACGGTTGAGCCGGATGCGGACCGGTCGGCGGTACGGCGTAACTCGCTGCGGTCTCGGCACTGTAATCGGGCGTCCCGTCCTGTTGCGGGTAGTCACCGGTGCCGCCCGTGGGTGTATCGGCGCTCGGGAAGCCAATGCCGGTCCCCACCGCGCCGACAGCACCGCTCGCGCCTGCACCGGCGGCCGCAGCGAGTCCACTGGCACCTGCCGCGAAGCCGGTCGCACTCGCGACGACGCCCCCTGCGTTCGGAGTCGATCCGGAGCCGTGCTGCGCATCGGCGGCGTCCTCGTCGCCCGTTCCCCAGTGTGTTGCGGACTCACCGGCGCCGGCCGGCGCCGGTGGCTCGACGTCGGCTGCGATCGCCTCAGCATCGTGATGAGCGGGCTCGCCGACCGTGTTGGCGGGCTCGGGCGCCTGGGGCGGACCGTCTGCCGATTCGGCGGCCGGTACCTCCTGTGCCGATTCGTCGGCCGATACCGCCGCTGCCGTAGCCAGCCGCGCGTAACTTCCGGTGCTGCCGCTGGCATGTCGCCGCCCGGTCGGTAGCGGGTGGACCCAAGCGCCGCCGCCGGGTACGGCACCCCCGTCCAGGTCGAGCAGTTCGCGAATCGCCTGTGGGTTCGCCTGAGGCTGCCCGATGCCGACGTACACCGATTCGGACATCGCGAACGGCACCGTGATTCCGAGTTCACCGTGCCCGGTCGCAGGAGCGACATCGGACTGATTGCGCACGGTGACCGGTCCACGCAGCAGACCTTGCGCGCGATCACCCGAGACGATCAACGCGGCGAAGACAGTGCTGGGGTGCTGCTGAAGCACCTGTTGAAGCGCGCCAAGAGCGCTCGCGAGATCCGCGCCGCCCGGGTCTGTGCCCGGCTCCAGTTGTAGTACGCCACCGAGTGCGTCCCAGGCGGCGGACGTCGTTTCGGCGCCGACCCACAGCAGGCTGTCGGCATTGCGGGCAACGATGCCGTGGCCGGGAACAACTTCGTAACGCAGGGTCATTTCATCGCTTCCACAGTGCATCGAGCCGGTCGGCCAGATCACCGGCGGTCTTGGGTCGCTCGTCGGAGTTCCGCTCGATGCACTGGCGCACGATACGTTCGATCGGCTCGGGAAGTCCGTTAGCGACGGTGGGTTGATTGTCCAGGATGGTGCTCAACGCAGCGGTCGGTTGGCTCTCATCCAGATGTGGGTACAGTGTTCGGCCCGACGCCGCGTAATGCAACGTCGCACCGAGGGAGAACAAATCGCTGGAGCGGCTGGGGGCCTTGCCCCGCAATACGTCTGGGTCCAGGTATGCCAGGTGGGGCTGGCCCAGGCGCCCCGTGAGGGTCATTCCGGGGCTGAGGTAGCCCGACAACCCCGGGTCGGCGAGTTTCGCGCCGTTGGGGTGCAAGACCACCGCGCCGGGATGGATGTTGCGATGAGCGATTCCAGCCTGGTGCAGGTCGTGTGCTCCGCGTGCTGCGCAGGAGATCGCGCGCAGCACGTCGGCGAAGTTGAGTTGCGTAGTCGGCGCGGCGAGGCTACCGCCGGGCAGGTGTTCCATCGCGCAGTAAACAACACCGTCGTTGCGACCGACTTCCCACAGCCGCACGAGAAAATCTGATCGAACTTCGGCGATCGCCCGCAATGCGGTTGTGATCGTCTCGAACGTGCCGTCGGCATCCACGCCAGCGTCGGCCGGAATAACTTTCAGCACGGCGTGCTCGCCGTGCTCAGCCAACCGCCGTGGTGTCTTGGCCAGAACAAACGAACCGCCGCTGCCGAGCGCTCGTACGACGTCGAAATCGGCAACCCGATTCACCGCGAACGCGGGATGTCCGGTGTTGTCCTGTTGCATGCGTCGCCCCTCACTGTCACCGCAGACTCTAGTCGGCCGGTGCGGCGTGGAAAAAGAACCTACGTTCAAGTGGTAGATCGCACGTAGCGGCCGCGTGGACCCCGTCGTGCCCGCGCAGCCCGCTTAAGGTTTGATGGAGCATGTGTTTACGCCAAGTCCGCTGGACGAGTACGAGTCGGATCCCGACCTCGTCATCGACATGCGTGACGTGTCGGTGCGGCGAGGCCAGACCACATTGCTCCATGACCTTTCCTGGCAGGTTGAACTCGACGAACGGTGGGTTGTGCTCGGACGCAATGGCGCCGGCAAGACCACCATGCTGCAATTGGCAGCCGCTCAGATGCACCCGACTTCAGGGTCGGTGCACGTGCTCGGGGAGCGCGTGGGCAAGGTCGACGTCTTCGAACTGCGCCCGCGAATCGGCTTAGCCTCGGCGGCGCTGAACGCGAGGGTGCCGCCGCAGGAACAGGTGGTCGATATCGTTCAGTCCGCGGGTTATTCGGTGATCGGACGGTGGCGCGAACGCTACGACAGCATGGACACCGACCGGGCACTGGAACTGCTGGAGCAGTGGGGGATAGCGCGTCTGGCCAATCGTGAGTACGGCACCCTCAGCGAGGGTGAGCGGAAACGGACCCAGATCTGTCGCGCGCTGATGACCGACCCGGAGTTATTGCTACTCGACGAGTCAGCCGCCGGTCTGGATCTGACCGGTCGGGAGGACCTCCTGGGTCGGCTCAGTGAGTTCGCCGCCGACCCGTTCGCGCCGGCGATGGTCATGGTGACTCACCACGTCGAGGAGATCCCTCGCGGATTCACGCATCTGCTCATGCTTCGCGAAGGCGGCGTCGTGCGCCAAGGGCTGCTTGAGCAGGAGATGAACGAGCAGGCCATCAAGGACACCTTCGGATTGGATGTTTTCCTCAGCCAGCGGCGCGGTCGTTACTTCGCGTCAATTGGATAGCTGCGCACCACGCACGTCCTCCCGCACACCACCACCGCCGTCCAACAGCCGCGTGGGACGGTCCGTACACAAGGAGTAACACATGGGTGAGTTCGTCAGGCTCGAGATCGCTGACGGTATCGGCACCATCCGACTGGATCGGCCGAAGATGAACGCGCTGAGCCGCCAGGTTCAGGAAGAGATCCGCGAGTGCGCGGTCGAAGCCTCGCGCAACGACGAGGTCAAGGCCGTCATCGTGTACGGCGGGGAGAAGGTGTTCGCGGCCGGTGCGGACATCAAAGAAATGGAACAGATGAGCTACCAGGAGATGGCCGTGCAGGCGCACGAACTCCAGGCCTGTTTCGCCGCCGTAGCTCAGATCCCGAAGCCGACTGTTGCCGCCGTGACCGGGTATGCCCTCGGGGGCGGGATGGAACTGGCGATGTGCTGTGACATCCGGATCATCGCTGATGACGCCAAGGTCGGCCAACCGGAAATTCTGCTCGGCATCATTCCCGGTGGCGGCGGAACGCAGCGGCTCGCTCGCCTGGTCGGCCCGGCGAAAGCCAAGGACATCATCTACACGGGACGCTTCGTAGATGCTGCCGAGGCGAATCGTGTTGGTCTGGCTGACAAGGTGGTACCCGCGGCCGATGTCTACACCACTGCGCGGCAGTGGGCTGGCCAGTTCTCCGGTGGTGCTTCGCTGGCGCTACGCGCGATCAAGGCCGCCGTCGACGATGGGTTGAATGGCGACCTGGCAACGGGCCTGAAACTGGAGAGCAACCTGTTCGCCGCGCTGTTCGCGACCGAGGATCGGGCGCTAGGGATGAAGTCGTTCGTGGAGAACGGTCCGGGTAAGGCGCAATTCACAGGCAACTAGTCACGCCCGCATGTCGTACGACGAAGGCCGGTCCATCACTGGACCGGCCTTCGTTTAGGTAATGCCTCGTTTCGCGGATGAGGAACTAGCCGCAGCAACCGCCGCCGCAGCAACCACCGCCACCACCGCCGGGCTGCTCGTCCGCTTGGGCCGCGACCTGCTGTAGCACCATCAGCAACGTCGAGACATCCTGCGCACCGGAGATACCCCAACGGGAGGCGAAGACGTAGGTCGGGACCGAGGTAATACCAGCGCCGCGCGCGGCGTCCTGCTGCTCGAGGACGACGTCGATTCCGGCGTCGGAGGAGAGGTATTCCTCGACGTTGACCTCAAGACCTGCCTCATCGCACAGTTTCTGCAGGACGTCGTCCGCACCGATGTTTTCCCCGCGGGTGAAATGAGCGGCCATCAACCGCTCCATCAAATCCGATTGCACGGCGAGGTCTCGCTCACCGGCGAGGGCGAGCACCCGGTGCGCTGCGAGAGTGTTCACGCTCAACGCGCCGTCAAAATCGAGTTCCAGGTCGTCGGTCGCCGCGATCTGAGCGATATGCGCCATCGACTCGGCCGCCTGCTGCTCGCCACCGAACTTCTGCGCCATCGCCGGCATGAGCTCACACGCTTCAGTCGATGCCTGGGGATCGAGTTGGAACGGCATATAGCGGACGCGTACCTGGCCGCCAGCATCGGCGAAGGCCTTCGCGGCAGCGTCGAGGCGACGTTTACCGATGTAACACCACGGGCACACTACGTCGGCGTAGACATGTACGTCGACCGGTGCGGCCGTTGAGAGATCAACGGCCGCAGGTGCGGGGGAACACACCCCGCCACAGCCTCCGGCGCCGCAGCCACATCCGCCGTGGGATTCCGAGTCGAGCTCGGACTGGTTCTGGGAGTCAACGGTGCTAGTCACGGGCCCAGACTACGCGCTCCACTCAACGAAGCGGCGCCCCAGGTCCAATGACCCGGGGCGCCGCTTCGAGGTGAGGGCTAGTGCGTCTTTGCCTCTTCGTCGTACTCGATTCCACGCTCGGCCAGACCCTCGGGGGTCGGGGGGACCGGTGGCGTCTCGATCGGGCGGAAGAAGCCACGCATACCGCGTCCGGCGCCGCCGACCTTGTTCATCTTCTTCGGCACCGCTGCGCCGCCGTAGGTGAGGTCGGTGTGCCCGTGCTCATCCGTCTCGCCGAGTGGCTGGTGCCGTTCGAAGTACGCACCGTGCGGAGCGCGCACCAGGATGCCCGTTTCGATGCCGTGCTCAAGCACTTCGCGGTCGTGTTGCTGCAGACCCAGACAGATTCGGTAGGTCACCCAGTAGGCGATGGGCGGCACAATCAGGAAGGCGATACGTCCTGCCCAGGTCATCGCGTTGAGTGAGATGTCGAACTTCTCGGCGATCACATCGTTACCGCCGGAAATCGACAGTACGAGGTAGAACGAGATCGCCATGGCGCCCAACGCCGTACGCACCGGAACGTCGCGGGGACGTTGCAGCAGGTTGTGCGATGCGTTGTCGCCGGTGAGTTTTCGCTCGATCATCGGATACAGAATGAACCCGATGATGATCGGTGCCAGCATATTGATCGCCAGGAAGATCTCCGGGATCGTAATGCCCCAGAATCTGAGCTCCCACGGCGGGAACAGACGCGCCATACCTTCGGACCAGAGCATGTACCAGTCAGGCTGTGAACCGGAGGAGATCTGCGAGGGGTTGTACGGTCCAAGCATCCACACGGCGTTGATCTGTACCAAACCACCGAGCGCGGTAATCACACCGAAGGTCAGCATCGCCAGGGCGCCGCCCTTGGCCATGAAGATCGGGTAGAAGCGATGCCCGACGACATTCTGTTCGGTCGCCTTCGCTCCGGGCCCTTGCGTGTGCTTCTGCTTGAACACCAGCAACAGGTGCGCACCGATGAGGGCAATCATGATGCCCGGCAGCAACAGCACATGCAGGATGTAGAACCTGCCGATGATCAACTCACCGGGGAACTCGCCACCAAACAACGCGTAGTGAATGAACGTTCCCAGGAACGGAATCGACATGATCACGCCGGAGGTGATGCGAAGACCGGTACCCGACAGCAGATCGTCCGGAAGCGAGTAGCCCATGAAGCCTTCTGCGATGCCCAGGAACACCAGGACGACACCGATGAGCCAGTTGGTCTCGCGTGGCTTGCGGAACGCGCCGGTGAAGAACACGCGCAGCAGGTGCACCAGGATCGATGCCATGAACAGCAGCGCCGCCCAGTGGTGCATCTGCCGAATCAGCAGACCACCGCGCACATCGAAACTGATGTTCAGGGTCGACTCGTACGCCGCCGAAATCGGAATGCCCTGCAACGGCACGTACGAGCCGTCGTAGATGACTTCCTTCATCGAGGCATCGAAAAAGAGCGTCAGGTAGGTGCCGGTCAGCAGCAGCATGATGAACGAGTACAACGCGATCTCGCCCAGCATGAAGGACCAGTGGTCCGGGAACACCTTGTTGAGCATGCGGCGCGTGGGCGCCGCCATTGTCATCCGGTCATCGATCTCACCAGCGACTACTGCGGCCTTGTTGGCCGGACGCCGGGCAGTGGTGGTGGCGTTACTCGGCATTCTTGGTCACTCCTCGCTGACGGTCCCAGAACGCCGGGCCGACCGGCTCGCGGTAGTCGCTGCGCGCGACGAAGTATCCCTCGTCATCGACCTCGATGGGCAGCGCGGGAAGCGAGCGGGTAGCCGGACCGAAGACCGGCTTCGCGTCGTCGATGATCTGGAACTGGCTCTGGTGGCACGGGCACAGGATGCGGCCTGTCTCACGCTCGTACAGCGAGACTGGGCATCCCAGATGCGTACAGATCTTCGAGTACGCGACGTACTCGTTCCATCGGGCAGGCCCGCCCCAGTCCTCGCGCTCGTTCATCGGCCTGGCCTGGAACTTCTCGGCCTGGTCGTGATGCATGCGGATCAGCATCGTGGGCGTGTCGGACTGGTGCGCCAGCCCCTCGGTGTATGGGTACACCGTCTCCAACGAACCGGGCTCCATATCGCCGGGGCGAACCGGGGTGCCGTTGGCGCGCAGGAGACGAGTGCCCTTCTTCCACGCCGTGTGGAACAGCGCGTCGTCGCGGTACGGATTGTTGATCAAGCCGCCGAGCGGAATGATCGTGGCGAGTCCGAGGACACCTCCGGCACCCAGTAGCGAACGACGCAGCAACTTGCGGCGGTCAATGCCGAGGCCTTGCGCACCCTTGACCAGGGTGGCGCCGGTGGCCTGCCGCTCGATCTCCGGCGACGCGCCCTCGTGGCGCTCCTGAACGGTGACCTCGTGCGGCATCAACTTCTTCGCCCAGATCACCATGCCAGCCCCGAGCAGCAGCAGCGCGCCGCCGAGGGTGACGCCGAGCAAGGGTGTGTACCAGAGAGCGGCGCTGCTCTCGGTAGGAGCAACGTCGTTCACTCGCCACGGCCAGAACAAGAAGATGGCCACGAACGCGAGTCCGAAGATCGCCGCGAGAGTGAAACACAGCGCGACCTGGCGTTCAGCGCGCTTCTCGCCCCGGCTGCCCGGGGGGAACATGTACTCCTGGGAGAGGACCTTCACGCCGTCGATGGCGCCGCCGAGTTCGGCGAGTTCGTCCGTCGACATCGCGGCCAACTCTTCGTCGGTCACCGATACCTTCTGCTTGGACGCCGCGTAACGTGTCGCGACGCTCGCTGGCGAACCGTCGCGGGCCGGCTCCTGTTCGGGGACACCACCCGAGTCTTCCGCCGGCGGTTGATTGAACCCGCTCATGACTTACCTGCAATCCAAATTGTTCCAACGATCAGCACAGCGAGCCCGCCCAGCCAGATGACCAGGCCCTCGGGGATAGGGCCGGTGCGGCCGATCGGGTGGCCACCAGGATTGTGGTTCTGCTGGAGCATGTCGACGTACGCGATGATGTCTTTCTTCTCTTCGTCCGTCAGCTGGTTCGGGCCGAAGATCGGCATGTTCTGCGGGCCGGTCAGCATGGCCGTGTAGATCTGGGTCGGCGATGCGTTCATCAGATCCGGAGCGTGCTTGCCAGAAGACAGTGCTCCGCCCTGCCCGGTGAAGCTGTGGCACGAGGAGCAATTGAGCCGGAAGAGTTCGCCACCCTCGGCGAGGTCGGCCTGTGCGAGATCCTCATCGGTGACCTCGGGGATCTCCGGTCCGCCGAACTGACCGATGTAGGCGGCCAACGCTAACGTCTGCTCGTGGTCATACATGACCTGCTTGGCCGGGGCCTGAGCATTCTGCTGCGCCATCGGCATACGGCCGGTGGACACCTGGAAGTACACGGAGGCCTCGCCGACGCCGATAAGCGCCGGACCACGGTCTTCGACGCCCTCAAGGTTGGCGCCGTGGCAGGTGATGCAGGACTTGTCATAGATGTCCTGACCGAGCGCGATGGCGTCGGTGCTGCCGGCCGCGGACTCTTCCTCGGCTTGGGCTCCGGGCGTGGCCATGGAGTACATGGTGCCGACGAGAGCCAAGGCGCCGGCCAGAGCGCCAGCGCGACGCGCGAATCCCTTGCGCTTCGCGCGGGTCTTCGCGGCCTTGTTCTCAGGCGGCGAGGGCTGCGAGCTGGCACTCATGATCGGTTCACCTTGTCTCCGGTCGTGGTCGTGGGTGCAGGGGCTGGAAGTGGCTGTGCGTTGGTCATGGGCGGCCTAGACCCAGGTCATGATGTAGATCACGAAGAAGAGGCCGATCCAGACCACATCGACGAAGTGCCAGTAGTACGAGACGACGATCGCTGAGGTGGCTTGCGCCGGGGTGAAGCGTCCCATCGTGGACTTGATCAACACGATGATGAACGCGATCAAACCGCCGAGGACGTGTAACCCGTGGAAGCCCGTAGTCATATAGAAGACGGACCCGAACACACTCGAGGAGATCGTGGTGTCGTACTCGGTCACCAGTACGTAGAACTCGTAAGCCTGTCCGACGATGAAGACCAGACCGAGCAAGAACGACAGCGCGTACCAACGACGCAACCCGAACACGTCACCGCGTTCAGCGGCGAACACACCCAACTGGCAGGTGATCGACGACGACACCAGGATGATCGTAAAGATCAGCGCGTATACGTGGTTCAAATGGGTGGGGTGCGGCGGCCAGCCGTCCTCGGCGCCCGTTACCGCCTTCGCCGTGAAATACATGGCGAACAAGCCGGCGAAAAACATGAGCTCACTGCTGAGCCACACGATGGTCCCGACGCTGACCATGTTTGGTCGCGATAGCGAATGGACCTTCTCTGACCTAAAGGCATCGGTTGCTGTCGTCACGGCGGTAATTATGGCCCCTTCCGTTCGCTCTATGTGAACCGGGTAGGCGTTTCGCGAACTATATTTCGGCATACCCTCAGAAACTGTGCGTTACCTGCTCGCTGTGGGGGTCGATCCCAGCACCGTCCCGCCATTTACCTTCGCCACCATCTTCACCCAACCGGCGATCGACCCGCTCTTGCTGACGGGTGTCGTTCTGGCTGCCGCGCTCTACCTGTGGGGCGTCGCGCGGCTGCGTCGGGGCGGTGTGCGGTGGCCCGTCGGACGCACCTGGGCTTTCCTGCTCGGCGGATTGGGATCGCTGTCGTTCGTCACGATGTCCGGGATTGGCGCGTACGACGAGACCTTGTTCAGCGTGCACATGGTGCAGCACATGACGCTGGCGATGGTGACGCCGATCTTCCTCGCCCTCGGGGCGCCGGTCACGCTCGCGCTGCGCGCATTGCCGATAGGCGGTCGCAAGCGGCTGAACGCAGTGCTGCACTGGAAAATCTCCAAGTTCTTCATGTTCCCGCTGGTGGGCTTCGTGATCTTCATCGCCAGCCCATGGGTGCTGTACTTCAGTGGTTGGTACGAGGCCTCGATCGAGAACGTCTGGCTGCACGAGCTGATGCACGTGCACTTCCTGCTGTCCGGCGCGGTTTTCTTCTGGCCATTGATCGGGCTCGACCCGGTGCCCGGCCGGGTAAGTCACCCGATGCGGGTGCTGCTGCTGGTTGCGACGTTGCCGTTTCATGCCTTCTTGGGGCTGACGATCATGCAGTCGACCGAGTTGCTGGCCGGCGACTACTACGGTTCGTTGAACCTCGCGTGGAGTGATCCCTTCTCCGAACAGCGGGTCGGGGGTGGACTGCTGTGGTCCTCCGGAGAGTTCGTGGGTCTGCTGATGCTCGGCGTTGCGCTGTATCAGTGGATGAAAGCATCGGAGCGCGAAGCGGCCCGGGTCGATCGGCAGTTGGATCGTGCAGAGCACGCCGCCCGTCGGTCCGCGGCGGCGACCGACGCCGACGCGCTGCGACCCGGCGAGTAACCTAGGCCCGAGCCCGCCGAGCCGACTCGGCAGAAATGCCACTGTCGTACTACCACGGAGACCAGCACGATGACCCACGCCGATCACCCCGACGCCGCCGAGCAGGTACACACCGTTCTGGTGTACAGCCCGATCGTCGAGCGCCGCGACGCAGTCCGCACCGCTATCGGACGTCGCCCCGCCAAGGACGTCGGTCGGATCGAATGGATCGACTGTTCGACGTACGACGAGGTGATCGAGAACGTCGATCGTGGGGGGATCGCGCTGGCGATCCTGGACGGCGAGGCGCAGCCCACCGGTGGAATGGGCTTGGCGCGGCAGATGAAATACGAGCTTGAGGATTGCCCGTCCGCGCTTGTCATGGTGGCGCGGGAGGCAGATCGTTGGCTGGCCACGTGGGCGCTGGCCGATGCCGTCCTGGTGTACCCCGTTGATCCATTGACTGCCGGCGAGGTAGTCGCGGAGCAACTGCGGAACCGGACTGCCGGCGTGCCTGTGCTGCGATGAGCGCGCAGCAGCACACCTGGCCGTCCGTGCTGGGAGCACTGCTGGGGGATCGCGTCGTGTCTCGCGAGGCAGCAGCGTGGGCGATGAACGAGATCATGGCCGGCGCCGCGACTAACGCGCAGACGGCCGGATTCGCGGTAGCGCTGCGCGCCGCCGGCGAAACGGCGGATGTCGTGGCCGGCATGGTAGACACAATGCTTCAGAACGCCGCCGACGCGAGTGCCCCAGCGGGCTGCGTGGACATCGTCGGTACCGGCGGCGATCAAGCCCATACGGTGAATATCTCCACTATGTCGGCGATTGTCTCCGCCGGTGCGGGGATTCAAGTCGCCAAGCATGGTGGGCGCGCGGCGAGTTCGGCGTGCGGCGCGGCCGACGTTCTCGAGGAACTTGGGGTCAAACTCGGCCTCGACGGCGACGGCGTGGCGCGGTGCATCAACGAAGTCGGCATCGGCTTCTTCTTCGCGCCCAATTTTCATTCCGGAATGCGTTACGCCGGGCCTGCCCGCAAAGAACTCGGTATTCCGACCGTCTTCAATTTCCTAGGGCCGCTGTCGAACCCAGCGCGACCCAGTGCCATGGCCGTTGGCTGCGCAGATCAACGGATGGCGCCGATCATGGCCGACGTGATGCGGATGCGTGGCGTCTCGGCGCTCGTGTTCCGCGGCGATGACGGCCTGGACGAGCTGACCACCACCACGACCTCGCAGGTGTGGGCGGTACCTGCCGACGGCTCACCGGTGCAACAACAGCAACTCGATCCAGCGTCACTGGGTATCGGAGCGGCCCGGCCCGAAGATTTGCGCGGCGGACCGCCCGAGTTCAACGCTCAGGTGGTGCGCGATCTGCTGCATGGGTCGACGGGTCCGGTGCGTGAGGCGGTTCTGCTGAACTCGGCTGCGGCCATCGTTGCGCACGACGGCGTACCGGCGTCCGCCGCCGAGGTGCAAGCGGCGTTCCCGGAGGCGCTGCGCCGTGCGAGTGAGGCGATCGACTCAGGAGCTGCTGCCGGTGTGCTCGAGCGCTGGATTGCCGTCAGCAACGCATAGCGCGATCGTTCGCGACCCGCCAGGGTCCGCAGAGCGTGTATGTGGCGTCAGAGGCCAATGCTGAAGGTGGACTCCAGATCGTGCTGGGAGAACGCCTGGAAGGCGATGTGGGTGTCGGTATCGATGACGCCCTCAGTCTTATTGATTCGCCCAGAGACCACGCTGGCGATGTCGTCGAACTCGCGCACTCGGACGATGGCGATCATGTCAATATTGCCGGCGACCGAGTACACCTCGCTCACGCCCTCGATATCGGCGAGGCGCTGTGCCGTCTCGGGGATCGCGTTGGTGGCGGCGGTGATCATAACGATCGCGGTGAGCACCGTAATCTCCTCGCTGTCGGTGGCTGTCCACAGATCGTAGCCTCCGGTCGGCCTCGGTCAGCGACTACCGAACGCGTTGGTGTACCGCTGCGCCGCCGAGGCGGGGCTCATTAGTTCGCCGTCGATGTCGACCAGGCGAGCTCCGCTGCTGATCATCCATCGTGCGAGCAGTCGGGTCTCTTCGTGCTCGTGTGCGATCGCTTCGGTGGCGTCATTCGGGAAATGCTGCTCGGCAGCGCGCAGTTCGCGCGCGATCGGCAGCACCGAGGACGTGCGGTCGGCCACTGCGGCCGCGGCCAACCGGCCGCGGGTAATGACGGCGAGGTCCCAGCGCCCGCCGGTGGCTGGCGCGGCCAGCACCATTCGGGCAACCGAGCCGAGCTGTTCGAGTTGCTGAGTTCTGCTCAAGCCGCTCACCAGTGAACGGGCACGATCTCGCACCTGGGCGGCGTCCTCGAATCGTTCGGCGTCCGACAGGCGTTGGATTCGGCGGTGCAACGGCTCCAAGAGCGGCGACGGGTCTGCACGGGCGGACTGAATGATCGGTGCGATCTGAGCGGCGTATTGCTCGGGGGATTGGTCGCCGGTGCATGGGGCCGAACACCGACCGAGCTCCGCCAGAGCGCACGGTGTCGGCGCGTTGGTGGCGGTGATCCGGTCGGTGCAGCGACGCACCAGGTTCGATTCGTGGATCGCATCCATCGCCGCGGTTGCGGCGCCGCGGGATCCGAATGGACCGATCTGCGCCAGCTCGCCGTCGCGCTGCCGGTGGACGATACTCAGGCGCGGATAGCGTTCACTGGTCAAGCGCAGCCACACCGACGAACGGGCGTTCTTCGAGCGCCGGTTGTAGCGCGGCGCGAGCGCATCGATCAACCGCACTTCGCGGATCTGTGCCTCCAAGTCGTGCGCGCACTCCACGACCTCGACCTTCGTGGCGAGCTGCACCATCTCACGCATCCGGGCGCGCGGTTCACTGGCAGTGAAGTAAGCCCGCACCCGCCGGCGTACCGACGAACTCTTACCGACGTACAGCGGGGCGCCTTGCGCGTCACGGAAGATGTAGACCCCAGGTCCGGTGGTTAATGGGTCGGCGAGGGTGCGTTTTGCGCGTTGCGCTGGGGTCGTTTCCTGCAGCAGCGCCAACAACTCATCGACGGTGTGGACACCGTTCGAGCCGCCGATTCGTTCCAGCAGCGCGTGTAGCACGTCCAGCGTCGCCCGCGCGTCGTCCAGCGCGCGATGGGTGGGTGTGGTGGCCGCGCCGAGGTGCGCTGCGAGTGTGCCGAGTTTGTGGTTGGGCACCTCGCCGCCGACGAGGACGCGACGCGCCAAGTGCAACGTGTCGAGCGTTCGATGACGAGGCCAAGCGAGATCGGTCGCGCGGGCAGCAGCCTTGAGAAATCCCAGGTCGAACCCGGCGTTATGCGCCACCACGATGGTCCCGGCGCTGAGGCTGGCGAACTCCAGAAAGGTGGGAAGTACGCCGCTGATCGGCGGCGCTGCATCGACCATGCGATCGGTGATTCCGGTGAGCACCTGTACATAAGGGTCAATCGGAGCCTCAGGGTTGACCAGTGTGTGGAACTCGCCGACTACCTCACCGCCGCGCGACTTGACCGCCCCGATCTCGGTGATGGCGTCCGCTGCACGTGATCCGCCGGTGGTTTCCAGGTCGACTACCAGAAAAGTGGCCTGACTCAGTGGTTCACCGATCTCATCAATGCTTAGTTGCGAGGGCAGCTGCGGCATGGCGAGCACGGTACGGGGAGTCTCCGACAAGTTTCGTGACTGTCCCTCGGCCTCGTTCAATTGCGCGTTCAGGGCGGAAAGTTGTCGGAGCGTGTTCCTAGCCTGCTGTCATGATCATTGATTGCGATACGTGCCAAGCTAAGCCGGAGGCGTGCGGTGACTGCATCATGACGGTGCTGGTGGAGGCCGATCCGATGGGAACCGACATTGACGATGCCTCGGCGAATGCCTTGATGACGTTGGCGGACGGCGGCCTGGTGCCGCCGTTGCGGCTGATCCCGATGCTGACAGATCCTGATCCGAGCCGTCGCGCCGGATAACGGCGGTTGGAATTGTCACGAACCGGTGACGACGGTAGCCTGTGCGTGGCCTTCAGAACCTAGGGGTCCGCAATGCGGCCCGCTGGATGCCGCCGCCGAAACGTCGCGTACGTGCCGGGGACCCGCGCTAGTTCTGGGGTGAATCGGAGCCCGTGCTCCGTAGGGCGATCTTCCCCGCCCGAATCCGTCAGCTAACCCGGTAGGCGGACAGAGGAAGAGGAGTTAGGTCTTCGTGGTTACCAAGACCCGGCGTGTATGTCGTGCCCTGTCCGCGACTGCGCTCGCGACGTCGTGTGCTGTGAGCTTACTGATCGCCCCCGGCGCGGCCTATGCCGTTCCTGAGAAGGACGCCGAAGCGATCCAGCAGGAAATTGTGCAGACGCAGCATGACCTAGGGATCATCGCCGAAGAGTACAACGCCGCGAAGATCGAGCTCGCCACCTTAAGTGACGCCGCCGAGCAAGCGCAGTCTGCCGCCAACGACGCGCTGGCGAAGCTTGAGGACGAGCAGACCACGCTGACCGAGACGAGCGTGGGGTTGTACAAGACATCGAGCGTTGGCAGCGCGACGACGATCCTCTCGGGTTCGACGCCCCAGGAAGTGATCGACAAGCTCTCCACGCTCGCGCAGATCTCGGACTATCACGGTCAGTCCGTTGCGGCGCTGCTGGCCGGACAGGCCGAGGCCGATACCGCTGCTGCGGCTGC
The DNA here is from genome assembly GCA_047975195.1 of Cumulibacter sp. GTDB lineage: Bacteria > Actinomycetota > Actinomycetes > Mycobacteriales > Antricoccaceae > Cumulibacter. The sequence goes on along the minus strand of JBKEDB010000074.1, from coordinate 20,989 downwards.
CGAGCAGGCCGCTGCCGATGCAGCCGCGGTAGAAGAAAAATTGGCTAACAAGAAGGCCGATATCGAGGCGAAGCTGCCCAAACTGGAGGAGCAGCTCGAATCCCTTGACGCGCAGGAACGCGAAACGGTGATGGCGCAGGCCGGCGGGCATGCCGTTGCCGACGACGAGGACAGCGTCACTGTTGAATCCGGCAGCGGCGGCAGCGCGAAGGCGCAGGAGGCGGTCCAGGCCGCCTTGTCGCGCCAAGGATCGCCGTATGTGTGGGCGGCAGCGGGTCCGTCGTCATTCGACTGCTCGGGGCTGATGGTGTGGGCATACGCGCAGGTCGGCATTTCGTTGCCGCACCAGTCCGAAATGCAGGCCGCAGCAGGTCAGAGCCTGCCCGTGGCGCAGGCTGCCCCGGGCGACATCCTGTGGATGCCGGGCCATGTCGGTATGTACATCGGCAATGGCCAGGTGGTGCACGCGCCGACCTTCGGCGATGTGGTACGCGTTGTCCCAGTCGGCGACATGGGCTGGCAGTCGGCCACCCGCATCGCCTAGTTGAGGCACTCACGGTGAGGCCGGTGCAGGAATCCACTCGAGGATGAAGACGCTCGTCGTCACGAACGACTATCCGCCCAGGCAGGGCGGTATCCAGACGTTCGTGCGTGCGATTCTCGATCAGTTCGATCCCGACGACGTCGCGGTATACGCCTCGAGTTCGCCCGGCGCGGTGGAGTACGACGCTCAGGCGCCGTTCGAAACGGTGCGGGCGAATACCCGCATGCTGCTGCCGACCCCGGCCGTCACCCGTGAGGTCACCGCGATGATGCGCCGGATCGGTGCAGATCGAGTCTGGTTCGGAGCCGCGGCGCCCTTGGGTCTGATGGCGCCGAAATTACGTGCGGCGGGAGCAGCGCAGTTGGTCGGCACGACGCACGGACATGAGACCGGGTGGGCGATCACGCCAGGCACTCGTCAGACCCTGCGCGCGATTGCTCGCGGGCTCGACGTGACGACCTACATCACGAACTACACCCGTTCAAGGTTGGCCCCGTTATTGGCGCCGGTGACGACCATGCGCCGGCTCTCACCCGGAGTGGACGTTGAGCGATTCTCGCCGAGCGTTGATGGGGCGCCGCTGCGCGAACGGTTCGGCGTCACCGACCGCATCGTGATCGGTTGTATCTCCCGTCTGGTGCCACGCAAAGGGCAGGACGTGCTGATCGAGGCCATGCCGGCGATCATCGCGCGTCATCGCGACGCCGCGCTCATGATCGTCGGCGGTGGGCGGTACGAAGCCGCGCTGCGCCGCCAGGTTGTCAGGGCAGGGTTGCAGCGGCACGTCATCTTCACCGGCGGGTTGGCGTACGACGAACTACCGTCGGCGTACGCGGCTTGTGACGTGTTCGCGATGCCGGCGCGCACGCGCAACAAAGGCTGGGACGTAGAAGGACTGGGCATGGTCTATCTCGAGGCGGCCGCGACGGGGAAGGCGGTGATCGCCGGGAATTCCGGCGGCGCTCCCGAGGCTGTCCGGCACGCCGACACCGGGCTCGTCGTCCAGCGCCCCCAGTCACCGACGGCCGTGGCCGCAGCGCTCAATGAACTGTTGGACAACCCGACGCGCGCAGCCGGTATGGGCGCCCGCGGACGGGAGTGGGTCATCGACGAATGGACCTGGAATCGACAGGCCGGGGTGCTGCAGGAACTGCTCGACGGGTGAGGACGCGGATCGCTAACCGTAGAGGGCTTCGATGTCGTCGGCGAACTCTGCCAGCACGGCGGGACGACGTAACTTCAGCGAGGGCGTCAGTTGCCCGCCTTCGACAGTGAAATCGTTTGGCAGCACCTCGAACTTCCGGATCGCCTCCGCGCGTGAGACTGCCTTATTGGCGTAGTCCACGGCGCGCTGTAGTCCGGCGCGTACGTCAGGGTTGTGCATGGCCTCGTCAGGGGACATCGCCGGTAAGCCGTGATCGGCGAGCCACCCGGAGAGCATCTCGACGTCCAGCGTGATCAGCGCGCCGATGAACGGTCGGCGGTCGCCGACGATGATGCATTGACTGACCAGCGGATGTGCCCGCAGTCTGTCCTCCAGCACCGTCGGCGCGACGTTCTTACCGCCGGCCGTCACGATGAGGTCCTTCTTGCGCCCCGTGATCGTCACGAAGCCCTCGGCATCGATCTCGGCGAGATCTCCGGTATATAGCCAACCGTCACGCAGCGTCGCGGCCGTTTCGTCGTCGTTCTGCCAATACCCCTTGAACACACTCGGCCCGCGGACAAGTAGTTCGCCATCGGTGGCAACGCGCAGCGTGCCGCCCGGTATCGGGCGACCGACGGTGCCGATCTTGTTGTGCTGTGGTGTATTCAGCGCGGCTACCGGGGAGGTCTCGGTCATCCCGTAACCTTCGATCACCTCGATGCCGATGCCCCGGAAGAAGTGGCCGAGCCGCTCGCCGAGCGGGGCCCCGCCGGAGACGCTAAAGGCGCAGCGCCCGCCAAGAGCATCGCGCAACTTAGCTCCCACCAGGCGGTCCAAGACCGCGTGCAACAGGCGCACGTGTAGTGGGATCGAACCGGTCGACTTCGCCCGCGACCAGGTGATCGCGGTTCGTGAAGCGAGATCGAATATTTTCGCCTTGAGCCGACCACGTGCCTTCTGCTCCGCTGAGTTATAGACCTTTTCGAAGACGCGTGGGACGGCCAGCAGGAAGGTGGGCCGGAACTCGGCGAGGCGCTCCATCAGCGCTGAGATGTCCGCTTCGTGTCCCACCCGCGCGCGGGCCGTGAACGCGCCGAGTTGAATGATCCGTGCGAAGACGTGCGCCAGCGGTAGGAACAGCAATGTTGACGAGCCCGGCTTGATGAAGGTATCCAAGTCGCCGATCGCATTTCGGGCGTTCGAGACCAGGTTGGCGTGCGTGAGCCGACAGCCTTTGGGCTGCCCGGTGCTGCCACTGGTGAACACGATGGTCGCGTCGTCCCCGCCGGCGGTGGCGGCTCGCAACTCGGCGATATGTTCAGCGGGGACCTCGGCGCCACGGGCGCTGAGGTCCGATAGCGCGTCGTTCTCGATGAGGAAGACCTGATCTAACGCGCCGAGCTTCGGACGCGCGCTGTCGAACCGTCGCATGAGCTCGGCATTCTCGACGAACGCGAAGCGAGTGTCGGTACTGCCCAGGATCCACTCGATTTGGTCCTCGCTCGAGGTCTCGTACACCGGGACGACGACGCCACGCGCCGCTTGTACCGCGAAATCGATCACACCCCACTCGTACCGAGTGTGCGACATGAGCCCGACGTGCTCACCAGGCTTGAGGCCCGCGGCGACGAGCCCGCGAGCGAGCTGCAGCACGTCCTCGGCGAATTCGGCGAACGTGACGTCGTGCCATGCGCCGTCGATTCGACGCGAGTACACCGGTTCGGTGGGGTAGCGCTGCGCGTAATCGAACACCACGTCAGCGACGTTCACCTGCTCTGGGCAGTCGTAAAGGGATGGAACTGAGACTTCGTGCACGTGCTCTCCTACGCCGAGAATATGTACGAGCCTAATAGGACGCGCGATGCTCGAGGGCCACGCGCCCGCGCCTCGATTGTCAGTACGCTGGTCGGGCGTATCCCTGAGGGAAAAGGAGTCGACACCGAATGACCGAGCATTCGACCCAGTCGATCGTCATCGACGCGGCACCGGAGCAGATCATGGAGGTCATCTCAGACTTCGACGCATACCCCACGTGGGCCGGGTCAGTGAAGTCGGCGGATGTCGTCGAGGCGGATGAGAACGGTTGGGCGAGGACCGTGGATTTCGTGCTGGATGCCGGCGTGCTCAAGGACCGATACACCCTCGAGTACGACTGGGACAATTACCCAGAGCAGGTGGATTGGCATCTGACCAAGGGATCCATGCAGAAGTCGCAGAACGGCAGTTACGCGCTGCAGGATAATGGCGACGGCACCACCAAGGTCACCTACTCGCTGTCGGTGGACCTGGCGATCCCGATGCTCGGGATGATGAAGCGCAAGGCCGAGAAGGTCATCATGGACACGGCGCTCAAGGAACTCAAGAAGCGAGTTGAGTCGCTCTGAGCACGACGGCTACAGGGCTTCTCGTCGCCGCCGACGACCCGCAGTCGGTGGCCTCCTCGGCGTCCGCGCACGATTACCAGGCGTTGCGGTGGCCCGATGACGGGCCTTGGTTGATCGAGGAACACTGGGAAAGTATCGGTCCGGTGCTTGATGCGTTGACCGCGCAGACCGGTGTGCCGCGCACCGCGCCAGATGAAGCCGCGGCACTGCCCGGTATATCTACGATCGCCGTGTCGCTCGCGCTACGGGACGCGTCTGGACGGACGGCGCTGGTCGCCGAGCCTGCAGCGCTGACGAGTCTGACGTCGACGCTCGCTCACCTGACATACGCCCAGGGGCGGGTGTTACCGATGCCGTTGGATGTGCTTGCTGGTCTCAATCGTGCGCTGCGCGCAGTTACTGCCGCAGCGGGCGCACTGTCGGTCTCTGGGGATTTACTCGCCGCGTTGCGTACTCGATCCAGGTGGGCAGCGCTGGTGACCGCAGACGGCGAATCAGCGCGACGCGTTGAACGACATCTCGCACTCACGGGGATCGCGACCTTCGCACCAGGGACTCCGCTCATGGATGGGCTGGCGGCCGGACCTGGGGCGCTGAGCAGTCCTTGGCTCCGCGTCGAACAGGACGGCGAGGAGTACGAATTGCTGGTGCCGGCGCCGGGGATTGAGAAGGACGCGATGAGTGTCGCGCGTTCTACTGACGATCTGATCGTGACGGTCGACGGGCTGGCGCATCCGATCGCGCTGCCGAGTGGACTGCGACGATGCGAGGTGGTAGGCGGTACCGTCCGTGATGACGGGATCCGGGTGCGGTTCCGGCCGAAGGAGGGCGTCTGGCGTGAATGAGGACGAGGTTGGCCCGCTGGCCGAAGAGCTGAAGTTGCTGGCGCTCGCGATACGCGCTCAAGATCCGAACGCGCCCGGCAGCGTGTTACGTACCGTCGGCGAATACCTCGGCGGAACCGATCACGCCGCGCGAGCGGAACCGGACATTCAGCGCATCGAGTTTTCGTGAGTTGCATCGTCGGGGTGGACGTCGGTGGCACCAAGATTTCTGCCGCCGTGGTCGAAGGCGATGGGACGTACGACGTCCCGCGGATTGTCGCGACCCCGATGAATGACGGCGAGGCGATCGAGTCTCAGATCGTGGGGTTGGTCGAGACGGTACGCGCCGGTCGATCGCTCACCGCGGTGGGGATCGGTGCCGCCGGGTGGATCGACGCAGAGCGCGATCTCGTGCGCTATGCCCCGCATCTCGCGTGGCGTGACCTGGCGCTCGGGCGCCGGCTGGCCGAACGTCTGGACGTGCCGGTCTGGCTGGAGAACGACGCAAATGCAGCGGCCTGGGCCGAGTATCGCTTCGGCGCGGCGCACGGGCACCGAGTTGTGTTGTGCGTGACGGTCGGTACGGGCCTGGGCGGCGGGATCGTGGTGGACGGCACGCTATTCCGTGGCGCATTCGGCATGGCCGGCGAATGGGGCCACCTGCGGGTAGTGCCGGACGGTCGCCGATGCGCCTGCGGCAATCGTGGTTGTTGGGAGCAGTACGCCAGCGGGAGTGCGCTTGCCCGGGATGCACGCGAACTCATCGAGACCTCGCCGGGAACGATCGGTCGGCTGGCGGAACTGGTCGGATCCGGCGCCCAACTACTCACCGGTGCGGATGTGTCTGCCGCTGCGGCGGCCGGTGATCTTGCCGCGGTCGACCTCGTCACCGAGGCAGGTCGTTGGCTCGGACAAGGGATCGCCGACATAGCGGCGATCCTCGACCCGTCCGTGGTGGTTATCGCGGGCGGGGTGGCGGAGGTCGGCGAGCTATTTTTGGCGCCCGCGCGCGCTCGGTTCGGGCAGGTCTTCGCCGGCCGCGGTCACCGCTCACACCCCGATATTGTCGCAGCGACGATGGGGGCGAATGCCGGCATCGTCGGGGCGGCCGACCTAGCCCGCTTTCGAGGCACCGGCACATCCGTATAGGGCGGCAGGGCGCCCGAGCGGATGCCGTCAGGGAGGGTCACACAAACCCCTGCTTGGATAGTGCAGGCCGCTAGACGCGAGCCCCGTCGTCGAAGGGATCATCCGGACGGTCGCGCAATTGCATCAGTAGGTACCCGACCCCGCCGCCAATGAGCACCACGCCGATCACTACCGACAGAGTGAAAGAAATCGGCAGCACAGTCGGTGAGAAAAGCGCGATGCACCCGGCGATCAACAGCACGATGCCGATGACCACCTTGCTGGTGGGTTTGGGCATCGGTGGGGGAGGTGGCGGTTCGTAACCCTCGTCCTCGTCGTCTTCGATTTCGGCGAGCCAATCGCCGTCCGCCTCGCGCCAGCCGCTCGACGGTCCGTCGGGTGCCTCCGGTGAGGCTTCCCGCGCCGCCACGTCCGGTTCCGGGCGGTCCGGCACGTGCGACGGGCCATCGAGCGTTCCGATGATTTCGGCGAACCGCGCGTCAACCTCCTGCGGATCGAGGGTTACTCTGCGCGCGCCGTACTCGCGGTGCGCCTCGTCGGCGACGGCGGCGGCGTACGACACCTTGTCCCCGTCTACGTACACCTCTCGAGTGTCCGGAGAGTCGGACCGGGCGACGTAGCAGGCAATCCGGGCATCGGACATCGCCGCGAGCAGCGACTCAGTCTCGTGGCGTTGGATGCTGCGCAGCCGGGTGTAGGACGCGGCGATCAGCCCGTTGTGGCGGTCGGGCCGTCCTTCGGGCTCTTCCAGCGTGCTCATGTCGGACCGAGCCGATCAGAAATCCACCGCCGCGACGTATCGAAGATGTACTGCGCGTCGTAATCCAGCGTGGCGACGTGGAATGAACGCGGCAGAATGTGATGGCTGACATCGGTACTGGCGACTCCGGACAGCAAGATCCGCGCCGACGCCGGTTCGACGATGTGATCGGTCGCGCTCTGGTACAGCACTAGGGGCGTCGACACCATGCCCAGATCGCTGCTGGTGATGCCCCATAGCTCTTGTAGGGAGTACGCCGCGCGCAATGGCAGTCGGGTGTAGGCCAACTCGCGCACGCCAGGTTTAGCGATGTCGTTCGAAATCCCGGGGAACGAGCCGATCAACCGCTGTGCAACAGGCAGCAGGAAGGCATCGCGGCGTTCGGTCGACAGGGAGGGGTTGATCAGCATCGTGCCGAGTAATCGGTCGCCGAGCGACGCGGGGCCGTCGGGGCCGTATTGCTGGGTCAAGCGGATGGCGAGCGTTCCGCCCATCGAGAGCCCGGCGATCACGACCTGTTCACAGTGCTCATTCAGCCGCGCCAACGCATCCTCGAGCGCGCCGTACCAGTCGCGCCACCCGGTCGTGTTCATATCTCGCCAGGTAGTGCCGTGTCCCGGCAGTAGCGGCACACTGACCGACCATCCAGACCGTTGCAGTTCCGTCGCCCACCCTCGCATAGCCTGCGGCGTGCCGGTGAATCCGTGGGCGAGCAGCACACCGACCCGGCGGCCCTCACCGGTATCGGCCAAGGTCTCGATGGGCTCGGCGCCGGGCATCGGTGTCACAGGTGTTTGCTGGGATGTCACGAATCTCTCCGCCATTGGTGAGGTCCGCTCGGCGAGCGCGGAATTCCTGGCCACCATGATGCCTTAGAGTCAGTGCACGTTGCCGGAGTTTGGTCACGGCGTCACCGCTTCGGCGGCTTGACCGGGCACCATCGGAAGGGTTGCGCGCTTGTTCTACTGGTTGATGAAGTTCATCGTGATGGGTCCGCTGCTGCGGTTTTTCGGGCGTCCGAAGGTCACTGGTGCCGAGCACATTCCGAAGCGTGGCGGAGCGATTATCGCGTCCAACCATCTGGCGGTCGCGGACTCGTTCTATATGCCGTTGATGATTCGTCGTCGCGTGACTTTCCCGGCCAAGCAGGAGTACTTCACCACCGGTGGGTTGAAGGGCAAGGCGATGAAGTTCTTCTTCTCCGCAGCGGGTCAGGTTCCGATCGACCGCTCTAGCGGCTCAGCAGCGAACGCCGCTCTGATCACCTGCAAACGTTTGCTGGCCGAGGGCGACCTGGTGGGTATTTATCCGGAGGGCACACGTTCGCCGGACGGTCGCCTCTATCGGGGTAAGACCGGTGTGGCGCGAATGGCGCTCGAGGCACAGGTCCCGGTGATCCCGGTGGCGATGGTCGGCACGGACGAAGTTAACCCCGTCGGGTCGAAAATGTGGCGCCGTGGCCACGTGCAGGTCTGTTTCGGCGAACCGCTGGATTTCACCGACCTGCACGACAAGTCCGGTAACGCGTCCGCCGAACGCCAGATCACCGACCGAATCATGCTTGAACTCAAGCGGCTCGGCGAGCAGGAATACGTCGACATCTACGCGGCGAAGGTCAAGACGGTCATGGATAAGACCGGGCATTCCGCCGAGCAGGTTGTGCGTGACATCGCCGCCTCCTCCAGGGCGCCGCAGCGCCGCCTTGAGGACGTAGAGAAGCCTTAATCCTCGGCCCAGGCCAGGCTGCGGCGCACGGCGTCCCGCCATCGTTCGTGGCGGCCGTCATCTCGTACGTCTCGGACCGGCTCGAAGGCGCGATCCTCGCGCCAGGCTGCGGAGATCTCCGCCATGGATCCCCACACCCCGGTCGCCAACCCGGCTAGGAACCCCGCACCAGCGGCTGTGGTGTCGGTGACTTGCGGGCGACGCACCACGGAGCCAAGTTGATCGGCTTGCAACTGGCATAACAGATCGTTCTCGCTGGCGCCGCCATCGACCGACACGCTGGTCAGGGTGAGTCCGGCCTCGCCGGTCATCAGATCGATGACGTCGCGCACTTCGAACGCGATCGCGTCAAGAGTTGCCCGGCACAGATGGGCCCGGGTCGTACCGCGGGTCAGGCCGAGGATGGTGCCGCGGGCCAGCGGATCCCAGTCCGGGGCGCCGAGACCGGTCAGAGCGGGTACGAACACGACGGACCCGCTATCGGGCACCGAGCGCGCCAACGCTTCGGACTCCGCGGCGTTACCGATGATGCCGAGCCCGTCGCGCAGCCACTGAACGGCAGCGCCGGTGACGAAGATAGAGCCTTCGAGGGCGTACGTCGGGCCATCGCCGAGGTCCCACGCCAGCGTGGTCAGCAGCCCGGATCCGCTGCGCACCGGAACGTTTCCGGTGTTCGCAAGGATGAACGACCCAGTGCCGTAGGTGCACTTGACCGACCCAGGAGTGAAACATGCTTGACCGAATAGCGCGGCTTGTTGATCGCCGGCGATTCCGGCGATCGGTAACGCACTGCCATCTCCGCTGAGCACGGACGTCGTTGCGACGCGGCCGGACGATGTGGTGACCTCCGGCAGTGCGGCGCGAGGTACGCCGAACAGGTCGCACAGTTCATTGCTCCACTGCCCGGCGAACGTGTCGTACAACAACGTGCGGCACGCATTCGTCACATCGGTGACGTGCAGCCCGCCGGTCATCCGGGCGATCAGGTACGAGTCAACGGTGCCCACGGCGTACCGACCGGAGGTCACGCCCGCCCATACCTCGGGCTCGTTCCGCGCGATCCACATCAGTTTTGTGGCTGAGAAGTAGGGATCGAGGCGCAACCCGGTCAGTTCGCGCACGCGCGCTTCATGTCCCGCGTCGCGTAGTTCGGTGCAGATGGCCGCGCTGCGACGGTCCTGCCAGACGATCGCTGGCCGTGGCGAGGCGAAGGTAGCCCGGTCCCACAGCACGACAGTTTCACGCTGGTTGGTTATCCCGATACTTTCCGGTGGCTGCTCGGCTGTGTCCAGGGCAGCGCGACAGGCCGCGAGCATCGCTCCCCAGATCGACTCCGGATCGTGCTCAACCCAGCCAGGTCGAGGGAAGAGTTGCGGGAATTCGCGGTAGCCGCGCGCGGTCACCGCGCCGTGTTCATCGATGACCAGGGCGGTGACGCCGGTCGTGCCGGCGTCAATGGCGAGAACGGACATTCATCGATGCTATGCGGTCCGCCTCGCGGTGAAACGTGCATCGACTAGGTTCGGTTCGTGCGCTTCTTCTACGACACCGAGTTCATCGAGGACGGCGTCGGCATCGATTTGGTGTCGATCGGCATCGTCGACGAGACCGGTCGCGAGTATTACGCCATCTCCGCTGAGCATGACCCGTCGAAAGCCGGCGCGTGGGTACGCCGCAATGTGCTGGATCAGTTGCCGTCGCCGTCGAACAAACTGTGGCGCAGCCGTTCGACGATCCGCGATGAGGTGCTCGAGTTCTTGCTGGGTCCTGGCGAGTCGATCGAATTGTGGGCCTGGGTGGCGGCGTACGACCACGTTGCGCTGTGCCAATTGTGGGGCGATATGACGCGCCTGCCCAAACAGATCCCGCGGTTCACCCACGAACTCAAACAGCGCTGGGAGGACCGGGGGTCCCCGAAACTGCCGCCTGCTGAGGCGAATGCGCACGACGCGTTGGTGGATGCGCGACAGAACTTGATGCGGTGGCGGTTGATCCACGGCGAGTAGTCGGTGTAGGCGGGCATAGAATCGAGCGGCCCGCTCCGAGCGAAGGAAGTCCGACCCGTGTCAGCACGCACCGAGCAGTCCGCACCACTCGCCGATCTTGAGCAGGCATGGCGTTCGCTGCCTATCCTGCAGCAGCCGGTCTGGGCCGATCAGAACCTCCTGCAGCAGACGCTTCACACCCTGGAGTCGGTGCCGCCCATCGTTGCTCCGGCGGAGGTTGACCAACTCACAGCGACTCTGGCCGAGGTGTGTGAAGGGCGCGCGTTCCTCCTGCAAGGAGGCGACTGCGCGGAAACCTTCGACAACAACACTGAGCCGCACCTGCGCGACACCACCCGCACGCTGCTGCAGATGGCCGTCGTGCTTACGTACGGCGCCGGAACTCCGGTGGTCAAGATCGGCCGGATGGCGGGGCAGTATGCGAAACCGCGCTCGTCCGATCGCGATTCACTCGGCCTGCTCAGTTACCGCGGAGACATGGTCAATTCGATTGATGCAGACGAACGCGCCCGCGAAGCGGACGCCGGTCGGCTGCTGCGTGCGTACGCCAACTCGGCGGCCGCGATGAACATGATTCGCGCCTATGCCAATGGGGGACTGGCCGATCTGACCGCAGTGCACGACTGGAATCGAGACTTCGTGCGGAACTCCCCGGCGGGAGAACGATTCGAGCAGATCGCTACCGAAATCGACCGCGCGCTGGGCTTTATGGCTGCGTGCGGGGTGGACGACGATGCGCTGCGTCGGGTCGATCTGTACTCCTCGCACGAGGCGCTGATCTTGGACTATGAACAGGCCCTGACCCGCGTGGAAGGCGACGCGCTTCCATATGCGCTGTCCGGGCACCTGGTGTGGATCGGTGAGCGAACCCGACAACTCGACGGCGCGCACGTGGAGTATTTTTCCCGCATCGCGAACCCGATCGGCGTCAAGATTGGGCCGGGCGCCAGCGCGGACGACGTGATCGCTCTCGTGGACAAGTTGAACCCGCGCAATACGCCAGGGCGACTGACTCTGATCACACGCATGGGCAACGGGAACGTGCGCGACGCGTTGCCGCCGCTGGTGCACAAGATCACCGAAGAGGGTCGCAAGGTCGTGTGGCAGTGCGATCCGATGCATGGCAATACGCACGAGTCTTCCAACGGCTACAAGACCCGGCACTTCGACCGCATCCTGGACGAAGTCATGGGTTTCTTCGAGGTTCACCGCGGACTGGGCACGCATCCCGGTGGCATTCACGTCGAACTCACCGGCGAGCCGGTCACCGAATGCCTCGGCGGCGCCGAGGATCTTTCGGACGCCGACCTTGCCGGCCGCTATGAGACGGCGTGCGATCCGCGCCTGAACACCACTCAATCCTTGGAATTGGCCTTCCTGGTCGCCGAGATGCTCCGCGACTAGACCTGCGACGGGAGGGCTCCTGCGCCGGAGGGTGGGCGTGGGTGTGGGTGTGCGAAGGTTGGCACACGAGCGAGGCGATCCGGATCTTCGTCCGTACACAATTGGAATCTTCTTCGGATCCGGGTGCTATGTTTGGCCCACTTTGTGGCGGGCTGCCTGGTCAACCTGGCTGCCCCGGCGTCGTGAGGGGCGATGAGTGTGGACTCGACGTTCCGAGCGCCGGGGGGCGACCCGAATGCGTCGGAGGAGCACCGCGATTCTGAGCCGCTGATCGAGTCCGCCACTGGTTTCGAACTCGAGGGCGCCGAGACGCCGAGCGACACGAAGAGCGCCTGGATGCGGTTCGCATCGATCGTGGCCACGATCGTCATTTTGTACCTGGTGTTCTTTGTGGTGCTGCCGAGTATCGCCAGTTATGAGGACATCTGGGATGCCATCAGATCGATGAGTGTCGCGGCAGCGATCACGCTGATCGTCAGCGGTCTCCTGCTGATTGCGGTAACCGGGCTACAACTTGCGGCTGCACTCGAGGGTCTGCGGTTCGGCCCAGCTGTCATAACCCAGCCGATGTCGTCGGCTATTGGGGCGATCGTGCCGGGCGGGGCGATTGCCTCGCGCGCGGTGTTCCTGCGCCCGTTCGGTGTCGAGCCCGCGACCTACGCACGGTCGTATGCGGCCTCCGCGTTCTCGGTGACAGCCTGTGTGCTGGTGATGCCCTCCGTCGGGTTGATCATCTTTCTCCTCGCGTCGCAATCACCGGATGCCCGCGATATGAGGACACTAGCGCTCATCGCCGCGGTGGTCGCGTTGGTCATCGCCGCGGTACTGCTGGTGATGGTCAGTAGCGCCGCCGTGTGCCGTTGGGTGGCGCGCACCGGCACCGCGATCGTTGCGAAATCGGCGTGGTTGTCCGGGAAGCTGCAGGCGTCCGGGTGGGAAATGGCAGTCGCGCAGTGGCGTGAGGACACGGTACAGATCGTGCGGCAGCGGCGATGGCGACTGGGCGCCTCGGTCCTGGCTACCTATTGGGGCAATGGCGCCCTGATGATCGCGTGCATGTACGCGTGTGGACTGCCGTACTCGGCGATGAGCATTCTGATCGGGCTAGCGACGTGGAGTTTGGCGCGGTTGCTGCTGTCCGTGCCGCTGACGCCCGGCGGTGTCGGTGTGTTGGAACTGGGGTACGCGGCCGTGTTCACCGCGATGGTCGCCGAGTCTCTTGACGAGAGCGTGGTGGCCGGTGTGTTGTTGTATCGCGCGCTCACGTACGTCCTGCCGATCTTCCTTGGTGGTGTGTTGATCCTGATCATGCGACTGCGCGGAAATACGAGAGCGACCTCATTTCCGTGACGTCGACGAAGAAGGTGCGCCCTCAATGAGCGAGGATCAGCGTGTGACTGAACCTAAGACCCGCGTCGCGTTCGTGCTTGGCGGCGGCGGGGTGCTCGGCTCGTGCGAGGTCGGGATGTTACGAGCTTTGCTCGAGCGCGATATTCGACCGGACCTGGTGTTGGGTACGTCGATCGGTGCGATCAACGGAGCGATGGTAGCCGCCGACCCCAGCATGTCAACGATCACCGACATGACGGCGCTGTGGCAGCAGATCGGCGGTGGATCCGTCTTCGGCGAATCCTTCCTCGCCCAGGTGCGCAACCTGGTGCGCCACCGCACCTATTTGTACGGCTCTGATGCCTTGCGCGACATGCTTGTCGACCACTTTGGCGATCGACGCATGGAGAGTCTCGCGGTGCCGTTCAGTTGCGTTGCGGCCGGTATCGAGACCTCGGCCGAACGTTGGTTTGCCGATGGGCCGATAGTGCCGGCACTGCTGGCGAGCAGTGCGGTGCCCGGGTTGTTCGCCCCGGTGGAGATCGATGGGGTGCATTACCTCGACGGGGGACTGGTCGACAGCATCCCAGTCGCCCGTGCGATCGCGCTTGGCGCTCAGGAGGTCTACGTGCTTCAGGTCGGCCGGATCGAGACACCGTTGGTTCCGCCGCGCCGGCCGTGGGAGGTCGCGACGGTTGCGTTCGAGATCGCACGTCGCCACCGGTTCGCCACAACGATGACGGGTCTGTCCGACGAACATCGGGTACACGTACTGCCGACCGGTGCCCCGGTACCCACAGGAGTACGTCAGCAACTGAAGTTTCGGGATTTCTCCGTCGTCCCGCGCCGCATTGACGCGGCGTACGAGGCGACCGCGCGCTATCTCGATTCGGCGGAGCGCAGATGAGGGTGCCACCGAAGTGGGTACGGCGGCCGGTCGCCTACGTGGCGATCTACTTGTTGTTCGCCATCACCGTGCTCGCCTCGCCGGTACTGGTGATCGTGGCCGTGATTGCGTCGTACCGCATGCCCGGCCGGTGGCGCGCGTTACGGCTGTTCGGATTCGCCATGACCGGACTGTTCGTGGAGGCGGTCGCCGTATTGGTCGCCGGGATCCTCTGGATCGCCAGCGGATGTGGCCACTGGATACGGTCCCCGCGGTTCCAGCGTGCGCACTACGCCGTGCTGCGCTGGGCACTGGCGACCTCGGTCGCATCCGCGAAGCGGCTATTTCATCTGGACATCGACATCGAAGGACCAGATCCGGCCTCCGACACTGCCGTGACCGCGGACCGTCCGATTCTGGTGCTGTGCCGGCACGCCGGACCCGGCGATAGCTTGCTGGTGATGGACGCATTGCTGAGTCAGGCACGTCGTCGTCCCCGCGTAGTACTGAAGGACACCATGCAACTCGATCCGACAGTGGACCTCTACCTGAACCGGTTACCGGCGAAGTTCGTCAACCCGAATCCCGGCGAGGGCGAAAACATGATCGACGGGATCGCAGCGCTCGCGCGCGATATGGGCGGCCACGATGCGTTGCTGATCTTCCCTGAGGGTGGGAATTTCACCCCGAAGCGCCGCGAGCGCGCGATTCGACGCCTGCGCGAAGCCGGCCGTATCGAGGCGGCTGAGCTGGCCACGTCGATGCGACATGTACTTCCGCCACGGCCGGCCGGAGTCGGTGCCGCGTTGGACGCAGCGCCTACTGCCGCCGTCGTGTTCGTGGCGCATACCGGTCTCGATCACATGGCCACGATCGCGGACATCTGGGCCGAGCTACCACAGGACAAAGTGTTGCGGTCGCGCTGGCGGGTAGATGCTGCTGAGGAGATCCCGCGCGCGGAGGACGAACGTGTGCGCTGGTTGAACGAGAACTGGATCGACCTCGATGAGTGGATCGACGCCAACAACGCGTGATCACCGGGTTCACGGCGAACCTCCGATCGGCCACATGGGAAAGCGACACCGGGGAAAGCGACACGGGAATGCGAACTGTACGTGGCTGCCGCGGCGGGCGCCCGGGCAGTTACGACGTCATATACAGGATCCATCCGGTGCCCATCAAGACCACGCTGGCAGCGGCCAACCGCACCTCCCACGGCCCCGGATCGTCGAGATCGCCGCTGACTATTTTGCCCAGGTTGCGCAATAGGGCCAGTGTGGTGAGCCCGGCGAGCATGACCAGCATAAGCCCGATGCCTGCCAGCCGATGGGTGGTCCCGCCCACGGTGAACACCACGAAGCTCACCATGCTGCCTAGCCAGCCGATGCCGAGTACGGCGGCGGTCATCCGCCAGTTGGGCGACAAAGGCACCTCGTCGGGCATCGATGCTCACCTTTCAGGGTGTGGGTATCGGTAGTGGGCCGGGTTTGTCGCACCCGCCACTCGGCATGGCGAAGGTCGCTACGGTGCACGGTGCCGCGATCGAGGATCCAGTCGATCAGCAGATCACGCACTCGTTGTTGATTGTCGTATACCGGAGGATTTTCTGCCGTACCCGGGAAACCGCCACCGCCGGACGCGCGGTAATTGCTCATCGCGACCACGAGGTGCTCGTCACCTCGAACCGGCTCGCCGTCGAGAAGGAGCCCGCTGATACGCGATCCGACCGGTGCCATCGGGTCGATCTCGTACGCCACGTCATGATCTGCCGAACCGAGCGAATCGACGTTGTACGCCGGCACGTCGGAATCGCCGAATCCGCACGCATTGTGCTCTAGGTAGCTGAGTAGGTCACGCCCGCTGAGTTCGACGGCGTGCAGTTCGTTCTCGAACGGGTAGATCCGGCTCACGTCGCGGATGCTGATCGGGCCACGCTGCAATCCGTCGTGTTTCCCGAACATCGCCGTCACCGACAGCACTCGCCGACGCTGCCCGCCTCGCGCGTGCAGTGCGCGACGTACGACGGTGGACTGCACCACGTTCACCAGATCGAGTGCCGCCGATGGCCCGAGCGTGGCGGGTGCCGCCTCGATCGGTTCGGCAGCTTCACCTATCCGGCGGGCGGTGTACGCGCGGGTCCGTTCGTGCGCGGCCCGCAGCGGCGCGATGAATGCGGCGTCCGGCTCGACGCCGGCGACCGGCAGACTGTGCGGTACGCCGCCCAGCACGTCGACGCGCCCGTCCGCACCGCGGCGCAGCCGCAGATCGATCCGGCCGAGCCGGCGACCGAAACACAGCGGCTCGACGTACGGCACCCGCGTGCCGGTGGCCGCACAGGTCAGGTGGCCGACCCTCTCCACGTGCTGGTGCCCGAGGAATACAGCGTCGATGCCGGGCACCTCGCGGATGAGCCGCGCCGTGTCGTTCTCGGGCCACGGCAGCGCATCGCCGTACGTCGATGACGGACCCAGTCCAGCGTGCGATAGCACCACGACGACGTCGGCGGCGTCTGCACGCAGCGCGCGCACCTGCTCGGCCGCAGACTCGACGAGCCCATCGATCGTCACTCTTCCATCCAGGTGCGCGTGGTCCCAGATTGCCGAACCAGGCGTCGTCAGGCCGAGGATGCCGACGCGCACCGTACCGAACTCGCCGCACTCGACTGTTCGCGTCACTCGCGAGCAGATGCCGTGTGCGCCGACGATGTTCGCGGCGAGGACCGGAAACGCACAGGATTCGGCGTACCGGCGCAGATGGCTTAGACCGAAGTTGAATTCGTGGTTGCCCACGCTCGCGGCCGCGACGCCGAGCGCGTTCAACGCAGTGGCCATGGGATGCGGCATTTGTCGCTCCCGCGCGGCCAGCGACATCATCGGGGTGCCTTCGATCGTGTCGCCGACGTCGAATAGCAGCGCTGGCGGATTGTCGCGTTGGATCTGCCGCACCAGGGTGGCAACGCGGGCCAGGCTGCCGGGCTCGGCGGGCGGAGCGTCGGTGAGGTAATCCCACTCGAGCGCCCGACCGTGTAAGTCGCTGACCGCGAGCAGCGTCAGCGTCTGCTCCTGATGCAGCATCGATGGCCTCGCCGTTGTCGAGTATGCGTCATGTCACTCCGCAGATGCGCCCCGACTTCCACATCCTGGGAACGTGAGGTAAAACTGCTGGTCTGCGGTCGCCCTCGCACCGGATAAGCGTATCGTTAGTCGGGCTGCGTCCGGCCGGTGAACGTGAGGTATGGCATCACCGGGTCGCTGATGCACGCCAATAGCGCTAGTTTCAATCAGTTGGCACTCGCGCCACTGCACCCAACGCACACCCAGTGTGCTGAGCCCTAGCCGGTGTACACCGGCACGGTCCACCGCCCCAACAGGAGGTTCGGCTGACGATGAAGATCGTCGTACTCGCGAAGCAGGTGCCCGATTCGGGCAACCCCCGCACGCTTAATGAAAGTGACAAGACCGTCGACCGCGCCAACGCGGACCTCGTCCTGAACGAGATGGACGAGTACGCAATCGAAGAGGCCCTCAAAATGAAAGAGGCCTTCGACGGCGAGGTGACCGTGCTGTCGGTGGGACCCGCGTCCGCGACAGACACGGTCCGCAAGGCGCTGCAGATGGGCGCGGACAAGGGCGTACTGGTCACTGACGACGCCATTGCCGGCTCGGACGCCGTGGGCACCGCGAAGGTGCTCGCCGCTGCGCTGGGCAAACTTGAGTGGGACCTCGTCCTGGCAGGTGCGGAGTCGACCGACGGTCGGGTCTCGGCCATGCCGGCGTTGCTCGCCGAACTGACCGGTGCCACCCAGTTGACCGGTGCCCGCAGCATCGGCATCGATGACGACACGGTCACGATCGAGCGTCAGATCGACGGCGGCTTCGAGGTCGTTCAGGGGCAGATGCCCGCGATCATCTCGGTATGGGACACGAACAACGAGCCGCGCTACCCGTCCTTCAAGGGCATCATGGCCGCGAAGTAGAAGCCGATCGACGAGCTCACCCTCGCCGATGTCGGCGTCGACGCGAGCGAAGTTGGTCTGTCGAACTCGTGGACGCAGGTTGTTGACGCATCGCCTCGCCCGCCACGTCAGGCCGGCGAAAAGGTCGACGACGAGGGCGACGGCGGTCAGAAGCTCGTTGCGTACCTCGTGAGCCAGAAGCTCGTCTAGGCAAGGAAGAGAGAAACGACATGGCTGAAGTACTTGTTGTCGTCGAAGCCGCCGACGGGCAGCTGAAGAAGACCACCTCCGAACTGCTGACCGGCGCTCGCGCGCTCGGCGAACCGTCGGCTGTCGTGTTCGGCCCCGCCGGCACCACCGACGCGATCGCCGGTGCGCTCGCCGAGGCCGGTGCGGAGAAGATCTACGCCGCCGAAAGCGACGAGGTCGTCGGCTACTCGGTCGCCCCGAAAACCGAGGTACTCGCGCAGCTCGTCGCCGAGAAGTCCCCGGCGGGCGTTCTGCTGCTGTCGAACATGGAGGGCAAAGAGGTTGCCGCGCGTCTGGCGCTGAAGACCGGCAACGGCTTCCTGACCGATGCGGTCGACATCAACGCCGACGGTTCGGTCGCGCAGTCGATCTTCGCCGGTGGCATGAATGTCACCTCGAAGGTCACCACCTCGGTCGCGATCATTACCGTTCGCCCGAGTTCGATCGCCGCGGTTGCTCAAGCGGGTGCCGGTGCACGTGAAGACGTCGCCGTCGCGCTGTCAGACAACGCCCGTAAGTCGGCGATCCTGGATCGGATCGAAGAGTCCACCGGTTCGCGCCCGGACCTCACCGAGGCCGACGTCATCGTCTCCGGCGGTCGCGGTGTCGCGTCGGCCGAGAACTTTGCGGTCATCGAGGCGTTCGCCGACTCGATGGGGGCCGCCGTCGGCGCCTCGCGCGCCGCGGTCGACTCGGGCTTCTACCCGCACCAGTTCCAGGTCGGCCAGACCGGTAAGACGGTCTCCCCGCAGCTGTACGTCGCGTGCGGTATCTCCGGAGCGATCCAGCACCGCGCGGGCATGCAGACCTCGAAGACCATCGTCGCGGTCAATAAAGACCCCGAGGCGCCGATCTTCGAGCTCGCCGATTTCGGCGTCGTGGGCGACCTGTTCAGCGTCGTACCGCAGGCGACCGAAGCGGTCAACGCGCGCAAATAGGTCCAAGTAACACCGCCAACGGCGGCCGTCCCCTCGGGTGCGGCCGCTGTTCGCATTCCGCCCCCAGCAACTCGCCCGGTCGTTGGTGGTTGGGGTGGGTGAGATTCAGCGGGGTTTGCGACAACTGAAGATGACGGTGCCGGGCACCATGGCGCCTCGTTGCGGGGACCACTGGCCCCAGACGATATCCCGCCCCGGCGTCCACTCCGGCTCGATGAGGTCCTCCAAGATGAATCCCGCGCCGATGATGTCCCGGACGCGGCCACTCATCGTGCGGTGGGTTTCGACGTACGTCGCGCGTCCACTGGTGTCGAGTTCGACGTACGCATTCGGATCGAAGTACGACGTGCGGACCGTGAGGTCGGCCGGATCGGGGGAGTCCGGCATCGTCCACCGGATCGGATGGTTCGTGGAGAATACGAACAGCCCACCCGGTCGCAGGACACGGAACGCCTCCTGCATCACCAACTCCGGACGTGCGACGAACGCGATCGCGCCGAACGAGGACACCGCCAGGTCGAACACCCCGGAAGCGAACGGGATCGCGGTCGCGTCCGCTTGCACCAGCGGTATGTCGATTCCGGTGCGGTCATTGGCAGCCAGGGCGTGCCGAAGCATTCCGCCGGAGAGGTCAAACGCTACTGCGCGCGCTCCCGCCGCGGCCAGCCACCGAGAGACCGGCGCGGACCCGCACCCGAGTTCCAACGCGAGTGCTCCGCGCAATCCTTCGGCGGGGCCGAGCAGTCGCGCCTCGGATTCACGCAAGCCCTCGGGGCACCACAACAGATCTACATCGCCGATATCAAAGGCATGCTCGCGTAGATACTCGTCGGCATCGATGTCCCACCAGTGCCGCGCGGCGCGTCGAGCTTCGTGCGGATCGGCCGGCCGTTGGGTCACCCCATTGAGTCGCCCGAGACCGCTCGGCGGCGTTAGAGTCATGGCACCACCCTAGAGTGGGTGAGCATGTTGTGAGGCAGGGCACCGCCAGCCTGATATAGCAGGCTAGCCCTGCGGCGACAACTTGCGTACCATGAGGGTGCGCTATGGGTCTGCGCTGCCTCGGTATGGAGCAGGCCGTGCTCGACTCGCTTCGTCGTATTCGCGCGGACCTCATGATCGGTGTCGGTTCGTGCTCCGGATCAGCGGTGTGGGTCGCCAAAGACCTCTAACGCACCCGCCAGTATCCATGTCCGGAGCAACCTTCTACATGACCGCTACCACCGAGAGCGCTACGACCCCCCAGGTCGCCATCAACGACATCGGCTCGGCCGAGGACTTCCTCGCCGCCGTCGACGCCACCATCAAGTACTTCAATGACGGGGACATCGTCTCCGGCACGATCGTCAAGGTCGATCGTGACGAAGTCCTGCTGGACATCGGCTACAAGACCGAAGGCGTCATCCCTTCCCGTGAGTTGTCCATCAAGCACGACGTTGACCCCAACGAGGTCGTCGAGGTCGGTGATGAGGTCGAGGCTCTGGTCCTGCAGAAGGAGGACAAGGAAGGCCGCCTGATCCTGTCGAAGAAGCGCGCGCAGTACGAGCGTGCCTGGGGCAAGATCGAAGAGCTCAAGGAAGCCGACGAGCCCGTCAAGGGCACCGTCATCGAGGTCGTCAAGGGCGGCCTGATCCTGGACATCGGCCTGCGCGGCTTCTTGCCCGCGTCGCTGGTCGAGATGCGCCGGGT
>JBKEDB010000139.1:0-2994 GCA_047975195.1 Cumulibacter sp. | reverse complement strand
CACGCGCTCATCGCGCCCTCCAAAACCAGAGGCGCCCCGCGGGCGCCTTTCACAACCATCACAACCGTGTTAGTGCGGGTTCAAGTGCGACATTACCTAGCAAATAATAATCTGTAAAGTGTTGTGGAACACTTAGGCGCTATATTACGGAGCGACTTGTTAACGGTCGAGTGATAGCGGGGTGCGATGATGACCGGCATGGGTCGAATGGGCATCAACGGGTTTGACAAGGAAGCGCTCGTGCGTCTCAGGCGTGATGCAGGAATGACTCAGGAAGATCTGGCCATTGTCATCGGGGTGAACTCGACTGCGGTGAGCAGTTGGGAAATCGGCCGCACGGTTCCCTCACCGCAGAATCTCGAAGCGCTCCGACACGCACTCGACGACCGTATGGGGCGGCTCGTCGGCGAGGTGGACCCGCTGCGGGCGCTAGCCGAACACCGCGCCCGTGCGGGGCTCAGCCAGAAACAGGCGGCCGTGGCGACCGGGCTACCCACGAATACTCTTAGGCAGATCGAGCGGGGCGTGCGATTGCCGACCACTGATGAGGCTGCGGCCCTCGCTGCGGCGTACGGGATCAGCACTGCCGACGTGCAGCGGCATGCGGACGCGCTGCACCAGCACCGTAAGGCTGGCCGGTCATGACAGAACAGGTCGAGGCGCGGATCTTCACGACCACCACGGGCACCCTCGGCGGCACACCCGTAGACCTCCAAGACGCCGAAGACATCTACGGCGCGATCATGCGGGACGTGCGTGCTCGTGCCGCAACGACCGGGACCGACGTCCTGCTGACGGCGCACGACATGCCCCGCGGTGATCGCCGCAACTTCCGCATCACTGCCGACGGGTCCGTGGCCGCAGCCGAAGACACCGCGCCCGCACCGCTCACGCAGGAGACGCCCGAGGCCCCGCCGCCACAGCCCGCTGAGCCGCTACCGAGCGCGTATCCGGCGCCGATCCCTACCGATCCCGGCGGATCGCTGCAGCATCCGACTATGCACGCGTTCGTGCGGCCGACGAAACCCGTCGCGTCATCGGGCTGGCGCAAAGCACTGCGCCTTGGCCCCTCGGCGGCGGAATCTCGCTCCCGAGCCCTTATCGAGGCCGTGCAGACCCGCGCTACACGCCCTGAAGTCATCGCCACGATCTGCCTCAAAGGCGGAATCGGAAAGACATCTACGACGGCAGGTGTCGGGCTGAGTTTGGCGCGTCACCGTGGCGATCGGGTCATCGCCCTGGACGCGAACCCGGACGCGGGCGACTTATACGAGCGCACATGCCCGTTCGGGGCGCCGCCGGCCACACTCGGCGATCTAGCCGCGCACGCCGATGAGATCGCGAGCATGACCGACCTCGCCCGTTACGTCGGCATCGCCGAACGCCTGGCCGTGGTCGCCGGCGATCAAGAACCACGCATCAGCGAAAGCCTCAGTGCCGAGGACTTCCAGACGGCGCTACGGGTGGTGCAGCACTACTACAACGTGACCCTGGTGGACTGCGGGACTGGCGTCACGCACCCGTCCATGGTCGGCATCCTCGGTAACGCGGGACACGTGATCATCGCCGGAGGCTACGCCGTTTCCGGCGCGCGCAGAGCAGAACGCACGCTGCGGTGGCTGCACTCCGCGGGATACGCGGACCTCGCGCGGAACGCGACCGTTGTCCTCACACAGACCGCCACCGTGAGCGCGACCGTCGACAGAGCAGCGATCGAGGCGACCCTCGCCGAACTCTCCGCCGCAGTCATCACCGTCCCCCACGACCAAGCAGTCGCTGACGGGACCGCCATCAGCCTGGACCACCTACAGCCCGCCACCGCCGAGGCGTATCTGCAGGTCGCGGCGTCCATCGCTGCACGCTTCCGCTGACCGTCCGACCCTTGCGTACTCAGATGAAATACACCGGAACCGGCGTGGCGAACCCATCTCATATGGAAATTCTCGCTACTATCGCCGTTATGGACAGGCCTTCACGCGGATATCCCTTCGCCCTGACGGAAGACCAGCATGCGCGCCTGAAAGCGGACGCCAATGAGGCTGGCTACACCATCCAGGCATACCTGGAGATGAAGGTGTTCGGCGAGATCCGGCAGCGCGGCTCGTCTGGACCGCGGCCCATCAAGAAGCCTAAGAACCAGCGGGAATTGCCTATGACCGGCTAATCCACCCATTACAAGCGCCGAGGCACTGCAGGCACCCGACAGGGTCCCGGCCTCGCAAGCCAAAGGCTTCTCGCCCCTAGACAGGCGAAAAGCCACCCGAGATCGATTTTCTTGACGGAAAATCCCGGGCGGCTTGAACGCACATAGACCAACCAAAGTCTGCGTCGAGCATAGCATCACCGGCTCCGCAGTCCAGCCCCTTACGCTCTCACGCCCGCAGCGGCGTGTCTGTTGGCGTACCCGGCAACCATGATCGCGCAACCCTCCAAGGGGGTTGAGCGCAGACTCCACTCCCCGACCGGCCCTCGCAAGGCCGGCGGCCTCGGACACCCGGAGTCTCCGATCACCACCACTACCCGAGCACCAGCAGCGCACTTGCTGTCGCCGCAACGCGTCGACCAACTCGTGCGCGAACACCTCGACCCGCGGGTCTACCCCGCCTACCCAGCCGAACTGATCACTGAGCACGAGCGGCTGTGCCAACGCCGCGACGAGCAGATACCGTCGCACACAGAACTCCTCCTCGCGCAAGGCGTCGACCTCCTCGCCCACGCGCCCTCCCCCGCGGCCGCAGCCCATCACGCATGGCTGAACGAGCTCGATCAGGCCATCGCCGGCCTAGAGCAGCAGATCGCCGCACGACTACAACAGCGACGCCAGGTCCTCAATGACCTCTACCGCCAATTACCGCCCGTCGCCGCAGCAACCACACGCACTGAACAGCACCGATTCCTCAGCACACAACAATGGCTGTGGCATGTACACGAAGCCGCCGCCGCCATCGCACGCTCGGACAAGCGCGCTAACGTCCTGGCGGTCGCTGAAGCACT
>JBKEDB010000111.1:0-8181 GCA_047975195.1 Cumulibacter sp. | reverse complement strand
TCGGCAACGTCACCTCGAGGGCGACATTCCCATTATTCTCCGGAACCACGACCGGAACCACCTGTCCGCCAGGCAACGCCGGCAGTCCACCGCCGGGCGCGGCGTCGTACACCTTCGCGAACAGCATTCCGCCGTCCGGCATTCCGGAAACCTCGACGGCGACGACGGGACTACCGACGATCGTGACCGGATCTGACAAGGCGGCGCTGCTGAAGTACGCGGCCTGGCCGGGCGGATCGAATGCCACGCCAAGCCCTAATCCAGGCAGCGCGGACAACGAACCTGGGACGCCGCCGGGCGGACGAACGATCTCCTGTAGCGGCCCGGCGAGGTCGATGCTGTCGTACGTCGCGGCGCTGTCGACGTACTGGTCGGCGACCTCGTTGCGCGCGGTCGGACGACCGCTGCGACCCGTCGTCGTGAGTCCGGTCTGCTGCGCAAACTCGAATTCAGTGCCCGGGTCGTCGCCGTTGCCGGCGAGATAGTAATCGAACCAATCGGCCGTTACGTCGTACACCCGGGAGAGTTCTGCATCAGTGGCCGCCACACCGCCATCGTCATGACCGCCAGCGGTCCACATCACTTTCACCGTGCCGCCGGCTTCGGCGATCTGTCGCGCCGTCACGTCGGCTTCGCTGAGCGGGAATAGTGAGTCAGCCTGCCCCTGGATCAGCATCGTGGGCGCATCGATCTGGTCTGCGACCGAGTACGGCGATGACTCATCGAGGCGCGCCACCCCAGCATCATCGAGCGTGCCGCTGGTCGCTGCGTCGGCGTACACCGCGCAAATGTCGGCGGCAAATTGACCGCACTCGGGGTCGTCGAGCGACCCGCCGTTCAACGGGCCGCCGTCGCCTGGTTCGGAGTCGGCCTGCTCGGAGTCGGCGGCACCGAGTAGCGATGTGAGGTCGACGCCCTTGCCGAAGCCGAAGAACGTTCCGGCCCATTCACGCTTGAAGGCCCCTGGGGTGAATCCGTCAGTTGCGGCCGGTCCAGCGGCGGCTTCACGCTCACCTTCCCCATTCGGGAAGAACACCCGCGCGAGCCGGTTCCAGGTAATCATCGGCACGATCGCATCGACGCGTTCGTCGTGGCCGGCGGCCAGTAGCGCGAGGGCGCCGCCGTACGAGCCACCGGTGATCCCGACCCGTGGGTCATCGGCGCCGTCGAGCTCTACGTCGTCGCGCTCCGCGAGGTAGCTGATCAGGTTCTGTGCATCGGCGACCTCGGCGTCCGGCGCGTTCAGTCCGATCTCACCAGTGCTGGTGCCGAAACCGCGTGCACTATAGGTAAGCACGATGAACCCGCGCTCGACGAGGGCGAGAGCATCCGCTTCAACGCTGTCCTTGGAACCGCCGAAACCGTGCGCCACGATGACCGCCGGGGCCGGATCGTCCGCGGTGACGCCGTCCGGTACGAAGACCGTGACGTCGAGTTCCGCCGGGTCGGCGGTATCGCTGCTGAAGCGGAACTCTTCGCTTTGATAGCTAGGAGCACTGCTGACGGAGCGCCAAACGATGAGCGCCGCGACGAGAGCGATCACTGCGATGAGTGCGATCAGTCGCCTGCCGCCGAGCCAGTTCGCCACCCGTGTGCCGTTCTGTTGAGCCGATAACGTCCTCTACAACAACTGACCACACCATATTTAGGTTCCCACGCGAGTGGTGACGAGCAGACGTCACAGCCGCGAGCGAGCGCGGCCGTCGGTAATCCGTCGGCGACCGTCTGCGACCGAACCGGTTCGCCTATTTTGGTCGAGTTGACATCGGCGTCGAACCGATTAACGTCGAACTTATGCTCATCATCGCGATCCTCGTCTTCGGTATGGTTGTCGGCGGGTTGGCTCAGCTCCTCCTCGGCAAGCGCATGCAAGGCGTGAATTGGCCCCTTGCCTTCGTGGCCGGCATCTTCGGCTCATTCCTGGGGGGATTGCTGATCAGTTTGCTCGCTGGCGACGGAATCGAACTGCGTCCTAGCGGCATCATTGGCTCGATCGCAGGTGCGGTCATCATCACCGCTGCATACACCGCCACGGCTGGGCGCTCGAGCGCCAAATAGCGATTCGCTTGCCTCGCGCTAGCCGAACGCCGACCGTGCCCGCCTCGCGCTAGCCGAACGCAGGCTGTACCCGCCTCACGCAGGGATCGACACGTCCACTCTCGGTTGTCATCCGGTTCGGGCGATTGCCGCAGCTCGGTCGCCGCAAATAACGCAGCTTAATCCAGGGGGCATCGGCTATAGCGCGATGCCCAGCGATCTGGACTGCGTTATTTGCGCGCGTTCCGAGTATTGCGCGAGTTCTGGTTTGCGCACGCGAGTTCGGCGTGGGGCCCGAGCCCGGCTCATGTGCGCCGACTTCCCGAAACCGACCTAACCGGCGTGGCCTCGCAACAGGTCTGCAAAGTTCGTGACCTGCGTCGGCAGGTCATTGCCCGAGTTTCGCACCGGATCAGGAGTGAATCCCGCGACCGCCGCGGTCGACGCCACCACGAGTGAGGCCAACTCAGACGCCGCACGCGAGATTCTCCCCGTCAAGCCGGAATCCGTTGAATCGCCGAAATCCTCGGTCGCCGCGAAGACTCCGGTCGGTACGACCACCGCCCGCAGGTACGTCAGCAGCGGACGCACCGCGTGATCGAGGACCAGCGAATGCCGCGGTGTTCCGGCGGTAGCGGCGATGATCACCGGCATCCCGTTCAATGCGTCGGTATCGAGTTGATCGAAGAACATCTTGAACAGCCCGCTGTAGCTGGCGGCGAACACAGGCGTGACCACGATCAATCCGTCGGCTTCGGACACTTGGGCACGAGCGGACGCCAGCCGCGGTCCCATCAACCCGCCACCAGTCAACGAATGCGCCAGATCAACGGCGAGTTCGCGCAACTCGATGAACGAGACCAGTACCGACTCGCCCCGCGCACTGACCGCCGCATCAACCGAGTCGGCGATGCGATCGGCCAGTAAGCGAGTCGAGGAAGGCACAGATACTCCAGCCGTGACGACCACGATGTTGCGTGACATTTAGACAGTCTCCAAATTCTCGGCATTGATGACCTTGCGGTGCTTGGAGTCCGCGCCCTCGGCCACCAGCGACTCATGGGTGGGCGGATCGCTGGGCACGTGCTCGGGACGCCGACGCTCGAACTCGGTGCGCAGGGTCGGCACGACTTCCTTGCCCAAGATCTCGATCTGCTCCAGAACGACGTCCTGCGGCAGACCGGCGTGATCGACCAGGAACAACTGCCGCTGATAATCGCCGGCATAGTCCGCGAACGCCAGAGTGCGCTCGATGACCTGCTCTGCGGTGCCGACCGTCAGCGGGGTGTACGAGGAGAACTCCTCTAACGACGGACCGTGACCATAGACCGGGGCATTGTCGAAGTACGGCCGGAACTGCTTCTTTGCCTCAGCCTCGGTGGCTCCGATGAAGGTCTGCCCACCCAGCCCGACGATCGCCTGATCGGCCGCGCCGTGACCGTAGTACTCGTACCGCTGGCGGTACAGGTCGATCATCTGCTTGGTGTGCTCGGCGTTCCAGAAGATGTTGTTGTGGAAGAACCCGTCGCCATAGAACGCGGCCTGCTCAGCAATCTCCCCCGAACGGATCGAACCGTGCCACACGAAGGGCGGTACGCCGTCCAGCGGTGCGGGCGTGGAGGTATAGCCAGTCAGCGGAGTCCGGAACTGTCCCTTCCAGTCGACGACCTCCTCACGCCATAGCCGACGCAACAGGTGATAGTTCTCCACAGCCAGGGGGATGCCCTGCCGAATGTCCTTGCCGAACCATGGATAGACCGGTCCGGTGTTGCCGCGCCCCATCATCAGGTCGTTGCGCCCGCCGGACAGATGCTGCAAAAACGCGTAATCCTCGGCGCTCTTGACCGGGTCGTTTGTGGTGATCAGGGTCGTCGCTGTCGACAGTCGCAACCGCGAGGTCTTGGCCGCAATATAAGCCAAATGGGTCGTCGGGGACGACGGGACGAAGGGCGGGTTGTGATGTTCGCCGGTCGCGAATACGTCCAACCCCACCTCCTCGGCCTTGAGCGCCATCTGGGTCATCGCCGCAATCCGCTCAGCTTCGCTGACCGTCGCGCCGGTCGTGGGGTCGGTGGTCACGTCACCAATCGTGAAGATGCCGAACTGCATTGCCTTCTCCTCGTATCGTTGAATATTCAACATCATAACAGGACCTATCCCGTTTTGATTCCCACTAGAGTCATGGGGTGGCCGATTCCACCCTCACCCTCACTGCCCGCCTGACCGCCGCCGTCCTGGACGCCCGTCGCGGCATCGTGCGCATGCACCGCGACGTCATGGCCGCTCTGGACCTCTCCGCCTGGGATCCGGTGCGCCTCGATGGCGCCCGCAGTACCGCGGCCATCGTCGCAGAGGGTGGCGCTGACGTACCCGCGGGAATTCTGCTGTGCGACGACCTCATTCTCGGCAACGCCGGACTGCAGGACGGCACGGCCATCAGCGTCTCCAAAATCCCACTGCGCGAAGCCCGTTCCGTCGAACTCGTCGGCGACGAGAACGTGATGCGGATGATCTCGCCTGACATGCTGCGGCGCGCACTGCTGGGCAAGATGGTCACCGTCGGTGACGACATCTCCTTGATGCCGCTGGATAACCCGGTACATGGCGGAATCGAGGCGGCTGACCTCGAGGCCGCTCGTCGCCAATTGCGCATCGCAATGGGTATGCAGTGGACGACGACCCTCGTCGCCGTCACCGCGAGCGACTCCAGCGAGCCGGTACTCGTGACCGGCGCGACCGCAGTGTCCTGGCGCGGCGGCGCCGTCGCCCCAGGCTGGCAGCGCGATCCGGCAACGCCCCCGACGTCTGCCCCCGCTGCCGCGACCGGAATGTTCTCGGTGACTCCCGCGCCGCAGCGACCTGCTGCTCCCACCACGGCAGACCAGATGCTCGGCACTGGACCCACCCGCACCGGTGTCCAGGCGAAGGCCGTCACCCGCACCGACGACCGGCCGGCCGCCGAGGCGCTCACTAGTAGCTCAGAGCCCCCGAAGGCCGATATATCTGCCAATGCGACACCAACCCTGGACGACTTGAGCGGGTTCAAGACACAAGCTGACTCGCTGACCGAGTGGCTCGACCTCGGCTTCAACCATCGCGAGGTTCTTGACCGGCTCGGCAGCAAACCCCAACTCGGCGTGCTGCTCAGCGGCCCCCCCGGAGTCGGCAAGTCGACCCTTGCCCGCGCCGTCGCCGCACACGTCGGCGCCGCGGTCATCGACGTGTCTGCGCCCTCGATCGCTGCCATCGAATCCGGCGCCGCGGCCGAAGCACTGCGTTCGGCGACAGAAAAGGCGAGGAGCGATGCGCCGTCCGTGCTGCTCATTCAGGATGTCGAGGCCCTCGCACCCCGCGAGGACGCCGATCCCATCTCCCGAATCTTCATCGATCTGCTGCAGCGCACGATCGCCGAGGGAACCATCGCCGTCATCTGCACCACCGCCCGGCCCGAAGAGGTTAGCTCCGAACTCTCACATCCGGGGGTACTCGATCATCAACTCGTCCTTCCCCTGCCGGATAAGGCCATGCGCAAGGCCCTACTGGACGCGTTGCTGCGGCCTGTACCGCTCGAGGACGGCGTCAACCTCGACGACATTGCCGGCAGGACTCCCGGTTTCGTCGCCGCCGACTTACTGGCGCTACGCCGAGAGGCGACCGTCCGCGCGGCATTGCGGCAGAAGGACGCCGAGATGCCCACCGTCGCCGCTGAAGATCTGATCGGGGCATTGGACGTTGTGCGCCCGACCGCGATGGCCGAATCGACCCTCGAGGTCGCCCGGGTGACGCTCGAGGACGTCGGCGACATGGTCGAGACCAAAGAGGCCCTGACCGAGGCCGTGCTGTGGCCACTGCAGTACCCCGATACGTACGAACGACTCGGCGTCAGTCCACCGCGCGGCGTCCTTCTCTACGGCCCTCCCGGCTGCGGTAAGACCTTCCTCGTCAAGGCCATCGCTGGCCAGGGGCACACCAACGTGATGAGCGTGAAGGGTGCCGAGCTGCTGAACAAATGGGTCGGCGAGTCCGAGCGCGCCGTCCGCGAATTGTTCCGTCGGGCCCGCCAGGCAGCTCCGACGCTGATCTTCATGGATGAGGTCGACGCGATCGCGCCGCCGCGCGGCCAAGGGACCGACGGCGGCACGACCGATCGGGTCGTTGCCTCGCTGCTGACCGAACTGGACGGCGTCGAGGCCCTGAATAACGTCTTCGTGATCGGCGCGACCAACCGCCCTGACCTGGTCGATGCTGCGATGTTGCGTCCCGGACGTCTGGACAAAATGATCTACGTGCCACCGCCGGACGCCGAGGCCCGCGCCGCCGTCCTGCGCGCCTCGGCCCGCAAGACGCCAGTGACCCGCGGGGTCGACTTCGACGCGATCGCTGAGCAACTCGATGGCTATTCCTCTGCAGACTGCGCCGCTGTGGTCCGCGAGGCCGCGTTGGTTGCGATGCGCCGCGATATGTCGGCACCGAAGGTCACCAAGCCCGACTTCGATCAGGCCATCAGAAACGTCAAGGGATCGCTGGACCCGCAGCAGGTGGCCTGGCTGGAGAACTTCGCCAACGATCGCGACCTGGCCTGATCGGAGCCCCGTACCCGAAGGGTCCTTCGTCACACCACCAGTCGCGCGACAGCGCAGGTGAACCGACCGTGAATCGCCGGTAAATGAAGAACTCCTCATCTGAATGACAGCCTCCTCATTTCCTCCTGTTTGAGTGATTCCAGCTTCGATCCGCGGAGCTGGAGAACGAACTCAGGAGGTGCGGCGGATGCGTACGCCGGTAACCAAGCCGTTCCGGATATTGCTGTACTCACACGACTCAGTCGGCCTGGGCCATATCCGTCGCAATCTGGCACTTGCGCACGAGTTGGCAACCCGGCTTCCCGAACTTTCCGGCAGACCGGTCACCGGGATGCTGCTGACCGGTGTCGGACATAGCGCGGAACTCGACGTACCGGTCGGCTTTGACGTCGTCCTCCTACCGGGTGTGCGCAAAGGCGACGAGGGTTACGAGCCCCGGAACGTGCACGTGCCGATGACCGATCTGATCGACATCCGTGAACGAGTTCTGGGTGGGGTGATTCGCGGATTCGCCCCAGACTTGATCGTGGTCGACCGACATGCCTACGGAATCGACGGCGAACTCAAGACGGCGCTCGCCGGCGTGCGCAAGCACCGTCCATTGACTCGGATCGTGCTGGGACTGCGCGAAGTCATCGACGAGACTTCGGCCACTGCCGGCGAGTGGGCGCGCCTGGGTGATCTCGCCGAGTTCCGCAGCATCTTCGACGAGATCTGGGTGTACGGCGACCCGCAGGTGCACGACGTGCGCCTTTCGGGGGAACTCCCCGCCGCACTGCACGATCTGGTGCACTACACCGGGTACTTGGCAACCGGCCGCCACTGGTTGCCCGAACGAGAACCCACCCCCGTGCCCTTCGTACTGACGATGGTCGGCGGCGGCAGCGACGGGGCGGCACTGTGCCGTCTTGCCGCTGCGGCAACCGTGCCAGACGGTCACCGGCATGTGGTGGTCACCGGCCCGCAGATGCCGCCCGAAGACCGCGCCTCCATTCAGCAACTGGCCGGCCCGAACGTGACTCTCGTACCCGCCGTCCCGGATGGGCTGGCGATGATCCGTGCCGCCAGCGCGCTGGTGTGTATGGCCGGGTACAACACCGCGTGCGAGGTCATGAGCACGCGTACTCCGGCGCTGCTGGTCCCTCGCGAGGCACCGCGCAAAGAACAACTCATCCGCGCCGAATCGCTCAACGTGGCCGGCGCCGTCGATGTACATCGGCTCGAACACCTCACCCCGCACATTCTCAGCGAATGGCTGCGGCAGTCCGTCACGAGGGCGCAACCGCGCGAGCACATCCAATTGGCCGGACTGGCCGGCGTGACGAACCTGGTCGCTGCAACCATCCGTCGCTCGCAGATCAGCGAGGAGCTCACCGATGCTGCCGGTTAACGAACGATCTACCAGCACAGCAAAGGTCGGTTACGTGCTTAAGGTCTATCCCCGGTTCTCCGAGACCTTCGTAGTCACCGAAATCCTCGCCCGCGAGGCCGCCGAGGAGGACCTCGCCATCTTCGCACTACGGCCGACCACCGACGCCCGCTTCCACCCGGAAATCGCGAG
>JBKEDB010000025.1:0-148296 GCA_047975195.1 Cumulibacter sp. | reverse complement strand
GGACGTCGCGGCGACGCGCTTCGTCGAATGCGGCATCACCCCATTCCTGCCAGTGCACCGGATTGTCAGCATGCTGCTGCAGGTATGGGCTGGTCGCGGTGGCCAGTCGATTAGTCATAGATCACTCCTCAACCCGTGCGCATCGGGATTCGCGCGAGACAGGCGAATTTTCGAAAGCCGACGACTCTCCTGGCGCCCACCCTAGGAGCAACAGCGGTATCTCGCAGGGCCAGCGGCGGGTGTTCTGCGACGCCCAGACACAGATGGGCGCGGCAGGTGTTCGCGGCGGCGTTCAGCGCATGAGTGCCGTCGAACCCCACCCAGCCGCAGCTTGTATCCGCGCCGCAGAGCTGGCACCCAGCGCCTCATCGCGCGTGACGCGGGCCACACGCCATGACTAGGCTGACCTGCATGGACCAGACCATTGACTGCGACTTACTCATCGTCGGCGCCGGACCCGCGGGCCTGTTCGCGGCGTACTACGCAGGATTTCGCGAGCTCAGCACCGTCATCGTCGATTCACTTCCCGAGCCGGGCGGCCAGGTCAGCGCCCTCTACCCCGAGAAGATCATCTACGACGTTGCCGGCTTCCCCGCGATCAAGGGTCAGAAGCTCGTCGACCAACTTGTCGAGCAGGCCGATCAGTTCAAGCCAACCTATCTGTTGACGCATCGCGCCGAGCACCTTGAGTCTTACGACGAGTACGTCGAGATCGTGACCAGCAAGGATGCCGTGATCCATGCGAAAGCGGTGCTCATCACCGGCGGAATCGGCACGTTCACGCCGCGCCCGCTGCCTGACGCCGACGAGTACGAAGGGCACGGGTTGCGGTACTTCGTGCCTAAATTGGATGACCTGCGCGATCAAGACGTACTGATCGTCGGCGGCGGAGACTCAGCGTTCGACTGGGCCGAGAGCCTCGACGGTATCGCCCGTTCCCGCACGCTGATTCACCGTCGCGAACAGTTTCGAGCGCACGAGGGATCGGTCGCGAAAGTGCTGGCCAGCGACACCGAGGTGCTCACCCCGTTCGAAGTTGCCAAGATCCACGGCGGTGACGCGATCACCAGCGTCGACATCTTTCACAGCAAGACCGACGAGCGGCGCACCCTCAAGGTCCAAGCGGTTGTCGCTGCGCTCGGGTTCGTCGCGGACATGGGTGCGTTCGCCTCGTGGGGCATCACCCAGCGCAAGCGTCATCTCGTCGTGGACGCCGCGATGCGCACGAACGTGCCACGGGTGTTCGCAGCCGGAGACATCATCGATTACGACAGTGATGCGGACGCAAAGGTTCGTCTGATCGCAGTCGGATTCGGTGAGGCCGCGACCGCAGTCAACAACGCCGTACCGGTGATCCGGCCCGGGTCGAAGGTGTTCCCCGGGCACTCTTCCGACCCGCATTAGCCTGCTCGACCCGAGCGAAGCGGCACGGCGGAGCGGCTCGCGCGGCCGCGGCGCTAGCGCGTCACGCGCCACCAGAGGCGCGGCACTAGCGCGTCACGCGCCACCGGCGGCGCGCGCCTGAGGCGAACCACCGCTCGGCCAACAGCGCTCTGCGCGACCCATACGTCGACAGCGGGGTGACCGGGAACCGCTGCAGGAGTGACGACGTACGCCGTAGCCTGGGCGCACTCCTACTGGTCGCGGTCCTTCTTGACCTTCGCCTTCGCCTTGCGAATCTGCTCGGCCCGCTTTGCCTTCTGATCGGTCGCCAACTGCGTTGGCGTTCCCAACCGCGGCGGCGTCTGCGTACTCAGATCCACCGACTCAACGGTCGGGACCGCGCTGGTTGCCTTACCAGCCAGGTCCTGCGTCTGCTGGCGGGCCTTGCCGCCGAAGTTGCCGGGCACCTTGCGGATGTGCCGATTCATCGACCGGAACAGGAAGGTGCAGATCACGATGAACACCAGCAGGACAAACAAGCCCGTCGGAGCCGCCTTGCCCCATTCCGGATTATCCGCCGGCGCGTTACTCGGCCCCGCCTCGGCGAGGAATAGGTGGGCTCCGGCGACCAATTCACCGATCATGACGCCTCCTTGCTCAGGTGCTCGCGCACACCGGCGAACAGGTCGTCCTCGGGCATGCTCGAGGTGACGTGCGAGACCGCTAGCTCGTAGTCCTCGGTCGGCCACGCAGTTTGCTGCGCTTCCATGGACACCGCGAACCACCGCCCTTCGGGATCGACCTGCGTCGCGTGCGCCCGAAGCG
Source organism: Cumulibacter sp. (assembly GCA_047975195.1). Classification (GTDB taxonomy): domain Bacteria; phylum Actinomycetota; class Actinomycetes; order Mycobacteriales; family Antricoccaceae; genus Cumulibacter. Next base: position 146,088 of record JBKEDB010000025.1, on the reverse strand, counting down.
CATCGTCGCGCACCTCGAAGTACTCGCCACACGGAACACGAGTGGTGATCCGGTGGAACAAATCGGGCCGATCACCCCAGCTCGCGAGCCATTCCTTATAGGCAGGTTCGTGCCCATGCTGTTCAAGATACGCGTCGATGGCTTCCATCCGCGCGCGCGAAAAATTCATGTGGTAGTAGGTCTTCAGCACCTGCCACGGCTCACCGAGCTCCGGGTGGTACGCCGGATCGGCCGCTGCTTCCAATGCCGCCATCGACACCGTGTGCGTCATGATGTGGTCGGGGTGCGGGTACCCACCGTTCTCGTCATACGTCAACATCACGTGCGGGCGGTCCCGGCGGATCATCTCCACCAGCCGCGGCACAGTTTCCTCCAACGGCGCCAGCGCGAAACACCCCTCGGGAAGCGGCGGCAACGGATCCCCCTCAGGCAGACCCGAATCGACGAAGCCGAGCCACCATTGCTTGACGCCGAGAATCTCACGCGCGCGATCCATCTCCGCGCGCCGGATCTCGCTGATCCGCTCCCATGTCTCCGGCGTATCTAGTGCCGGGTTGAGCACACTGCCGCGCTCACCGCCGGTGCAGGTAACGACCACGACATCTACGCCTTCGTGAACGTACCTCGCCATCGTCGCGGCCCCCTTGCTGGACTCGTCGTCTGGATGGGCGTGCACGGCCATCAGGCGCAACTGTTCGGTGTCGTTCATCGGCATCCCTATATTGTTACTGATCCGTCCCGACAAACCGCACGCATCCCTGTGACAGTCGCCTCGCTGCACGCCGCGGACGCGTGTGGGCCGCGGTGCGGAACGCAGCCGGGCCTTGACTTCGCATGTACTGTTGGGAGTTCACTGTCCCCGATGAGGAGTACTCCCGTGTCCGATCCCGGCAAGACCTGGCTGACCCAGGCCGCGTTCGACAAGCTGCAGTCGGAGCTCGACGAGCTGATCGCCAACCGTCCCGCCGTAGCAGCCGAGATCAACGAACGCCGCGAAGAAGGCGATCTCAAGGAGAACGGCGGCTACCACGCCGCTCGCGAAGAACAGGGCAGGCAGGAAGGCCGTATTCGTCAGCTCGAAGAGTTGATCCGCAACGCGGAGATCGGCGAGGCACCGGATCCGAATTCCGGAGTTGGCATCGGCAGCGTGGTCACCATCCAGTACGTCGGCGACGACGACACGGAGAAGTTCTTGATCGGCTCGCGCGAGATCGGCGCGACCACGGATCTGCAGGTCTACTCCCCTGAATCGGCCATCGGTGGCGCGCTTACCGGCCACAAGGTCGGCGACGAGGTTACCTACGAAACGCCCACCGGAGCGAACATCACCGTGAAGGTACTCGGGGTGGAGACCTTCATCCCGTAACTGGCGTGATCGCCTGGCCACGCACGCAATAACTCCCTCGCCGGCCGGGGGTAGGCTGGCTTCATCATGGGTCAATTTGCGCGACGACTGGTCTCGATGATCGGCGCTATCGGTATAGGTGTCACGGGCGCGTCTGCCGCAACCGGGGCGCTGCTTCTCGCCGAAGCCCGCACCGCCCGCCGACGCGTCGAGCAATACACTCCCGTCGACGATCCGCCCACCGGAAACGGGATCTGGGGCGACGGCGCGGGCGAACCGATCGTGCTCGCGATTCTCGGCGACTCGTCTGCGGTCGGACTTGGCGTCGATGAGGTCGAGTCGACGCCCGGCGTGTTGATCGCCGCCGGACTGTCACGGTTAGCCGGTCGCCCGGTGCGATTGACCAGGCACGCGATCAGCGGAGCCGAATCTCGTCATCTAGACCAGCAAGTCACCGACGTTCTGCCCGAAACACCCGATGTCGCCGTGATCATGATCGGCGCGAACGACGTCACGGCCCGCACCGACCCGAAAGTCGCGACGACAGATCTCGGCAAGGCTGTACGCCGGTTGCGCACCGCAGGCGTGCACGTTGTTGTTGCCACCTGTCCCGACCTGGGTACGGTGCGGCCGATTCCGCAACCCCTACGCACGATTGCGCGAAAATGGAGCCGTGATATGGCAGCTGCGCAGATCGTCGCTGTGCTGCAGGCCGGTGGGCGCACGGTCGCCCTCGGCTCCTCGCTGGGTCCGACGTTTGCGCGGTACGACGAACTATGGAGCGATGACGGCTTCCACCCCTCGGCCGCCGGGTACGCCACCGCGGCGTCGTTCGTGCTGCCGTCCGTGGCCGATGCCCTCGGGTATTGGCCGATCTCCCGCGGCGACATTCGTAAGAAGGCGCTGGCGCGTCGGAAACGTAACATCACGACCACCGCAGCCCGGTCCTCTCAGCAGACCGGCTCCGAGGTGACCAGTGATGAGGTCACCACCCTCGATGGACAACGCCAGGACCGGGCGCGCATCAGCCGTTCGCTGCCCGTACCGCTGCCAGTCCCGCGGCGCACTCCTGACAGCCACCCCGACCTCATCGCCGACCTCGCTGCCACCGACGACGCGGATAAACCCGCTACCGAGGAGTGACATGATCCGAATGAACCCGATCCGCTTCGCGGCGTACGGCGCCGCCGCCGGGGCCGTAGCGGGAATCTTCGCCGGCGCCGGAATCATCGCTGGTCAAGCGATTGCCGCGCGGCGACGCCCATCGCTAGATCCGCGGCGAGCACCGGGGATGGTCGGCGATCAAGGCCCCACCGACGGCACACCGCTGCGGCTGGTGATGCTCGGTGACAGCATCGCCGCCAGCGTCGGTGCGGGCTCCGAACGCGCGTCGCTCGCCGGACGTCTGATCCGGACCCTGGTCGCGGACGGTAACCGGGTCGCAGCCCGCACCGTCGCCGTCCCGAACTCGTACACGGTGGATGTGAAGATCCAAGCCTCCCGTGCATTGATCACCTCGGAGTCCGACCCGTACGACATTGCCGTCATCGTGGTCGGCGCGCTGGACGTGTGCGCGTGGACCTCCCGGCGCGCCATTGAGCACGTCACGGCACGAACGATCACGGCGCTGGTTAATCGCGGTATTCGCGTGGTGCTGGCTACTACACCGGATATGGGCTCGGTTCCGTGCGTCAAGCCCCCGCTGCGTTGGCTGTGGGGGTTGCGAACGGCGCAGGTCACCGAGGCACAGATCAACGGTGCTCTCGCCGGCGGCGCCGAGGTGGTGAACCTGGCCGAACTGACCGGCGATGCCTTCAGCGGCGATGCCTCGCTGTACGCCGAAGACGGCTTCCACCCTTCGGCCGACGGCTACCGAATCATCGCCGACGCCATCGCGCCTACAGTCCGGGCTGCGGCCCGCGCCCGTCGCGCCGTCTAGCGAATACCAAACGACCCGGTCACGCAGTAGCGACCGGGTCGTTTGCTATGTGAATGTCTACTCGGCAACTACTCGCGCAGGTACGACAGCAGACGCAGGATCTCGATGTACAGCCACACCAGCGACGTGACCAGGCCGAACGCGATACCCCAGGCGAACTTCTTAGGCGCGCCACGGCGGATGGCCTGCTCAGCGAGATCGAAGTCCGATAGCAGCGTGAACGACGCGATGCCGATCATCAGGAGGCTGAATCCGATCGCGAGCGGGCCACCGTCGCGCAGCATGCTGGCTTCGCCGGAGATCAACCAGTAGACAAGGTTGAACAGCATCAGGACGAGCGCGCCCACGAGGGCAGCCGCCAACCACCGCTGGAACTTGGGGGTCACCCGGATCGCGCCAGTGCGGTAGACGATCAGCATTCCGATGAACACCCCGGCGGTGCCGAGCACGGCCTGCACCGCGATTCCCGGGTACCACATCTCAATCATACCGGTGATGCCGCCGAGGAACATGCCTTCGAGTGCGCAGTAGATCAGTACCAGCGCCGGGCTCGTCATCTGCTTGAAACTGATGACCAATCCGAGCACGAAGCCGCCGAGCGCGCCGATGATCATCGCGGCGGTCAGCGCACCGAATGCCCCGTTACCTTCGCTGTAGATCTGGGCGTCCGACGGGGCCAGCAGCAACCAGGTCGCGACGCCGGCCACCAGCACCGTCAGGATTGAAATCGCCGTCTTGGTGACGACATCATTCATATCGAGGTAGCTGGACGCGCTGCGTACTGGCGGCTGTTGATAGGCCTGCTGGCCGAATCCGGGCTGACCGTAGCCCTGCTGCATGCCCTGGTTCGGGAAGCCGCCCATCGGCGGCGGACCACCGGGGCCACCCGCTTGAGGCTGGCCCGGCGCGTTCCAGGTCTGGTAGCCCTGCGACGGAGATGGGGATCCCACCGCGCCGCTGACCACCCTCTTGAGGGACGGGTTACTCACGTGTACTCCTTGACGTCGTCGCCCGGTCTGGGCCATCTATTGAGAGAAGTCCACTAGTGGAACGTGCGACCGCAGTCTCGTGTTCCGGAATGTGCAGTCGAAGTTTAGTCAGTTGGCAGAACCACCTCGACCGCGCGAATGTAGCGAGAACGCGACACGAGAAGTACCCCCGGTGGGACTCGAACCCACACTGCAGCGATTTTAAGTCGCCTGCCTCTGCCATTGGGCTACGGGGGCCAGCCAGCGCATGCCCTCCTACCTTACGTCCCGTGCGATTCGCCGAATCGACTAACGTAGGTGTCGCTGACGTGAACGCGAACTGGTAGGAGATCACATGGCCGGCACCGGAGTGAAAGTTCTCGCTGGGCTCATCGCCATTCCGTTGCAGAAGTTCGCGACCAAGAAGTTAGCGGCATCCTGGCGCGGCGCCACCGGGACCGAGCCGCCGTCCGCGAAGCGCCGCAAAGAGCAGGAGAAGGCGAACAAAGAGGCGGCCAAGTTGGGCCTGCTCCCCCGGCCGATCGAAGAACCGAAAATGGCCGACGCGATCATGTGGACCGCACTGACCGCGATGAGCATCGTCGCCGTGCGGTATATCGCCGAACGCAGCGCGCAGGAGGTGCATCGGTTCTTCACCGGCGCAAACCCACCGCTCGGCCGTGCGCTCACCTCCGCGACCGACGTCGGCGCTCGCCAAGGCTCCGCAGCGTCTAAGGCAACCTAGCCGATTCGGAACGTTCCAACTACCCGCGCAGTCGCATCGTGACATTCTGTTCACTCGCCACGATCTAAACGTGATCGCGCTGATAGCACGGTGGAGCGCCCATGACCGACCTGACAAACCCCAACGGTCCATGTCAGGACGGCTCACATCCCCAGCAGCCTCCGACCGGAGGATTCCCACCGCCACCGACCGGCGCGAACCCTGGGTCGCCAGGACAAGTCCCGCCGGTGGGCTCGCCGCAGACCGGACCCCAGGCAGGCGGCGCAGTCGCGGGCTACCCACCGCAGGGCGCACCCCAGTACGGACAGCCGCCGCAGGGATACCTGTCGCAAGGCCAACCACCGCACGGACAACCGCTGCAAGGCTTGAACCAGCCTGGGTATCCGCCGGCGCCCGATGGATATGGCCAAGCACCGTCGAAGAGCAAGACGCCGTGGATCGTCGGCGGCGCTGTCGTCGCGTTGCTCGCGATCGTCGGGGTCGTACTGATTCTCGTCCTCGGTGGCGATGATGACGACGACACATCCGCCGGCGGAGGCGGATCCGAGCAAGGCGATGGCGGCGACCAGTCCTCACTGACCTGCGACGAGGGCGATTACGGGATCAAGATCGACCCCGAAACAGGCGAGAGCATCGAATGCGACGGCGCCGCGAGCGACGGCGAAGGATCAGCCGGCGACGGTTCTGGCGGCGAGGACGGCGGCGGCTCCTCCAGCGATGAATGCGCACCCGGAGAGTACGGCGCGAAGATCGACCTCAAAACAGGCGAGAGCATCGAATGCTCCGGTGGTGGCGAAGGCGACGACGCCGAGGCTGCCGCGGACGTCATCGACGGCACCTGGAGTGTCGACGCGGCAATTGTCAGTATCGATGGCGATCTCGAATCCAGTTCCGGCTCAGTGGGTACCGGCGGCTCGATCTGGGAAGGCCCGCACGAGTGGATGATCACGACCACCCCGTGCATGACCGATGTCCAATGCTCGGCCGTGCCGACCGACTTCTCCGACACCTCCTCGGATGGGCCCTACTCGCTGGAATACGACGGCACCTCGTGGACGACGACGATGTCGTACCCGGTCACCTGCGAGAGCGGTGCGTCCGACAATCTCGAACTCGAGATCACGATCCCGGGCAGCCAGAACTCGGAGTCCGAACTCAAGGGGCAGGCAACGATCAACAACTCGTCGGCCTGTGACGGCGAAAAACTCAACATCGAAGCGTCACTGACGCTCATCGAGGTCTAATCCCCCGGCGGCTGCTGCACCGCAACAGCGGCAGCACCCTTCAGGGTTTGGTTCGGCTCGCCGTTCTCATACCCGAAGTAGTCGCCGTGGTCGTCGACACCATCCCAGCCGATGAACGTCGCGCCGAAGGACGAGTCGTACACGTTCATCGACAGCGGGTGCCCAGTCAGCATTGCCGACACACCGCTGGCGCCGATCAGTACGTCGGACGGCGTCATGGACACAAACACGTGTCCGGAGCTCATACCCAGGTCGCCGATGTCATCGGCATCGACCCCGGGTGACCCGTACAGCACGACGTCGTCGGCGTACGCCGAGGCCCCATCTTTGAGGGCCTCGGCCGTGACAACGGTCCCGTACGAATGGCCGATGATCGTGGTGTGCGGATCAGCCCCGCCGCTGGCTTCATGGTGCGCGGCGGCGTACCCGGCAAGATCGTCCGCCAGGACCTGCCCGGCGTACTCGGCGCGTTCGGTGAACGGCGATTGCAGGATCGTCGGGTTGTCATATCCGCCGTAGACGATGACCGCGTTCTCATCGTCACTCATCCCGTCCATCTCAGCCAGCACCGCCTCGGCATCTGCCGTCTGCGCAGTGATCGTGCCGAGGTCGTGGTTCGCGCCTTGTACGACGACCGCAACATTCTCGGCCGTATCGACCTCGCCGATCGCGATCGTTGCGAGTCCATCGCCGTCGTACGCCGCGCTGGCGTACTCGAGTAGATACCGTTCCTTGCCGTCGCCGCCGACGGTCACCGACTGCTGCACGCCGTCGATTTTCGCCGCCTTCTCACGTAGTGCTGGCAGCGACCCCAACGCCATCGGCATCAACCCCATCATCAACGACATCTTCCACGACGGCATCGCGGCGAGTTCTGCTGCCGAGTCGATCCCCAGCCGCGGCGCGACCGACTGGATCCACATGGTGTTCCACAGCTTTTCGCACACTCCCTGTAGCTGCTCATCGGTATCGACCGAATCGTCGATCAATGCTCGCGCGTTCACGGCGTGATAGGCGTCGGCCGGCAGTCCGTGCATCACCGCTACCAGCGACGGATTGGCCTGAAGCATCACGGCCTGTTCGGCCGCGCTCAACGACGCCCACCATGCCGTCGCGACCGGAGTCGGATCGTTCGCATCCGGCACCCCGAAGTCCGCGTAGTCAAACAACACCTCTGTGCTCACCGACGTCGACGGTGCCGAGAGTCCGACGTCGACATCCGGCGGCAGGAGGTACCCGACGGACTGGAGGGCAAGCAGCACCTCGGCCACATCAAGGTCGTACGCATCAACGATCGCCGCAATCGCGCTATCGCAACTCTGCACGATGCCGACACCGTCAGCGAGGTTCATCTCCCACCACGCCTGCGCCCCGATCACCATCTCATCAGCGAGTGAGGCATGAGTGAGCAGCACTTGGCCAGCCTTCTCCTGCATCTCTATCAGGGCAGCGCTCACTTGTTGCTGCGCTATCGCCGCCCGACCGGCGAGCGTGCTCAACTGCGCACCGAGCGCGGCCAACACTTGCGGGCCTGCGGCCAGCGTCTCGCGCACGGCACTCACCTCGGCCATCAAGTCGGTCGGGCTCGCACCGTCGAACACCGCGCTGGCATCGGCTAGTTGACCGGCGAGGGAGGACAAGCTCCCGGACGCGACTAACGCATCGGCCGCGACCGTGAAGGCCTCGCCTAGTGCCGATACCTCACCCGGGCGCGCGCTGAGTATGGCCTCCGCCCGCGCGTGCGGATCGGTCCCCGCGGCCGCCAGAAAGTCCGCCACCTGCATCACACCCACGTCTGATTCCCCTCACCGGTTGAGAATCCGGACGCTACGGGCAACACCCGGTAGCCGCGCGGACGCGCGATTCCATGGGGAAAACCGGCAGACCTGTGGATTACTCGCCGTCTGCGATTGACAAGGCGATGCCATCGAGAATGTCGCTCTCGCTCACCGTCATGTCATCGGCGCCGAGCGTGCGGAGGATCGAGCCGAGGATGACCATCCCGGCGGGGAACACTCCGGCTCGTCCTGGATGCATCGCTGGGTGCGCTGCGCGCTGCGCGGTATCGCGCGTACTCGCCCAGTCATAGACGCGCCTCAGTGCGACCGATGCCGTGCGCATCCCGTGAATCACGGCGGGGTCGTACCCGGGCAGCTGGTGCGCGATCGCAGCAGCCGTGGTCGCGGTTCCCGCGACTGCGATCACGCGCGCGTGCGGTAACGGAGGAATCTGCCCGAGACCGTCCATGAGCGCGTGGTGTACGTCGTCTGCGACGAGGGCGAGTTCGGAGGGCAACGGCGGGTCTGAGTGGACGTGACGTTCGCTGAGGCGAACGACGCCGATATCCATCGAAATTCCTTGATCTACACCGGTGGCATCACCGACAAAGAGTTCGGTCGATCCACCACCAATATCGAGGACAATCGACTCTTCGGCCAGTTCGAGCCCGCTGAGTACACCGGCAAACGTCAGCCGACCCTCTTGATCGCCGGAGATGACCTCCGGGGTGACACCGACGGTCGCGTTCACCACGTCGATGAGCTGCTCGCGGTTCGCTGCGTCCCTGCTCGCGCTGGTCGCGACCATCCGCGTTACGGCAACATCATGATCGGCGATAAGTTGCGCATACTCCTGCAAGGTGGATTCGGTACGCCGCAAGGCCGCATCGGCGAACCGTCCGGTCGCATCGATACCTTCACCCAAGCGCACGGTCCGCATCTCGCGCAGCACCTGCCGAACCCGGCGGTCGGCATCGGGCGCCACGTCTGCGATGAGTAGTCGCAGCGTGTTGGTACCGCAATCGATCGCGGCGACCCGACGTACACCACCCACCTATCGCTTGCCCTTCTTCGCCGGGGGCAGCGGCGCCGATGCATCCACGCACGGACCCTTGGCCCACCACTGCGGTAACATGGCCAACGCCTCGTCACCGAGCGGATTCACCCCCGGCCCTTCGGCTAGCGAATGCGCGACCAGCACATGCAAACACTTCACCCGGGTCGGCATGCCGCCCGCAGTGACCTCGTGACCGAGCGGCTCGATCGCATCCCGTGTCGCCAGGTACTGCTCGTGCGCCGCCTGGTACTTCTCGGCCAGTTCGGCGTCCTCCTCCAGGCGAGCGGTCATCTCTTTCATCAGTCCGCTGGCTTCGAGCGTGCCGATAGCCGAGGCCGCACGGGGGCAGGTGAGGTAGTACATCGTCGGGAAGGGTGCGCCGTCCTCGGTCCGCGGGTTCGTCTGCACGACGTCCGGCATCCCGCACGGACACCGATGGGCAACTGCTCGCGTGGCCTGCGGGCTGCGGCGTAACTGATGATGCACCGCGGTGCGATCTGCCTCGGTGAACGCCTCGTGCGTGCTCACTCGGCGGCTCCGTCAGCATCCGCGATGGAGTCGGCGAGGTCCTGCCCGGCGGAGGTGTTTTCCTTCTTTGCCGCTTCCTCCGCCGCCTTCTCATCAGCGGCGACATCGCTGTCAGGGTCATTGTTCGCCACGACGTACATCTTCTCGCCTGGCTCGATGTAGTTGAGCCGATCGCGTGCCTGTGACTTGATATAGGCGGGATCGTCCAGCAGATCGATCTCGTCGGTCAATTCCGCGATCGACGCCTTCTTGTCGGCAATCTGCTGCTGCAGACTCTCGAGTTCGGCTCGTTGGTTCATATAACTGGAGATCGGCAGGATGAGCAGCAGCACCGCGCCGATCAGCAGCACCCCGAGAGTAATCGCGCGCGAATTCAGCCCTCGCGCGCCGGTCCGGGCGCGCGCGGCCGCATTGGTCGTGGCGCGCATCGGCTGCGCCGCCGATCGCCGGATCTGCGTTGGCCGCTCGGTAGCCCTGCGAGCGGGTTTCGACCCGGGACGCGCAGTGTTGCGCGCGCCCGCAGCTCGACCGGACGTCGCGTTGACGCCACGACCGCTCGCGTTCTTGGCGCCCGCACGCGAGCGCGACGAGCCGCCGCGTCGCGAGGACTGCGGCGGCTTACGATCACGCGCGGAGGCCATCGAAACGCTACTTCTTTACGCCGAGGCGGGGAAAGGCCGAACGGCCGGCGTACCGCGCAGCATCGTCGAGCATCTCCTCGATACGCAGCAACTGGTTGTACTTGGCCACACGCTCAGAGCGCGCCGGCGCGCCGGTCTTGATCTGGCCGCAGTCCGTCGCTACCGCCAGGTCAGCGATCGTGACGTCCTCGGTTTCACCCGAACGGTGCGACATCATGCAGGTGAACCCGCTGCGGTGCGCGAGGTTGACCGCATCCAACGTCTCGGTGAGCGTACCGATCTGGTTGACCTTCACCAGCAGCGAATTCGCCGCGCCGTCCTTGATGCCGCGAGCCAGGCGCTCGGGGTTCGTCACGAACAGATCATCGCCGACGAGCTGAACCTTGCTGCCCAACTGGGTCGTGATGTCGGCCCAGCCGGCCCAGTCTTCCTCGTTCAGCGGATCCTCGATCGACACGATCGGGAAGTCTTTCACCAGCGACTCGTAGTAGGAAATCATGTCGTCGCTGGAGCGCTTGCCGCCCTCGAAGACGTACTTCTTCGACGAGTAGAACTCGCTTGCCGCGACGTCGAGCGCGAACACGACGTCCTTTCCGGTCTTCAGTCCTGCGGACGAGACGGCCTTCTCGATCAGTTCGAGCGCCGCGCGGTTACTGGACAGGTTCGGCGCGAAGCCACCCTCGTCGCCCAGGCCAGTCGCGAGGCCTTCCTTTTTCAGCACGGCCTTCAGCGCGTGGTAGACCTCGGCGCCGGCGCGCAGCGCATCGGCGAACGTCGCGGCGCCGATCGGCGCGATCATGAACTCCTGGATGTCTACGTTGGAATCGGCGTGCGCGCCGCCATTGAGGATGTTCATCATCGGTACCGGCAGCACATGCGCGCTGGGTCCACCGACGTACCGGAACAGCGGGAGCTGCGCGGATTTGGCCGCGGCCTGAGCAATCGCGAGCGACACGCCAAGGACCGCGTTGGCGCCAAGCTTGCCCTTGTCCTTGGTGCCGTCGATCTCTAGCATCCGCTGGTCAATCAGGCGCTGTTCCTCGGCGTCGTACCCGACGAGCTCCGGCCCGATAGTGTCGTTGACCGCAGCGATGGCCTTCTGTACGCCCTTTCCGAGGTAACGCTTGCCGCCATCGCGCAGTTCGACGGCCTCGAACTGGCCGGTCGAGGCACCGCTGGGGACCGCCGCGCGAGCGAACGTGTCATCGTCGAGCTGAACCTCGACCTCGACGGTGGGGTTGCCGCGTGAATCCAGGATCTCCCGGGCGCCGACTGCCTCGATACTGGCCACTGTGACTCCTCAATGTCTGTACGAAAGAACAAGGCGTTGCGGTGCTCGCGCATCCGGAGCGGTACGCCTTTGATCCACTTTAACGGCGCATACCTCCACTGCCGGGCTGCGCGCGCCTCCGCGAGTGTGAGTTTCGCCTGAGCCGGTGTCGCCCGTCTCTGCCAAGCCAGTTCCGGCGGGCGCGGCACGCTCTGAAGTTGCCAGTCACTCCGCCGGGCCGGTCGCGGCACGCAAGGCGGCTCGCAGTGCCGTCTCGGGATCGATACCGAGCGCATCGGCTCGGCGTACCACCGTCAGCAGATCTGCGGCAATCTGACCGTTCGTGTCACTGGCGTCGATCCGCAGTTCATCATCGGTACGCCGCTCTCGCCGGACGACCGCCGAGGCGACCGCGAGCGCCGGCGCCGACCAGGTGATCCCGTCGTACGGCCCGGAACGTTGCTTCTCGGCGGCCTTGATCGTCTCCCAGTTCGCGTTGACCTCGTCCGCGCCGCTGACTGCGGTATCGCCGAACACGTGCGGGTGACGGCGCTCGAGTTTTTCGCACAGCGTCTCGGCGATGTCATCGATCCCGAAGGGGTCTTCGTCGTGTTCAGTGGCGATACGAGCATGAAACAGTACCTGCAGCAGGACGTCGCCGAGTTCTTCCTTGAGGTGCTCGCGGTCGCCAGATCCGATGGCGTCGACGGCCTCGTAGGCCTCTTCGATGAGGTACTTCGCGAGTGATCCGTGGGTCTGCTCGGCGTCCCATGGACAGCCACCCGGTGAGCGCAACCGGTTCATCACCCGTACGGCGCGAGCCAGCCCCCGCTGCGCGTCAGTCATCAGGAGGTTGGAACGCCGCCCGGAACGCCACCCGGCAATCCACCGCCACTAGGGTCGGCGGCCTGCTCAGGTTCGCTAAAGGTGTTCGGGTTCGGCGTACCGATGCTCGGCAACCCCTGCTGCGGGTATTCAACTGTTCCGTATCGGGGGTTGACGTCGATATCGATCTTCTTCGCCTGCGCCGCTGCCTCGGTCATTCCCGCCTGGAAGAACTCTTGCTGGGCGGCCTGGTCCGCCTGCGCCTGAAGGTCCGCATCGGGGGTGAGGTTGACCTTGTCCATAGTGACGACGAGGTAGACGAAGGCACCATTCTGGTCCGGGCCCTGCACGATGACGCCCGTGTCACCCTCATCGATAGCCTGTAACTGTTCGAGCACGTCGGGGTTCTGAGCCATCTGGGCTCCGTCGACGGTTTCGGAGGACACCTCGTTCGTACCAGCCGGATTGTTTTCGTCCGGGTTGCTGTCGACTGCCTCTTGCAAGGTCATCCCCTGCTCGTTCACCTTCGAGGCCCAATCGTCGGCAAATGCCTGGTCGGCGGTGACCGTGGCCTGAACGTCAAACGTGGAGTACTGCCCCGGGTTCTCCTCGCGCTGCTTCTGGAGTTCGTCGAACTTCTCGGCCGACAGTTCTTCCTGCGTGGTACCGGTGACCTCTTCGCCGAACTTCGCGTTCACCAGGTTCGTCGCGATCCGCATCCGCATCTGCTCGGCCGTCAGCGGAGTGCCTTGGGCCGCGGCGGCTGCCTGGACCGACTCGACCGACTGACCCTGCAACGACTCCTCGAACATCTCGTCGATCTCGTCGTCACTCACGCTCACGCCGGCCTCGGCGGCGACGGCCTTCGAGATCTCGTAGGACAGCATGTCATTGAGGTACTCGGTGCGGAACGCCTCACCCTGCTCCTGGAGCGCATCACCGACAATCGGGTCGGCGTACGCGTCCTCAAGTGCCTGATCCAGCTCCTGGGTCGTGATGGTCTCATCGCCGATCTCGGCAACGGTGTTCGCGTTCATCGAACACGCGGTCAGGCTGGCGACACCGAGCGCTGCCCCAACGAGGACACCGGCAGCACGCCGACGGAACTTCACAGTCACGACGAAGAGGACCTTTCGCAGAGGTAGAACAACCGAACTACTGTCTCACACCCGACTTGGTGACTTCGTTAACCACCGGCCACCGGTTGCGGGACGGGTGCGAGGTCCTGCAGCAACTGCCGCGCCCACTCGACGACCGCCGCGTTGCGTAATGGCGGAGCGGCAACCCCGCTGCCTTCCGTCGGCCGCGGAACGCTGACCAACGACAGGTTCGGCTTGTACGTCGCACCCTTGTACATCCGGGCAAGCTTCATTTGAGCGGAGTCACCGAGTTTCATCGGCTGTATCCGCACCATTTTGCCTCCAGCGGCAATTTCGTGCACGCCGCTGACCTTTGCTCGCTCACGTAGCAGCGCGATGGCGATCAGGTTTTCCACCTCAGCCGGCACCGGGCCGTAGCGGTCGGTGAGTTCATCACGCACTGCGGCCGCTTCTTCCTCGTTGGTGACAGCCGCGAGTTTGCGGTATATCTCCAGCCGCAGTCGCTCGCCGTCGATGTAATCGTGCGGTACGTGAGCGCTGACCGGCAGATCGATGCGGATTTCGGCGACGTCCTGCGCCTGCTTGTCACCGCGGTACTCCGCGACGGCCTCCCCCACCAGCCGCACGTACAGGTCAAACCCGACGCCGGCGATGTGTCCGGACTGTTCACCACCGAGCAGGTTCCCGGCGCCGCGGATCTCCAGGTCCTTCATCGCCACGGCCATGCCGGCGCCCAGTTCCGAGTTCTGCGCGATAGTAGCCAGTCGGTCGTACGCGACGTCGCCGAGCGGTTTGTCCGGCGGGTACAGGAAATATGCGTAGGCGCGTTCGCGCGAGCGGCCCACCCGACCACGGATCTGGTGCAACTGGCTCAGTCCGAGGATGTCCGCGCGCTCGACGATCAAGGTGTTCGCGTTCGGTACGTCCAGTCCGGCTTCGATGATGGTAGTGGCCACCAGAACGTCGTACTCGCGTTCCCAGAAGCCCATCATCACCTTTTCGAGCTGGTCTTCGCTCATTTTTCCGTGCGCGACCGCTACCCGGGCATCGGGCACCAGATTGCGTATCCGGGCCGCGGCCTTATCGATCGAACTCACCCGATTGTGCAGGTAGAACACCTGACCGTCGCGCAGCAGCTCGCGGCGAATCGCCGCGCCGACCTGCTTCTCGGAATACGCGCCGACGAAGGTCAAGATCGGGTGCCGCTCCTCCGGCGGGGTGAGCATCGTGGTCATCTCACGAATACCGGTCAGACTCATCTCCAGCGTGCGCGGGATGGGTGTTGCCGACATCGTCAGCATGTCGACGGCAGTGCGCAACTGCTTGAGATATTCCTTGTGCTCCACGCCGAATCGTTGTTCCTCGTCGACGATGACCAGGCCGAGGTTCTTGAATCGAGTCGACGGCTGCAGCAACCGGTGCGTACCGATGGCGATATCCACCGAACCGTCTGCCACGCCTTCCAGCAACGTGTCGGCGTCGCTCTTGGGCGTGAACCTCGACAGTTGCGCGATCTTGACCGGGAACTGCTCGCACCGTTCCACGAATGTTTGGTAGTGCTGTTGCGCAAGCAGAGTGGTCGGCACCAGCACCGCGACCTGCTTGCCATCCTGAACTGCTTTGAACGCGGCCCGAACGGCGACCTCGGTCTTGCCGTAGCCGACGTCCCCGCAGATCACCCGATCCATCGGGACAGACTTCTGCATATCAGCCTTGACCTCGTCGATCGCCGCCAGTTGATCGGGGGTTTCGACGTACGGAAACGCGTCCTCGAGTTCACGCTGCCACGGGGTGTCCGGCCCGAAGGCATATCCCGGCGCGGACGTGCGAGCGGCGTACAACCGGACGAGTTCGCCCGCGATCTCCTTGACTGCCTTCCGTGCGCGGCTCTTGGTTTTCTGCCAGTCAGCTCCACCGAGCTTGTGCACGGTCGGCATGTCACCGCCGACGTACTTGGTGACCTGCTCGAGTTGGTCGGTCGGCACGAACAGCCGGTCGCCGGGTTGCCCGCGTTTGGACGACGCATACTCGAGGATCAGGTACTCACGGTCGGCGCCGTTGATCTGACGCTGCACCATCTCGATGTACTTACCGACGCCGTGCTGTTCGTGTACGACGAAATCACCTGGCTGCAGTTGCAGCGGATCGATCGCGTTACGACGGCGGGTCGGCATCCGGCCTAACTGTTTCCTCGCGGCGCCGCGCGAGCTGGTGATGTCGGCCTCGGTGATCAGCACGAGTTTGGCGGCCGGCGCGAGGAATCCGGCGTCCAGGTCGGCGGTCGTCACGGTGACGATGCCGCCTCGCGGTGAGGTCGCGATCTCCTCGATCAACTGCCCGGCGATATTGACGTCGGCGAGGCGTTCGATCGACCGGGACGCCGGGCCATGACCGGCGAATGTCAGCACCACGGACCAGCCTCGTCCGGCGAAGTCGCGGATATCGCGCATCAACCGGTCGGGATCGCCGACGTACTGATCGACGGCGTGCGCATCCACGCTCAGTTCACCGTCGGCGGCACCGCCTAGCGGGTCGAGATCCCACCAGGTCTGTCCGGCAGCGAGCGCCGACTCGCGCACCTCCTCAATGGTCCGGTACGTCGATGCGCCGAGGTCGATCGGTGAGGTGCCACCACCTGCCGCGACCGCCCACGATGCATCCAGGAACTCCGCACTGGACTGCACCATTTCCAACGCGCGAGCGCCGGCGCGCTGCGGATCGCACAGCACGATCAGCGACTGCTTGGGTATCTGCTCAACCAGCAACTCCAGCCCACGATCGGCGTCAACGAGCGCCGGGATCAGCGACTCCATACCTTCCACGACACTGCCCAGGCTGATCGGTTCGAGCATCTCGGCCAGTTCAGGGTGCTCGCCGAGCAGATCGGTGGCACGCCTGCGCACCTCGTCGGTCAACAACAGTTCACGGCACGGCGGCGCCCACAGAGATTCCGGCCTCTCACCAAGGGAGCGTTGGTCGGCCACGGAGAAGTAGCGCAACTCCTCGACCTCATCGCCCCACAGTTCGACGCGAACGGGGTGCTCGGAGACCGGCGGAAATACGTCGACGATCCCGCCGCGTACCGCGAACTGGCCGCGTTTTTCCACAATGTCGCAGCGGTCGTAACCGATAGCGACCAGATCGGCGACGATCTGCTCAAGTTCGCGTTCATCGCCCTTGCGCAGGTGCACCGGGCGTAACTCGGCCAAACCGGCAACCATCGGTTGCAGCAGGCTGCGTACCGGCGCGACGATCACCCGCAATCTGCCGTGCTCTTCGGGGTACTTCAGTCGGCGCAGCACGGACAACCGGGCCCCTACGGTGTCGGCGCGCGGAGAAAGTCGTTCGTGCGGCAACGTCTCCCAGGACGGGAAGTGCCCTACCTCGTCCGCCGGCAGCAATGCACCCAGCGCAGCGGTGAGCCGTTCTGCGTCCTGATTCGTCGCGGTCACCGCGACAACCGGACGTTCCTCGTTGCGAGCGATCGCGGCGGCGATCAGGAACGGCTGGACCGGTTGCGGACAGCGCACCGATTGATCGGTACGGGCCCCCAACGAATCCAGCGCGGCCGCGAAAGCCGGGTCGTCATCAAGGAGGCCCAGCAGCCCCCGTAGCCGAGCGGTTGCCTGCTGGGTCATCGCGTATCTCCGTGATCGTGCTGAGGCCCGCGTGCTGGCAGCACACAGAACAGCCCCACTACGAGGTTTCGAGGGGGTTGATACACCCATCCTAACGCCGCTGCGCGACAGGTTTCCGATCCACGAACCACCGGTGCCCCGCGGGGCCGCCAGCGCTCGCCACGTCACCAGTGCCTAAAGAAACCCGCCGGTGAACGCGAGCACCAACTGCGCTCAAGGGCTCCGACGCCTCATCAGTTCCACAGGCCAACCACCCGCGCGATCCACGCTCACGAAGTTTCCGCGACCGCTCAGCAAACCCGTCTGGTCCTCGCGGGGCCGCCGGCCCTCACAAGGGTTCCGCGACGGGCCTGACAAACCGTCGGTTCCGCACGGGCGTCGTCTGCGGCACGATGAGAATCATGTCGCCGATACCCGCCACACGCCTGCCATTCGGGCGGCGGCGTTCCACGCGATTCCCGATCGCCGGCCACCTGATCGGGTCGGCGAAGGGTTCGCACCAGATCGGTGTTGTGCTGCACCCACAGAAACGTGATTCGACGCTGGCTCGCGAACTGCTCGATCAGGGCGCCGCGAAGGCAGGCTGGCCGCGTCCGCGTTTCTACGAGACGAGTCTCGACGAACCAGGAACCAGCCAAACTCACAGCGCCCTAGCCGACGGTTGCGATCTGATTGTTGCGTGCGGCGGAGACGGCACGGTACGTGTCGTTGCGGACGCACTGCGCCATACCCGGATCCCGCTGGGAATCATGCCGATCGGGACCGCGAACATTTTTGCTCGCAACCTAGTGTTGCCGATGCGCGATCTGAATGCCGCGCTGACGATCGCGATGCATGGCGAGGCGGCGGCAGTCGACATCGGAGTGGCACGTACGACGACGTCCGCGCAGCAACGCGACCACGTATTTCTGGTCCTAGCCGGAATCGGTCACGACGCAACCACGGTGCAGGGCACCCGTCCAGCCCTCAAGGAGCGCGCCGGATGGCTGGCATATCTGGAATCAGCCAGTCGGCATGCGTGGCTGCGGCCGGTCGAGATGACCCTGTATTACCCAGCCAACCCACCACGCACGGTTCAGGCATGGAGCGTGGTCATCGGAAACTGCGGCAAGGTACCAGGGGGGATTGCAGTATTCCCGGGCGCAGTCATCGACGACGGCGTGCTGGACGTACTGGAGGTCACACTCACGCATCCGGTGCAATGGGTACCGATCGGGGTGAAAGGACTGCTGCATCTGCGAGCACGCATGCCCGGATTACGGCACGCATTCGCACCTCAGGTGAGGATCGAGCCCAGTGAACCTCAACCCGTACAGGTGGACGGCGACGTGATCACAGGCGTGCGCCGACTGGACGTCGGGGTGGATCATCGGGCGGTGGTGGTGCGAGTGCCAAAGCCGCGGGCCTAGCGCGCCATCCCGACGCCCGAAGACCATCGACCACCATCCCGACCTCCGAAGTTGATCGATCAGCATCGTTCCGCTAGCACCTCAGCGCGCCCTGCTGCAAAAAACGCAGCAAAAACAGTAGGGCATCGCACATACGGCGATGCCCCCTCGATTTCAGTGCGTTGTTTGCAGGAATCGGGTACTCAACTCGAACCGAGCCCGGCAAACGAATGGCGTCAGACTTCACTGCGTTTTCGCACGACTCGGGTGCTCAACTCGAACCGAGCCCGGCAAACGTTCGCGACGCAAGGGTCACTCGTGGGTCATTCGCGCTCATCGCATCCGCAGTGGCATCGCGGATCGCGTGGCCCAGTTTGAGTGTGCTCAGACGCGGTGCGCATGGCGGGCGATTGCTGCGCGCAGATCCTCATGCACCTCGGGGCGGCAGATCAGCAGGTCGTCGATGGCAACGTCGCGCTCGTTATAGACCAGCGGGGAGCCGTCGACGCGTTCGGCGATCAGCCCCGCACCTTGCGCTACTGCTACCGGCGCAGCGTTATCCCACTGGTATTGACCGCCAGTGTGCAGGTATGCGTCAGCTTCGCCGTTGAGTACGGCGAGCGCCTTGATACCAGCAGAGGACATGTCGACCAGCGTGGCATCGAGCTCGCGGGCGACGGCCCGCACGAATGACGTCGTGCGCGAGCGACTGCAGACGATCCGCATCTGCTCAGGGTGCTGAAGCGGGGCGGTAGTAGCGGTTTCGCTATCAAAAATCTCGCCGGTGGCGGGCCGACCGACGACGCCGAGTCGTAGTTGGCCTCCGGACCACAGCGCGATGTGCACAGCCCATTCGTCGCTGCGTTCCCACCCGTACGCCGATGTGCCGTCGACCGGATCGACGATCCACACTCGGTCGGCGCCGAGGCGCGTGAGATCGTCGGGGGCTTCTTCGGAGAGCACGACATCGTTGGGCCGGAAGCGCTGCAGCGCGTCGGCTAAGTAGGCCTGCGCGGCGGCGTCGCCGGCATCCATCAACTTGTAACGCGCGGCGTAGCCGAGTTCGGCGCGGACCTTCAGCAACACCTCGGCGGTACCGCCGGCGAGCGCGCGGGCGAACTCGATGTCATCGTGCGTGGTGAGGTCAACGCCCATAACTCTCCTTTGATCCGCGCTTGCCGTGGCGGCGCGAGAATCAGCGTACGTGCACGCGATTCTGGGCACTCTCAAGGCCATCGCGGACCAGCAGTTCCACGGCATCCGCGGCCTCGTCAAGAACGATCTGCGCCTCGGTACGTTCGGCGGCAGCGAACGGCTTGAGCACGTAGTCGGCCGGGTCCTGTCGCCCTGGCGGTCGTCCGATACCGATCCGCACCCGCAGATAGTCCTTGGAGCTCAGTGACCTGGTGATCGATTTGAGCCCGTTGTGCCCGTTGTCTCCCCCACCGCGCTTGAGCCGGATGGTGCCCAGCGGCAGATCCAGTTCGTCGTGGATGACGATGATGTGCGCCGCATCGACGTGGAAGTACTGAGCGAGCCCGGAGGTCGGACCACCGGAAAGATTCATGAAACTCAACGGCTTGGCCAGCACCGCGCGGGGCGCCGGCGGGGCGCCGAGGTGAGTCTCGGCGATCTCGGCTCCGGTCCGGTGCCGCTTGAATGAGGCACCGGACCGTCGCGCGAGTACGTCCACGGCCAGCCACCCGGCATTGTGTCGGGTGGCGGCGTACTGCGGGCCCGGATTCCCCAGCCCGACCACCAAGGCCGTCGACATCGTGCGGTACTACTCTGCGTCGTCCGCGTCGGCGGCCTCTTCGGTGGCCTCGCCCTCGGCGGCTTCTTCGGCTTCGTCGTCCTCGGCCACGGCACTGACCTCGGACACGGCGATGATCAATGCCTCCGGATCGGTCAACAGCGTCGCGGAGCCCGGCAACTTCAGATCGCCAGCGAGCACCTGACCGCCGACCTCGATCCCGTCGATCTCCACTGAAATCGACTCGGGGATATCGGTGGCCTCGGCCTCGATCGACACGCTGGTGAGGTCGTGGTTGACCTGACCGCCGGCGACGACATCGCCAACAAACTCGACGGGTACGTCGACGGCGACCTTCTCGCCCTTGCGGACCAGCAGCAGATCGACGTGCTGGATGACGCGCTGCAGCGGGTGTACCTGGACGTCCTTGGCCAAGGCCAGCTCGTCCCGCCCGTCGACCTGCACGGTCAACAGCGAGTTCAACCCCTGGCGCAGCGCCATCGTCAACTGATGACGGTGCAGGTTAAGGTGCACCGGATCCATTCCATGTCCGTACAACACTGCCGGAACGTGGCCATCGCGACGGGCGCGGCGTGCGGCTCCCTTGCCGAAATCCGTTCGCGGCGAGGCGTCGATGCGATTGTCGTCAACCATAATTACTCCTCAGTTTCCAAACCTGTCTCAGGCCCGTCGAGGAGGACCTGTGCGGTGGTGGCCCGGGAGTCTCAGGCCATGGCTCCAACTATGCGGACACATAGCGAGCACCAGACCGTCGATAACGGCGCACCAGGTGGGCACGCCCTCGCCGGGCAACTAGCCGAGTGTAACTGACGCGAAGGCGGCATCGTCAGTACGAGACGCATCTCGCACCGGCATTGCCGAAGGGCTTAGAACGCGAACTCGACCGGCTTCGCGCCGAAGTCAACGCTTTCGTCGTCCTGGTCCTCGCCCCACGCGGTCATCGTGGCGGCGAAGCTTCCTTTGAAAGCCGTCGTGTCGGGGGCGACGGCCACGATCCATACCGCCTGCTGGGACACGTCGGCATCGGATTCGCAAGACTGGGTTTCACCGCCGTCAAGCGCCGAGGACGAACAGTCGATCGAGTAGTAGTCGAACTTGGTATCGGTCTCGATGGTCTGGCCCTTGGTGCCCATCGTGACGATGAGCCACACTTTCCCGTCAGGCGCCCATCCGTGGGTCTCGGAGTACGGCTTCAGTCGCGCTTTCAGCAACGACACCGTCAAGGACACGTCCTCGTCCTTGGTGATCGCCTTCTCCGGGAATTCGACGGTACCGCTGAGGTCGGTCGTCGGCTCAGGATCACCGCTGTAGTAAAGGTCCGTGGTGGGATCGGCCACGCGAGTACCGTCGGCGAGGCTCAGCGACTGCGTGTGGTCCTCGCAGGTGAGCACCAGATACGAGTCGCCGGATGTCGGCACCGACACCAGCATCTGCACCTCGCCCATCGACGCGGGGTCGATCGAACCCGATACCGGCGCCCCAGCGAGATCGAAGTCAATCGTGCTGCTCAGCGAGCCGTCGATCGGCCCGCCGTCGCCGGTCATCGTGATCAGGTAAAACTCCTGATCGTCGGCGGCTTGTCTGGGCTGCCCGTCGATGTCTGCTACGCCGTACTCGACGATGGCGTTGATCGTGACGCTCGCCCCAGGAGCGACGAGTGTGGGCGCGTCAGCGAGTTCGATCTCATTGCCCTTGCTGTCCTCGTCCACCACGAACTCTTCATCGGTCCAGACGCCGTTCTCGTCAGCCTTCGGCATCGGGGGCGACTCAAGATCCGCACCGTCGGCCGCCTCGTCCCCTGATACGTCGACGATCGACCCCTTCTCGGGCGCGGGTTGGCCAAGCTTCGGCGTCTCGCTCAGAGCGGTAGCCCGTTGGTTGTCGCCGCTACCAGAGACGTCGAAGTGGTAGATGTCCCACACGTGCCCCTTCTGGGCGCCAGCGCGCAGGGCGGGTCCGCAGGCGAGTTGGTTGGTGATCTCTGCACCGTCGTTGAGGATGTAGAAACAACCAGCATCCTTGGCGACGGTGATCCCGTCGTCCGGCAAGGATGCTTGCCAGGTAATCGATGCGGAGTCGGCGAACCCTTTGGCGTTCTTGATGTCGCCGCGCGAGTTTTGGATGCCACCAAAGGTGAAGAAGACGAAGTACCCGGCCACGAGCGCACCCACGAGCACGAGGGCGCCCAGGCCGATGAGCAGGGGCTTCTTGCGACTTCTCGGGCTCGATGCGGCGCTAGGTGGCGCGTAGGCCCCCGTGGTCGCCGTGGGATGAACGCCGGTGAACCCCGGCGGCGTGATCGCTGTCGTCGGGCCGCCGGAGGAGTGGCCGTAGTCACCGGGCACAACTTGCTGTTGGCTGAACGCGCCAACTGCCGGTGCGCCGAAGGATCCAGTTTGCGGACGCGGAACACCAAACGATCCCGATGGGGGCTGCGGCGGCGTAGTCGGGTGATCCGGCGTCGGCTCCGGGCCGGACACCGGGTGCTGAGGAACTTCCGGCTGCGGCGGCGACACCGCCTGCGCATCCGTTCCGGAATACGGCGTCGTCGGCGCTGAGGTCGGTGGGCCGGAGTGCGCTGCCGGATTGGGGGGCGGCTGTTCATCGTCGAAGGCCGCGGCGTTGTACGACACCGTCGGCATCGAGCCCGTCTCCGACGGCTGCTCACCCTGCGTGTTCGGTCCAGGCTCCTGGTGCGGCCACTGGTTCGGATCACGCGGTTCGGTCACTGCTACTCCCTGCCGGCGGACGTGCTCGGGACGCGAAGCGCCCCGTTTCGCACTGAAGACTACGAGGGTCGACGTACCCGAGCAGCGTCCGGTGCCGTGCGGCGAGCGGTAGTTACGAACTCGCGACCTACCTGGTGGGCTGGATCGCTACTTCGCGACGTACGCCGCGAGTTTGTTGCTGATGATGTCTTCGGCTTCGTTGACTATGCGCGAGATGAGTTCGGCGCAGGTCGGGATGTCGTTGATAATTCCCTGCACGATGCCGGCAGACCAAATGCCCGCGTCCAGGTCGCCGTTCTCGTAGACCTTGCGGCCGCGGACGCCGGCAACGAGTTCCTTGACGTCCTCGAACTGACCGCCGCCGCGCAGGATGCCGACAACCTCGTCCGAGATCGAGTTCTTAGCCACACGCGCGGTGTTGCGTAGCTCGCGGAACATCAGGTTCGTCGAGCGCTCATCGCCGTCCACCAGGGCCTGCTTGACGTTCTGGTGGATCTGCGCCTCAGCGGTCGCCATGAAGCGGGTTCCCATGTTGATGCCGTCGGCGCCAAGCGCGAGGGCCGCAACGAGACCACGGGCATCGCCGAAGCCGCCGGAGGCAATCATCGGGATGTCGATCTTGTCGGCCGCTGCAGGAATCAGCACGAGGCCGGGGATGTCGTCCTCACCCGGGTGGCCAGCACACTCAAAGCCGTCGATCGAGATGCCATCGACGCCGATGCTCTGCGCCTTAACTGCGTGACGAACGGCGGTGCACTTGTGCAGCACCTTGACATCGTTGGCCTTGAAGTCGGGCAGGTGATCGACGGGGTTGAACCCCGCGGTCTCGACGATCTTGATGCCCGAACTGATGATCGCGTCGCGGTACTCAGCGTACGGCGGCGGGTTGATCGCCGGCAGGATGGTCAGGTTGACACCAAACGGCTTGTCAGTGAGCTCACGCGTGCGCAGAATTTCCTTTTCCAGTGCCTCTGGCGTTGGCTGCGTCAATGCGGTGATGAGCCCGAGGCCACCCGCGTTTGCGACACCTGCGACGAGTTCGGCCACGCCGACCCACTGCATACCGCCCTGCACGATCGGTGCCTCGACACCGAATACCTCAGTGAACTTTGTCTTGATCACGTATGTCCGCTCCCGGTCTAGTTGATACGCGCGTCAACTGCGAACGTTACCGGATCGAACGACTTTTGGCTCTTACGAGTTTCGGCGGGCACTATGCGACCGTCTGCGGGAGTTACGCGTCGCCGTCGAACAGACTGGTCACCGATCCATCTTCGAAGATCTCCTTGATCGCGCGCGCAACCAGCGGCGCAATTGACAGCACTGTCATCTTGTCCAGCATCTTCTCAGCAGGAATGGGGAGAGTGTTGGTGAGGATGACTTCGCTGACGGGGGCGTCCGCGAGCCGCTGCGCGGCGGGATCAGACAGGATGCCGTGCGTCGTGGCGATGATGACGTCCTTGGCGCCTTCGCTCATCAAAGCGTCTGCGGCCTTACAGATCGTGCCGCCGGTGTCGATCATGTCGTCGATCAGCACGCACAACCGACCCGCGACATCGCCCACGACACGGTTTGCGACCGTCTGGTTGGGCTGGGTGACATCGCGCGTCTTGTGGATGAATGCCAGCGGGGTCCCGCCCAGGTATTCCGACCAGCGCTCCGACAGCCGCACCCGGCCGGAATCCGGCGAGACGACGGTGATCGGCTCGCCGGCGTACTTGTCGCGGATGTATTCGGTCAGGATCGGCGTAGCGAACAGGTGATCCACCGGCCCGTTGAAGAATCCCTGGATCTGCGCCGTGTGCAGATCGACCGAAATGATCCGATCAGCGCCGGCCGCGGTGTACATATCGGCGACGAGCCGCGCGGTAATCGGCTCGCGGCCACGGCTTTTCTTGTCCTGACGGGCATACGGGAAGAACGGCGAAACGACGGTGATGCGCTTGGCGGAAGCGCGCTTGAGCGCGTCTACCAGGATGAGCTGCTCCATGAGCCAGTCATTGATCGGGGTCGTGTGCGACTGGATGACGAACACGTCCGCGCCGCGAGCCGACTCCTCCGAACGCGCATATAACTCGCCGTTCGCAAACGAGTACGACGACGTTCCGGTCACCGTCACTCCGAGATGTGCCGCGATCTCGTCGGCGAGCGCGGGGTACGCGCGACCGGAAAAGAGCATCAGGCTCTTCTGGCTCGGTTTCTCAATACTGCTCATCAAGAGTCTTTCTGCTGTGCGTCGCTGTCCGGGGCACCCGCCGCGATGGCCGCCTCGGCCGCCGGTGTCCCCGCACGATTGTTCACCACCCAGCCGAGCAGGTTACGTTGAGGCCCCCCAGATACCGCCAACGCTCCGGGCGGTACTTCCTTGCGAATCACCGTGCCTGCGCCGCTGTACGCACCGTCGCCGACATTGACCGGCGCGACATACATATTGTCCGAGCCCAACCGGCAATGATCACCGATCGTGGTCTGCGATTTCGCGACGCCGTCGTAGTTCACGAACACACTGGAAGCGCCAATGTTGGTGTCGACACCGATCACCGCGTCACCGACGTACGTCAGGTGGGGCACTTTCGATTCGGCGCCAATCTGCGCGTTCTTTGTTTCTACGAACGTGCCGATCTTGCCGCGCTCGCCGAGCGTGGTGTTTGGCCGTAAGTACGCAAAGGGACCGACGTTCGCGTTCGCGCCGATCACGGCGAGTTCCCCGTGGGTCCGCACGACGGTCGCGTCCGGGCCGATCTCGCAGTCTTTGAGTGTGGCATCAGGGCCGATGGTGGCGCCATGCTGAACCTTTGTCGCACCGGCCAGGTGCGTGCCAGGGAGAATCGTGACGTCTTGCTCAAGTTCGACGTCCGCGTCGATCCAGGTGCTCTGCGGGTCCACGATCGTCACACCCTCACGCATCCAGTGGGCGCAGATGCGGTCGTTGAGTTGGCGCCCACGCGCGGCAAGTTCGATGCGGTCATTGCAACCGAGCGTCTCTTCGTACGACTCGGTGAGGTACGCCCCGACCTGGGCACCGTCGGCCCGCAACAAACTGACGGCTTCGGTGAGGTACTCCTCCCCCTGCGCATTGTCCCGCGACAAACGCGAGATAACAGCGCTCAGTCGGGCCGCATCGAATGCGTAAACGCCAGCGTTGACCTCGGTGATGTGTCGCTGTTGCTCGTCGGCGTCCTTCTCCTCCACGATTGCGGTGACCGCGGGGCCGGATCGCAGAATCCGCCCAAGCCCGCGGGGTTCGGGCACCCGCGAGGAGAGAATCGTCATCGCATTGCCAGCCGCGGCGTGGTGTGCCGCGAACGCATCGAGTGTGGCTGCGGTCAACAGCGGCGCGTCGCCGTTGAGCACGAGCACCGTGCCGCGAACGTCGGTGAGCGCCTCAAGCCCCATACGCGTCGCATGTCCGGACCCGAGTTGTTCTTCCTGGACACAAGCTTGCGCGGCTGGCTGAATTTCCTCGAGGTGGCTGCGAACCAGGTCGCGTCCGGCGCCGACGACGACCACGGTCTGCTGTGCCCTGAGCGGCGCGGCAGCAGCCAGCACATGACCCAACAGGCTCCGTCCGCCGATCGCGTGCAGCACCTTCGGTTTCGAGGATTTCATCCTGGTGCCCTGACCGGCTGCCAGGACAATCACGGCCGTGGGTGCACTACTCATCGAGCGGCTCCTTGTCGATTGCTCGGCGACTGCGCTGGGGGACTCGGACTCGAACCGAGACTGCAAGGCTCCAAAGGCCCGCGGGCTGCCGATTACCCCACCCCCCACTTGCACGGTGGTGCGACTGTCCACCCTACAGGGATGAAACCCACAAATTCCGCAATAGGTTCCCGTGGCGAACCTACGGTCTCGTAACCTACGCTTTCGAAGGGTTCCGCCCCACGTCCCCGCTCCTTGACCCGCGAGGTATCCATGACGAGTTCCACGGCCCCCGTCAAGCCGCGTAAGTCCGAATCTGCGCTGATTTCGGGCGCATCCACTAGCGCCAGCGGGACAAGGCCCGTCATCGGCCGCCGCAAAGGCGTGGGCGAACAGGTGCTGCTGTACATATTCGTGATCGCTCCACTGCTGGCCTTGTTCGCCGCAGTGCCGCTGGCCGCGGCCGGTGGCTGGCTGAGCTGGACCGATGTGATTCTCACTGCGGTCTTCTATGTCGTCGGCGTACTCGGCATCACGGTCGGCTATCACCGCCACTTCACCCACGGGTCCTTCAAAGCCAAGCAACCACTTCGGATCGCGATGGCCATCGCCGGTTCGACCGCGATCCAAGGATCGGTAATCCAGTGGGTCGCCGATCACCGTCGGCACCACGCGTACAGCGACCGGGACGGCGATCCGCATTCGCCGTGGCGATTCGGCACGAGCGCTGGCGCGTTGGTAAAAGGACTGTGGTGGGCGCACATGGGTTGGCTGTTCGACCCGGAGAAGACGAATCGGGAGCGCTTTACGCCGGACCTTCTCAAGGACAAGCACCTCCGGTTCATCAGCAATACGTTTGGTTTGTGGGCCGTGATCAGCCTTGGACTGCCGGCGCTGCTGGGCGGCCTCATCTCGCAGAGTTGGCACGGGGCTCTCACCGCGTTCTTCTGGGCAGGACTGGTGCGCGTGGGGCTGTTGCACCACGTGACCTGGAGCATCAACTCGATCTGCCACGCGGTCGGTGAGCGGCCGTTCTCCTCGCGCGACATGTCCTCTAACTACTGGCCGCTGGCGATCTTGTCGATGGGTGAGTCGTGGCACAACCTTCATCACGCCGACCCGACTGCGGCCCGTCATGGCGTGATGAAAGGTCAAATCGACATCTCGGCCCGCGTCATTTGGATTTTCGAGAAGTTCGGGTGGGCGTATAACGTCAAGTGGCCCTCCCCCGAGCGGATCGAGGCAAAACTCGCGAGCGCCTAGGCTGGGGCTGCTCCCTACCTCTCGAAAGTTCGGACATCTATGGCCTCCGGTACCACGCGAATGACGGGTGCGCAGCGTCGCACTCAACTTGTCGACATCGCACGGAAGGTATTTGCCGAACGCGGATTCGACGGGACCTCCGTTGAGGAGATCGCCTCGCGGGCGCACGTGAGCAAACCCGTTGTATATGAGCATTTCGGTGGTAAGGAAGGGCTGTACGCGGTCGTCGTCGACCGCGAAATGAGTCTGCTGATGAGCAGATTCGAAAGCGCGCTTGCCGACGGACATCCCCGTTATTTGCTTGAGCGCGCCGCATTCGTGCTGCTGGACTACATCGAGAACGAGACAGACGGGTTCAAAGTGCTCACCCGCGACACCCCGCCAACGGGTCGCAGCGGCACGTTCTCCAGCCTGATCAACGACGTCGCCAGCCGCGTCGAGCACATTCTGGATCGCGCCTTCAAGGCCCGAGGTTACGAAACCAAACTGGCCGGGCTGTATTCGCAGGCCCTGGTGGGAATGGTGGCCGCCACCGGGCAGTGGTGGCTCGAGGAGCGCAAGCCCAAGAAAGAAATCGTCGCTGCACACCTGGTGAACCTCGCCTGGAACGGGTTGGCGCACCTCGATACCTCCCCCACGGTCCGGCGCAAGCGGTAGTTCACAGGCCGTAATTACGGACGACGCGCGCTCGCGGGTCCGAGTCACGCCACACTCCCCGCGCCGGCCCCAGCAACCCGCACACTGCTGCTAAGTTCGCGGCTTGCTGCGTAGGTATCGAGGAGATCGGCAAGTTCCTGGTGGAACTGGTCACGGCGGAGCGGGTCTGCGACATGCGCAGCCAGCAGCCCGATCAACTCCTCAGGCGGATCCAACCCATCACCGTCGTCGTCGGCGTCCGCCAACTCGGCGGATGCCGCGCGGATAAGGCGCGCCGAATCCTCGATCTCCTCGGTACTCGGTACTTGAATTCGGGCGTTGATGATCGGCTTTTGCTCCGGATCAACCCACGGCGGCGGAATCCACCACGGCAATCCGCGGATCATCCGCACCGCCCAACCATTGGTCTCGAACTCGCGATGATGATGCCCGCAGACGAGGGTCAGATTGTCGAGGTCGGTCCGCCCGCCGCGCCACCATTCAGTGACGTGGTGTCGTTGCGTCCAATCCGGCGGCACATCGCAACCCGGGTAGGAGCACCCACCATCACGGCGATCAAGGCGTTCGTCTGATTCTTCGTCGCAATGCGACGTTCTCGACCGTAGGCAACGACGCCACCGGTGTTGCTGGCCCATACCGGGATCAGCAATGCCTCCCCCGCCAGACGCGTGAGGTCCTCGAGGGTGATCCGGTCGCCGCCGGCGACTCGTCCGACGTAACGCCGCCCGGCGCGTCGGCGATCGCCGTCACCACCACAACGACCTGCGTCGGCCGGCGCATACTCGCCGCGCGCCTCAGCCTGCTCGCCAGCAACGCCGAGCGCAGCGCGAATCGCGTCCATATCCACCGTGATGTGCACGGTGGCGGGTGTTCCGCCGCTGGCAGGTACACCGTTGAGGTCCAGCACCCGCCGCAGCACGTCACCGAGGGCGTCGTGACGACGCTGATCTGCCGTGCGGTCGTCACGCATGCCATCGCTGGCCGATCGGGGCGCGCTCGGCGATGAGAGCACCGCATCTAGTTGGGCCTTTACCACCGGATTCAGATAGCCGCTGATCGCATAGGTGCCGTCGTACCGCTGCCGCCCGACCTGCAAGCCGCGACGAGCATCGGTCACCCTGGTGTCTGGACTACGCCCGTCGGGTAGCAGCACCTCATCAAGCTTCTCGCCCACCGACTTCAAATCGGCTGGAGCAAGCGCGCCGACGTACGACACGAGCGTCTCCTCGGCCTGTTCTCACAGCGACGCGTCGACGTCGGTGTTGCTACCGATACGACGCATTGCGGCGCCGATCTCATCAACCTGCCCAACGGGGACTCCACCATCTCGAATCGCGTCGGCCAACCGTGGCAATTCCGGCGGCAGCTCCCCCTGACTGAAGCCATCGCGCGGCAATAACTGTTGCGCGCGACGCTCCCTCGCATTCGCCTCGCCCACCCCGATCCGCAGGGCGCGCGCAAGACCACGAGCGACCCGCTTCTCGCCAGTGACGACCGCGAACGACGGATCCTCACGCGCCGCCTCGATAACCCGGTTGTCGAACAAAACGCAACGAGCGCGATGCGCCTCAAATTCGCCGGCAAGCTTCAACAAACACTCGACATCCAGAGCCTGAAAGTCGCCACGTTCGCCGATTACCAGCAATGCGTCCAGACCTACCTGAAGCTGCCTCAGCGCGTCAGCGATCTCCACCGAGAAGGCCGAGGCGACCGCTAGCGGGCCAGCAACACCCTCGGACGCCGCCGCTCGGGCATCCGCAGGAACGAATCGCAGCGGATCGAGAGCGCAATCGCCACCGATTCCCGACCTGCCGGCGTCGCTCGCCACACTCATCGCTGCACCTCCTCGCCTCAACCCACGCACATTTATGTGCACATATGTTCGATTCTAACGTCAATGCTATGCCCCAAGGTGAGATGACTCGGTCATTGCGGCGTTTCGGAATTCCTCGGACCTAGACCTGAGACGACGCCCTCCGGCCACTGCGCGGCGCGCACGCACGCAGCCTGGTCTTGGCCGACGCGTCGGTACCAGCACTAGCTGGTGCTGGCCATGACGTTGTCGACGTCCGGGGAGGTCGAGCGTTACCGCAGCC
Organism: Cumulibacter sp.; assembly: GCA_047975195.1. Lineage (GTDB taxonomy): Bacteria > Actinomycetota > Actinomycetes > Mycobacteriales > Antricoccaceae > Cumulibacter. Next base: position 115,461 of record JBKEDB010000025.1, on the reverse strand, counting down.
GTCCCTATGCGCATGGCGCTCCGAGAGCGAACGCGCCGAGGGCTCGTGCCTTCGAATCGCACTGCAACGACCCCGGCCATGCGTCACACGCCAGAAGGCCGCTCGCGGCAACAACGCCCGCCAATGTCAAGGCCTGATACAGCCAGCCGACCAGGAGAGTCTCGAAAGACCGGCGACCCAAGAAACTCGAGCAGGGTTAGCCGATGATGCGGGCTCCGGTGACCGGGCCGTACGCCGTCCGGACAGTGCGACACACGCCCTGCGCGCTTAGTCGCGCGGCGAGTTCCACGGCATCATCCTCACAGTCAGCCAGGAATGCCATGGTGGGTCCGCTGCCGCAGAGCACGGCTGCTTGCGCGCCTTCCTCGAGCCCCGCAGCCTTCGTGCGCCGTAACGACGGCAGCAAACTGTAGGCCGCAGGCTCCATGTCATTGTGCAGCGCCGCTCCGACTGCGCTCAGGTCTCGTGCCCGTAGCGCGTTCAGCAACTGATCCGGCAACTCCAGACTGGTACTCGCACCACCCTCGCCGCGCAGTCGGTCCAATTCGGCGTACACGTCACCGGTCGAAAGACCGTCCTCGGCGACTGCGAGCACCCAATGCCATCGTCCGGCCGCCAGCACCGGAGACAGCAACTCGCCGCGCCCGGTTCCCAGCGCGAGGCCCCCCGTCAGCGAGAACGCCACATCGCTTCCCAGCGCCGCCGCGATCTCTACAAGGTCCTCCCTGTCGGCGCCGGTCTGCCACAGCGCATCACAAGCGACCAGGGTGGCTGCCGCGTCGGCGCTCCCACCGGCAAGCCCCGCCGCCACCGGTATTTGCTTACGTACGGCCAGCGCTACTTCAGGTTTGATTCCGGCACGTTCCGCGAGCGCCGCAGCCGCACGCCACGCCAGATTGGCCGCATCGTCGGGCACCTGATCGGCACCCTCTCCCGTGGTGACGATGCTCAGTTCCTCAGCCTCCACCGCGACCACCTCGTCAGCGAGCGATAACGCAAAGAAGACCGTCGCAAGTTCGTGGAAGCCATCCGCGCGCGTCGATCCGACGCCGAGGTGGAGGTTGATCTTTGCCGGTGCCCTGGCGATTACTACGTCGTCACTTTGCACCGGCGCTGTCATCTGCGGGTCTCCTCAACTCAGCAACACGAGCCTGTCGGCTAGCCGCGCGCCGGCATCTGGCGCGCTATCGCTACGAAGTCTGCCACGCCGAGGGTTTCACCCCGCAACGTCGGGTCGACCCCTGCACTCTGCAACGCATCAGCAGCAGCGCCAGAGCTGCCGAAGATTCCAGCGAGCGCGGAGCGCAGCATCTTCCGGCGCTGCGCGAACGCGGCATCGATCACCGCGAACACATCCTCGCGTGGTGCATCGTCAATCGGCGCATCGTGCCGCACCAGGGAGACCAGCGCCGAATCGACATTGGGCACCGGCCAAAAAATCTGTCGACTGACACCCATCGCGAGCCGTACGTCGGCGTACCAGGCCGCTTTCACCGATGGTGAGCCGTACGTCTTGGATCCAGGCGCGGCCGCGAGCCGCTCGGCGACCTCCGCCTGCACCATGACGAGGACTCGCTCGATCGAGTTGAGCACCTCGAGCAGGTGCAACAGCACGGGCACCGAGACGTTGTAGGGCAGGTTCGCCACCAATGCCGTCGGTTGCGGATCGGGCAGCTCGGTCACCCGCAACGCGTCCGCCGTCAGCACCGTCAGCGCGTCGGCGTTGTCCGGCTGCAGCATTCGCACCGTCGCCGGTAACGCTTCGGCTAGCCGTGGGTCGATCTCGATCGCGGTCACTGGATGCCCAGCATCGAGCATTCCGAGGGTGAGTGACCCTAGACCCGGACCGACCTCCAGGACCCGCTCCCCCGCGCGCAGGCCCGCGGCAGCGACGATGCGCCGAACCGTGTTGCCGTCATGCACGAAGTTCTGCCCCAGCGTTTTTGTGGGGCGTACGCCGAGGTGCTCGGCGAGTTCACGCACCGCGGCAGGGCCCAGCAGCCGAGAACTAGTCATAAAGGTGCGAGCCGCACTCCCACTGGCTGGCGCCATACTGCATGAACAGTATCTTCGCTCGGGCCAGCTGCTCCTCGGCCGGCGCGTCAGCCGGGTTACCGGTTCCGCCAACACCCGCCCAAGTCTGCTCCGAGAACTGGTACTCGCCGAAGTACATGTGGTTCTGCTGGTTCACAGCCTTCGGATTGTTCGTCGATTCGCAGTAGCCGAGCGCCTCCCAGTTGAGGGCGTTCACCTCCGCGGGAAATTCCTTGGTGCCTTTCGACGTCACCTCATCGACGGGCTCCTTGGTGACTTCGCTCGACTCCTCAGTCTTCGACGTCTGCTCACCGTCGACGGTGGAGATCAGGAAGGTCACCTTCTCGGTGCCGTCCGCACCATCGGTGACGACCTCGTCGATCCCGATGTACTCGTCGGGATTGTCCTTCTCGACCTTCTTGTGCGCGATCGTGCGTGTCTCGGTGACCTGCTGCTGATCGACCCGGGTGACCTTGATGTTCATCCCCGCGGTTACCTTCTCATCGAGCCCGGGGCTGACCGTATCGTGCTCGCCAAGTGTGACACCCGCGTCGGTCAGCGCCCCCTCGACATCGTCGGCAGCGGTGGAGACGGTGGTGCGGTCGCCGTCGACTGCGACCGACACATCGTCGTACGTCGCGATTTCGATCGTCGCGCCGGTCAACGGCAGCCGTTGCGAGCGTGAGGACACAACATCCTGGTCGGCTAAGCCGAGTTGTTCGACGGCTTCCTGTGTGGTGTACGCCGTAACGGTCTTGACGGTCGCCTCGCCGTCAATCACGACCGACACGTCGCGGCTCTTGACCAGCGAGACGGTACCGCCGTCGGTAACCTTCGAGTCCAGTGACGGCGTGACGGCGTCGTTCGGGCCCGGATCGACTCCGGCGTCGGTCAGCACACCTTCAACGTCGGCGGCGTACGTCGTGACACTCTGCTGCTTGCCGTCGATCACCACGTCGACGTGCTTGCTCAGGTTGACGAAACCGACCGTGGCGCCGAGTACGGCGGCGCCGATCCCGACGGCTGCGTACCGGGTCATCTTCGAGTTCGACGTGTGCGGTCGGCGCACTTGTACGCCGAGCGGCGCGCGAGGCAGGCGAGTCGGCTTGACCGTGGCGCTCTGCGGATGCGCGGTCGAAGCGGCGACAGTGACCGTTTCGGGCTCTGCCGCTGCCTCAGGCCCGCTGGGCGCGACTGCGTCCGTAGCGGGCGCTCCCGACTCGCCGGACACCTCGACATCGCTCGTCGGCATCTCGACAGCCTGGTCGGACGCCTCGACATCGGTTGCCGACACAACGGTCGTCGGCGCGGCGGTCGTCGGCGTAGCGTCGACGGCCTGCGGTTCAACTGCTGGAGTGGCCGCACTCGCGGCCTGTTCTGCCGCTAGCGTTTCGGCGGTCGCAGCCTTCTTGGCCGCTGCCGCAGCAGCGCGCAGTTCGCGCTTGGTGGGGGCGGAATGCCGTCCCATAGGTACCTCCGTTGCGACACGGGGCGAGGGCGGCTCCAGGCGGAGCCGCCCTCGCCCTCAGTGGCTGGATCTACAGGTAGGCACCGCAGTGCGGCCAGGCGCCTGGCCCTTGACCGGCGAGGACCTTCTCGGCAATTGCGATCTGCTGCTCGCGGGTAGCCTGATCCGCAGTCGGCGCATAAGCGCCGCCACCATAGCCGCTCCAGGTGCTGGCCGAGAACTGCAGGCCGCCATAGAACCCGTTGCCGGTGTTGATCGACCAGTTGCCACCGGACTCGCATTGCGCGACGGCATCCCAGTTGTGACCGCCAGAGGGTGCGGGCGGTTCGGCTCCGGTGTTCCCGCCGGAGGACTCACCGCTGTCAGAAGCGGAACCGCTGTCCGAGGAACCGCCGCTGCCAGCATCGGTCGATGGCGCAGGCTCGGGCTCCGGCTCAGGTTCCGGCGCTGGCTTCGTGCCGACGTGGATGACCTCATCGACAGGCTCGGTGACCCATTCGGCCTTGACCTGATCCTTGGCGACGACCTTGCCGTTCTTCTTGGTCACCTTGTAGGTGACGACCTTCTCGCCGTCCACGCCCTCGGTGACGACCTCGGAGGTGCCCTCGGTGAGCGAGTCGTCCTCCTGCTGCACGGTCTGGTACGAAACGGTCTGCTTCTCTTCGATATTCGAGGAGCGGATCCGGTTGACCTTGATCGTCATTCCCGGCTTGATCGCGGTATCGGCGTCCGGTTCGGTGTTGTCCTGCTGCTCGAGCTTAATGCCCTGCTCGCCAAGCAGTTCGCCGACGTCGATCGAGGTGGAGGAGGCTTCCCTCTTCTCGCCGTCGACCAGAATCGTGACATTCTTGGAGGTAGTGATCTCCAGCGTTGTCCCATCAAGCGGAATGCGCTGCGAGCGCGAGGCCGAGACCTTGGCGTTGTCAGCGATGCCGAGTTGATCCAGCGCCTCGTCAACGGTCAGCGCGGTCACCCACTCACTGTTCTCCTCGCCGTCGACGGAGTAGTCGACCATGCGGGCGCGGGTGATGTTCACCGTGGAGCCGTCCTCGATGGAGGAATCGACTGACGGTGTGACCGCGTCCCGGGTTTCCACGTCGATCCCGGCGTCATTGAGGACGCCGTCGACGGTGCTGGCATAGGTCGACACGGTCTGCGACTGACCGTCCAGCACGACCTCAACGGACTTGTCGAGTGCCTTGAATGCCACGGTGCCACCGACGACTGCGGTGACGGCCAGGACACTCAGGCCGATGCGGTAAGAACGACGCACTTTGCTCCGATGATTGCACTTCGCAGGCAGGGGAAGCCAACGGATTCCGACTCGTTTTCGGCGCCTCAGCGACCGTCAACTCCCCATCCTGACCGGTTCGGTTACAAGACGATAACGGACATGTCACGACGACGCCAGTGTTTCGTGACCGAGCGTGACCTATCAAACTGTCGCGGGTCAGGACCACACGCCGTACACACGCTCGCTGTTGTCGCTGAGGGCCTGGCACAACGCAGCCAAATCCTCGCCACGCACGTCGGCCATCTGCGCGATGGTCAACGGCGTCAGGTACGGCCCATTGGGTCTGCCGCGATGCGGCATCGGGGTCAGAAAGGGCGCATCCGTCTCGGCCAGCAGCAGGTCCTGCGGTGCCACGGCGTACGCCGCACGCAAGTGCGTCGAGGCGTTGAAGGTCGAGTTGCCCGCGAAACTCATGTAGTATCCAAGGTCCGCGCACCGGCGCGCCATCTGCTCCTCCCCGGAGAAACAATGGAACACAACCTTCTCGGGTGCGCCTTCGGCAGCGAGCACATCAAACACGTCATCGTGGGCGTCGCGGTCGTGAATCATCAACGCGACGCCGTGCCGCTTTGCGATGTCGATGTGTCGGGCGAATGATTCGCGCTGCACGTCCTGTCCCGCGACTTCCTGGGTGCGGAAATAGTCCAGCCCGGTCTCCCCGACCGCACGCACGCGTGGCCGCGCCGCCAACTCATCGATCGCATCGAGCGCGGCGGCCAAGCCGTCACCGAGCCTCGGCACATCGTTCGGGTGTAATGCGACCGCGGCGAGCACCCGGTCGTCGGCGTCCGCCAGATCGGCAGCCCACCGCGAGGACGCGACATCGGTACCGACCTGCACGATCCGGTCGATCCCGACCGATTCTGCCGTGTCTAGATGCTCACTTGCCGTGCCGCCGATCCAGTCGATGACGATGTCGAGATGGGTGTGATTGTCCGGTACGGCGACCGGCAGCGGCTCAGGGAGCTTCGGCGGCGTCTTCTCCCGCTCGAGCTGGGCCTTACTCTTTGCCACTACGCGCTCTTTCCCACGATGCGCTCGCACCCACGGGCGCTCATACCCGCTGACGTACTCGTGTGCAATACGCGCCGACCTCGGCGTCCGCCTCGATCCGCGGGAACAACGCCTCGCCCTTGATCACCTTCGAACCCGGCCTCAGCACACCCCAGTCGGCGGCGCTGGCGATCGTCTGTGCGTCCAGTGGGCCCACGCACTCATGCGCACCGAGCGATTCCCACAGCTTCGTCGCGGTGCTTGGCATCACCGAGTGATGCAAGACGGCGACCGCTCGCAGCGATTCGGCGCAGGTATACAGGATGGTCGCGAGACGCTCGCGCGCCAGCGCTGAGTCGTCCTTGGCCACCGACCAGGGCTGCTGTTCGGTGATGTAGCCGTTCACCGCCGTCACGAAGTCGTGCGTGGCGCTGATCGCTTCATTCACCTGCATGTTGCTGATCGCCACATCCGCCGTGCGGACGGTGCGTACGAGCAGGTCCGCCAGCGCGCCGTCGGCGTCGCTGAGCGCGCCTGGCTTCGCCAGTACGCCGTCGAAGTACTTGCCGATCATGGCGGCCACCCGGCTGGCCAGGTTGCCAAGGTTGTTGGCGAGTTCGTCGGTGTATACCGCGTGCAGGTGTTCCCAGGAGAACGACGCATCGCTACCGAAGGGAATGGCCTTCATGAAGTAGTAGCGGTACGCGTCCGCGCCGAACGTACCGACGATCTCCCGTGGATGGATAGCGGTGGCATTGCTCTTGGCCATTTTCTTGCCGCCGACCAGCAGGTAACCGTGCACGTACACGCGCCGCGGCGGCTGCTGGCCCGCAGCCATCAGCATCGCGGGCCAGATGACGGAGTGAAAGCGCAGGATGTCGCGGCTCATCAAATGGGTGGCGGGCCAGATCTTGGCGAATTCGGCCGGATCGTCGAAGATTTTCGCCGCGCTCGTGTAGTTCAGCAGCGCATCGATCCAGACGTAGAGGACCTGCGAGGAATCCCACGGGACTTCGATGCCCCAGTCAAAGGAGGATCGTGAGATCGACAGATCGTGCAGACCGGACTTGACGTAGTTGATGATCTCATTGCGGCTGGTCTGGGGCGCGATGAAGTCGGGCACCTCGTCGTACAACGCGAGCAGTTTGTCGCCGAACTCGCTGAGCTTGAAGAACCAGTTCTTCTCGGTGATCATTTCGGCCGGACGCTCGTGCACCAAGCAGTTACCGTCAGCGTCCAGGTCGTCGTCCGACTTGAACTCCTCGCAGTCCACGCAGTACATCCCCGAGTACTCACCCTCGTAGACATATCCCGCGTCGTACAGCCGCTGCCAGAACTCCTGCACCTGCCGGACGTGATCCTCGTCCGTGGTGCGGATGAACCGGTCGTACTTGATGTCGAGCAGATCCCAGGCGGGCTTCCACTCGGTTTCAATCAGCGCATCGACGAACTCCTGCGGACCCTGGCCGTTCTTCTGCGCCGTACGCATCACCTTTTGACCGTGTTCGTCCGTGCCGGTCAGGAAGTACACGTTTTCGCCGCGGTGGCGGTGCCAACGGGCCAATACATCGGCCGCGGTGGTCGTGTACGCGCTGCCGATATGCGGGGCAGCGGTGACGTAATAAATGGGCGTCGTGATGAAGAATGACTTCGCCGGGGTTTCAGGCATGCCCTCTAGGGTAATGGCGCGGCTAGTGTGACTGAGTCGCAGTCGTCGACACTCGCGCAAGCGGCGCCCGAGTTCCGTCAGTTCGCCAGGAGGTCTCGCCATGGCCGGTGAGAGTCAGCCCCGCAAGAACCGCAACCCGCTGAGTGGACTGCCGGGCATTCGACGCGGCAATTCGCCGAAGGGCAACCCCGAGCCGACGGTGCATCACGACCCGATCGTCGGATTGGCTGTATATCGCGACGGTGAGGTGCTTTCGCGCGGCGGTGAGTGCGCTGCGGCCGCCGAACTCGCGCGCCGCGAGAACGGCTTCGTGTGGTTGGGCCTGCATGAGCCGACTGCCGAGGAGTTCGAGACGATCGCGAACGAGTTCGGCCTGCATCCGCTGTCCGCTGAGGACGCGGTGATGGCGCATAACCGTCCCAAGCTTGAGGCGTACGACGATTCGTTGTTCATGGTTATGAAGACCGCGCGGTACGTCGAGCACGCAGAGTTGACCTCGACCAGCGAGGTCATCCGTACCAGCGAAGTCATGGTGTTCATCGGGAGCTATTTCGCGATCAGCGTGCGGCACGGCGATTTCGGCGACCTTGGCGAATTACGCGATCGTCTCGAGAACCACGACACCGATCTACTGAGGCTCGGCCCGGCCGCAGTCATGTATGCGATCGCGGACGTCGTGGTCGATCGCTACTTGGATGTCTGCGTCGAAGTTGAGGAGGACCTTGACGAGCTCGAGGCGAGCGTATTCTCACCGCATCGCACCAACCGTGACGTTGAACGGATCTACCAACTCAAGCGTGAACTGCTCGCGCTCAAGCGGGCGGTGACACCGCTGGCAATTCCGTTCGACAACCTCGCGAACCGTCCGATGCGGATGGTTCCGGCGCCGATCCGTGACTACTTCCGCGATATCAACGACCACCTCAGTAAGACCCGCGACACCGTGGCCGGTCTGGACGAGTTGCTCACCTCGATACTGCAGGCCTCGATTGCGCGGATCTCGCTGTCGGAGAACGAGGACATGCGCAAGATCACCTCGTGGGCTGCGATCGCGGCCGTACCAACCGCAATCGCAGGCATCTACGGAATGAATTTCACCGTCATGCCAGAACTGGATTGGCGATTCGGTTACCCGGCCGTCATGCTGCTCATGCTCACGATCTGCGTGTTGCTCTATCGCGGGTTCAAGCGCAACCACTGGCTCTAGCGCCCTCCATCGCGTGAGGTGCCGCCCGACTGTCGGGATATCGATATCGCGGACCGCCGCCGGATCTCACCTACCGCGCGGAGACCTCACTGGACCTGACCACCGGCGCGCGCTTCCTTGAGTGGCGCCGTCCCGTCTAACCCACGGCGCGTAGGCGGCGACTAATGGGCGTGGAAGGCGTCGAACACAGCGCGCTTAGGCGTGCCGGTCGCTGCCGCTACCAGTGCGACGGCGTCCTTCTTGCTGGAGCCAACATCGACCTCTTTGGCCACCAGCGCGCGCAACTCGTCGGCGCCCAACTCGCGACGCGGTTGGGCGCCGGCGATCACCAGCGTAATTTCACCGCGCACCCCATCGGCAGCCCACGCTGCGAGTTCGGCCAGCGTGCCACGCTTGACCTCCTCGTACGTCTTCGTCAGTTCGCGACATACCGCGCCGCGACGCTCACCGCCGAGGACCTCGACGCACGCCTCGAGCGTGGCGGCTATCCGGTGCGGCGCTTCGAACGCGATCACGGTGCGGGGCTCGGTGACCAACTGCGCCAGCATCCGTGCTCGCTCCCCCGGCCTACGTGGCACGAACCCTTCGAAGCAGAACCGGTCGCTCGGCAATCCGGACAGCGCCAACGCAACGGTCACCGCAGACGGTCCCGGCAAGCAGGTGACCGGCAGCCCGGCGTCCACCGCCGCGTCGACCACTCGGTACCCCGGGTCGGAGACCGTCGGCATCCCGGCATCTGACACGACCAGCACCGACGATCCTGCACGTAGCGCCTCGACGAGTTCCTTCGCCCGTTCGGCCTCTCGATGGTCGTAATAGGACACGACCCTGGCCGTCAGCGTCACGCCCAGGTCGGCCGCGAGGCGTTTCGTACGACGGGTGTCCTCGGCGGCGATGATGTCCGCGTCGGCCAGTGCGGTCCGTAGCCGGTCGCTGGAATCCTCACGATTGCCCAGCGGTGTGCCGGCGAGCACCAGCGTTCCGGGCGGCATTCGCCATGCTCCGAGTCCGCCGCGCACATTATTCACGCCGCTCAGCCTACGATCTACACCCGTGAGTGACGACGCCGCATCAATGCCCGCCGACGCCCCAGTGACTTCCACGCTCACCATTGATTCCCGGCGTCCGGCCCTCGCGCTCGACGTCCAGGCGCAGCGCCGAGGGGACGTCGTACGACGGCTCGCACCACCGATGCCTGCCGATACTGCCCGCGCCTGGATCGCGACGCTCATGCTGGTGCTCGCCGCCGCGATCATCCGACTGGTGAATCTCGGTTTTCCCCAGCGCCTGGTCTTCGACGAGGCGTATTACGTGCCCGAGGCCGAACAGATTCTGCGGTACGGGTTCGAGGAGAACCGTGCGTATTACTTCATCGTCCACCCGCCGTTCGGTAAATGGAACATCGCGCTTGGCGAGTGGCTATTCGGCTACACGCCGAACGGGTGGCGCTTTAGCGCGGTACTCGCGGGCGTAATCGCGATCGCGCTGCTGACGTTCGTGGTCCGCCGGATGACCCGATCGACGTTCCTGGGTCTGGCAGCCGGGATCATGCTGGCCTGTGACGGCTTCTCGTTCGTGCTGAGCCGCACCGGAATCCTGGACATCTTCCTGCAGGTGTGGGTTCTTGCCGGGTTCGTCTGCATCGTGCTGGATCGCGACCGGTTTCGCGCACAACTCGCCGCAGCGTACGACTCGGGACGGCCGTATGGCCGTTGGGGCCCGGCCGTTGGCTTCCGCTGGTGGCGCCTGGCCGCCGGCGTCTGCTTCGGCCTGGCGATGTCGGTGAAATGGAGCGGCGGTTACTTCCTCGCCATCTTCGCAATCCTGTCCGTGTGGTGGGATGTCGGCGCATACCGGCTGATCGGACTTCGACGGCCGTACGTCGTGGCGATACGCCGGTCGCTACCGTTCGCGTTCTGGGATTTGGCGCTCGTACCCGCCCTCACCTATCTAGCGAGCTGGATCGGCTGGTTCGCTGGCGAATCGGCGCAAGGACGGCACTGGGCCGAAGGCCGCGAAAGCGACTTTCCCTTCATTCCGGAGGCGATACGGTCCTGGTGGCACATGCAAGGCGAGTGGCTGACCTTTCACAACGAACTGTCCAGCCCCCATCCGTTTGAGTCCGGGCCTTGGTCGTGGCTGTTCACCGGTCGGCCCGTGCTCATGCTCAACGACCAGTTCAACCAGCAGGGCACCGACACCTGGAACACGATTGTGATGATCGGCAACCCTGCATTGTGGTGGGTGTTCGCGCTTGCCGCACTGTGGTGCTGCTGGCGGCTCATCACGCGCCGCGACTGGGCGGCCGCGGCCGTGATCGGCGGAATAGTCGCCGGTTGGGGATTGTGGCTAATCAATGCCGATCGGACGATGTTCATGTTTTATATGGCGCCAGTGGTGCCGTTCTTCATACTGGCGATCGCGCTGTGTCTGCAGGACGTGCTGGGCTCCCGCTCAGACCCGCCGCCGCGCCGCACGGCAGGCGCGGCCGGGGTATCTGCCTACCTGGCGTTGGTGATCGTGCTGTTCGTATTCTTCCTCCCCGTGCTCAACGGTAGCGACATGAGCGCCGAGGAACGTTCGGCGCGGATGTGGTTGAGCACGTGGGGCTAATCGGCCTGCACGCCCCATTGCGGGGTCTGCGCCAACGAACTCCAATACTGACGGCGCGCTTCGTACATCGCGATCGACGCCGCACTCGCTACATTGAGCGAGCCGACCCGGCCTATTTGCGGCAGGAAACCGACGGCGTCCACGGCAGCTAGCGCCGCCGCACTCACCCCACGATCCTCATGTCCAAGCAGTAGCGCCGACGGCTTCATCAGGTCGATCTCGTGCAACGGGCGCGATTCGTCGGCAAGCTCAAGCGCGACAACCGCGTAACCGTCGTGTTGCGCCGCAGCGATCGCCGCGAGCCCGTCGTCGTACGCCGTGTACGTCAGGTATCGGTCGGTGCCCAGCGCGGTCTTCTGAGTCTTTGGCGACCGGGGCGCGGCCGAGTCCCCGCCGAGGTACAACTGTCGTACGCCGAGCGCTGCCGCCGTACGAATAATCGCGCCCGCGTTCCACGGTGAGGCCACAGACTCCAGCACCAATGCGAGTTCGGGTGGGTCGGTACGTTTCCAACTGCGGTGCAGGCGCTTCAGATCTGTTCCTCGCAGTTGGCTCATCGCACTTCCCTTTCCTGGCGCACTTGTAGGGTGCGATAACTATTGCGTGACGATATGCGCTCGACGCCAAATCCTTGACCAGTAAGCCATCCCGTCAACGAATCAGAGCCGAGATGTTTACTCACCACGAAGTACGCCACACCGTCGGGCGCCAGACGCCCTAACCATTGCAGCAACAAGGCCTGTAGCGGGCGCTTGCCGATCCTAATCGGCGGGTTGGAGTAGATCGCGTCGAACACGATGTCGCCGGCGACCGCTTCGGGCGCGCATACCGTCACGTTGCTCAACGCATAGCGCTGCGCGTTCGCAGCTGTGAGCGAACGCGCTCGCTCGTTCACGTCGACAGCGATAACATCGCTGCGCGGTGATCGCGCCGCTAGAGTGAGCGCAATCGGCCCATATCCGCATCCCAGGTCCAGCAGAGATCCAGATGCCGGTGGCGGTGGTGCTGATTCCAAGAAGATTCGAGTCGCATCGTCGAGTCGACCGTAACTGAACACCCCGCGGTCGCTGGTGAGCGTCAATGAAACATCAGGTAACAACACGTCGACATCGCGTGGTTCGCTACGGGTATCGGGCGTCTGAGAAAAGTAGTGCTCGCCGCCGTCGCTCATACTGCAATCTTAACGAGCGACGTACATGTGGCTGATTCCGGCCAATTGGTAACGATCGCACAAGGACAGTGCGGTAACTCTGCGCATGTCGCACACTTTTGAATCGGCGGAGTCAGGTTTCTGCGCACCATATGTCTCTGCTCCGCCACAATCCGGCCGAGTTTGACCTTGCTCATAGACGTTTCCAACAGACTCTGTTAACGCGCGCGGGTTTCCTAACTGTGCGCCACGTCCCCGGTGAGGAACCCGACCCTCGCCGAAGTCGACAAAATCGCTAGATCACGTATTGTATCTAACGGTCCAGATCGGTCCCGGCGCGTTGCCGGGCCTGCTCGCGGGAGGGCTCCGTGGCGGAGCGCCTCAGCACGTTCGAACCAGTGCCGCTGACGCGGCCCGCGAGCTCGACGCGCAGGTCAAAAAGGAACTGCCGTTACCCGCTGGACGGCACCAGGCGGGCTCCCGCGGCTGAGATTCAGGCGCGGTCGATACCCATTCCCGGGCCCTGCTAGGCGCTGATACACCCGCCGCTTCTCCGTGGGTTCATCCCCACACCGTCGCGGCGGGATCCGAACCGCACCGGAGGCGATCGCTTAATGCAGTCCGCGAAGTCCTTGTCGGACAAACTTCGTGAACCGACTATCGAGGACGGATCCGCCATGTGGCGGGTCGCGCGTGACTCAGAAAGACTCGACCTCAACACGCCATACGCCTACTTGCTGTGGGCGCGCGACTTCGCTGCAACCTCCGTGGTAGCCGAGGTGGACGGCGTCGTAGGTGGGTTCGTCAGTGGCTATATCCGTCCCGATGCGCCCGACACCCTCATGGTGTGGCAGGTCGCCGTGGACGAGGCCTGCCGCGGGCGTGGTTTGGCAGGGCGGATGCTGGACGAACTGGCTGAGCGCACTGGCGCACACGCCTTGGAGACCACCATCACCGCGGACAACCCCGAGTCGATCGCGTTGTTCAGTTCTTGGGCGCGACGCCGTGGCGCCGAACACACGGTCGCGGACCTCTTCACTGCCGACGCCTTCCCCGATGGCGGCGAGCATGAACCCGAGTTGCTACATCGCATCTCCCCACTCCACTAAGCGAGTACCCGATCCAAGTCACTTCCCTAACCAAGGAGAAAAGAATGACTGCCACGATCTCCTCTCCCGAACAGTCCGGAGAGTCCGACAAGCGGGTGAGCCCCGCAACCGATATCTTCGAGCGGCGCGAATCACAAGTTCGCAGTTACTGCCGCAGCTGGCCGGTCGTGTTCGATCGCGCCCGCGGCGCTGAGCAAGTCACTGAGGACGGCACGACCTATCTGGACTTCTTCTCCGGAGCGGGCGCACTGAACTATGGACACAACCATCCGGCCATCAAGGGCGCGCTACTGGACTACCTCGCAGAGGACAATGTCGTCCACGCCCTGGACATGTACACCCCCGCGAAGCGGGCATTCCTGGCAGCGTTTGAAGAAAAGATCCTGCAACCGCGGGGTATGGATCACAAAATCCAACTGCCTGGCCCGACCGGAACGAACTCCGTCGAGACCGCGCTGAAGATCGCCCGCAAGGCCACCGGGCGTCCGTACATCGTCTCGTTCACCAACGCATTCCACGGAATGACCCTCGGCTCGCTGGCTGTTACCGGCAACTCGATGAAGCGCGAAGGTGCTGGAGCGCCGCTGTACCACTCTCAGACGGCGCCGTACGACGACTACTTCGACGGCGCAACTCCCGACTTCCACTGGCTCGAGTCGGTGTGGGCGGACAGTGGTTCGGGCGTCGACCTACCGGCCGCCGTGATCGTCGAGACCGTACAGGGCGAGGGCGGCCTGCGCGCTGCACGAAATGAGTGGTTACGCGACCTTTCGGCACTGTGCCGCCGTTTCGAAGTGCTGCTGATCATCGACGACGTGCAAGCCGGATGCGGGCGCACCGGAGCCTTTTTCTCGTTCGAGGAAGCCGGTATCGAGCCGGACATCATCTGCCTGTCGAAGTCGCTGTCCGGTATGGGGCTGCCGCTGTCAGTCACCCTCCTGCGCCCTGAGTTGGATCTGTGGGAGCCGGCCGAGCACAACGGAACCTTCCGCGGATTCAACCCCGCGTTCGTCACCGCGACTGCCGCGATCAACGAGTTCTGGGCAGACGATGCCTTCGAGAACACCGTTCGAGAGCGTTGCGCTCAGCTCACCTCCGGACTACTGGCAATCATCGACGAGCACGAAGACGCCAGTTACCGAGGCCGTGGGCTGTTGGCCGGGATCGTCTTCGACGATCTCGAGCGCGCCGAGAAGATCGCCGCGGAAGCATTCCGCCGCGGTCTGCTCATTGAGACCTCCGGACCCAGCAGCGAGGTTGTCAAGGTCATGCCGCCGCTGACGGTCACCGAATCCGAACTCAAGCGCGGGCTCACCATCCTCGCCGAGGCCGTTCGCGCGGCCTAGTCGACACCACAACATCTGAGAGGACATTCATGAAGGTCATACATATCGAGGATCTTGACGGCGGAGAGCGCGACGTTGACGTGGAGAACTGGCGTAGCCGCCGGTTCGTGCTCGCCGGCGACAAGGTTGGATTCTCCTTCCACGACACGCTGCTGCGCGCTGGCACGGAGTCGGAGTTTTGGTATGCCAACCATGTGGAATGCGTATATGTCTACGAAGGCACCGGCACGCTCCTGAACCGGGACACCGGTGAGGAACACGAGTTGCGCCCCGGAACCGTATATCTGCTGGACAAGCACGATCGACACACGGTCAAGGCGACCACCGACATCCGCACGGCGTGCGTATTCAATCCTCCCGTCACCGGTCGCGAAGTTCACGACGAGAACGGCGTGTACCCGCTGGTCGTCGAGGCCTAGCCCGCCATCGCCCCGCAAGTTCCCAACAAGAAAGTCACCGCATAGGACGCCCCGAAAGGAATAACGATGAGTCAGACGATCACCGATCTCTTCCCTACGCGAGTCGAGGGTCGCGAGAGTGTCATCCCGCGCACCGGACCGATCGTGCACAACGCCACTGGGCCGATGACGGCCGCTGAGGTCGAGCACATGGAGTCCAAGGGGTACGTACAGTTCGCCGACTTGGTGACCCGCGACGAGGTCCAGCAGATGCGTGATGAACTCGCTCGCCTCTCGCAGGACCCACGGGTGCTAGCTGATGAACGCACCGTCACTGAGGCGAAGAGCCGCGAAGTGCGCTCGATCTTCGAAATCCATAACAGCAATGAGCTGTTCGGTTCGATCGCACGCGACCCGCGGGTGGTTGATCGGGCGCGTCAGGTGCTGGGCTCGGACGTATACATCCATCAGAGTCGAGTGAACTTCAAGCCGGCGTTCACCGGTAAGGATTTCTCCTGGCATTCAGATTTCGAGACTTGGCACGCGGAGGACGGTATGCCCACGCCACGTGCGGTGAGCATCTCGATCTCCATGACGGACAACTACACGTTCAACGGGCCGCTGTTGATCATGCCGGGCTCGCATCGCGAGTACATCTCATGCGTGGGTTCGACTCCGGATGACAACTACAAGAACTCGTTGGTGATGCAAGGGGCGGGTACGCCCGACGGCCCGATTCTTACCGAGTTCGCGGACAAGTACGGCATCGACGTGATGACGGGTAGGGCGGGCGGCGCGACGATGTTCGACGCCAACTGCATGCACGCTTCCAACGGCAACATCACGCCGTACTCGCGATCGAACCTATTCCTGGTGTTCAACTCGGTGGAGAACATTCCGGTGGCGCCGTTCTCGGCTAAGCAACCACGCCCGCAGTTCGTCGCCGAACGCAACTACACACCGATCGCCTGAGTCATCTCCTCAACGCCCCGGCAGAGTCTTCGAACTCCGCCGGGGCGTTTTTGGTATGCGTGCAGCCTCGTTGCATCCGATCGAGCTTTCTGCGCTGGGGATAAACCGGTTGACCGACGCACAGTTCTATGGTTCATTAGTCAAGTAATGAAGCAAGGAGGTGGGCGCAGATGTTCGACGGTCGCGGACCCATTTACGAACAGATCGCCGAAGCCATCCGCGCCGAGATCCTCTCCGGCGCCCTCAGCGAAGGAGGTCAGGTCATGTCCACGACTCAGTACGCGACGACCTACCGCATCAACCCCGCGACAGCAGCTAAGGCCTTTGCATTGCTGGTCGACGAGCGGATTCTGCGCAAACAGCGTGGTGTCGGCATGTTCGTCGAGGATGGCGCCCGTGAACGGCTCCGCGCCGGGCGCCGCGACACATTTTTCACCGAACGCGTAGACCCCGTGCTGCGCGAGGCGCGCGTGCTCGGAATCAGCATCGAAGACCTAACCGCGTATTTGACTCGCGCCTCGAAAGGACTGTCCGGATGACCGGCCACAGAATTCGAACTGACGCGCTCACCGTCCGCTACGACGACGAACTGGCGCTATCGGCCGGACCGTGGATCTTGAGGCCAATCGCATCCACGGGCTGCTGGGTCGAAACGGCGCCGGTAAGACGACCTTGCTGTCCTCGCTGGCCTCCCTCCGCCAACCTGACGAGGGTGTTATCGAGATCGGCGGTATCAACCCCTTCGAGAACGAATCAGCGATGGAACAGGTGTGCCTGATCCGCGAAAGCGGCGATGTCTTTGAAGATCAAAAGCTCAGCGTCAATCTCGACTGGATCGAAATGGCCCGGCCACACTTCGACCGGGCATACGCCGAACGGCTGATCGACGAGTTCGGGCTCACACTGAAATCCAAGCCCAACAAGTTGTCTCGCGGGCAATCGTCCGCATTCGGCGTCGCCATCGGCCTAGCAACTCGCGCTGAGGTCACCATGTTCGATGAGGTTCACCTGGGTATGGACGCCCCTGCACGGCAGATGTTCTACGACGAACTGCTGCGCGACTTCGCCGAACACCCGCGCACCTTCTTGATGTCCACGCACTTGATCAACGAAGTTGAGCACCTGCTGGAAACGGCCACCATATTGGATCAGGGCTCGGTACTTCTCAGCGAAGAGGCCGACCTGGTCCGCCAACGCGGAGCGACGATCGTCGGCGCGGCGGACGCGGTCGCAGCGGTCACCGCGGACCTACCGGTAATCGGTACTCGCGATCTCGGTCCGACTCGCGAAACCGTTGTGTATGGCACCTTGAACGAATCCGCGCTCAACGATGCCGCACGCCACGGCCTGCAGATCAGCGGCGTACCGCTCCAGGAACTGTTCACTCACCTCACCACACGTTCCCCGGCGATCCGATCGGAGGCGCCATGACCACCTCGAGCAATCGCCCTCCGCAATGGCTCCGGGTAGCGCGATGGCAGGTGACGGCGGCCGTGCGCATCATGACGTGGGGTGGGCCCTGGCAATCGTCATCGTCATCATTGCACTGACGATCATCGCCCAGTTCGCCGATATCACCCGCTCAGCGTTCGCGTACAGCCATCAAGGACTGCTCTGGTTTCCGTTCTCTATAGCCATCGCTTTTGCGCTCGCGTGCCTACCGATCCACGTGGCCAGCGGCATGACTCGGGCCTCATTCGTCAAGTCCATGATCATTGCGAGCGTGCTCACGGGTCTGGCAAACACCGCGTTCTCCATGCTCGCGCTGCTCGCCGAGCGCGCGATCTACCACCAACTCGGTTGGTTTCATGGCGCCACAGAGGAGGGCGCTGGCGACATCTTCGCCGGCGGCACCTTGAACTATGCCGCTGCACTCGCGCTGTTGTTCGTCGGGGGAATGCTCAGCGGGTCGCTCACCGGGCTCGCTTATTACCGATTCAGCGGTTGGGCTACCTTCCTGCTCCCGCTGACCCTGCTACCCATTCTCGGCATGTTGATGTTCGGGTTTAGCGACGCCGAGCAATGGACTCCGTGGGGAGCAGAGATATTCGGGTCCTGGCAGGGCGGCACGCTCATCGGCCTGGCGGTCCTGGTAGCCACCTGTGTCGCGATCGCGGCACTCGCGCGGCGAGTTCCCATTAACACTAAGAAAGGATGAACGATGGCCAATACCGAACCCGTTGTGCGGGTCGCCAACCTACGCAAAGTTTACGGCACCAAGGTAGCTGTCGACGGAGTGTCCTTCGATGTACAACCCGGCGAGATTTTTGGAGTCCTCGGACCGAACGGCGCGGGAAAGACCACGACCGTGGAAACCCTCGCCGGCGTACGAACTCAGGACTCCGGCGACGTTCGGGTCCTGGGCTATGACCCGCAACGCGAACCGGCGCAGGTGCGCGAGGTGCTCGGCGTACAACTGCAGGAATCCCAGCTACCCAAGAAGTTGCGGGTAGCGGAGGCATTGCAGTTGTACGCCTCGTTCTACGCAGATCCCGAGGATCCCGAAGTATTGCTGTCGATGTTGGGCCTGCAGGACAAGCGCGATACGGCGTATGACGACCTTTCCGGCGGCCAGAAACAGCGTCTGTCTATCGCGCTCGCGCTCATCGGGCGACCGAAGGTGGCGATACTCGACGAACTCACCACTGGCCTCGATCCGCAGGCTCGACGGGATACCTGGGCGATGGTGGAACGAGTGCGCGACAGCGGGGTGAGCATCATCCTCGTCACCCATTTCATGGACGAGGCTGAGCGATTATGCGACTGACTGGTCGTGATCGACTCCGGTCACGTGATCGCCGAAGGATCGCCGGCCGACCTTGCCTCCGGGGGTGGACGACGCAGTTTCCGCATGCAGTTGCCAATGGGCGCGCTATCCGACTTGTCCATCCTTACCGATATATCAGCAGTTTCGGATGCCCAGTGGGTCGGCGACAGCATCGAGGTAAGCGGGCAGGATGCTGCGCTACCGGAGGTCATCGGCGCTCTGTACTCGCGAGGCATCATCCCGGAAGAGGTGCACACCGGCGCTCGCTCCCTCGACGAGGCCTTCGTAGAACTCATCACCGGTGACCGCGAGGAGGTCCGAGCATGACAACCGCCACTGCCACCCCGGTTCGGCCGGCTCGACTCGGGATGAGGGGGCTGCCGACGCTCATCGCTACTGAGGCGCGCCTGTTTACCCGCGATTTCGGGAATCTGTTCTTCGTCCTGGTCTTCCCTACCGTGCTGTTGGTCGGCATGGGCTACGCGATACCCGACATGCGCGAACCACTCACCGACGCCGGAGCACTCAACGGGCTGCGCGTCGTCGACTTGTTCCTACCGGTGATGTTCTGTGTCGCCGCGGCGACGGCAGGTCTCGCCGCCCTGCCCGCCTATCTGGCCAGTTACCGCGAGACCGGCGTACTGCGCAGGCTGTCGACCACTCCGATGCGCCCTGCCGGTGTTCTGCTGGCTCAGGTCGTCATCCATTTCGGCGGGGGTCGTCGTCGGTTCTTTGCTCGCGCTCATCGCGGGCGTGCTGGTGTTCGATTCGCCGATGCCCGAGGCCCCTTTGCTGTCATTACTGGTTTTCGTGCTGGCGGTGGCATCCATGTTCGGCTTCGGCCTGCTCATAGGCGGGCTGGCGAACAAGGCAACTACCGCGCAAGGCATCGGTATGCTCTTGTACTTCCCCATGCTGTTCTCTGCGGGCCTGTGGACCCCCGGTCCGGCGATGCCCGAGACGTTGCAGACGATCTCGACGTACACGCCACTGAGTGCTGCATCACAGGCGATGTCGGATGCCTGGTACGGCGGCGATTTCCCGGCTTTACAACTGGTGGTGGTCACCGCGTGGGCGGTTGTTCTCTTCCTCGCTGCCGCCCGCTTCTTCCGCTGGAAGTAACGGCTGAAGCCACCCGGTGCAGCTAGTCATCGCAGCTAGTCATCGCGATGTGCGTAGAGGCCGCGCAGCAGCGCGACCTCTACCCCGGGCGTAACTGACCGCTCCAGTGCCAGTCGATTTGAAAGATAACCTGTTCTGTCAGGGACTCCGGATTCTCTCTCATGCGACCATCGTCCCACCAGATGAGGACGATTTCTGTCCGCACGTCGCACTATCGTTAGTACATGACCTCCAGCTATCCCGCGACCTTGGCCCGGGTACTCGCGCTGCTGGATCTGCTGCAGTCCCGCCCGGTGTGGAGCGGTGCCGAACTCGCTGAACGGCTCGGAGTGACCGCTCGGAGCATCCGGCGGGACGTCGATCGACTGCGCGAGTTGGGGTATCCGGTCAACGCAGAGCACGGCGCCGGAGGCGGCTATCAGCTCGGCGCCGGACGACGCTTACCACCGCTTCTACTCTCCGACGACGAAGCGGTCGCCGTCGTCGTATGTTTGCGCCTCGCCGCCGGGGGCACGGTGGAGGGACTAGGCGAGGCCGCGATACGGACGCTGGCCAAACTGGATCAGGTGCTACCTGCGCGGCTGGGCGCCGAGATCGAAGGCATCCATGAATCGGTGATCACCCTGGACGGCGACGTGTCCCGGGTCGACTCCCGCACCCTGCTGACGCTCGCACGCGCCGTCCGTATCCGCGAGCGCGTGACGTTCCGTTACGCGGCACCACGCGGACCCAGCGATCGGCGCATAGAGCCTTATCGCATGGTCGCCACCGGTCGACGGTGGTATCTGCTCGCCTTCGACCTCGACCGGGACGACTGGCGCACCTTCCGTCTGGACAGGATGAGCAACGCGGTCGCGACGGGATGGCGATTCGCCGAACGGGACAGCCCGGACGCCGCCGAATTCGTCCAACGCGCTATCAGCATCGCCGGGTACGAACACGTCGCTCGGGTACGGATCCAGGCGCCGTTCGACATAGTCACCGCACAGTTGCCACCCTCGGTCGGGACGGTGACGGCGGACGGGCCACGACACTGCGTCCTGGACTCAGGCGGAAACCACCTGGACGCAATGGCGCTGTATCTGGCGCGGATGCCGTGGGATTTCGTGGTGCTGGAGCCTCCCGAACTCCTGGACGCAATGCGGCGCCAGGCCGAGCGACTGCTGCGCGCGGCCGCCGCATCCTGAGAGATCCACGCAACTACGTCGGCAGGATCTCCTCGTCGGCCAGCCTGCCGAATAACTCGACGATCTCGTCGGTACTCATTCCGGTCGGATACACACACGGGACCCGGACTCCGTGCTCGAGGTACGCGCGCAACCGGTCTGCGATCGCTGCCGGATCCAGCGGCATGCATGCTTCGCGAGCGACGTCCTCCACCGAATTCAGCCCCTGCGCGGCGAAATGGTTGCGGTAGTTCGGCAAGTTGTCTCGATACGTTCGCGCGTCACCTTCAAGATTGCGCTGCGGTCCGGTGCGAATGAATAACGCGGTCAGCGGATCGCTATGGGAGATTCGTGCGCACGTGTGCTCGGCCGCTTGGGGTGTCAACCAGTTCAGCACCACCCCGTCGGATTCGCGGGCGCCTAGCGCAACCATCTTCGGGCCCAGCGCCCCGACGAGCACCTTGAACCCGCCGCCGAACTCCACCCCGCCGGCGGACAGCGTTCTCAGTTCCTGCACATAGTTGCTGATCTGCCCCAGGGGCGAGGTTGGGTAGTCGATCCCCAGCGAAGCGATCACCGGGCCGTGCGAGACGCCGACGCCAAGGATAAACCGTCCGCCGGAGTCCTCATTGAGCGTCGCGGCCGATACGCCGGCGGAACGAGCAGCACGCACGGTGGACGCCGCGATACCCGGTCCGACGCGCATCGCGGACGTCGCGGCCAGCGCCGCGGCCGAGGTGATGAACGGATCGCGCCCGTAGATCGGTGTGGCGCCCAGGCTGGTTTCCGGCAGGAATAGGTGGGTGAACCCGGCGTCCTCCGCGGCGGCCGCAATTGTGGCTATCGACGCCGACGACATGTTCCGCAGCACCAGCCCCAGACCTCGGTCCATCAGAACCACTCCCTTGTTGTCCAGCATCCGTTCGCCCTACGGTAGGGGAAATCGCGACGAGGAGACAGCATGGATGTCATCAGCAGCGCGGACGGCACGACGATTGCCTACGAGATTCACAACCCGAAGGCCTCCCGCATCCCGCTGCTGATGACCCACGGTTACTCAGCTACGTCGTCGATGTGGGCACCGAACATCGACGCATTGGCGGCAGAACGCCCGGTGCTTGTATACGACCAACGAGGCCACGGCCAAAGCGGCGCACCCGAGGATCCGTCGCGTTACAGCGAGGCCGCCAGCATCGCGGACGTCGACGTGCTCATTGACGAATTGGGAGTCGATAGGGCGATCCTGCTGGGCATGTCACTCGGCGGCTACATCACACTGGCGTACCACCTCGCGCACCCTCAGCGGGTCGCGGCGATGGTCTTGCAGGACACCGGTCCCGGCTACAAGAGCGATACCGCCCGCGAGGCGTGGAACAAAGTGTGCGAGCAACTCACGGCGAGGGTCGTCGCGGCAGGTTCGACGGGCGGCACCTCTCCGGAAGTGACTGCCGCGCACCACAACAATCCGGCCGCCCTCGCCCTGGTTGCCGAGGGCGTGCTCAAACAGCGCGATGCCCGCGTGATCAACTCGCTGCCCACGATCGCCGTGCCGACCACGGTCATCGTGGGCGAACACGACACCAACTACCTCGCCGGCTCCGACTACATGCAGTCACGCATCCCAGGCGCTGAGAAGATCATCATTCCTGACGCCGGACATGCCGCAAACATTGACCAACCCGAGGCCTTCAACGCCGCCGTACTCACCGCGATCGGAGCAATCCAACCATGAGCGATATCACCGTCGACATCAACGATTTCGTTGCTGTCGTTGAGATCCACCGCCCACCGAACAACTTCTTCGACTTTGAACTCATCGCCGATATCGCCAACGCGTACGAGCAGATCGATGCCAACCCGGAGGCTCGCGCGATCGTACTGTGCTCGGAAGGAAAGCACTTCTGCGCAGGAGCCAACTTCGCGCCCTCCGGTAATGAGCAGGCCACCGGCGGCGGCGTGCTGTACCGGGAAGCGGTGCGATTGTTCGCCGCGAAGACTCCGGTGGTCGCGGCCGTACGCGGCTCGGCGATCGGCGGCGGTTTGGGGCTCGCGGTGTCGGCCGACTTCCGAGTGGCGTCGGCAGAGTCGCGGTTCGCGGCGAACTTCACCCAGCTCGGTTTTCACCCCGGCTTCGGGCTCAGCGTCACCCTTCCGGCCTTGATCGGCCAGCAAGCCGCGCTGGACATGATCCTCACCGGTCGCCGGGTCAAGGGCGACGAGGCCCAGGCGATGGGGTTGTGCGACGAGCTGGTCGCGGACGCCGACGTACGCCAAGCGGCGTGGGATAAGGCGCGCCAGATCGCGTCCGCTGCCCCGCTGGCAGTCGTCGCCTCGCGCGCCACCCTGCGCGGCGACCTCGCCGAGCGGGTGCGAGTGATGACCGATCATGAACTCGAGGAACAGACCCGGCTGCGCGCGACGGCGGACTTCCAGGAAGGTATCGCCGCATCCGCCGAACGACGTGCCCCGAACTTCACCGGCGAGTAGTCGCCCTCTCGGCTACCGGCGGCACCCCAGACGCTTCACGTGCGGTTCCGTGAACGTGGCAGGTCATATCTGAACGTTTGATTTGCTTCGTTGGGGGCATCGACGCCTTCAGTCCGCGCCGCGCGTGGCCGATAGGGTCGCGGCGGGACTTCCTTGAGTTACGGCTACTTGGGTTACCGCCGCGCCGTCAATACACTCAGCACGCGCGGAGCAAAGAAGCGTCGTTTATAGGCATTGGGATCAACGACGTCCAGGACGCCGAGTTCGACCAACTGACTGACGAGGCGGTTTGCCCTGCCGTACGAAAGACCGAGGTCTGCCTCAACCTTGCGTACGGTAAATGTCGGGTTCGCGACAGCCAGGTCGACCACCGAATGGGCCGAGTCCGCGCGCAACTTAGAGTCGCGCACCGCATTGTTGAGTTCGGTTTGCACAGCCGAGAGGGCCAACATTTCTTTCCGAGTCGAATCAGCTGCCTGTCTCAGTCCATCGGCGAAGAAGGCGACATAGCTGTCCCAGTCCCCGTGTGTGCTGACCGCGAGCAAGCGGTCATAGTAATCAGTGCGGCGCGCCTCGAACCACGGCGAGACCGTGAGTGTCGGCTCGCTAATGACACCTGTTGCCTGCAGATGCAAAACGATCAAGAGCCTGCCGATCCGCCCGTTCCCGTCTCGAAATGGATGAAGGGTCTCGAATTGATAATGCGTCATCGCTGAGGCCACCACCGGATCAATCGCGTCACGACGGTCCACCCGCAGCCAATCGACAAGATCTTGAACACCGCGATTCAGTTCGTCGCCCGGCGGGGCTGGAACGAATCTAGCCAATCGCACGGGAAGCCCAGCGGGATCCGCGTCGGCGCGGCGTCCGATGACGACTTGCGTATCGCGTAGTCGCCCGGATACGTCGGCCAGCGGCGTTTGGCGCATCAGCAAGCCCTGTAGGTCGGCAAGAAACGTCACCGTGATGGGGCGTTCGTCGATGAGCCAGTCGAATCCGTGATTAGCAGCGGCGACGTAGTTCAGAATTTCAACTAGATCGGCGGAAGCCGGCTCATCTTCATCCGCGGTCAGCACATCGGCGAGCGGCGCGTAGGTCCCTTCGAGCGCGGAGGTGCTCTGCGCTTCTCGCCGCAAGGTCGGCAGGCGCAGCAGGGTCGGGTTCGGCAAGTAGCGCGCGGTGCTGTCAAGCGCAGCTAGCGCCGCCCGCGCCTCCCCGACCTTCAGAAACGTCGTGGGTCGAGAGATGGCATGCTCTCGGGTAACGGGTCTGGCACGAACGCATGATGCTCCCACTGCCCCAGCAGTGGGTCCCGATCACTTATAGGAACAAGTCTCCCCGGAGCCGTCGAGGCGAACATAGTCAGATCCACAATGTCACCCTAAGGGGCATTGAGTGACATTGTCCGGAAACAGTGTCACTTTTAGACACATCACGAATTGTCGGCCGTCACGCGCAGGCCGAAACGTCAAGGCGGGATTCTCGGCGACAAGCGCGATTGTCTTCGCGCCTTGTCACCAGAACCAGCTTCCGCGCCCGAGGGAAGCCGCCCCAGGGTTGCGGCGTCGTCGTAGCCGCGCTTTCCGCGCCGAGGGCCGCTGACTGTCTCCAACCCAACGCACAGCCGGCCGTAAGCTCGCCGCTCGGGCGCGGGAACAGCCTCGTACGTCCACGAACGCGTACCTTGATCACACAGAGCCTTCCCCGCCTGGAGCCGGAGTACGACGTGAGCGAGAACCACCCCGCCGTTGGCCAGCAGCCGCCCGCCCACCAGCCCTCGAGCTGGATCAACTCACGCACCCGCGCGGCTGCGCTGCGCGAGTTCACCGACTCCGAACGTAGCCCGTTGGACGTACTGGTCATCGGCGGCGGCATCAATGGTGTCGGCATCGCCTTGGATGCCGCCTCTCGCGGGCTTCGGGTGGCATTGGTGGAGCGCCGCGACCTCGCCAGCGGAACGAGTGGGTTCTCATCGAAACTCGCACACGGCGGACTGCGTTACCTCGCGCAAGCGCAGATCGGCGTGGCCCGCGAGTCCGCGATCGAGCGTCATCACTTGCTCACCTCAATCGCCCCGCACCTCGTCCGCCCGGTACAAACCCTGATTCCGCAGAACCGTCACCTCAGCCGCAAGGACGCCGCCATGGTGTACGGCGGTATGCGCGTGGGCGACCTCCTGCGCCGTACCGCACGCACGCCCTCGAGCCTGCTGCCGGCGCCCAGTCGGATCAGCGCACAAGAGGTTGCGTTGCTGACGCCAGCCATCGACAAGCGCGAACTGCGCGGCGGACTGACCTATTGGGACTGCCAGATCGAGGACGACGCCCGCCTGGTCACCGCCCTGGCGCGCACCGCTGCGGCGCACGGCGCTCGAGTGATCACCCGCTGCGAAGCTACCGACGTGAACGCCCGCTCGGCGACGCTCACCGATTCGCTCACCGGCCATAAGTACATCGCGTACGCCGACGTCGTCATCAACGCGACGGGTGTGTGGGCCGGTGACATCGCCGATGGGATCCGCACCAGCCCCAGTCGCGGCACCCACCTCGTTGTGCGCAGCACTGCCCTCGGCGACCCTCGCGCGATACTCGCCGTACCCGTCGAAGGCACGCTCAGCCGCTACGTATTCGCGATCCCGCACCCGGATGGCGTCTGCTACCTCGGCATAACCGACGACCCAGCCCCAGATGCCGACCCATATGCGCCCGGTATCGGCGACGGAGATATCGCATTCATCCTCGACACCCTCAATTCCGCGCTGGCCAGTGGTCTCACCGAGGCCGAAATCGTCGGTACGTTCTCGGGTCTACGCCCGTTGGTATCGGACGTGAGCGCCGACGCAACATCGGACCTGTCACGTCGACACGTCCTGATCGATCGACCCGGTCAGCCGCTGACGATTACTGGCGGCAAACTCACCACCTACCGTCAGATGGCCGAAGAGACCGTTGACGCAGCGGTGCGACGGCTCGGTCGCAAGGATGAGTGCGTGACTAAATCTCTGCCGTTGACCGGTGCCGCCGAGCCCGGCGTCCTGCGTCGTATCGACGCTCCGCCGCGGCTCGTACGCCGCTATGGCACCGAAGCGCGGGCCGTTGCCGCACTAGCTGAGGACGATCCTTCATTGCTGGAGCCGGTCTCAGCCCGCTCACCGATCCTCGGCGTCGAGGTAGCGTACGCCGTACTCGCCGAGGGGGCGCTGAACGTAGACGACTTCCTCGACCGACGCGTCCGCGCGGGGTTCGTGCCGGCCGATCGCGAGGACATCCGGTGGGAGTGCACGAAGATCTTCGAGCGAACCGCTGCCGCATTGCGGACCCGAAACTGAGTCAGACGCCGGCGATGCGCGCCTCCAAATCCAGGAGGATCTTCTTGCGCTCGATTCCGCCCGCGTATCCTGTTAGGGCACCATTGCTGGCCACCACCCGGTGGCAGGGCACAATAATGCTGACTGGGTTGCTGCCGTTCGCAGCTCCGAGGGCGCGAACTGCGTTCGGGATGCCCAGTTCCACGGCTATCTGGCGGTAGGACACCCGGTCTGCATACGGGATGCGCAGGAGCGCGCCCCACACGCGGCGCTGGAATGGCGTCCCCGTGAGATCCAAGGGGACATCGAACTCGCGTCGTTCGCCGTCGAAGTACTCGGCAAGTTGGTCGGCGACACCGTCGGCTGCAGCGGAATCCCGCTGTCCGAGGCGCTCCGGCGTCAGGGGCCGCTTGGTGGCCTGCATGTGCAACCCGCACACGCCAACTGCGGAGCGCACAACTGTCAGATCCCCCACGGGCGAACTGATCACAGCATGGGTGAGCACCATGCCTCGCAGCATAGGATCAGCGAGGCCAGAGATGACAAAGAAGGTAGGAACGATGGCTGATATGGGTGAGGACCTCGGGCAGATCTATCAGACGGTGATCGACCGTAACCCGGGAGAGCCGGAGTTCCATCAAGCGGTTCACGAGGTCGTCAGCACCCTCACACCGGTTTTCGAACGCCACCCGCACTACGCCGACCAGCGAGTACTGGAGCGCATCTGCGAGCCCGAGCGCCAGATCATCTTCCGCGTGCCGTGGATGAACGACAAGAACGAGATCGAGATCAACCGAGCGTTCCGCGTCGAGTTCAACTCCGCACTCGGCCCATACAAGGGCGGCCTGCGGTTCCACCCATCGGTGTACCTGGGCATCATCAAGTTCCTCGGTTTCGAGCAGATCTTCAAGAACGCGCTGACCGGCATGCCGATCGGCGGCGGTAAGGGCGGCTCCGACTTTGACCCCAAGGGACGTTCGGACGCCGAGGTCATGCGCTTCTGCCAGTCCTTCATGACCGAGTTGTACCGCCACATGGGTGAATACACCGACGTACCGGCCGGTGACATCGGCGTCGGCGGCCGCGAGATCGGCTATCTGTTCGGTCAGTACAAGCGGATCACCAATCGCTACGAGTCCGGCGTGCTGACGGGCAAGGGCCTCGGCTGGGGCGGTTCGCTGGTGCGGACCGAAGCTACCGGCTACGGCACGGTCTTCTTCGCACGCGAGATGCTCACCAAGATAGGCCAGTCCTTCGACGGCGCCCGGGTATCGGTCTCCGGCTCCGGCAACGTCGCGATCTACGCCGTGCAGAAGGCACAGGAACTGGGCGCGAAGGTCGTCGCTATGTCTGACTCGGGCGGCTACATCGTCGACGACGCAGGTATCGACCTCGATCTCGTCCGGGAGATCAAAGAGGTTCGGCGTGGCCGGATCAGCGAGTACGCCGACGCACGCTCCTCGGCGCACTATTCCACCGAGGGCTCCCTCTGGGATGTGCCCGTCGCTGTCGCGTTGCCGAGCGCGACGCAGAACGAACTTCACGCACAGCATGCCGCAACGCTGGCCAAGAACGGGTGCGTCGTCGTCGCGGAGGGCGCGAATATGCCGTGCACCCCCGAGGCCACGACGATCCTGACCGAGGCTAAGGTCGCGTTTGGGCCGGGCAAGGCGGCGAATGCTGGCGGCGTGGCGACGTCCGCGTTGGAGATGCAGCAAAACGCCGCGCGTGATAACTGGACCTTCGAGCAGACCGAACGTCGGCTCGAGGAAATCATGGTGGACATCCACGAGGCCTGTGCCACGACGGCAGAGGACTACGGTGATCCTGGAAACTACGTACTCGGCGCCAACATCGCCGGGTTCATCGACGTCGCGGATGCGATGATCGCGCATGGCGTGATTTAGTCCACTGCGGCGTCCTCGACAGAGAGGATCACCCGCTATGGGCAGGCACCCACTACGGCTCGGATACAAAGCATCGGCCGAGCAGTTCGCACCAGCGGAACTGCTCGCGTTCGGCGTGGAGGCCGAGCAGGCCGGATTTGACTCGGTGTTCATCTCCGATCATCTGCAGCCGTGGCGGCATACCGGAGGACACTCCCCCGCTGCGCTGCCATGGCTGGGCGCCCTGGGCGCACGCACCGAACGGATCGTGATCGGTACGTCGGTACTCACGCCGACGTTCCGCTATCACCCGGCCGTGATCGCACAAGCTTTCGCGACCCTTGGCTGCATGTTTCCCGGTCGCATCGTGTTAGGTGTCGGATCGGGCGAATCGCTCAATGAAGCGCCGCTCGGGCTCGAGTGGCCGGACGGCAAAGAGCGTTTCGCACGGCTCAAGGAAGCGCTGACGTTGATCGACCAGTTGTGGTCCGAGGATCGAGTCAATTTCGACGGCAAGTTCTACACGACGACGAATGCGACTATCTATGACCGGCCCGACGAGAAGGTTCCGGTCTACATCGCGGCATCCGGCCCCGCGGCGACGCGGCTCGCCGGACGCGTCGGCGACGGGTTCATCACCACCTCCGGCAAGCCACAGACGCTCTACACCGACACGCTGCTTCCGGCGCTGAACGAAGGTGCGCAGAAGGTCGGCCGCACGGTCGGTGACCTCGATCTACTGATGGAAATGAAGGTTTCGTTCGACCACGACGGCGAGCGCGCGCTCAACGACACCCACTACTGGGGTGCACTGGCGCTCTCGAGCGATGAGAAGACCGGCGTCGAGGACCCGATCGAAATGGAGCGTCTCGCCGATGCCCTGCCGGTGGAACGCACCAAGTCCCGGTGGATCGTCTCCACTGACGCCGATGAGCATGTCGAGAGGATCTCGCAGTACGTCGACTGGGGTTTCAACCACCTCGTCTTCCACGCGCCCGGACCCGACCAGTCTCGTTTTCTGAAGCTGTACGGCGAAGAGGTGCTTCCGCGGCTGCGGGCGAAAGGGATCGCATGAGCATCCGGCTGAGCCGCGAGGACGTCACCGAGCGGCTCGCGGCGCTGGAGCCGCGCGATCTTGCCGACCATAACCACCGCAAGGCTGCCGTGGTGATCGCGGTCGCTGAGGAGGAGGGCGCGCAGGGCATCTGGATCACCAAGCGTCAGCCAACGCTGCGCGCGCACTCCGGTCAGTGGGCGTTGCCCGGCGGGCGGGTGGACGCCGGTGAGACCCACCGTGAGGCCGCGCTGCGCGAACTCGCCGAAGAGGTCGGCTTCTTCGCGGACGATGCCGCGATCCTGGGACGTCTGGATGACTACGAGACGCGCTCGGGATATGTCATGTCGCCCTTCGTGGTGTGGGCCGGCAAGGACCCGAAGTACCGGGTGAACGCCGATGAGGTCGTGCATCTGTTCCACATTCCGTTCGACGAACTGGACGTGGAGCCGAATCTGCTGACCATCCCCGAGTCCGACCGCCCGGTCATTCAGATGCCGCTGCTGGGTCGCAAGATTCACGCCCCCACCGCTGCGGTGATGTATCAGTTCCGCGAGGTGGTGCTGCGCGAACGCCAGACCCGCGTCGGGCACTTCGAGCAACCCGTCTTCGCCTGGAAGTAGCCCACCTCCCGCCCAGCGCATCACCCACCCATGGCAGGACGGGCCTCCGGTCGTCGAACGCGCGGAGACAACGCAGGTCATCAATGTCAGTGGGCGCGCGCCTACACATGCGGGACGACCCGGACGGCCAGGTCAGCGGCATAGCCGTTCATGAACACGGACGACAAACGCCGCCGACCAGAGCACTGGTCGGCGGCGTTCGTTGCAAGTAGTTAATTAGTGCTTGGCTGGCTGATCCGGCTTCACGGCGAGCACGTCGCAACTGGCGTCGAGAAGGATCCGTTGGGCGACCGATCCCATGATCAACTTGCCGACCGGCGAGCGGCGTCGCAGCCCGATCACGATGAGTTTGGCGCCGGTCCGCTCAGCGACCTCGACGAGGTCTTCGGCCGGGTCGTTACCGCGCACATACCCATGCACTTCATGCTCGACTCCTGCGGCCTCGACCCGATCGGTGACCTTGCGCAGTTCCTCGTCGAAGTTCATTCCCAACTTCAGGAACTCGTCGCCGCCCTTGCTGGACCCGACGACGATCAACTTCTCGTTTCGGAGCTTGGCCTCCTCGATGGCACGGTCGAGGGCGGCGCGACCCTCGTTAGTAGGAATGAATCCAACGACTACAGGCATCTGTCATCCTTCGATCCGGCCACACCGTCACGGCACGGCACGTTGTGCTTGGCAGCGATAACTGCATCAACAATCGTTTCACACACTGGCGTTCGCGCGCATCTATCAGCCGAAGCCCGCATCGTGCGCCGTGTGGTTATGGCGCGAGACCGGCCGCGATCGACTCGACGTTCTTCTTATTCTTGCCGTAGTCGACCAGTTGCAGCGGGAACGCGCACTGGCTGCGGATGTGTACGCCGGTGCCGCCGTCGATTGGCTGCAGAGTCACGGTGATCTTCTCGCCCCAGCTCAGCGCGCCCATGCCCACCTTGGCCTGGACGGTCGGCGGTGTCATGATGACGCCGGTTACCTTAGGCATCCGCGAGATCACCTCACGCGCACGTTGCGCAACTGCTTCTGGTGGTGCCGGAATGGTCAGTTGTCGCTCATGGCTTCGTCCCATGGGCAGATAGCGTAGCGACGGCCGGGCCGGCCGCCGCGTCCGAGTCGTGTTAGGCCGTTTCGACGATTGCCTGGATGTCGACCTCATCGCGGCCCGGGCCGACGAACACACCCGTCCCCCACCTCGCGGGACCTGGTCGCACACCGAGCAGCGGGCCCTCGTCGTGGGCCCGACTCATCAGCAGACCGCAGGCGCCTAGGTCGCGTAGCACCGACAGCACCTCGTCGTGCATCGCGGCGACGGCTCCGGACGCGCGGCGGGCAACAGTCACCCGTAGCCCAATGTCTGCGGCGTATGGCAGAAACCGACGTAGTGGCGCAAGGCTCGTACCCACCATCGTCGCCAGGTCGTAATCGTCGACGATGAGGTGCAGCTGCGGACCGCTCCACCAGGTCTGTTCGCGCAGCGCATCCGCAGTGATGTCCGCCGGCGGCATCCTGCGCTCAAGCCCGGTCGCCAAACCTTCGATGAGTTCGGCTGTGGCGGACGGCGTGGCGGCGTACCCGAGCTGGTGCTGCGGTTCGAAGGCATCCAGGAGTCGCCGCCGTGGATCGACCACTAGCACCTTCGCACCGCGACGCACGTGCTGCCGCCCCAGTGAACGCAGTATTGACGTGCGACCGGAGCCGGCATCTCCGATGATGAGCGTGTACGGCGCGAGTTCCGGCAACAGGATCGGGCGTGCCGACGACCGGTCGACTGCCACACACAGCCCCCGGTCGGTGACGTCAGTACTGAGGTTGCCGGTGGTGAGCACGGTAGGTAGTTGCGGCAGTCCGCGAGCGCGTGATCCATGCCAATGGCGAACGATCTGGCCGACGATCTCTGTCGGGTCGCCCGCGGCTGCGTACAGCGGGTGACCGTCCTGCGTCAATCCACGCCCTGGTTGGCCGCGCGGCACGAGCGCGGCACTACGGCGATCGATCTCGGACTCGATCGGGTCGCCCAGCCGCATCTCGATCCGATTTCCGAACAGTTCACGCAGTCTCGCCGGTAGGTCCAGCCAACGGTGTGTGGTTGCGACGAGATATACGCCGACAGACAGCCCGCGTCGCGCGATATCGAGGACAATCTTGTCGAGAGGATCGTGCCGATCACGGAACCGCGCATATCCGTCGATCGCGAGTACGACGGCCGCAGCGCAATGCGCGCCTTGCTCCCGTTGGCTCACGATCGCTTCGACGCGGCGTACCGTTGCTGCGACGCGTTGGGAATCACTGGCGTACTCCGCGACATGCGGCAGTCGTTTCAGGTTCGCGAAGGCCGCCGGGGCGGCCTCGATCAGGTAGAGGTTCAACTCGTCCGGAGTGTGCCGCAACGCGAGCGACAATAAGGCAGTCTGCGCGAGCGTGGTCGACCCTGATCGCGTTGTCCCCACGATCGCGAGATGCCCGCTGCTCAGGTTCACGGTGCCGATTTCTGTCCGTTGGAGGTCGGGTCGATCGACGGTGCCGATCGCGGCGCACATCGCCGGATCGCGCACTGTTCCGAATCCGCGTTCCGTCCGTACCTGCACGTCCGGGTAGAGATCGCGATGGTGCGGCGCAGGCGGCGGCGGCACCCAGATCGGCGATCGTACGCCGGGCATCGCAGCCGCAGTCGCGATGACGTGCTGCAAGATGGTCGGTCTCGAACCTGTGTGAGCAGCCGCGCGCAATCGGCCGTTGCGGTACGTCAGGGGCTTGGGCCGCAGGTGAGTATGGCCGTGCTCGCGTGTCGGCGCGACGTATGGATCACCTGTATAGCGGGCTTCAAACGCTATCGGAACGGCCGAGCCACACCGCAGGAACCCGTGACCGGGCACGCTGGTCAGGGTTGCCGCATCGGCCGTGCCCAGGACGTTGCGCGACTCGACGACGCTCTGCGTGCGTAGCGCAATTCGGTAGGTGAGATGCGCCTCTAGCCCTTTCAGCCGCCCTTCGTCCACGCGTTGCGACGCGATCAGCAGGTGTACGCCCAGCGACCGCCCGAGGCGTCCGACCTGCACGAGGACGTCGATGGCGTCGGCGTGCGTAGCCAGGAGCTCACTGAACTCGTCGACCACTACCAATAGGCGCGGGGTGGGTGTCGTCGTCGGAAGTTCGTCGATGCTAGCGACCCCGGCCGTGCGCACGAGTCGTTGCCGGCGGCGCAGCTCGGCCGACAACGCCGTCAGGACGCGGTCGACGAGCGCCGGGTCGTCCTCGAGATTGGTGACGACGCCCGCGGTGTGCGGAAGTTCGGTGAACGGCTCAAAGGTTGCGCCGCCCTTGAAGTCAATCAACAGCAGGGCGAGTTCGTCGGGTGGATGGACCGAGAGGAGGCCAGCGACGATCGTCCGCAGTACTTCAGACTTCCCCGAGCCCGTGACGCCAATCAGCATGCCGTGTGGTCCACTTCCACCGGTGCTGCTTTCTCGAATATCTAGGTGAACCGGACCATCTGGCCCCCATCCCAGCAATGGCCGCAGCACCTCATCCGAAGCGGCACTGTGCATCGCGCGCGCCGGATGCTCGCGGGCAGCCGCCGATCGACACGCTGCCTCCAGTTCGGCGGCGCTGCAGGCTATCGGAGGTAGGGCCCGCGGCATGTCTCGGTGCCGTACCAATCGAGCATCGATGGCGACGTCCGCCTCACGTCCGCTTGATTCGAGCACGAGGCACCATCTCGCCCGAGGTATCAGCGCGTCGTTCAGCAGCGAGGGCGTGTCGGTGATCAGCAATACCGGCTCCTCGATCGAGGTGAGCAGCTCAACCATCGCGACCGATGAATCAGCGACCAATCGGGCAGCGCCGACGTCATCGACAAACTCCGGATGTCGGTGCTGTGGCGCCCAACGCAATTGCGTCCATCGATGCGGGTTTCGCGTGAGAACAGCGATCCGCACCTCATGCGACTCGAAATCGAGTACGAGCCGGCGCGCCACCTGCCGGGCGAATCCCCGCGTATGCTGCGCTGCCCCGGAGATGACAGTCGTCGCTGCCAGCGGGTACCGCACCGGGATATCGGCAACTGTTCTGGTGCGGGCGACAAACTGCTCTAATCGGAGGTGACAGAACGGGTCTGGGCATTCGCCGGTTACGATCGTCGACTCGTCGCGATCGAGGTCGGCGGTGGCCATTGGTACGTGCAGGGTTGATCCGCTGATGATTGCCGTCGCCTGCGACGCTCGGCGACGGGCATCGGCGGCGTGCATAGCGGCTCGAGTGTGGTTCAGCTCGGCGAGAAACCGGTCACGGACGACAGTTCGGCCCTCGCGTTTATCGCGACGGCTGCGGGCATAGTTTCCCGCAACCATGGCGATCGAGACGGCAACGATCAGTCCGCCGGCGATGTAGATGAACGGAGACCGCGGTGCGAGGGCAAGAAAGCCGACCGCTCCGAGACTTCCCACCGCTGGCAGCGCGGACATCCACCATCGATCAGTATCGCGCGGCGGCAAGTCCGGGACTCGAGGCAAGTCGAGAAACCGGTTGTCCACAGCGACGAGGTTTTCCCCAGCCCTCATCCTCGGGCTCCCCTCATCGGCGAGTCGGCATTAGCGTTCGTGCGAAGTT
Organism: Cumulibacter sp.; assembly: GCA_047975195.1. GTDB lineage: Bacteria > Actinomycetota > Actinomycetes > Mycobacteriales > Antricoccaceae > Cumulibacter. Next base: position 80,191 of record JBKEDB010000025.1, on the reverse strand, counting down.
ACGACACATTCCTAGCCGAATCGAGTTGTCCACAGGAGGGGCCGGTGACTATTGCGCTCACCATCGTCGGTGCCGAACAGTCCAACGATCTGGTGCTGCCGAAGCACCTGCCGCTCGCCGTACTCAGCGATGATCTCAGCGAGATTTCTGGGCTGCCGGTGACGGAGCTACACACGGTCTCCGGTCGGTCGTTGGACCTTTCGCTCTCGCTGCACGAGAACGGCATCGCCGCCGGAGCGATCGTGCTCGTCGGCAACCCGGCTACGGGCCCGATCGCGACGGACGACGCGGCCGACGTTGTGCACACAGATCCACATCCCGGATCTCCACTGGATCGTGGCGGCGTCGCGCTGACCTGCGCCGTCGCACTACTTATCGCTGTCGGGAACGTTCAGGCGCCGCAGCCGGTGCTCGCCGTGGGCTGCCTCTGCGCAGTCATCGGCTGGGCGCTGCTACCCCGACTGGTGCTGCGGTCGCGCGGGATCAGCGCCGCGAACGATCCAACGGACGCGCGAGTTCGCGATCGCCTGATAGCCGCGCACTCGCTGACGGCATGGGTCGGACGCGCGCTGGCGGTCACCGTGCTGGCTACGGCCGGGGCGCTGACGATGCGCGCCGATCCGGCGGCCATCATCGCCGGCTGGCTGATGCTGGTGTGGGTGTGCGGGCATTCAGCCGGCGATGATCCGATCCTCACGCCGCCAATGCTCGCCGCGATCGCTGTCGCGGCGACTACCGGTCTCGCAGGGGTCCTCGACTCGCAGAGCGGTGCGATTCCGGTGATCGCCACCTCCGTGGGCACGATCATGGCTAGCTGGGCATTGGTGCCGAACGTGTCCCGTCCATTCAGCCGGGTTCTGCGCGAGCACGCGCTACGCATCGCGACCCTCCTCGCTCCTGCCGGGCTATTGCTCTCCTCGGGCCTGCTGCCACTGCCATGACACGCGCGGCTGATGACTGGGAGAGCGCGCGGTATGCGCAACGGCGGCTGCGCCGTTCGATCTCGACGCACGGCGACGTCCCCGGGCTAGGTATTGCGCTGGTGCTCGCCGTACTGCTGGTCGCCTGTTCTTACCTTGCCCTCGCTATGTCTGGCAGGGACTCACCCGTCGCCCTCGAGGATCACTCGGGGGTGCTCACCGAGGACGGACAAGTCTTTGTTATTGACGATCAGATTGCCCATCCAAGCGTCAATCTGACCTCCGCACGACTACTCAGCGATCGTCTGGTGCAGGCGGGCACCGACGACGTCAATGCGCTGCCGATCGGCGTACCGGTCGGGATCCCGGGCGCGCTGACGACACTGCCTGATCCCGGCGCGCTGCTGCCGGGTCGATGGCAGTTGTGCAGCGGCGGTGACGGAGCCCAGACCTTGATCTGGGATGCCGCGTCGTACCTCGCTCCGCCGACCGGTGACGGCGTCCTCTTCACCGACGGATCACAGGAATGGCTCGTTACCGATGGGGTGCGGACGCCGCTGCCACAGTCGCCAGATGCCTCGGGGGTTGCCGCGGCGGGTTTCGGTCCGCCGCCACCAGCCGCGCCGATTCCCTCGAGTCTCCTGGCCCTCATCCCTACGGCGGATCGCCCTCCGGCCGTCGCCCGGTGGATCACAGCGCCGGCTGTCGTCTGCGCGCAGTCCGATCCGGCGGCGCCGTACGCGCAACCTTCGACGTCCGCGCTGGCATCCGACTCCGCGGCACACGCGCCCAGCAACGGCGACACACAAATCGTCATGCCGCCCGGCGCCGGTGTTCTGGCCCATCGAGAAGGCGGCGGCTATTGGTTGCTGATATCGAGCGGCGAACTCGCGCCGATCGCCGACGAGGCCGCGCTGAAACGTCTGGGCTACGAGCCGACGGACGCCGTCGAGGTCGCTCACGCACTGTGGGATGCACTCATTCCCGGACCCGAACTCAGCATCGAGGCAGCGAGCGCCCCACTACGCAACGAACACCCCGGATCCTGATGTCGCTCAAGCGGATCCGCGCGTCGCACGCGCACCGTGGTACTCATCAAGGCAGATGATGCCCGCGCCACCGTTGTCCCTCGCGAATCCGGAATCATTCGTCGAATTGCCGTGTTACCTGATAGTGCGGCGCATACCCGCTTTGCCACCCGCGGTCGGCACGCGGGTATGTCCGCACCGCACGGCAGCGCCGAGTGCCGACCGCTGGGCAACGATTGGATCCCGATGACATCTGCGAACTCCCACCCCGCCGCCGCGCCGGTTGACTTCGTCGTAATCGGACTTGGGCCTGGGGGCGAGGCCCTCGCCTCACTCGCCGCCTCCGCGGGCCATTCCGTCGTGGCGGTAGACGAACACCTCGTCGGCGGCGAGTGCCCCTACTACGGCTGTATCCCGACCAAAATGATGCTGCGTGCGGCGGAGAGCTTGGCAGAATCCAGGCGCGCGTCGCAACTCGCGGCCGACGGCGGGCTCACACCGAATTGGGCTCGGGTCGCGGCTCGAGTGTCTGCCAAAGCAACCGACAATTGGTCCGATGACGTCGCCGTGCGGCGACTGGAACAGGTCGGCGCACGGGTCATTCACGGTCGTGGCCGCCTCGCCGGGGCCGCGGACGTCGAGATCGAACTGCCGGACGGGCAACGCGAGCGGTATCACGCTCGCGCCGGCATCGTGCTGAACCCGGGAACACGAGCGGCCTCGCCGCCGATTGACGGCCTCTCGGATACGCCTTTCTGGACGAACCGCGACGCAGTACGGGCTGGCGACGCACCCCACAGTTTGATCATCATTGGCGGCGGCGCCTCTGCGGTGGAGTTCGCACAGGCCTTCGCCCGTTTCGGGACACGGGTGACTGTCGTGGAGGCGGGAGAGCGGTTAATCGGTCGAGACGAACCCGAGGCGTCCGAGGCGCTCCGGTCTGCGTTGGAGGCCGATGGTGTCCAGGTGATGACCGGCAAGCAGATCGTGCGGGTAGACCACGACGACTCGTTCTGGCTGAGCCTGCGCGATGAGGACGTTCCTCTGCACGCCGAGCGGCTGTTGGTCGCGGCGGGGCGCACCCCAAACCTCGACGACATCGGACTGTCAACGGTTGGTCTAACGCCTTCGTCAATCAGCGTCGGCGACGATCTGCGCATCGCTGAGGGGATATGGCTGATCGGTGACGCCGCTGGACGCGGCGCATTCACGCATAGTTCGATGCATCAGTCGGACGTCGTGGCACGGCAGTTGCTCGACCTCGATGGAGCACGCACAGCGACGCCAATTGTTCCGCACGTGACCTTCACTGATCCGGAGGTGGCGGCGGTCGGGAGTACCGAGCAGGAAGCCCGCGGCGCCGGGCTCGCCTTCGCTGTAGGTACGGCGAATCTCGGTTCGCGTGGTTTCACGCACGGCCCCGGCGCCGAGGGTGGATTCGTGAAACTCGTCGTCGATACTGATCGGCAGGTCCTCGTCGGCGCGACCGCTGTCGGTCCGTACGCCGGCGAGGTGCTGGGAATGCTGACGCTTGCCGTGCACGCCCAGGTGCCGATCAACACCCTGAGATCAATGATCTACGCATATCCGACGTTCCACCGATCGGTGTCGGCGGCGCTCGCTGATCTCTGAGTTGGCCGGTCGCGGGCGACTCAGCCGCGGTGGACCCGGTCGTTGACGCCCCCGCGCCGCACTTCGCGCGACCGCCACATTCGCCGCCCTGATCGGATTCACCGCGGTACTAGCAGGACGGTCTGTCGCGCGCCGACAATCCAACCTCCGCAACGCCAACGCGGGCTACGCTCAAGGCATGAGCCGGCCAAACTTCCCTGACGACTGGACACGCGCGACAGTCATCGTGGCGCACCCTGACGATCCCGAGTACGGCGTGGCAGCGGCGATCTGCCGCTGGACTGACCGCGGCAAGGCAGTTACCTACGTGATGGCTAGCAGCGGCGAGGCTGGCATCGAAGGTATGCCGCCAGCGCAGGCCGGACCGTTGCGGGAGCAGGAACAGATCCGTTCAGCGGCCGTAGTCGGCGTCAACGACGTCCAGTTCCTCGGTTTTCCCGACAGCGCGCTGCGCAACACCGGCGAGTTGCGGGCAGCGATCGCTCAGGTGATCGCCTAGCCGAACCCGGACGTAGTGATCACGAATTTCCGAGGGGCTGAGTGGCGCCCGGGATGAGTAATCAGTCCGATCACATCGAACTAGGCGAGGCCGTGGTCCAAACCATCCGGGAGATGCCGTCGACCCATCACATCCGGCTATTCGGGAACGGCGCCGAACCGACCCATATTGAGTCGCTCGGCGAACACGAAGTGGCGAAAGCGATCGACTCATTGGCGCAGCACGCGGAGTACCTACGGGTACTCGACCCGGAAACGTCCGTGCGTGAGCAAGCAACAGCCCAGATCCATCGCGTCTGCTACCGAGAGGGCGAGGACGCCGCCGCCGTCCACTTCAGCGAGATCGACGTCCGCGCCTGATCGCGCGGCCTATGCCTCGGCGTGCAGCACCGATTCGGTGTCCTCGCCCAGCCTCGGCGCGGGGAGCCGCAGCGACCAAGGAGTTCTGCTGAACCTGTACGGCGCCCCAGGGGCGGCCGCCGCGTGGTCGAGCTCGGGCACCGCGACAACGGCATTCCGGTCCTCACGCATATGCGGATCGTGAACCAAGTCCTCTGGACCATGCACCGGAGCCCACGGCAGCTTTCGCGCCTGGGCCTCATGGAATAACTCCTCAGAATCAGTCTGCGCGCAGAACCGCTCGATGACCTCAATGATGTGCTCAGTCAGTTCGGCGCGCGCTTCTGGCGTCGCGTACGCCGTGGACCCAAGGTCCTCGGCGAGTCCGCGCGAGTCCATCCAGTCGACCAAGCCCCGGTATCGACGATCATCATCCATGTACATCGTCAGGCACATGGCGTACTTACCGTCGCGGCAGCGGAAGAGTTGTCGAGAGGTGATCTCCTTCGGATTTCCGTGACGCGCAGTATGCCTACGGACGTGCTCCTGCCGGAACACCCAGTACGGAATACCCATCTCGTTCGATGCGGCCACAGCATCGTGCGCGGCCACATCGACGTATTGCCCTAGTCCCGACGTCTCTCGGTACTGCAGCGCACCCATGATCGCTATCGCAGCCAACGTGCCAGTCATGTGCGCGGCCTGTCCCCCTGCCGGCGCGATAGGAAACGACGCGTAACCGGCCTCATCGTCGTAACCGGTCATCGTCATCGTGCCACCGAGTGCGAGTTGCACCAGATCAGAGGATGCGAACTGCGACCAGGGGCCAGCGGGGCCGAACGGGGGTGACCTGCGCGTAGACCAGGCGCTCGTTGAGCGAACGCAACTCCGCGTAACCGAGCCCGAGATCCGCCATCGCCTGCGGACCGAGATCCTCAAGGATGACGTCCGCCGACCGCGCGAGTTTCCGGACAGCGTCCCGAGCAGGCTCGGATGCAAGGTCAAGAACGACCGAGCGCTTGTTCATGTTGTAGTGCCAGAAGAATAGACTGCGGTCCGGGTCCGCCACGTCGCCAACGAACGGCAGCACACGCCGCGCCGGCGCACCGTCGGGCGGCTCGATCTTGATGACCTCGGCACCCATGTCGGCCAGCAATTTCCCGCAGTACTGCGCGAGCCCGCGATCTATCTCGACGACGCGAAGCCCCGCCAGCGGGCCTGACTCGACCGAACTCGTATCGCCTGCGTTCTCGACACTCACCAACGTCCCCGATCGATCGGGATGACCCGCGGTGTGCCCTCGGGCCAGTCCACATGTGCTTCCTGCAAAGCGCTGATGGATTCGTCGTCCATCTGAAGGATCTCCCTGAAGACGTAGTCATTGTCCTGGCCAAGCAGCGGCCATACGGGGTGCACCGACGCTGGCGATTCCGACAACTTCATCGAGGGACGTTCCCATAACCGTTTGCCCAGCAAGGGATGCTCGAGCTCCACCATGAAATCCCGGCATTGAAGTTGCGGATCGTGCTCCACGATGTGCTCGAAGGTCTGCACTGCACCGGCCGGGACGCCGTGTGCCTGAAGCCGATACATCACATCCATCTTGTCGTACTGCATCGTCCATTCCGAAATGTGGCGATCGAGGTCGTCCTGGTTCGCGATCCGGCTGTCCATCGTTGCGAACCGGTCTTCCTCGGCCCACGACGGCGAGGACATGACAGACTTCAACGAGGACCAATGGTCGTCATTCAGCACCGTTATTGCGCAACAGTCCCAATCGGTGGATCCCGCCGTCGGGTAACAGTTGTACGGAGCGCCGACCTCACCTCGAAGACCGACGGCTGCGTCGGCCCCCGGCCAGACGCTGCGGTTGCCCGGCGGAACCCCGACCCTGCCGCCGCTACGGCGATTTACCGTCGCGTCCAGCATGCCCGGGCCGCTCAACGCGAGTCCGCTTTCCACCTGCGAGATATCGACGTACTGCCCTTGCCCGGTTTTTTCCTGTGGTACAGCGCCATCATCGCCGCCAGCGCCCCGTGATAACCACCCATGACATCCATATAGGAGAAGCCGATCCCCGCCGGGGATCGGCCGGGCAATCCAGATAACCCGGTCAGGCCGTTGAACGACTGCGCCGTCGGACCCCACGTGTCATAACTCTGGTAGCGCCCGGAGTGTCCGAACCCAGAAAGGCTCACATAGATAATCTCCGGATTGAGCTCGCGCATCCGCTCGTAGGTCAGCCCCCAACGATCCAGCACACCCGCCGAGAAGGACTCGGTGACCATGTCCACCTGCGCGATAAGGTCCGCCGCGATTTTCCGGCCTTCTTCGGAACGCATGTCAATCGACAGGCCGCGTTTACCGGGATTTACCGTGGCAAAGAAACAGGCACTGTCCAGCGTCGCCGGCACATCGTTAGCGATCATCGTCTTACGCATCATGTCGGGTCGATCCGGCCATTCGACCTTAATGACCTCTGCGCCAAATGCGGCCAGGAACGTGGTGATAGTTGGTCCCGCGACACTCCACGTGAAATCGAGGACGCGGATTCCATCAAGCGCTCTACCCTCGCATTGCGTACCTTCTGCGCTCGTACCTCAACTCCTCGGTGGCGCCACTAATGGGCGGAGGTCTTCAGTCCGCTAAGATATTGATAATCGCTTCATCACGTAACTGTCTCCCGACAGTGCCAGCCCACACCATCGATGTCCAGCGCGGAATCGGCAACACTGATGTTGACGAAAACGCAACAGGTGGCCGTCAACAAGTCCGATAGTGTCCTGGCGAGCGGGAACGAATTATCGCAAGAAGCTGGTTCGGGGATGGGAGTTCGCGACTATGGCAGCGACGGGATTACGGGGCGAGGCCGCAATAATCGGGCTCGTCGAACTACCACCTCAACGCAAGTCGACCAGGGCACCGCGTTTTCCCATGGAACAGTGGGCTGAACTGGCAAGAGCCGCGCTCGACGACGCCGGCGTTGACGCGAGCGCGGTGAACGGCCTGATCTGCGGGCCCATTACCGAGTCCGATCGCTTCGTCCCCTCCACGCTCGCCGAGTACGTCGGAATCGGCAACAACTTTGGCGAGCTAGTCGATCTCGGCGGGGCGACCGCGGCTGGGCTGGTGTGGCGCGCGGCAGCAGCGATCGAACTCGGGCTTTGCGACGTCGTCCTGGCGATCACGCCCGGGTCAGCGATCCAGCCGCGTCCGCCGGAGTGGCAACAGCCCGGGCGCCTGCCCTGGCTCGGCGCGTCGAGCAACAACTTCGGCTCGCCGCAGGCGGAGTTCGAAATTCCATACGGAAACCTCGGCCAGAACGGGCCATACGCGCAGATTGCTCGCCGGTACGCCACAGAGTTCGGCTACGACCCGCGCGCCATCGCCCGCATCTCCGTGGACCAGCGAACGAACGCGTGCGCAACACCGGACGCGGTTTTCCACGGTTCGCCGATCACCGTGGAGGATGTTCTCGCCAGCCCAATGGTGTCCGACCCGCTACACCTGCTCGAAGTGGTCATGCCTTGCCACGGTGGCGCGGGAGTGGTGATCGCCAGTGCCGACATCGCAGAGAAGTCCAACAATCGCCCGGTGCGAATTACCGGATTCGGCGAGCACGTTTCGTATAAGACCCCGACGTACGCCGAGGACCTGCTGCGATCTCCGCTGTCGAAATCCGCACCCATGGCGTTTGACATGGCCGGTATCGACCATGCGGCTATCGACATCGCTTCCATCTACGACTGCTACACAATTACAGTGCTGATGAGCCTTGAGGATGCGGGATTTTGCGAGAAGGGTCGCGGAATGGATTTCGTTCGAGACCACGACTTCACGTATCGAGGCGATTTCCCGCTCAACACGTCCGGTGGGCAATTATCGTTCGGACAGGCCGGTATGGCGGGCGGAATGCATCACGTGTGCGATGCGACCCGACAAGTGATGGGCCGCGCCAGCGCACAAGTCCAGGACTGCAATACGGCGTTTGTCACCGGTAACGGCGGAATAATGAGCGAACAAGTCGCTCTCATACTCGAAGGGGCTTAGCATGGATCTGCTCAATTCTCGACCTATGCCTAGTCCGACACCTACTTCGCAGCCATTCTGGGATTCGCTGCGCGAGCATCGGATTCGCATACAGTACTCGCCCTCATCGGAGAGTTACGTGTTTTACCCACGCGTGGTAGCGCCCGGAACACTCGCAGACGACCTTGAGTGGCGCGAGATCGACGGCATGGGGACTCTTTACACATTCACTGTCGCCGACCGCCCGACTGCGCCGCCATGGCAAGGAGCATCACCCCAACTTCTCGCCGTCGTTGAGTGGGACGAAGGCCCGCGGTTCTCCACCGAATTGGTTGACGTCGAGCCCGACGACATCGAGATCGGGATGCGGGTGGCTCCTGTGTTTTGCGATGTTCCTGACCGCCAGATAACTCTGCTGCGATACAAGCCCGCCTGATCTGCGCCCGGCTCACTCCTGCGGTCCCCGCGTCGACGCCGTTCAATGCTGAAGCGGTCAAGTTCAACATCGAGCGAACGGCAGCCGAAGAAAGCACGCTCGCCGGGGAACTACAGCAAGTCAGCAGCGTCGACGTCGTTGACGAGTACGTCGTGGAAATCAACGTGACAGGCGGCCTCGGCTCGTTATCGGTCGCCTTGGCGGCGCGTCCGGGGATCATGGTGTCACCGGAGGCAGTGCAGTCCGGTTCGCTCGATGACGCACCAGCCGGAATCGGCCCGTACGTCATGACCGAAACGGTCGCGGGCGACTACGCGACGTTCGAAAAGTCGGCGGACTACTGGGCGCCAGAGGCGCAGAACGTCGCCAAGCGGACCTACCAGTACATGCCGGACGACCAGACGCGCTACAACGCGTTGGCCAGCGGTGAGGTGGACGGCGTGTCCATGTCACCGACGATGCTCGACGACGCCCAGCGCGCCGGCCTGCAGTCAACGGCTCGCCCGACCGGGCTTTTCCTCTTCCTCGCGCTGAATTCGGCCGAGGGCGAACTGGCTAACCCGGAGGTGATGAAAGCGATCAATATGGCGATCGATCGAGAGGCCATCTCTGAGGGGCTCTACGACGGACTGTGCGTGCCGCAAATACAGCCCTTCGCCCAGGACAGCCCCGGTTACAGCGACGAGCTCGGCCCCGGATTGGACGTCTTTGCGTACGACCCGGATGCTGCCAAGGGAATCCTCGCCGAACAGGGGGTGGAGAGTCTGTCGCTCAGCGCGGTGACTCCCAACGTCACTATCTACACGAAATTTGCCGAAGCCGTTCAAGCGCAACTCGGAGACATCGGCGTCGACGTTTCGGTTTCTCCCAAGCCCTCAGCCCAGATCGTCGAAGACTTCGCCATCACTAAGTCAGCGAACGCCATGGCGTCGGTCTACACCGGGATCGCCGACCCCGACGGGGTCGTGCAGCAATTCCTGACACCCCAGGCGCGGTATAACCCCGGCGAACCCCCCTACGACACGTTGATCGAACTCGCCGAGCAGGGCGCCGCTCCGGTGGATCCTGCCGAACGGAACGCTGCATACGTCAAGTTCATGGACGCGTGGGCAGATGCGCCACCGCACGTCGTCCCGGCTTGCATGATCTATATCGCGGCGTCGTTCAGCGAGGAGGTCTCGGGTGTGCTGCAAACGGCCGGTGGGATCACCGATCTCCTGCGGAACGTGGCAATAACCCCCGCCTGAGCGGACTCGAATCATCACCCATGGCGGACTACCGTACGAAAATGGACATTTTTCGTACGGTAGTCCGCCGCCTTGGTCCTCAAGCCGCGGGCGTGGAGTGGACCCGGTGAAGCGTTGAACATCGAAGAGATCCGCAGCTTCGTCACGATCGTCAGCGCAGGCAGTTTGGGTCGCGCGGCCCCGCAACTATTCGTCTCCCGCTCTGCGCTCAGCAGACGGATTCGTGACCTCGAGAATCGACTCTCGGTCGACTTATTCGACCGAACCGCGAAGGGTATGTCCTTAACCGCGGCCGGCGACAGGTTCCTCGTGCACGCCGAACGTTTGGTGGAGGCCTACGACGACCTGCAGAGACATGCGACGAACCTGGTCGCCGCGCCATCGCGGGTACGAGTGGGGATCGGTCCGGCTATGAACGCATGGCTTCGAGACCGCGTGATGACCACTATCCGCGCGCTGCGCAACAATGTCGATCGAACTAGTACCCGGGTCGAATCTAGGCCTGATTCGACGTTTGCACGATAAGGAGATCGACCTCGCGCTGCTGCATCAGCGCCCGATTTCTCCCCAGATATGCTCCGAACGCATCCTCGAACAACCCACGTTGATCGCGCTCGCGAAGAGTCTGCCGCTGGCGCACGCCAATAGCATCTCCTTACGCGATCTGCGAGAGTTGCCGTTTGTCACCTCCTCTGCGCTGCACTCGGGACACCGATGTACTACGCTGCCCTTCGGTCGCTGCTCGAAGAAGCTGGCGTGGCGCGGACTATCGACGTGGGACCGCCGGACTGGTTCGCCATTCGCGACCACGTGGTCGGGGGATCTGGGTTCACCATCGCGGCTAACTCCCCCGAGTCGAACGAGCCCGGAGCGCTCTGGGACTCCGCGACCATCGTTCGCGAGGTGTCCGATCTACACCTCAGCTTAAGCACCTTCATCGCGTGGAACAGTGCCCTGCCAAGTACCGACGACGTCCTCGGACGTTTGGTACGGCCGGTCGTCGACGAGTTCAGCGACACCTCCCGGTTGAGTGCCTAATCACGGCGACCGGTATCCGCCAGCGCTCCTCCAACACTCGATGAGATACGCGAGCAAGTAACGGCCGCCCTGCAGTTGGCGCGTCTGGATCTGGAACGTTTTCGTTCTCGTCTTCGATCCGTCTTTCTTGGTGCGTCCGTTCGGCGTCGTGATATCAACCGCACCGCGAAGGCCGGGGCGAATCTCGGAAATGTCGGCCCACGGGATCAGTACGTAACCCATCTGCAGTCGCGTGATACCCGTGTCGTCGACGCGCAGCAACGGCTTCGGCACAAACGCGAATGCCAGCCAGAACATGGCCAGACCGATGAGGGCGAATATCGCGCTGATCGCGACCACGCCGCCCTCTTCGACACCATCGCCGCCCCACGTCGCGACCGGCATCACGATGCCGAGGGCCAACATGAGTGCCCCGCTGCCGATACACAGGTACTTCAACGCGCTCGAACGCAGAATTCCTGCCGCTCCCGGTTCGATCTCCTTCGCCCACTGCGGCACCTGCATGGCCCACCCCGATTTGGCTCACCGAACAGCCCCCAAGTGTGCATAGCCTAGCGACTATTCGAGCGCAGCGAGTGATTCACGACACCATTCGACCCACATTCGTTCGGCAGCGATGCCGGCGCGCAGCACCATCAGCTGCATCCGCGAGCGCCCGTCTAGGTTGTCAGCGAACTGCGCGCGCTCGATATCGACGTACTGCGCGAGCCTCGCCTCGTGCCGCTGAAGATGTTCACCCAGCAGCGGCTTGATGTCGACGTCCCCGAGCGCGGAGGCGGCCCGAATCTGCACCATCAACGGGTCACGTCGCTTCGGAGCGTCCATCACGTGCAGCGACCAGTCACGCAATTCGGCGGTCCCGGCCGGCAGTACGGCGAACGTACGCGGATTCCCCCGCCCCGGCGGTTCCGGACAATCAACGACCGCGATCAATCCGGCGTCCAGCAACTTATCGAGTTCGCGATAGATCTGCTGGTGTGTCGCAGGCCAGAAGTAGCCGATCGATTTGTCGAATCGGCGCGCCAATTCGATTCCGGTCGAGGATTTCTCGGTCAGCGCCGTCAGGATCGCGAAGCGCAGCGACATCAGGCGCCGACGAGCGCCGTCCGTGCCACGTCGTACTCGTTACGCATCCGCTCCACGAATTCGGCCACCGGCTTCACACCATCGAGTACGCCGACACCCTGCCCGCTGCCCCAGATGTCTTTCCAGGCCTTCGCCTTCATATTGCCGCCGGAGCCGAAGTTCATCTTCGACGGGTCCGAGGTCGGCAGATCGTCGGGGTCAAGACCTGCATCCACGATCGACTTACGCAGGTAGTTGCCATGCACGCCGGTGAACAGGTTGCTGTAGACGATGTCACCAGCGCCAGATTCCACCAGCATGGCCTTGTACCGCGGGTCCGCGTTCGCTTCTTCGGTAGCGATGAACGCCGATCCGATGTACGCCATGTCAGCACCAGCAGCCTGCGCGGCGAGAACGTTGCGCCCGTGCGCGATCGAGCCCGACAGCAGCAGCGGACCGTCGAACCATTCACGAATCTCTTGCAGAAGCGCAAACGGCGACTGAGTGCCCGCGTGGCCACCAGCTCCGGCCGCGACGGCGATCAGACCGTCGGCGCCCTTCTCGATCGCCTTGTGCGCGAACTCGTTGTTGATGACGTCGTGCAGCACGATTCCGCCGTACGAGTGGATCGCGTCGTAGACCTCGGTACGCGCGCCGAGGGAGGTAATCACGATCGGCACCTTGAAGTCAACGCAGGACTGAACGTCGGCGTCGAGGCGATCATTGGAGCGGTGCACGATCTGGTTCACGGCGTACGGCGCTACCGGCTTCTCGGGGTGCGCCGCGGCGTACTGCGCGAGCTCGTCCTCGATCCGCTGCAGCCACTCATTCAGCAACGGCTGCGGGCGCGCGTTCAGCGCGGGGAACGATCCGATAACGCCGGCCTTGCACTGCGCGATCACGAGCTCCGGGCCCGACACGATGAAGAGCGGAGAGCCCATCACGGGGAGGGCCAGCGGACGGGTCAAGATTTCAGGAAGTGCCACGGTTATCCCCCAACGGAGTGCGGTTCGGTGCACTCAATGTAGGCAGCTCTCCCCCCTTTATGCAACAAGTTGCATAGACAGTGAGACCGTCATCACTACGGGCCCACCGTCGACAAAACATCTGCGGGGCAGTGGGTGACGCTATCGCTGGTTAGCGTCACCCACTGCCCCGCAGAAGGGCGAAAAACTAGGACTGGCTCGTCTGGACCTGCTTGCCTTCCTTGGCGTTTGACATGTCGGTGATCCTGTCCCACTTGTCGGCCACGTCGCCCATGGTGGGGACGTCGTTGAAGACATGGCCCTCACTGGCGTAGTAGGCCACGCGCTGCACCAGGCCGCCACCGGCAATGAACACCGAGCCGGTATCAGTCGACTCGTCGCTCATCAGGTAGCCGACGACCGGGGCGACGTGGTCCGGGCCGAGCGCCTTGAGGCGCTCTTCCGGCATCAGGTCTTCGGTCATCCGGGTAGCCGCGATCGGCGCCATCGCATTTGCGTTGATGTTGTACTTCGCGCCCTCAATCGACAGCGTGTTAATCAACCCGACGAGGCCGAGCTTGGCGGCACCGTAGTTGGCCTGCCCGAAGTTGCCGTAGATGCCGCTCGTCGAGGTAGCGACCAAGATGCGGCCATACTTCTGCTCGCGGAAGTGCGGCCATGCGGCGTGGGTGATGTAGTAGCCGCCGTACAGGTGCACCTGCTCCACGGCGTTCCACGCGTCGGCGTCCATCTTCAGGTAGGACACGTCCCGCAGAATGCCGGCATTGCTCACCACGCCGTCGATGCCGCCAAATGCGTCAATGCAGGTCTGCACGATCGCCTTGCCACCTTCTGCGCTGGCAACGCTGTCGTAGTTTGCAACGGCCTCGCCGCCCTCCGCGCGGATTTCCTCCACGACGGTATCGGCCATCGCCGAGCCGCCGCCGGAGCCATCGCGGGCGCCACCAAGGTCATTGATGACGACCTTGGCCCCTTCGCGTGCCAGCAACTTGGCGTACTCGCGACCCAGGCCGCCGCCCGCGCCAGTTACAACGATCCGTCGTCCTGCAACACCGGTCATGCTGTGTCCTTTCCTCTCGACGCGCCTCATTGCGCGCCAACACGTCCGTCTTTGAGCATTCTTCTCTCGCGGGCACTATGGCAACCATGGCCGATCTGTGAGTCCCGTCATACGCTCGAAGCATGCCACGCTCACAACCACCCGCGATCACGACTCTAGGTGCACTGCGTGCGAGCGGTCACGAGTACCGCACCGTCAAGCAGGAGCTCCGCGAAAACCTCCTGTCCCGACTACGTGCGAGCGAACCTTCGCTGCCCGGTCTGGTCGGGCTGGAAGACACCGTCATCCCCGAAGTCGAACGCACCTTGCTCGCCGGTCACGACCTGGTGCTGCTGGGCGAGCGCGGCCAGGGCAAGACCCGATTGATGCGGACCATCGCCGGACTACTTGATGAGTGGACGCCGGTCATCGAGGGCTCTGAAATCAATGAGCACCCGTATGAGCCAGTGACTCGCGGCAGCCTCGCCCGCGCCACCGAACTCGGCGACGATCTGAAGATCAGCTGGTGGCACCGCGATGATCGGTACGGCGAGAAACTCGCGACGCCGGACACCAGCGTGGGTGATTTGATCGGCGATATCGACCCCACCAAGATTGCCGAGGGCCGTCTGCTCGGCGACCCGGAGACCGTGCATTACGGTCTGCTCCCCCGGTTCAACCGCGGCATCTTCGGCATCAACGAGCTGCCGGACCTTGCCGAACGAATCCAGGTCGGCCTATTCAACGTGCTGGAGGAACGCGATATCCAGATCCGCGGTTACGCACTGCGTCTGCCCCTCGACCTGATGCTGATCGCCTCAGCCAACCCCGAGGACTACACGAACCGCGGCCGCATCATCACCCCCCTGAAGGACAGATTCGGCGCCGAAGTCCGCACCCACTACCCCGAGACAATCGACGCAGATATCGCGCTCATCCGCCAAGAGGCCGAACTGACCGCTGCTGTCCCCGATCACCTGCTGCGGGTCATCGCCGAACTCACCACTGGGTTACGCAGCTCGCCGGCGATCGATCAACGATCCGGGGTCTCGGCACGATTCTCGATCGCGGCCACCGAGGCCGTGTCGGCTTCGGCGCTGCGACGCGGCGCGATCGTCGGCGAAGCCGCGCCAGTCGCGCGGATCGGCGATATACCAGCGATACTCGGCACCTTGCGCGGAAAACTCGAGTTCGAAATGGGCGAGGAAGGCCGCGAGGACGACGTCCTGGAACACGTAGCGCGCATGGCCACGGCGTCGGTATTCCGAGAACTACTCACCGGCGTGGACCTGTCTTCATTCACTGCGGTATTCGCCGAGGACGACGGCACGACGATTGAGACTGGAGCGCTGGTTCCAGCCTCGGATCTGTTGCGTCAACTCGACCGCGTCGAGGGTCTGTCTACCGTGCTCGCCAAACTCCAGGTCAGCGAGGACGACGTGACACCTGGGCAGGTCGCGGCGGCAATCGAGTTCGTGCTCGAGGGCCTGTATCTCACCCGTCGGATTTCCAAGAGCGCCTTGGACACCGGCAACACGATCTACGGCAGCTGATCATGGCGCATCGCAGCCGGCGGTTCTCGTACGGAGCGTGGCGCGAGGGACCCGATCCCTTGGCTCCACCGTACGATGTCCGCGCCGCCGTGGAGGATCTCGGCAAGAACATGCTCGCTGGCAACAATGCCCGTGATGCACTGCGCGAACTGCTGCAACGCGGCGTGGGCGATCGCCCCGGGCTGGCCCAACTGCGCGAGCAGTTGCGGCGGCGGCGCGAGGAGTTACGGCGCCGCGGAAACCTTGGCGGCGCAGTCGATCGCGCCCGCGGGCAACTTGATCAAGCACTCACCCTCGAACGGGATCAGCTCGCCAGCGAGGACACCGAAGACGCCCGATTCGCCGAACTGGAACTCGACACCCTCCCCGACTCAGTCGCCCAGGCTATGCAGTCGTTGACGAACTACGAGTGGCATTCGCCAGAGGCGAAGGAACTCTACGACCAGATCAACGCCGGCCTTCGCGACGAGATCCTCAATCACCAGTTCGACGGGCTCAAAGATGCCTTGCAGAACCGCGATCCGCAGCAGATGCAGGCGATGCAAGAGATGATGCGTGACCTCAACGAACTACTGTCGGCCCACGCCCGCGGCGAGGACACCGCCGAGCAGGTCGCTGAGTTCATGGACAAGCACGGCGACTACTTCCCCGATGACCCAAAGAACGTCGACGAACTGATCGACCAACTCGCTCGACGGCAAGCCGAGACCGAACGGCTGCTGCGCTCGCTGAGCCCTGAGCAGCGTGCCGAATTGATGTCACTGATGCAACAGGCGTTACAAGACGCGGGACTCGCCGAGCAGATGGAGCAACTCGGCAAGAACCTGCAGTCGCTACGCCCGGGAATGATGCGCGGGAGGCCGATCGACGGAACCGGCGAGGAGCCGCTCGGCTACGGCGAGGCGACAGGCATGATGGGCGAACTGTCCGACATTGATGCCCTCGAACAACAACTATCCCAGCAACATATGGGATCCACGCTTGATGACGTGGATGTCGATGCGCTTGAGCGACAACTCGGCAGCCAGGCGACCGCACACTGGCGAGCGCTGCGCGAACTGGAACAGGAATTGGAGCGGCAGGGCTGGCTGCGGCGCGATGGGTCGGCGCTGAAACTCACCCCGAAAGCGCTGCGGCAACTCGGCGAGGCAACGTTGCGCCGGATCTTCGCCGATCTTGAAACCGGTCGTGCCGGAGACCACGACGACCAGCGAGTCGGCGCGGCCGACGAACGTACCGGCGCCTACCTGCCGTGGACGTTCGGGACTGAACAACCGATTGACGCTGTTCGCACCGTCACCAATTCGGTGCTGCGGCGTGCGGGCTCCGGCGATGCCGGCGGACCGCGGCTGCACGTGGATGACTTCGTGATCGCCGAGACCGAACGTCGTACGCAAGCGGCAGTGGCGCTGTGCGTCGACCTCTCGTTCTCGATGGTGCAGCAGGAACGCTGGGAGCCGATGAAGCAGACGGCCCTGGCGTTGGCGCATTTGATCGAAACGCGCTATCGGCAGGACGCATTAGAGATCATTGGGTTCAACCTCATGGCGCGACGCCTATCTGCCCTAGAACTTGCCGAGATCGAACCGGAGTGGGTCCAGGGTACGAACCTCGAACACGCCCTGGTGCTCGCCGGAAGACACGTACGGCGCCACCCTGAGGCCGAACCGATCATCCTCGTCGTCACCGACGGCGAACCGACGGCACACCTGGTCAACGGCGAGCCGTGGTTCGAGTACCCGCCGAGCCCAGATTGCGTGCGCAGTACGGTCGCCCAGGTGGACGCGCTAGCGCGGTACGGCGTGACCCTGAATATCTTCCGTCTCGGCAGCGATCCGGGGCTGGAGCGGTTCGTCGACGCGCTCGCCCGTCGCGCCGGCGGCCGCGTGCTCGCGCCCAGCCTGGAGCATCTCGGCCAGTATGTCGTCAGCGATTACCTCCGCGCTCGCACCGGCCGCCGCTGACCGAGGACGCGACGGCCTCCACCCGGTGAAGTCCAGCGCCGGGGGGTCAACGACTGACAGGGTGCTGCGGCCGGCGGTGAAGCGGTCCGTTGATCAGGCGTTGCGGAGCTTGGCTTCGTGTAACCATTCAGACGTATCGGCACGGTCCGATCGCCAGTTGTTGATCGGGTGCGCAGTGTCTTCGTATCCGATGGCCAAGCCGCAGAACAGCATCACGTCCTCGGGCCAGTCCAGCGTCTCGTACGCGACCTGGTGCCAACTCGTCCACGCCTCCTGTGGGCATGTCGCCAGTCCGCGCTCGGTGGCCAGCAGCATCACGTTCTGCAGGTACATGCCCACATCTGACCACTGCGGCGGACCCATCCGGCGTTCGATTCCGACCAGCACGGCCGCGGGAGCACCGAAGAAGTCGAAATTATTGCCGAACTGGTTGATCCGGCCAGCCTTGTCCTCGCGCGGAATGTCGATCGAGGCGTACAGGTCCTGGCCGTTCTTGAATCGACGGGAGCGGTACGGCTCCCACAGGTCCTGCGGATATACGTCGTACTCGCCGCCCTGCCCCATCGGATGGTCCGCGCGCAGCGCGCGAACCTTGTCACGGAACGTCTGCAGGACGTCGCCGGTGAGCACCCAGATCCGCCACGGCTGCACATTGCCGCCGGACGGCGCGAGCGCTGCGTCCTTCAATAGCTGCTGGACGTCGGCCGGATCGACCTGCTGGGCGGTAAAGGCGCGCACCGACTTGCGAGTCGAGACGGCTTCGGAAACGGACATACCCATGAAGCGGGCTCCTTGATCCTGGTTGTACGGCGGTTAAATGGCGATTCGACGTGTACGACGGGTGGATGTTGACTCCACGGCGATTATTCTGCGCCGACGCGCACGATAACTTTGCCCATCGCGCGGCGGCCGCTCATCCGGGTGAATGCCTCCACCACCTCGGACATCGGCACCGGCTCGTCGAGCGACGGTTCCAGCTCACCAGTGGCGAGCCAGCCCGCCAGTTGCTCGTTCAGCGCTCGCCACACTTGCGGCTGCCGGCGCGGGACCTGAGCGATGTCCACCCCCACCAGCGAGGCGCCCTTGAGCAGCGCGATGTTGTAACGCGCGGACGGTATCTCCCCGGACGCGAACCCGATGACCAGCAATCGCCCGCGCCAACCCAGGGCACGGAACGCTTCGGCACCGAGGTCGCCACCGACAGGATCGAACACGATGTCGATCTGCGGATGCTTTTCCTTCAGCGCCGCGCGCCATCCCTGATCGCTCGAGTCGATAGCGTCGTCCGCTCCGGCGCCAAGTGCGAACTGGCGTTTCGTGTCGGTCGATGCTGCCGCGATCACCCGCAACCCGAGCAGTTTGCCGATCGCGATCGCCGCAGTGCCAGTACCGCCGGATGCACCGAGAACCAGCATCGTCTCGCCGGAAGCCGCCTGGGCCCGGTCGGCCAACGCGTACAACGCGGTCAGGTAGTTGACCCGGAATGCCGCGCCCACGTCGAACGAGACATCATCTGGCAGCGGGCTGGTTGCCTCGGCCGGGGCCACGGCATACTGCGCCAGTCCACCGCGGGGAATCTGAGCGGTGACCCGGTCTCCGAGGGCGAACCCACTCACACCTTCGCCGAGTTCAGCGATCCGCCCGCTGACCTCCGAGCCAGGGATGTACGGCAGCGGGTCCTTCGTTTGGTAGAGCCCCTGCACCTTCAACCCGTCGACGAAGCCTAGGCCCAAACTGACTACCTCGACGAGTACCTCGCCCGGCCCTGGGGCCGGGCGAGGAGTCTCGCTGACGGCGAGTGCCTCAAGTGGGCCGTACTCGTTAACTACCACAGCGCGCATTACGGCGGTCACGTGCTAGTCAACGAACATTCCGGCCAGGCGCTCGCGAGTGATCTCGCGGGCCTGGGCCACGATGCGGTCGACGAGGTCCTGCACGGTCGGGATGTCGTAGATCAGACCGGCGACCATGCCACAGGACCAGCCGCCAGATTCCATCTCGCCGTCGACCATGATCCGCGGATATACGCCAGCGACCTCAGGAGCGATGTCCTCGAAGGTGATCTTGTCGCCGAGCGTGCGCTCCTTCTCCAGCAAGCGCTCGACAGCCGCGTTGGTCAGGACCCGCTCGGTGTTACGCAGCGGGCGCATGATCAGGCGAGTGTCCATCTCGGAGGCGTTAACGAGGGCCTGCTTCACGTTGTCGTGAATCGGGGCTTCCTTCGTAGCCATGAATCGGGTGCCCATGTTGATGCCCTCTGCGCCCATCGCGAGGGAGGCAGCGAGCGAGCGGCCATCGGCCTGCCCGCCAGAGGCGATGAACGGGATCTCCAGTTCGTCCTGTGCGCGCAGCAGCAGGATCATGTTGGGGATGTCGTCCTCACCCGGGTGACCGCCACATTCGAAGCCGTCGACGCTGACCGCGTCACAGCCGATGTCTTGCGCCTTGAGCGAGTGGCGCACCGTGGTGCACTTGTGGATCACCTTGATGCCGTTGTCCTTGAGGATCGGCAGCCACTTGGCCGGGTTGTTGCCGGCGGTCTCCACAATCTTCACGCCACTGTCGATGACGGCCTGCACGTACGCCGGGTAGTCCGGCGGGTTCAAGGTCGGCAGGAAGGTCAAGTTGACCGCGATCGGGTTCGAGGTCATGTCCTGCGCCTTGGCAATCTCATTCGCCAGGTCGCCGGGCGACTTCTGCGTCAGTGCCGTGATGGTGCCGAGTCCGCCCGCGTTCGACACGGCGGCGGCCAACTCAGCAAGGCCGACATAGTGCATGCCGCCCTGAACGATCGGGTACTTGATGCCGAGCATCTCGGTAATCTTCGTCTTCATGCCGCTCCCTGGTAAGAAGATTTTTGCGTGTCCAAAGGTGTTTATCACGCTGGCGTGCCGGAACTGCGCGCACCCGGATACCAGTGCGCAAGTGCCCGGGCTGTTGCTCAGCGTTTCTCACGTCGGCTGCACCCGCTAGGGTGCTTAGCGAGCGCCCACTACAACTCAGTACACCACATTCGAGCCGGCGGGGTGCCTGCTCGACGAACAGAAGGAGCTCCATGAGCGACTACAGCGAGATCATCTATGAGGTGGCCGACGGCATCGCGACCATCACCCTGAACCGCCCCGAGCGCCTGAACGCGTTCACCGGCACCATGTGCCAGGAACTGGCGAACGCCTACCAGGCTGCGGACGAGGACGACGACGTACGCGTCGTGATCGTGACCGGTTCGGGTCGCGGCTTCTGCGCTGGCGCTGATCTGGAGAAAGGCGGCGATACCTTCAACGCCAAGGACCCGAGCCGCGCTGACCGTGCCCAGACCATCGGCACGATCAATGGCTTCCCGCGGGACGGCGGCGGTTTCACCTCGCTGGCGACCGCGGCGTGCCGCAAGGTCGTCATCGGCGCGATCAACGGACCGGCCGTCGGTATCGGCGCCACGATGACGTTGCCGATGGATATCCGCATCGCCGCCGAGTCGGCTCGTTTCGGTTTCGTGTTCGCCCGTCGCGGCCTCGTCCCGGAGGCGGCATCGAGCTGGTTCCTCCCCCGCGTCGTCGGCATCTCGCAGGCGATGGAGTGGGTCGCGACCGGACGCGTCTTCGGTGCCTCTGAGGCGTTGTCCGGTGGCCTGGTCTCCCGCGTCGTCCCGGACGATCAGCTGCTGGCTACGGCCCGCGAACTGGCCAAGGAAATCGTGGATAACACGTCGGCCGTCTCGGTTGCGCTCTCCAGCCAGTTGTTGTGGCAGATGCTTGGCGAGTCTTCGCCGTGGGATGCGCACCGTGCCGACTCCCGCGCGATCTACGAACTCGGCCAGGGTAAGGATGTCGCCGAAGGCGTCATGTCGTTCCTGGAGAAGCGCGCACCGCAGTTCCCGGGCAAGCCGAGCGTCGACTTCACTGACACCGTGCCGCGCTGGCCGGCACAGCCCGACGACGTGACCTCGGGTTCCTAACTATTTAACAGACCCACATGCGATGGGCCGCACCTCGCTATCAATCAGATAGCGGCGTGCGGCCCATCGCATCGTCGTTATATTGGGGAACTAAACCTCAATGGTCACGCCTGCGAAACCATATCGAGGAAACTCGGGTACAGCATCGTGCACATGAGCACGCCGACTACGCCGAGGACGACGCAGGCGATCAGTGCCACGACCTTCGCTACGGCTCTGCGGCCATTTACCAGCGCCTGCAACGCCAGCACGATCGCGAAGATTGCCAGCCCGGCACCCAAGGCGAGCGACAGCGCCCCCATCTGGATTTCCCGGTCAGTGCCCGACACCGATGCGTTGGTCAACTCCGACTTTCCGAACCCATAGGCGATTCCGCCGCCGAAGGGAACCAACAGCAGTAACCAGAGCAACTTCTTCGAGCCTACGCGTAGTTCAGTCATGAGGCTTGATACTAGCGAGCGGCTCGGGGTAGTCCGATTACACTGCGCTATTCGCACGCACTCGTCGCCGCGGATAACGAGGTTGGACCAGTGCTTCGACCTTACCCTTCGCGCGCGGCGCGCAACTCGTCGTAGTTCTCGTAGGACGCTTTGACGATCGCGTGGTTCAACAGCATCTCTGCCACCTGCCGCCGCCCGGTTGAGTCGAAGAATCGAGTGCGGATCCAGTAACCTTCGGTGCGCTTGCTCTCCGAGAGCGCCACGATTTCGCGGCGCAGCACGTATTCTTCGCCCACGAACAACGGACCGTCGATCATTCGAATTTCCTGATCGGCGAACAGCCCGACAGCTGGCCCTTTCACCGGCCAACCGGCCTGACGGTTCGAGTACTCACCAAGCACCGAGACCATCTCCAGTGGCACGATCGCACGCCCCCACGGGGAGGACGACGGATCGCTGTACCACGGTGAGGACTCAGTGATCACCTTCAACTTCTGGTTCAGCGAAAACGGGTAGAGATTGCCCAGGTGCTGGTCGGGATCCATCCGCACCACCTCGTCCTGCGCACCGGTCATGCCCACCTCGAGGTCTTCCAGAACGACGAGTTTTCCTGCCGGGCGCAACGACTTCAGCCGGCTCTCCAACAGAGTCGTCTCACCGCCGAGGTTGGCCGATGCCTCCTGGACGGCGGTGCCGTCTTCCTTCTCCACCCAAGCGCGGGTCGGGCCTTGGGGCTTCTGCGGCCACTCGACAAACGCCCTGGTCTTCTCCCCCTCGACGACCATGTTCTGGTAGTGGGCCGAGATGCACCCGCGCTCGAACCACGCCTGACCGTAAACCTTCTGCATCAACGGCGGGTACAGGCTGAAGTGCGTTGGGCCCTCGATCGGCCCGGCGCGGAATCCGAGCTCCTGTGCCTTCGCGTCGTCGTGGATCGAGTTGTGTCCGCCGTACTCCTGGTCTTCGAGCATCTGCACGGGGGAACGCAGTGGGCCGGACAGGGTGATAGGTGTCGTGAACGTCATGCCCGCAGTCTAGGAACCCGCACAAGTGCCGCTCCGACTCGCGATCAACGCTCATCATGCCTGCCTCAACGTCCATGCCCGTCTCAATCGGGTGAGCTTCATGTTCTGCCCCCGAGCTTGAGCGCGGATGGGCACGGCTGGGCCTGGATGGCCCGAAGGGCCGGCCGTGAGCGTTACAGCGCGCGAGCCAGGCTGCGGCGTAACAACCAACTACCCAACGCCAGCGCCACGACGGCCATCGCGGCGAGTACGCCGAGCATCGGCAAGATGTCGACCAGTCCCCCGCCGTGCCGCTGTACCTCCGCGAAGGCGTCATAGCCCCAGGCGTGCGGGGTGACGTGCGCGATCTTGCGCATCGAGTCGGAGAAGATTTCCAACGGCACCATCCCACCACCGATCGCAGCCAGCACGAGCCCGATCCCGACGCCGGCACCCACCGCTGCGCCGTCGCTGTCCAGCGCCGACCCGAGCACCATTGACGCACCAGCGGCGACGAGCGCTACCGCAGCCAGAATCAGCAGCGAAAGCGCGAGATTTCCCCAGTCGACACCGAATAGCAGCCAGGACGCGAGCATGATGTACGCGCCCTGGAACACCGCGATCGCCCACCGCCCCGAGACTTGCCCGAGGACGACATGCAACGCGTTCACGGGCGCGGCGAGCGTCCGCGCCAGTACGCCCTCGCGCCGCGCGCTGATCAGCGTCGACGCGCCCGCGAGCGACGTGAGGAAGACGAACAGCAGCAATTGCGAGGACGCTCCCAGATCGAACTGGCCCAGCCCTTGAAACTCCTGCGCAATTTCGTCGACGTCGGTGACGACGAGTTGCGGTCCGTTCTCCACCGGCAACGCATCCAGCGCTGCGGACGCATCGTCAGCCCCGGCACCTGCGGCCTGCAAGGCATCGAGTTGGTGTGCGCGCAGGTCCAGCGATGCCACCGCCACACGGATCTGTTCGGCCACCGCGGCGCTGCTGGAATCCGATCCGGATATCAGGGTGATGTCGGTCGGATCTCCCGCGGCGTACGCCGCCGTGGCTTGCTCGGACAGATCGATTCCGGCGCTGGAGCGTCCGCGCGCAACCTGCGCGAGCATTTCCTCGTGCTCGGCGAACTCGACCTCCAGCCCGGCATCTTCAAGTTCGGCAACGAGTTCGGAACGTAGTTCGCCATCGGAACCGCTGACGGTGACCGTCGACGCCGGGCCGCCACCGAACTGTGAACCGATCACGAACACCAGCAGGAGCGGCAGGATGAATACGAAGAAGATGTTGCCCTTGTCTGCCACGAAGCGCTTCAGCTCGGCGATCGCGATCGCGAGTATCGCGCTCATCCACGCGCTCCCCGGTCCGGAACCATCCGGGCGATCAGGGCGGCCACCACCGCGAAGCCCAGCATGATCGCAACTGGCGCACCGACGTCACTCAGACCCCCGCCGCCACTGGAAATGCCCAGTCCGCGCACCAGCGCAGCCACCGGGTTCAGGTCAAGAATCGCACCGATCACGCCCGATGCGCTGAACTGCACGAAAGCGCCGCCGGCGATACCGAGCACCATCGCCAGCATGGTCTGGATGATGTTGGCCTGCTCGGCAGTTTTCGCCAATCGCGCCACGATGAACGTGAGCGCGGTCGTCGCGAGCACCGCGCACACGATCAACACGGCGACCACCAGCGCCGACCCGAAGTCGACATCAAACAGCAGGCCACCGGCTATCAGCAGCACCGAGGTGGCCACAACGCCCAGTACGAAGGCGCTGATGGCCTTCGCTAGCACCGGGAGCATCCGCGGCATGGGGATCGAGTACAGCCGAGCCAACGTGCCGTTCTGGCGTTCCTCCATCAGCGCGAGCACGCCAAAACTGACGGTGAACATCAAAAACAACCCTGCCTGCCCAGCAACCAATGCACCGCTTGGATCGAGTTGCTCGGAGGACGCCTGGCCCTCGGTCAGACTCATCGCGCTTTGACTAGTGAGGACTTCCTGCACGATCGCAGCGGGCTGTATGCCGAGTTCTCCCGCGGCCTGCGCGGCATTCGCTGCCGCAGCGACCCGATCCAGGTAACCCTGCACCGCCGATAGCACCACGTCCGATTCGAGCCCGGCGCCGTCACCTTCGACGACGTCCAACTGGCTCGGTTCGGCAGCAATCGCGGCGTCGGTGAAGCCATCCGGGACGATAATGCCCAGTTTCGCGTCACCTGATTCCGCGAGTTCGTGTACTTCTTGGGCGTCCGCCGCCGTCACTTCAATGTCGATGCCAAGCTGCGGCAGCATGTCTTCCAGCGCGTGTCCCAGCTGATCGTTCTCGGGTACTGAGATCGCCACGGTGGCCTTCTGCAATTCCTGGTTCATTGCGCCGCCGATAACGAAGTTCAGCGCGATCATCAGCCCTAGCGGTACCCCGATCGCGAAGATCAACACTGACTTATCGCGGATCCGCTGGCGCAGGTCCGCGATGATCAGGGTGAGCAGTTGCGCCATCCTCAGTCCCGCAAGGCTTTGCCGGTCAGGTGCAGGAAGACCGCCTCGAGGTTGGGCCGGCTGACCTGAACGTCGGCCAGCCGCATCCCGGCGGACGCCGCCTCGGTGACGATCTGCGCGATTGCGGCGGGCGCGTCTTTGACCGTGAGACGCAACCCCCCGGAATCCGGCTCGACCCGCGATACCCGCTCTAAGGCGCGTAGTGCGTCAGCCGCTGCCGCGAGTTCCCCGGTGCCGCGCAGGTCGATGTGATCGACCCCTCCGGTGAGCCTGATCAGTTCATCTCGGGTGCCCTCAGCTTGGAATCTGCCGGAATCGATGATCGCGATCCGGTCGCATAGGCGCTCGGCTTCCTCCATGTAGTGGGTCGTATAGAGGACTGCCATACCTTCGCCGGCCAGCGCCTCGACGCTCTCCAGGATCGCGTTGCGCGACTGCGGGTCGACGCCGACAGTCGGCTCATCGAGGATCAGCAGGCGCGGTCGATGCAGCAGCCCGATACCGATATTCAGCCGCCGTTGCATGCCGCCGGAGAACTCCTTGACGGCGCCCTTCGCACGGTCGGCTAACCCGACCAGATCGAGGATCTCATCGACGCGCTTGCGCAATTCCGCCCCGGTGATCCGTTGCAGGCGGCCAAAGTAACGCAGATTGTCCCGCGCGCTGATGTCCGGGTAGATAGCCATTTCTTGAGGCACAAGCCCGATGTGTCGCTTGGGAGCAATCGCATGCGGGCCCATGTGTTCCCCGACCACACTCACCGAACCTTCATCGGCGCCCAACAGTCCGGCAATCATCGAGATAGCGGTGGTTTTCCCCGCACCGTTGGGCCCGAGCAATCCGTAGGTCTCGCCCGCAACGATCTGGAAAGAAACCCCGTCCACGGCGATCCGTTCGCCGAAGGACTTTCGTAATTCCGACACCAGCAGTGTCGGCTGGTCGCTACTGAGTCGCGCGATGCTGATTTCGGTCTGCGGCACACATACTCCCGCGGTCGGTGTGAGTCGCTGCGGTTTGTCACCTAACAGCGGTAACCCTCTCATACGTCCGCCGTCCGCCGAGGTAGATGAAGTGGCACGCGCCGCGCGGGCCTGTCAGGATCTAGGCATGGCCACCACAGCGGTCGATTTCTCCAGGATCTTGCACGTCGACCTCGACCAATTCCAAGTCTCGGTCGAGCGCCGGCGCAACCCGTCGCTCGTCGGGCAGGTCGTCGTGATCGGCGGCAACGGGGATCCGACGGAAGCGCGCAGAGTGGTGACCTGTGCGTCATACGAGGCGCGCTCGCTTGGTGTGCACGCGGGAATGCCGCTGCGTACGGCGTACCGCAAGATCCCCGATGCGGTATGGCTGCCGGTCGACCAACAAGCCTATGAGGACGCCTCGGCGCAGGTGATGGATACGTTGCGCGAAGTGGCGCCCGCCGTCGAGGTGTGGGGGTGGGACGAGGCGTTCGCCGGGACCGATTCGACAGATGCGGTCGCGCTGGCGACTGCGATACGTCAGAAGGTGCACGAGCACACCTCGCTAGCGTGCGCGGTAGGGGTCAGCGACAACAAGCAGCGCGCGAAAATGGCCACCGGATTCGCCAAACAGACCGATGCAAGAATCTTCGTACTCGACGAGCAGAACTGGCTGCCGCTGATGGGCGATCGGCCGTGCATAGACCTGTGGAGCGTTGGGCCGCGGATCTCCGCGCGGTTGGACGCGATCGGGGTGCGCACCGTGGCCGAGTTGATCGATACTCGACGCGAGGTGCTGCTGGATGCATTCGGCCAACACCAGGGCACGTGGCTGTACGTGCTCTCTCGCGGATGGGGCGATCGCAGCATCACGACGGTCCGTGAGGCGGCCAAATCTCACAGCAAGGTGGAGACCTTCGCGGAGGACCTGCGCGGGTACGACGAAATGGCCGCCCAACTCAGACGGCTCACGGCAGAACTGCACCAGCAAATCCTGCGAGAAAATCGGATCGTGTTTCGCGTCGCCGTGACGATACGAACGGTGACCTTCTGGACCAGAACCAAGTCACACAAATTGCCCACGCCAACCACAGACCTAGGCGTTCTGGAACGCGAAGTCCTTGCCTTACTGGCCAAATTCGAGGTCACGAAACCAGTTCGGCTGCTCGGGCCCCGCTTCGATCTTCTGCCTGTGGACGAGACCACGACCGAGCAACCGTAATGACGCAGAGGTCCTCCTACTCCACGAACGCGGTATCTGTAGCACCCGATACAGACGTGAAGGCGTCGCCGTACACCTCATCAAACGTCGCGAATATCAAGTCGAACGGCAGGTCCTCAAACTCGCCGCGTTGATTCACATATTCCATATGCCGATTTCCTGCCTCGTCGAACGGATGCATCAACGCGTCGGCAGTGCCATCGAAATCGAGCACCCTGGTTCCGAACCGTTCGCAGAGTTCCCGATTGAATGCCGAACTCGCCTTACGCCAAGCGCCATCGATCCAGATCAGCGAGTAGCCGTGGAACACAAATAGATCGGTGCCCATCGTCTCCTGCAACTTATCGCTCTGGAGGTGATTACGGACATCGGCAAATCCCAGCGCGGCAGGAATCCCCACCGCCCGGCATAGCGCCGTCAACAACACCGACTTGGGCACGCACCAGCTTGAGGAGGATCTAAGAATCGCACTCGCGGCGTAATGGGATTCGTCGTACGACACGCCGTACGGGTCATATCGCCATCCATCGCGGACGGCTAGGAACAGCGCAACTGCCTTCTCTCGATCAGTACGCGCACCGGCGTTGGCGACGATCTTGTTCGCGTAGTCAACGACCTCCGGGTGGTCCGAGTCGATGAATCGGGATGGAGCGCTGCAAGAGTCGCTCGGCGGCGTCGCAACCGTATTCGCGGTGGTCATGGGTCGCATTGTTGCACCAGGTACCGCGCACGTCTCGCCTCGGGTTCACGCGCTATGGTGCGGAACACACCGCCAACCGTCGAGACATCTATCCGAAAGAGGCCCGCAATGCCGATGTACGAGTTTGAGGGAAAGGCGCCGCAGATCCACGCCACGGCGTTCATTGCACCGACCGCCAGCCTGATCGGCGACGTACACGTCGAGGAGGGCGCATCGGTCTGGTACGGCACGGTGCTGCGTGGGGATTTTGGGCCCATCTTCATTCGTCGCGGGGCAAACGTGCAGGACAACTCAACGCTGCACGGCGGCCCGGATGGCACCGAAATCGGCGAAGGTGCCACCGTCGGGCACAACTGCGTGGTGCACGGCGCGCACGTCGGCAAGGAAGCGCTGATCGGGAACGGCAGCATAGTGCTGGACGGCGCGCGCATCGGCGATGGCACGCTCGTCGCCGCAGGCTCAACCGTCACTCCCGGGACCCAGATCGGGGATTTCCGCATCGCGCTGGGCACGCCTGCGCAGGACCGCGGTGAGATCACCGGCGGCCCCCAGAAATGGGCGACCACTAACCAACAGATCTACCGCGATCTCGCACAACGTCATCGCGCCAGCATTAGCGACGTGACTTAAGCCTGTTCGTAGGCATCCAATACGTGGCGCGGCACCCGGCCACGATCGCTCACCTTGTAGCCATTCTCGCGCGCCCACACCCGGACAGCCCCAAGATCAACGCCACTCGCGCGCATCGACCGAGCCCGCATACCGCGCATTCCACTGATCTTTACGCCCGACTCGATGAATTCGCCCAGCGCATCCCGCAGACGTTCACGGTTCTCTTCGGAAAGGTCGATGCGCCACGTCTCACCATCGAGCGAGAACGTCACCTCGCGGGCATCCTCGGTGCCGTCAATATCATCGACGACAACAGTCCTTCGCGCCATACACGCACTCCTTATGAATTGGCTGCCGCAGCGCTTTTCACTCGCGGCCATGAACCTATTATTGACGATTTATCGCCCCAATAGGGCGATTAGCGTTTTGCGCGCACACGTACATTACCTATTTGTTTTCGGTAGGTGCCACGCGACGCCCCGCCCCCGCGTACCTGATTCGGGTGTCATATTGTGGGCCACAACATAGGAGGCTGAATGGCCGAGTCACTACGCTCGCTACTCGAGACGCTACGGATCCCCGCGATCGCGGCGCCGATGTTGCGGGTTTCGGAACTAGATCTAGCGCTGTCGGCCTGCCGCGCTGGGATCGTCGGCTCGTTCCCGACCGTGAATGCTCGCACCACCGAACGCCTCGATGAGTGGTTAGGCACCCTCGACGACGTGCAGGCCGATGGTGCCGCGCCGTACTGCCCCAACTTGATCATCAAGGCGCCGACGCTGACCGAACACCTCGCGGCCATCTGCGCGCACGAGACGAAACTGGTGATTACCAGCGTCGGTTCGCCTGCACCCGTCGTCGACCCGCTACACGACGCCGGTGCTTACGTGCTGGCAGACGTCGGCAGCGTCGCACACGCGAGACGCGCGGCCAAGGTCGGCGTGGACGGGCTGATCTTGCTCACCGCCGGCGCCGGCGGGCAGACCGGATGGCTCAACCCATTCGCCTTCGCCTCAGCGGTCCGCGAATTCTTCGACGGCGTGTTAATCGTCGCCGGCGGCATGTCCGACGGGGCCTCGCTGCTCGCGGCACGCGCCGCGGGTTACGACGCCGGTTACCTCGGCACAAAACTCATCGCGACCCACGAGAGCGCGGCGGCGCCGACATACAAGCAGATGCTGGTGTCCAGTTCGATGGACGACGTGATGCTGACTCGCGCGTTCACCGGTCTGCAGACAAACATGCTGCGTCCCTCGATCGCCGCGGCCGGCATCAACCCCGATGAGCTCGATGAGCACATCACCCCAGACCTCGCCGGTCGCCTGTTTGGGCAGACCTCGGACGGCCCACGTCGCTGGCAGGACATCTGGAGCGCCGGCCACACGGTCTCCGGGGTTGGCGAACTCAGTTCGGTCGGCGAGATCGTCGACGAGTTGGAACGGCAGTACGTCGCCGCCCGGCGCCACGTCCATACCCTCACCGCAGACCCGCGCTAAATGCCACGACTTTCCCGCAGGAGGAGCAATGCAGCTGAACGACCATCAGGGTGGACCTACGATGGCGAGGTTGACCCGCCGCACACTTTCGGCGCACCCAGATCGCGTCGCGTTCTCCTGGGACGGCGGCAGCGCGACCTACGCGCAGACCGAGGCGATGATCGGGCAGTTCCAGAAGGTTCTGGCCGACGCGGGATTGCAACGCGGCCAGGGCGTCGCGGCACTCGGCGGCAATCGGATCGAGGTGTGGGCGCTGGGTCAAGCAGTGCAGTCGTCGGGCATGTACACCACGTGGCTGCACCCGATGGGTGGACTGGCCGATCAGTTGTTCCAGATCGAGGACTCCGGCGTCAGTGCGCTCGTACTCGATGAGACGCACTTCGCAGATCGCACCACCGCGTTGGCTGCCGAAGCCAAAGCGCGCGGCCTCGTCGTGTTCACCATGGGCCCTTCCGAGGTGGCCGACGACCTCGCGAGCGCAGCCGCGCGCGTGAGCGCCCAACCGATGCAGATGACCGGGCAGGCCGACGATCTCGCGATTGTGAACTACACCGGCGGCACGACGGGCCGACCGAAGGGCGCACAACGGCGCCAGGCGAATCAAATTCGTGGCGCGATCGACATCATCTCCGACTTCAACATCCCGCGCGGCGCCAACTACCTGTTGGTCGCACCGATGAGTCACGTCGCGGGCACCAACATCCTGCCGACGCTGATCAAGGGCGGCACGGTGCACATGCTCACCGGGTTTGATCCGGCGAAGGTGCTGGAGACGATCGAGCGCGAGCGGATCAACTTTGCACTGTTCGTGCCGACCATGATCTACGCGATGCTCGATCACCCGGATATCACCACGCGCGACCTGTCGTCGCTGGAGTTGTTGCTGTACGGTGCGTCCCCGATGTCCGTCAGCCGGTTGCGTGAGGGCATCGAGAAGATCGGCCCGGTGTTCGCGCAACTGTACGGGCAGACCGAGCTTTACCCCGTTTCGATGCTCACCAAGGATGACCACGACCTTTCGCGACCGGAACTGTTGCTGTCCTGTGGACGGCCGGTAGTCGGGGTCGATGTGTCGATCCGCGACGACCGCAACAACGAGGTCGCCATCGGCGAGATCGGCGAACTGTGCGTGCGCGGCGCCAGCGCTATGGACTCCTACTGGAAGCGCCCGGACACCACCGCCGAAACAATCGTGGACGGTTGGCTACACACCGGCGACGTCGGCCGGCAGGACGCCGAGGGTTACCTCTACATCGTCGATCGCAAGAAAGACATGATCATCTCCGGCGGATTCAACGTGTTTCCGCGTGAGGTTGAAGATGCGCTGACTGCGCACCCCGCGGTCGCTACCGCCGCGGTGTACGGCGTCCCCGACGATCGGTGGGGCGAGCAGGTAACGGCGGCCGTCGTGCTGAAGCCGGGCTCCTCGGCCACAGCCGAGGAACTGATCGCTCAGGTACGCGACCTCAAGGGCCCGGTGCAGTCGCCGAAGGTGGTGCACATCGTCGACGAGTTACCGCAGACCGCCGTCGGCAAGATCGATAAGAAGGTCCTACGTGAGCGCGAGAATGGCTGATGCCAGGCTGACTCTGCGCGAGTCGGTGTTCCGAGGGGGTTTCGCGTGGCACGCCGGCAGGAGTCGCTGAGCGAGGACAGCATTGAGGGTCCGGCCAAGGGCGCGACGTTCCCGGGCATGCGAGTGGTGGCGGGATGCTTCCTGTCGCTGATGACGACGGCCGGACTAGCGTTCTACGGCATCGCCGTTTACCTCAACGCGTTCAGCAACGAAAAGAGTTGGTCGCTGTCGTCCATTTCGTTCGCGACGACAGTGTTCTTCGTCGTCGGCGGTGTGGTCGGCCTGCTCGTCGCACGCCTGATCACCCGATTCGACGCTCGCGTGGTGATGACTGGCGGGGCAACGCTCGGCGCCGTCGCGCTCGCGCTGCTCGGACAGGCGTCCTCTCCCGCTCAGATGTACTTGGTGTACGTGCTGTTCGCTTGCGGATTCGGCGGTGCCGGGCTCGTGCCCGTCACGACGATCGTGACGAGATGGTTCATCCAGCGACGCTCGGTGGCGATTTCGATCGCCTCCACCGGATTGTCGGTCGGCGGCATGGTCATCACGCCCATCGCGAAGTGGATGACCGACCATTGGGGCTTGTCGACCGCGACGCCGATCCTGGCTGTCGTGTGGCTCCTCGGCACTGTCCCCTTCATCATGCTGTTGATCAAACCGGACCCGATAAAACTCGGCTGGCTGCCCGACGGAAAGCGGATCGTGCAGGGCAGCAACCCTCCGGCACCGACCGGCGCGAAGTACGCCGATGCGATTCGCTCTCGATTTTTCTGGCTGATGACGATCGCGTACGTGATGCTGATGGCAGCGCAGGTCGGCGGAATTCAGCAGTTGGTCAAACTGGCAGAGGAACGGACGGGCGCAACGGCCGCCGCCTTCGCCACGTTCGTCGTCGCTGGCATGTCCGTTGTCGCACGGCTGGTGGGCGGGCGGATTATTCACCTGATGCCGATGGGCCGGTTTACCGTGATCCTCGGCGTCTTCCAAGGACTATCCCTGGTAGCGGTGTCGTTCACGCACAACGCTGTGCTGTTTTTCCTTCTGTTGTTGGTGTTCGGCGCCACGGTCGGAAACATCTTGATGTTGCAGTCGCTGATCATCAGCCACCGCTTCGGCGTACTGGATTATGCGCGCCTGTTCTCCCGCAGCCAGCTCATCGTGGTGTTGGGTACCGCCGGCGGCCCCCTACTGCTGGGGTGGCTGTACGACCTCTCCGGCACCTACCAGATCTCGTACCTGGTCGCGGGATGCATCTCGATCGCGGGCGCCGCCGTGATGCATATGGCCGGACCAGTCAACGATCATGATGACGACCCGATCAAGGTGCGTAAGCAGAAGTCGCCAGCCAGTTAGTCGACCTCGGCGGGCGCGAACATCCGCTCACCGTGGCGATCGGCGAACACAAACTCCTCCACGGGGCGCCGCCGCAGCGTGGTCGGGAACGCCTTGAGGGGATATCCGACCATGACATGCGCGACGGTGGCGAGGTGTTCAGGAATCCGCAGCACGTCCTTGACTTGATCTTCGACGCCCACGAGCAGGGTCGTCACCGCCGTCGCGACCCCCTGAGCGCGAAGCGCAAGCGCGAGATTCTGCATCGTCGGGTAGATACTCGCGCCGCCCACCACACTGGTGCGGTCGAGGTCGCGGTCGACTACCTCGACCCGACTCAGATCAGCGCACAGCACCGCGATCGCCGGGATATCGGCCATGGCATACGCCATTCGGGTCGCATTTCGGACGAACGCGGGGGCATCTGGATCATCAATATCGACGCCGACCCGGTCTCGGATGTACGCGCGCCAGGGCCCGAGGTACAACTCGCGCAGCGACTCCTTGAGTTCCTGATCTCGAACGACGACCCAACTCAACGGTTGACGGTTACCGCCCTGCGGCCCGAACCTAGCTGCCTCAAACGCGCGATAAAGGACGTCCTCGGGAACCGGATCCGGGCGAAAGTCCCGGCAGGTTCCGTTAGTACGCATCGCTTCGAACAGGTCCATCTGTGTACCTCCGCCTCGTCGATCACTGGCCGTCAGGCTCAGTGTGCACCGCCCGTCGGGCTCGATGGTGTTCCGGGATCGATGTGGCCCCGTTCCACTACACCAAGACTTGACACCAACGTATAACCGAAACCGATTCGTAACCTATAGAGCATTCAGTCCAACGGGCAGCGCGGCTTAGGGTTCATGAGCCAGGTCATCATTTCTCTACAGAATCGAGCCTCCATGAAGCGCACCCCGATGAAGGTCATGACCGCGGGAACCGTTGCGGCCGCCCTGCTGCTATCCGGTTGCAGCACGAAGGCTAGCGATGACTCCGGCGGCGGTTCCGACGGCGACCTGAAGACCGACTTCGGCGTCACCGACGACGAGATCACGTTGCTCGAACTCTCAGATCTGTCCGGCGTATTCAAGGTCATTTCGCTGGCGTTCACGAACGGCACCAAGGTGTGGGCAGACGAGGTCAACGACGCCGGCGGTATCTGCGGGCGCGATATCAAACTCGAGATTCAAGACACCAACTACAAGGTAGAGAACGCGGTCCCCCTCTACGAGCAGCACAAGGACGACGCCCTCGGGCAGATCAACCTCGGTGGTTCACACATTCTCGCCGCGCTCAAGCAGAAGGTCGAGAACGAGAAAATGCTGACCGTCCCGGCGTCCTGGGCCTCAGTCAACCTGGAAACCGACGCGGTGATGATGGTCGGGCAGACCTACGACGTCGAGACGATCAACGGCTTGGCTTATCTACAAGAAGAAGGTTTGATCGCCGACGGCGACAAGATCGGGCATATCTACGTCGACTCCGAGTATGGCCAGAACGGGCTAATGGGTTCGAAGGCCTACGCCAAGGACCACGACATCACTGTCGTCGAAGCCCCGATCTCGGCCTCCGATACCGACCTCACTGCGACTATCACCAAACTCAAGAGCGCCGGCGTCACCGCGATTGCGATCACCACGCCGCCGGCCGCGCTCGGCTCCGCTGCCGTCCAGAACGTGCAGCAGGGCCTCGAAGTCCCGATCATCGGCAACAACCCCTCGTACGCCCCGAATCTGCTGGAAGACGAGGGGGTCGCGAAGGCACTGGAGCACTTCTACATGTCATCCTCGGTTGTGCCGTTCAGCGCGGGCAACGACAAGGCGGACGAGGTCCTCGAGGCTGCCCAGGAACTAGCTGACGACGAACCCAACATCGGCATCATCAACGGTTACACCTGGGGCCTCGCGTGGCAGGCTGTGCTGGAGAAGGCCTGCGATAACGGCGACATGACGCGCGAGGGTGTTGTGTCTGCCAAGAACGAAGTCGACAGCGTCGAGTCCGAAGGACTCACCGGTGCCCTGGACTTCACCGTCCCCGGAGCGCCGAGCAGCCGTGAGGCTTACATCGTCGTCGCGGACGGCGAGAAGCCCGGCGGTCTGGCTATCGCAAAGGATCTGTTCTCCTCACCCGAGGCCGAGGCATACAAGGCTCCCGCGCAGAAGTAGTGAAGTACGGAAGGTACTGCGAGGACCGCGTCCCTCGCTGCCTCACGGTGGTGTCACCCAGCGTCCTCGGATGGCCGCGGGTGGCACCACCGTCACAATGGTGGCGATGCGCCCGGCAACCGCGCATGGTTTACCCGATAGTCTGCGAAGGTTCACCCCTTAGCAGAAAGAACGGCGGTACAGCATGCTCGAGAAGGCCCTTGATGGACTGAAGGTCCTCGACATGTCCCGGATCCTCGCGGGTCCGTGGTGCACCCAGAACCTCGCGGACCTCGGCGCCGACGTGATCAAGGTCGAGAATCCGAAGGGCGGGGACGATGTCCGGTCGTGGGGCCCGCCGTACCCGGATGGCACCGGACCGGAGCACGGGTTCTCGTCGTACTTCATGGCCGCCAACCGAGGCAAGCGATCGCTCGCGGTCAGTTTTGCCGATGCTGACGGACTCGAGATCCTGAAGAAGCTCGCTGCCGAGAGCGACATTCTCGTGGAGAACTACAAGGCGGGGACGCTCGCTCGCTACGGCCTCGGATACGAGCAACTCAAGGAGATCAACCCCAGGTTGATCTACTGCTCGATCACCGGGTACGGCCAGAGTGGGCCGATGGCGCACAAGCCGGGATACGACTTCGTTTTCCAGGGAACCGGCGGCATCATGAGCTACACCGGGCAACCCGACGGTCGGCCCGGCGCCGAGCCACTGCGCGCCGGTATCTCGCTGATGGACCTGTCGTCCGGCCTCTATTCGACGTCCGCAATCCTGGCAGCGGTGATCCAGCGCGCCAACACCGGCGAAGGGCAATACATCGATTTCGCGTTGCTGGACGCGTCCGTCGCGATGAACGCGAACATGGCGCAGACCTACCTGATCAGCGGCGTACCGCCGAAGCGGTTCGGTAACGCGCACCCGACGATTTCGCCGTACGAGGTGTACGCGACATCGGACAGTTACATGATTCTCGCCGTGGGCAACGACTCGCAGTTCGCGAAATTCTGTCAGGTCGCTGGTCGTCCGGAGGTTGCCGAGGACGAGCGATTCCGTGCGAATGCCGGTCGCGTGGCACACCGCGACGAGCTGCGGGTGGTCGTTACCGAGATCCTGTCGACGCGCACTCGGGCCGAATGGGCCGAGGGGCTGGAGGCCGCCGGTGTGCCGTGGGGGCCGATCAACAACCTCGCCGAGGTATTCGAGGATCCGCAGGTGCAGCACCGGGAGATGCTCAAGGAGGTCGTGCACCCAGTGACGGGGCCACACCCCCAGGTGCGCAACCCGATGCTCGCCGGTGCGCCGTTCGATCCGTCCGCGGCGCCGCCGCTCAATGGCGAACACACCGAGCAGGTGCTCGAGTCCTTGGGCTACTCGCATGCCGAGATCGCCGCGCTCGCCGAAGCAGGGACCGTAGGGATATGGCGCTCCCCGGATGAGGCAGGTCCCGCCGGCGAGATCAGCGTCGTCTGATCGCGTGTGTCCAGCATCGCGCAGTCGTTTCGGCGCCCGATCATGAACCGTAGTCGGAGCATGACCGGGCGCTGGGGCAGTCCCGCCGACAGGCTACTTCGACCCTCGGGAGCATCATGACCATGCCAGAGACGACCACGGATGGTTCGCGCCGTGCGGCGGCGGAGATCTACCACGCGTTTTTCACCGGAATCATCCTCAGCACCCTCGCCCGGGCTGGACGTGATCGCGCCACACGCCTGACATACGAGGTTTTCAACCGGCAACGCGCCGAGAAATTCGTGCCCGGCCTAGCGAAACTCGGTATCGACCATCTACCACCGGCCGTGGCTGCCGCTTCGTACCACTACCTGTCGAACCACATCGGCGGGGTGAAGGTCAAGTTCATGCCGGAGTCCGACCGCAAGGCATGGATCCGGTACGACGTACCCCGGTGGGCGTGGGCAGGCACCGCGTTATGCGCGATACCCAGCGAGGTCTCCGAGGCAATGCTGCGCGGCTGGCACGCGCGCAATGGACTCGCCCTCGGCAACCCGCGCCTCGGATTCGTATGCACCAAGCAGGCCGCAGACGGCGACGACGCACTCGAGGGCTATTACTACGAGTACGACGAAGCGCTCGAGCCCACCGAGCGATTACGGTTCTCACGCACCGAAGAAGCCCCCGATTTCGATCCGGCACTCGCACCGAAACTACCCACAACTGACTGGCCGCAGCAGCGCCTCGCGAAGGCACACCGCTCGTACGCGATGACCTACCCCCAGACCGCGCTGAGCGTGGCCGCCAACCTCTGGGGGATCGAAGACTCCAGCGCGCTGCTGGGACTGTCCGCCAAACAGGTCGGAATGCAGATTTACGACGACATCTGCGCGATCCTCAACGTCACTCCGGACGGCACTGCCGAGAGTTACATCGCCATTCTCAAACAGATCCTGGACGGCCACGACGACGAGTACACGAGTGACGGGAACTCGTTAACGCAACTTACCTGGCGATTCGGCGCGGGAGTAACCAACCAGGAAATCGCCGTGCGGGTGTGGCCGCGACTTTTCGAAGGTATGCTCGCCGCTCACAACCATCGGCTCGCGCTCGAAGTGACCCCGAGCGCGTCTGGTTTCAGTTGGCGCATCATCACCAAGCCCCGGTAATCCATGTCCCACGTGGCAGGGTCGCAATCGCTAACCTGCGCCGCGCCCGCGCTTCGTACGCCGCCCGGTTGTGAACCGTAGTCGGTACACAACCGGGCGTCTCACCGTCCGCGGTCGACCTGCTACGACGGTATCCCCGTCATACCTTGTAGTAGACGAGTTGGTGAGTGGTCGCCAGCAGCGTGCCGTTGCGGCTCCACAACTGACCGATGTGGTCGTAGAAGCCACGACGGAAGGCATCACCGTGTACGACGCCGAGGATGTAGTCGTCGCCGTGCTGGTTGAGTTCATCCTTCGTCGCGTGGAAATAGGCAGTCATCGACACCGTGCTGATCGGAACCGCCTTACCGTGCCGCACAAAGACACGTGGGAAGTACACGTCGCAGAAGGCGGTGAGCGAGGCATAGTCCACCGGTCTCGGCGGAACCTCACGAGTCCACAGCGCCATGTGGCTGCTCTCCCCCGGCTCGCCGTCCAGGTAAAACGGGTCGGCGACCGTCGCTCCGGGACGACCGATGTGTCGCATCTCGTAACGATTGAGCCACTCTGCGCTCGAGCGTGTCCCCATCGCGACGTCACGCGGTTCCGGCACGATCGGCATCTGGCTTTCGGTGTCGGTCCAGCCATCGCGGTGCGCTGCGGTAACCGCGGTCGCCGTCGCGGCCACCTGGCCATCCTGCGATAGTTCCATGACCCAATGTTGCGAGGACCGGTTGGTGCGCACCGGCCGAGCGGTGATCTCGAACGAGCCATACTTCACGGCAGCCGCGAAGTTCACCGTCAGCGCGATCGGCTCACCGAGCACGCCGGGGTGCTCGATCACCGAGTTCTGCAACACTGCTGCAGTGATTCCGCCGTACGGCCCGATCATGTTCGCGTACGGATCAGTTGTGCGGCCACGGACCCGATCGGGGCCAATCTGCTCAAGCTCAATGGCCTCGTCAAGCACGTGGGTCATTCCGGTGAATCCTCCTACAAACATGCGCCGTGGCGTACTTGCCCTTAGCGCTGGGCAAGTACGCCACGGGAAGAAAACTAACTACGAACGTCGCGGAACGGGATGTCCTTCGACGCGTCCTTGTCCTTCGGCAAACTCAGCATCCGTTCGCTGATGATGTTGCGTTGCACCTGGTCGGTGCCACCGCCGATGGAAGTGAAGTATGCGTCGAGGGTGAAGAAGTTTGCCACTTCCCCGTCGCTCGGTGGATCCGTGCGCTCGTCGTACAACGCTTCGGCTCCGACGATATCGCGACGCAAACCGGCCGTACCGTGCAGGATCCGCGACATCATCAACTTCCCCAGCGACATCGCTGCGGCGTCCTGCCCCTTGCCCTCGGCCGCGTACCGTGCTGCATTCAGCCGAGCAGCCGTACGTTCGGCATATATATCAGCGATCTGGTTGGCGATGACCGGGTCGTCAAGGCGGCCGTGGCGCTCGGCGAGCGCCAGCAGGTCATCACCGGTACCGACGTACGTGGGGTCACTGGCGCGCGATCCCACGCCGCGGGCACCCATGACGAGACGCTCGTATCCGAGCGCGGTCATCAGTACCCGCCAGCCGTCGTCGACCTCGCCGAGCCGATTGGCATCATCGACCCACGCATCGGTGAAGAACACCTCGTTGAAGTGCGCGTCGCCGGTGATCTGCACCAGCGGCCGCACCTCAATTCCCTCTTGTTTCATCGGGATCACGAAGAACGTCATACCGCGATGTTTGGGGACATCGCGGTTGCTGCGCGCGGCAAGCAGGCCGTACGCCGCAGTGCGTGCGCCGGAGGTCCATACCTTCTGGCCGTTGACCCGCCATTGGTCACCCTCTCGGACGACGCTGGTGCGCACACTCGCCAGGTCGGAGCCGGCTCCCGGCTCGGAGTACAACAGACAACCGCTGACCGTGTGCGTGAGCAAATCGCGCAGGTAGGTCGATTTCAGTTGGTCGGAGCCAAGTTCGTAGATCACTCGCGCATGCAGGTGATCTCGGTCGGCGCGGCCCGGAGCACCTACGCGACGGAACTCTTCACCGACGATCTCGGCATCTTCGGCGGATAATCCGCGTCCGTACCAGTCGGCGCTCCAGGTCGGCGCCAGCCAGCCCGTGTCGACTGCGGCCTGCAGGAATGTCGCTGAGTCCATACCCGGTGTCCACGCCGACGCCAGGAATTCACGTACCTCGTCGCGGATACTCACGCCGCATTCTCCTTCGACTTCAGCAGGGTCAGGTAGTCGGACTTTAGCTGTTCTGGAGCACCGAGGAGATGCCGATTCGCCTCGGCGCGGCGGCGATAAAGGTGCGCTGCCCGCTCCACAGTGAACCCAATTCCGCCGTGTACCTGGATGCCGGTGGCGGCGACATCGACGTACCGGTCGGCGCAGTAGAACGCCGCGGTGGCGACGAGCTCATCGGCCTCGTCTTCTGCGGCAACGACCGCCTCTATCGCCTGCCGGGCAACCGAAAGCGCGGATTGCTCATTGACGAAGCAGTCCGCCAGCATGTGCTTGATCGCCTGGAAACTACCGATCTCACGGCCGAACTGGACTCGTTCGCGCGCGTACTGCACGGCGACCTGAAGCGCTGCGCCGGCCCCGGCGGCACTCTCTGAGGCGAGCGCCAGCCGGGCCGCCACGAGTGCGTGGCGGAATGCTTCCTTCGCCTCGTCACCGCTGGCGATCAAGTTGGCCGGTGCATTCTCAGCAGCGATGTCGGCGAGGCCACGGGTCAAATCGAACGTCGGACGCGCAGTCACGTTGAGGTCGGACGCGTCGACGGCCGCGATTTCGGCGCCGCCGGCGCCGACGAGAATCACGACTTCGGCAATGTCCGCGTCGATCGCATAGCGGAAGGTGCCGCTGGCACTACCGTCGCCGGTCATCAGTTTCGCCGCCGTAGCAACGCCAGGATCCTCACTCGCCCATGCCACGGTGACGATCGTTCCACTGGCGATCCGGGAGAGCAGATCGGCAGCGACCGGGTCGGACGCGAGCGGCGCGAGCAGTGCGGGGGCGAGCACCCCCGAGGAGAGAAACGGTACGGTCGCGAGTTCCGCACCGAGCGCCTCGGCGACCCGACCAACCTCAATCAAGCTGGCTCCCGAGCCGCCGTACTCTTCGGGAATCAGCAGCGAGGCGACACCGAGGTCGACGGCGAGCGCGCGCCAGTTCAATCTCGCAGCGTCGGCGTCGCGTACCACGCCTGGACGGGCGACGGTTTGCTCAGGGAGTTTGTCCTGGCAGAAGCCGCGGACGGCGTCCGCGAACTCCGCGAGCTCAGCCCGCGTGGATTCTTCGCTCATGCGGTGGTCCTTCCATTGTGTCTACGTCGTTCTTACCGGATCAGCCCAGTTCGAGGCCGCGCAAGTCACCTCGAGCGCGCCAGTCCGCCAGCATGTTGAAGAATGGCACCGGGCCGGCGCCGTAGCGCCCGTCGCCCAGCCCGCTGAACCGTGACGGCTGACCTTCGTTGTTGTAGTACCCAGGGGTGCACTCGCGATAGAAGTCTTCGGCCATCGTGGCCTTATCGATGATCTCCTGACACCACCACTGCTCGGCCTGCTCGCT
Source organism: Cumulibacter sp. (assembly GCA_047975195.1). GTDB lineage: Bacteria > Actinomycetota > Actinomycetes > Mycobacteriales > Antricoccaceae > Cumulibacter. The sequence continues at coordinate 38,297 of JBKEDB010000025.1, read as the reverse complement.
GACGTCGATGACCTGCTTACCCCGCGCACGCGCCTCGGAGACGATGTACCGAAGGTGATTTACCTGCTCACTGAGCGCGTGCGGAACGTTGACGGTCGAGGCGGTGTGTACCAGCCCGAGGAAGAACATGTTAGGAAAGCCCCGCGACTGCAGGCCGTGATAAGTCTTGGCGCCGTCCACCCATTTACCGGAGAGGGTGGTCCCGCCTCGACCCGTCACGTCGTAACCGGACCGGCGGGTGTAGCCGGTACCTACCTCGAATCCAGTGGCGAAGATGAGGCAGTCCACGGGGTACTCGACGCCGTCCACGACGACGCCCTGTTCGGTGAGCCGCTCAACCCCCTTGCCGTCAGTGTCGATCAGGTGCACATTCGGGCGGTTGTAGGTATCGAGGTACTCATCGTGGAAACAAGGACGCTTACAGAACTGGCGGTACCACGGTTTGAGCGCCTGCGCCGTGGCAGGATCGCGCACGACGTCATCCACTCGCGAGCGGATTCCCTCCATCTTGCGGAAGTCGGAGACTTCCATCAGGTGTTGCTTCTCGACGGGGGTAAGGCGGCGGCCCAGGCGCTCTGAGGCGCGCTTCGCCGCGATACCAGTCAATCCGCGGAAAATCTCGGTCCATCCGTCGCCGACCAGGTCGACATCTTCGCGACCGCCGGTCACGAGAGAATTGAAGTTCCGCATCCGTTCGCGCTGCCAGCCAGGTGGCAACGAACTCCACCATTCGGCGTCTGTTTCCCTGTTTCCGCGGACATCGACCGAGGACGGCGTCCGCTGGAACACGAACAGTTCCTTCGCCCAGGCGCCAAGGTGCGGCACGCATTGGATCGCTGTTGCGCCGGTACCGATAATCCCGACGCGCTTGTCGCGCAGACCGGTGAGGCTGCCGCTAGAGTCGCCGCCGGTATATCCGTAGTCCCACCGACTGGTATGGAAGGTGTATCCCTGGAAATCGTTGATCCCGGGTATCCCTGGCAACTTTGGACGATTCAGCGGGCCAGTCGCCATCACGACGTACTGCGCGCGCATCTCGTCGTCGCGGTCAGTACGGATTCTCCAGCGAGATATCTCCTCGTCCCAGGCGATATCGGTGACGCCGGTCTGGAACGTGGCATCGTCGTACAGCGCGAAGTGCCTGGCGATATTGCGAGAGTGTTCGAGTATCTCGGGCGCGAAGGAGTACTTGTGTTTCGGGGTGTAGTCAAGTTCCTCCAGCAGTGGCAGATAGATGTAGGACTCCACATCACACATCGCGCCCGGGTAGCGGTTCCAGTACCAGGTACCGCCGACGTCGCCGCCCTTCTCGATGAGTCGAATCCTGCCGAATCCGGCCTCACGTAGGCGGGCGCCGGCCAGCAGTCCACCGAATCCGGCACCGATGATCGCGACCTCGACCTCATCGAAGAGCGGGGCACGGCTGTACCCGGGATCTACGTACGGATCATCGACATAATTGGAGAACTCAGCTTTGACCTCGACGTACTGTTCGTTGCCGTCTTCACGCAGACGCTTGTCCCGTTCGTGGCGGTACCGCTCGCGAAGCGCATCCGGATCGAACGGGATATCACCAAGCATGGCCTTGATGGCGTCGATGCTGTCGTTGATGGTCGTGTCGTTAGTCGTCCTGTCGTTCACGGTTCTGTCGTTTATGGTCATCGTGCGTTCCCTTCAGTAGTCACGCATGCATCCGCGACGCAGCCCGTTGCCTCTCAGGCCGCTGCTCTAGCGCGTCGTATCCGAGTTGGCGCAGGACGGTCTGCTGATAGTGGTCGACAATCTGCTCGAAAGACAGCGCGCCAGTTGGGTCGTGCCACTCACGTACGCCGTTGAGCATGTCGAGAATCCCGATCGTCGTCAGCCGCGGGTTGGCTACGTCGAACACACCGCAGCGAACGCCGTCACCGATTGCGTCATGAAAGGCGCCGCGGTACTCGCCGGTCAGCGCGGACAGCGCCTGGCGCTGTTCGTCACGGAGTTCATAACGCACCGGCGCGCCGACGACGAGTTTGAGGCGATCGCGCTCACTGATCCATAGATGCAGTCGCACGGCTTCGGTGATCCGCTCCTGCGGTGCCATCGAAGCGTCGGTCAGGATCGGGATGATTTCGCCTGCGAAACTGCGCATGAAATCGGTGAGGATGGCGTAGAGGATCTGCTGCTTGTTCGCGAAATGGTGATACATCGTGGACGACGAGATACCTGCCGCATCCGCGAGGTCGCGGATCGACGTGGCACGGAAGCCGCGTTCGCTGTACAGCCGAGCGCCGGCATCAAGGACCGCCTGACGGACCGTCGGTCCTTCATCGAGTGATCGTTTGCGGGCCATGCGTGGCCGTCCTGTCGTAGGCGCGAGCGGTTATGGGCGAGTATGTCGTGGGCGAGTATTGAGCGGCGAACCATCTGTGTCGATCATTCGATCGGCATACCTGACCGTAAACGGCCGTCGTCGGGCGGTCAACAGAGCGCACTATGCGGCAGCGGTCGTGTTGACGGTCTTCTCGGGACAGAATTATGGTGTCATCTGATCCTTGTGTCGATTGTTCGATCGACACTGTCTGCGATCGACACGACAGCCGTCTTCGTCGTTGCGGCCCGAATTGTCGTCCGCCCATCCGTCGGCCATACGGTCGGCACTCGAGGAAGTAGGTCAACCGCATGCCGGTACTCCGCGACCATGCCGAGATCCGTGCGGCGCTCACCGCACCAGGTTCTACATTCGAGATGGAAGAAGTCGAGGTCCGCGGGGCACGGGTACGTGCCTGGCGCAATGCTCCGCCGTCGCTGCGAGCGATGCTGGAATCGACCTTGGATTCGGCCGACCGCGATTTTCAGGTGTTCAACGACGAGCGAATGACGTACGGCGAGCATTTTCGCAAGGTTGCGGGATTGGCGCGGGTATTGCGGGACGAGTATGACGTGCAGAAGGGCGATCGCGTCGCGATCACGATGCGGAACTTGCCGGAGTGGTCGGTGGCGTTCTTCGCAGCGGCGAGCATCGGAGCGATCGTCGTACCGCTGAATGCATGGTGGACGGCGCCGGAGTTGAAGTTCGCTATCGACGACAGTTCCCCGAAAGCGCACATTGTCGACACCGAGCGGCTGGTGCGTCTTGAGCAGGTATTCGCCGAGCTCGGCACTGTGCCTTTGGTAGCCCGCCCCAGCGAGAAGGTGTCGATTCCGATCCGCGATCTCGCCTCGATCGACGAGGCTACTGAGCTGCCGCCCGCGGAGATCGTGCCGGACGATATGGCGACGATTTTCTACACCTCCGGAACGACTGGCCGCCCGAAGGGCGCGTTCGGCAGCAATCGAAACATCTGCGGCAATGTGATCAGCGTGGGCTACTCCGCGGCACGTGCAGCGCTGCGCGACGGTAAGACGTTGGAAGATCTCGCGGCACCGAAGCCGCCGATGGTCTCGTTGGTGTGCGTCCCACTCTTCCACGGCACGGGCTGCCACTCGGTATTGCTCGGCGCGATGCAAGGACGCGCGACGCTGGTCCTGATGCATAAATGGGATCCCGCGGTTGCATTGGATCTCATCGAACGCGAACGGGTCACCGCGATGACCGGCGTGCCGACCATGGTGCTGCAGCTGTTGTCGCAGCCTGACGTCGAAAGCCGCGATCTGTCGAGCCTGACCACGGTCGGCACCGGCGGTGCTTCGGCGCCGCAGGGTCTGGCCGGACGCGCTCATGCGCTGCTGCCCGGTAGCGACATCGGCAACGGATACGGACTGACGGAGACCTCGTCGATGACGACGGGCACCCGCGGCAGCGACTACGCGGCGAAGCCGTACAGCGTCGGTCAAGCGGTCGCGATCTGCGACGTGAAGTGCGTCGATCCAGCCACCGAGGAGGAGGTCTCGGCCGACGAGATTGGCGAGCTGTGGATCCGCGGCGCGAACGTCGTCCACGGTTATTGGAACCGCCCGGAAGCGACAGCAGCCGCGATCACCGAAGGGTGGCTGCACACCGGCGACCTGGCACGTATTGACGACGAGGGGTTCATTTCCATCGTCGACCGCGCGAAAGACATGCTGATTCGTGGTGGCGAGAACGTCTATTGCGCGGAGGTCGAGACAGTTATTCATGATCATCCCGAGGTCGACGACTGTGCAGTCATCGGCGTTCCGCACGAGACTCTGGGCGAGGAGGTAGGCGCGGTCATCCAGCGTTCACCCGGCTCGTCGCTAACCAGTTCGGAACTCCAGACGTTCCTGTCCGAGCGAATGGCAAAGTTCAAGGTGCCCACACACATCTGGATGCGCGAGGAGGAGTTGCCGCGTAACGCTGGGGGCAAGATCCTCAAGGCCGATCTGCGCCGAGAGTTCGTTCCCCAGCCCACGGCGTAGCCCGGGACAACAGGGTCCCGTGGGCGCAGCACCATCATGCCACCGCCCCTGGCTCTGTCATCGCAGGAGGCGCTACTTCGACATTATAGCTCGCGAGTAGATCGGCAAGTTCCTGATGAAAGGCATCCCGATCAGGGGGATCATCGATATGAGCGGCAAGTAGCACTATAAGGTCATCGGCGGGGTCGAGCTGTTCGTCACTGCTCCTCGCCATAGCCTCCCGCGCTGCGTACGCGCGCGTCGCGATATCGTCAAGTTGCTCCTGGTCTGGTAGCCGGATCCGAGCGTTGAGAATCGGCTTTCGGTCGGGATCGATCCGCGACGACGGCGTCCACCACGGAAGCCCGCCGAGCATGTCAATTCGCCATCCCGACGAGTCGAGTTCTCGGTGGTGCCGCCCGCACACCAGCGTCATGTTGCCGATGTCCGTGTCTCCGCCCCGCCACCATTCGACGACATGGTGCCTCTGGCACCAATCGGGCGGCGCGTCACATCCAGGGTGCGAACATCCTCCGTCACGGGCAATCATCGCGAGCGTCTGACCTTCGCTAGCAACCCGCCGCGATCGCCCATACCCGATGATCCCCCGCGACTCGCTCATCCAGGTCGGGATCAGCATCGCCTCTCCTGCAAGTCGCTTGAGGTCGTTAAGCGTGACGCGGTCGCCCCCGGCAACCCGTCCGACGTAGCAGGAGTCGGATTTCTTCGCCTTGACCGAACCGGCCAAGGAGTCGCTGCGCGTTTCGTCGCCAGGTGCAAGCGCGGTCAGCCCGAGTTCCCGCATGATGCGGTCAGCATCAATAACGAGATGAACGGTCGCTGATGTACCCCCACTCGCGGGCACGCCCGATAGATCGAGGAGTCGCTGCATCGCGTCCTCGAACGCGTCGTGTTGGCGCTGCGGGGCGCTTCGCCCGTCCGGCGTACCGTCGTCTGCGGGACGAGGCGCGCCAGGCGGGCCGAGCGCGGCGTCAAGTTTCGGTTTTGCGCTCGCGGTCAGGTAGCCACTGATCGGGTAGAGCCCGTCGTAACGCCTCGCGCCCACACGCAGCCCACGGCGCGCCCCGGCTAACTCCGGGTCGGGACCTTGCCCGTCTGGAACGAGGATCTGGTCGATACCCTCGCCCACCTTCCGTACGTCCGTCGGCCCCAAAGAGGCGCTCTGAGCAATCAAGATCTGCTCCGCCTGCCCGCGTAGCGACGGGTCGATATCGGGGATCGTCTCCAATCGACGTATGGCTGCGCCGATCTCGTCGATGTGGTCGAGGGTGACAGTTCCGTCTCGGGCGGCGTCAGCCAAGGCTGGCAGCGCTGGGGGCATTTCGCCTTCGCTGAACCCGTTTCGCGGGAGCAGTTGCTTCGCTCGGCGAGCACGCGCCGACGCCTCCCGGAAACTCACCTTGAGTTCGGCGGCAAGCACCCGAGCAATGCTCGCGCGCTTCTGCCCTACATACTCCGCCAACCCTTCTGTCGCAGCAGCCTCAATGACGCGGCAGTCGAACAGCACGCTACGGGCTCGGTGCGCTTCGAATTCACGAGCCACCGCAAGCAGGCACTCGGGACCAAGCGTAGCGAAATCGCCACGCTCACCAATATCGATTAACGCGTTCAGCCCATTCGATAACTGGCCGAATGCATCGGATAGCTCACGCGAGAATTCCTCAGCCACCGCAACAAGCCGCGGGCCTTCCACGGGATTTTGTCGCGCGACGTCTCGCGTATCGGCGGGCACGAAGCGCAGGGAGTTCGTGTCACTCACCTGCCCACCCCGATCTGACCTGACAGATTTATAGTACATTTGTTCGATCTCTAGGTCAATGGGTCATAAGGCAGAGTGCTCGTCGATCAGGTCGGAGTCGATTCCACGCGTCGTCGGCGTCCCCCGAGCTGATGGTGCTCAGGGGATGGCGGAGCTCTGGGATCGACGTGTGGCCGGCGAAACGTCCGACATAGGTACAAACGCGAGGACCCGCCAACGCTGGCGGAACGTCCCATGGCACGGCGTCCCGCCGTACCCGCGACGAGCCTGTCCGACGAATGGCGACAACCCAGCTCCGCGGTCGTAGGGTGAATCATGCTCACACTGACGACGACGCTCGAACCATTTGGACCCGCGTGCGCGATTTTCCTGACCGACGAGCAGGTCGCCGAACTCGCCCCGGTAAAGAATCCACCCGTCCTCGTGACAATTGACGACAACGCCCAGCGCCTGCGGATCGCCCGGATGGACGGTCGTAACTGCATTGGACTCTCGAAGGCCGCTCGCACGGCACTCGGGGTCAAGATCGGCGATACCGTCACGGCCACGATCCAACTCGACGCCGCCGAACGCACGGTCGAAGTCCCACCGGAACTCGCGGCAGCACTAGAAGGAGCGCCCGGTGCCCACTCGGCGTTTGACGCGCTTTCCTACACCAAGCGCAAGGAGCATGCGCGTTCGGTGGCCGAGGCGAAGAAGCCCGAGACGCGCGACCGGCGCATCGCCAAGATCATCGCTTCCTTGTCGACGCAGTAGCCCACCTGGCTCCCGGCCCGCACGACTCAGCAGAATCGTGGCCGCTAAAAGTTGGCGTGCGGGCTCGATCAGGTTCCGCCGGCTAACTCCGGCCGGCGACGCGGACCATGCGCTTGCCGACATTCTCACCTGCGAGAAGTCCCACCAATGCCTGGGGCAACTGCTCGATCCCCTCGAGCACGTCTTGCACGACTTTCACCTTGCCCTCCTCAACCCAGGATCGGAGCTGCGCGCGCGCCCGCTCGAACTCGTCCTGGAAGTCGAACACCAGCAGCCCTTCCATCCGGATCCGCTTGGTCGTGATCAATCCGGGAACGCCACGCGGGCCTGCCTCGGGGGCCTCGCCGTCGTACGCCGACACGCTGCCGCAGCACACTATTCGACCGTGCTGATTCAGCAATCGCAATGCATACTCCAGCGTCTGGCCACCGACGTTATCGAAGTACACATCAACGCGATCGGGGCACGCTGCCTTCAGATCCTGGTAGTAGGTCTCGCTGCGATAGTTCACCGCAGCATCGAAGCCAAGCTCATCAGTGAGGAACGCGGCTTTCTCCGCGTTGCCGACGATCCCCACCACGCGGCAGCCATGCAACTTAGCCAACTGGCCGACGACGTTTCCTGTTGCGCCGGCGGCTCCGGAGACCAACACTGTCTCCGAAGGCACAGGGCGGCCAACCGACAGCAGTCCGAAGTAGGCCGTCAGCCCGGTAATGCCCAGGATGCTCATGTAGTGGCTGAGCTCGCCCTCGACCGCCAGTGGCTCGACCTGTCCTGCTGGCAGTACGGCGTACTCCTGCCAGCCGAAGTCTCCGCCCACGATGCTTCCCGACGCAATCCCCTCGGCGCCCTCGATTACTTCAGCGAGCCCGTAACCCGCCATCACATCGCCCTCCTTCAGCTGCGAGCGGTACGTCGCGCCCTGCATCCACGCCCGGTTCGCCGGATCGATGGACACCAGCAGATTGCGGCACAGCACCTCGCCCTCAGCCGGCTGCGGCATCGGCGCTTCACCCAACTCGAAGGTGTCGACTCCGAGTGCGCCGGTCGGGCGCTTGACGTATCGAATCTGCCGGTTCTGCACGGGTTACCTCCAACGCGGTGAGCACGGTCACGCCAACCGTACCGAGCCACGCTGGCCGCGCAACCTATGGCCACAGAACTCTCCGGCGCCACGACAACTCCGGGCCCACGGTTTCGTGCTCCCGTGGACCCGGAGTCCTCACCCGTGTCGTGAACTCGCGCTCACCTCCCTATGGTTGCAGCGTCCGCCTGCCGCTACGCCGCCGCGAGCGATCCCAGCGGCGCGACCAGGCCGACGTTCTCGGTGGCCGCCTCATAGGCGGCACCTACACCAAGCAAGGACGCCTCGGAAAACGGCTTACCCATGATCTGCAGGCCGAGCGGTAGACCGCTCGAGTTCAGTCCGCACGGAATCTGCAACGACGGCAAGCCCGTCAAGTTCATCGGCAACGACAGCCTGACGTAGCCCGGCGTCGCGGCCTCGACGCGCCCATCGGGGAACTCGTACACAGGGTCTTCCGCTGGTACTGCAGGAGCGAACGTACTCGGCGCAACGAGCACATCGCAGTCCGCCATCATGTCCATCCAAGCGGCCTTGAACAACTGGCGCATCCGCAGAGCATCGACGTAGTCCGTGGCGAGGATCGTCTCACCGACCTCCAGCAGTTGCCGTGTCTCCTCGGTGAATAGCTCAGGACAGTTCCGCATCGCCTTGCGGTGATAGGCGCTCGCTTCCGGCATCATGATCGCCCACTCCATCGCGGTCAGATGCGTCGTCATCGGGATCTCGACCTCGACGATCTCGGCCCCTAGCGAGAGCAGCACCTCGATCCCGGCGCTCGTTGCGGACGCAACCTCAGCATCGACATGCTCAGTGAACCAGTTGGTCGGCACGCCGATCCGCATGCCCTCGATGCCAGAACTCAGCAGCCGCGCGTAATTCTCCGACGGCCGACGCACCGAGGCGGGATCACCACCGTCGTAGGTCGCGATCGCGTTCATCATGAAGGCGGCATCCGCGACGTTACGCGTCAACGGACCAACGTGATCCAGCGACCACGACAGCGACGTCACGCCCGTACGGGGAACAAGCCCGTACGTCGGCTTTAGCCCAACCGTGCCGCACAGCGCAGCAGGGATCCGGATCGATCCCCCAGTGTCGCTGCCGAGACCGGCATGCACTGCCCCGTAAGCGATCGCGGCCGCCGTGCCACCGCTGGACCCACCTGGAATCCGGGAGAGATCCCACGGGTTGCGTGTCGTCGGCGTGGTAGCGCCGAACGCGAACTCGTGAGTGTGCGCTTTACCGACCATCACCGCACCCGCGCTGTTCAACGACCGGATCACCGCTGCATCGTCCTCGGGCACGTATCCGGCGCGGACCTGCGAGGAGGACGTCGTGGCGATCCCCGCAGTATTGATCAGGTCCTTGATCGCGATCGGGATCCCATGCAGCGGCCCTCGGTAGCGCCCAGCGAGGATGTCTTTCTCTGCCGCCACCGCCTGCGCTCTGGCATGGTCTGCGGTGACCGTTGCAAAAGCGCCGACCTGCGGCTCGAGCGCCTCGATACATTCCAGCGAGGACTCAACTACCTCGCGAGGGCTGATTTCTCGTTGAGCGATCGCCGTCGCCAGGTCGACCATGGTCATCTCACGTGGTTGCATTGTGCCTACTCCCATCCCGCGTTGAAAGCGCTGCTCGGCGGTGCCTCGCCGAGGTCGGCGTCGTTAGCCATCTGCCGGATCATCTGTTGCGTAGGTAATGCCGCGCTCGCGATTACTGCCAGCCGATGATCAGGGGTGTCGAGATCGGCCAGGCTCACGATCGCGCGCACGGTCGCAACATCGTCTTGGGTCATCATTTCCGCATCCGTTCTGTTCTCGATGATTCGAACGCGCCAGTCGGCACAGGACCGTCGGCGCCTGGTGGTCCGCTAGGGCATCGGTCGGAAGAACACTCCCGGTTCTTCGTACTTCACCTCGCTCATCGCGTACAGGGACTCGACCTCGGCGCGTCGCGCGAGGTAACGATTGGTCAGCCGCTCCTTCTCTTCTGCTGTGGCGGGGAAACGCATCTCCGCACAGCGCAGTTCGATGATCTGTGCTGCGTCGGCCGTCTTTGATGTCATCGATCTCTCCTGGGTGACCTTGGTCGGATGTGTACTTACGCTGCTGCTCAGACGGGAACAGCGGCTGCCAGTAGCGGCGCACGCTGCAGGTGATAGTCAGTGCGCAACTGGTAGGCGTGCCCTACCCGTAGCGCCGTCGCCTCATCGAAAGCCGCCGCTGACAGCGATACGCTCAACGGCAGTCCACCCGAGGTAAAGCCGAAGGGCACCGCCAGCGTGGGATTGCCGACGCCGTTCCAGTAGCCAGTGAGGTTCGTCGATCCGGGCCCGTCCCACATCCGCTCGACGTCGTCGAACGTCAAGGCTCCACAGGTGGTCGTGGGGGTCGCGACGACATCGACCTGCGTCATCATTTCCTGGACGGCTTTCACTCCCACCCGTCGTACCCGCTGAGCCTGTACGACGTCCGCCGAGCTGTACAGCGTCGCCATGGACAGGCATTCGCGCAATCCGCGGGAGTAGTCCTCCCACCGATCGATGAAGTCGGCTGAGTGGTACGCCGCAGCCTCCACGATCATCAGCATCATCGAAGCCGTGGCGACCTGCTCGTAGTGCGGGAGTTCGACAGGTACCACGGTGGCACCGGCCTCGGTGAGACGCGCCTCCAGTTCATCGAAGGCGGCGCCGAGCTCGGCCCGGGCCGCTGCCTCCGTGTACACGCGCTCAAGCCTGTCGATGCCCACCCGTAGTCCGCCGAGATCCCCGGACAGACCGGCGGTATAGTCCGGCACCGGAACGTCGGCAGCATTGGGATCTAGCGCTCCGGCGCCGGCCATCACGTTCAGCATCAGCGCTGCGTCGTATGCCGAGCGCGTCATCGGCCCGATGTGATCGAGGGAGAACCCTAGGGGTGCGCAGCCATCCTTAGGCACCCGACCAAAAGTCGCCTTAAGGCCGGTGATTCCGCAGTACGCCGCCGGGATCCGGATACTGCCGCCGGTGTCGGTGCCGAGGCCGCCGAGCATCATCTCCGATGCGACCCCGCCTCCCGTGCCCGAGCTCGATCCGCCGGTCCAGGTGTCGGTATCCCAGGGGTTGCGTGGAATCGGGAATGGCTTCTCGGTGTCCGGGGTGCCGATCGCGAACTCCATCGTCGTCGTCTTTCCGACGATCACGGCACCGGCCGCGCGCAACCGCTGCACAACAGTCGCATCCCCGGACATTGAGGACGAATCGAACACCAAGCTCTGACACGTGGTTGGCCCTTCCTCAGTAGTGATGATGTCTTTGATTCCGAGCGGGATCCCCGCCAAGGGCCCCATCAGCTCCCCCGCGGCCCTCGCATCGTCGCTGGCCTGCGCCGCGGCCAGCGCAGTCGCGTCGTCACGCCGGATGAACACGCCCAGATCGCCGTCGTTCGCGTCAGCGTTCGCTAGCGCGTTCTTGGTGAGCTCGACTGCGCTCGTCTCCCCTGCTGCAAGTTGCTCCAGTGCGGTCTGGATGGTGAGGGTCATGGTTGGACTGCCTTTCTCCGGCCCAAGGCCGGTTTCCTTGGTTGCGCTGCTGTCGGCGTCGCTCTTACGTACCTGTCGGCGTCAGGGGTTACGCGGCTGTCGGGGCGACTCGTGGCTCAAGTACGGCATCCACAAGAGTTCGTGTGATCGCATGCCGCGGATTCTGGAACATGTCGTCAACCGCTCCGGTCTCGACAATCTCACCGTGGTTGAGCACCGCGGCCCGCTCACACATGAACTCCACGAGCGGCAGGTTATGGGTGATTAGCAGCAGCGTCAGACGCCGCTCGGCCTGCAGATCCTTGAGCAGATTGAGAATCTGCGCCTGCACCGAGACATCCAACGCCGCGGTCGGCTCATCCAGGACCAGGAACTCGGGCTCGCTGGCCAAGGCGCGCGCGATCCCCAGGCGCTGCTTCTGTCCACCGGAGAACTCGTGCGGGTAACGGCCGTAGTGCGCCGGTTGCATGCCCACGCGTTCGAGCAGTTCGAAGGTCCGCTCGCGCGCCATCTTCGGCTCACACAGACCGAATTGAGTCATGCCGAACGCGATCTGTTCGCCGACGCTGCGCCGCCGGTTGAAGGCCGAGCCGGAGTCCTGGAAGACGATCTGGGTGCGTTGCCGCAGCGATCGCCGGAATCCTTTGTCTCGCCCGCTTCCGATGTTCGTGATGTCATTGCCCTCGAACTCAATTACCCCCGATGTGGAATCGACGAGCCCGAGCATCATCCGACCGATCGTCGTCTTGCCGGAACCCGACTCCCCGATGAGGCCGAAGGACTCGCCACGCTCGATGTCGATGTCAACCGACTCGACCGCGGTGAACGATTTTCCGCGGCCGATGGGATACTCCTTCCGCAACTCGCGTACACGAATTACCGGCAGATCGGACGTGCGTCGTTCGGCGGGGGTCATACCGTCGCGCCCGACATTCACATCGCGAGCGAAACGGTTCACGCGAGGTAGCCGATCCGGGTTCCCGAGTTCGGTCAATCGTCGGTCGGCACGCGGCACACGGCGCTCCTCGAGGGTGAGGTCAAACTTCGGCACAGCGCTGATCAACGCCTTGGTGTACTCCGCTCCTGGGTTCTGGAGTACGTCGTGCACGGGGCCCTGTTCGACGACCTGCCCGGAACGCATGACCACTACGTGCTGGCACATCCGAGCGACCACGCCGAAATCGTGCGTGACAATCACGATGGCCGTACCGAGCCGGCGGTTCACATCGACCAGCAGATCGACGATCTGCTTCTGCACAGTCGCGTCGAGCGCGGTCGTTGGTTCATCGGCGATCAGCAGATCCGGCTTGCACGACAACGCCTGCGCGATGAGGACGCGTTGCCGTTGCCCCCCACTAAGTTCGTGTGGATACGCTCGCATTCGCCGCTGCGGCTCGGGCATCGCAACGAGTTCCAGCGACTCCAGCGCCATTGCTGCGGCCTCGGCCTTGGAGACATCCTGATGCCGTCTGATCACCTCCACGAGTTGCGACCCCACTCGGAATGAGGGGTCGAGTCCGGTGAGTGCGCTCTGGAACACCATGCCGATTCGCGATCCGCGGATTTTCTGCCGCTCGGACGGCGACATCGCCAGCAAATCCGCGCCGTCGAAGGTCACCTCGCCGGCGGCGATCTCTGCGGTGTCCGGTAGCAGGCCCATCACCGTCATGCCGGTCACCGACTTTCCCGAGCCGGACTCCCCGACGATGCCCACGATGCCACCGCGCGGTACGGCAATATCGACTCCGTCGACCGCTTTTACCTGACCCGACTCGGTGTTGAAGTAGGTCTTCAGGCCCGATATCTGCAGAATCATGTCAGTCATGTGTGCGCTCCTACTTCGTTTGTTTGAGTGGATCAAGTGCGTCGCGTAGGCCATCGCCGACGAGGTTGAAGCAGAGCGCGACAACCATGATCGCGAGGCCCGGGATCGTTGACACGTGCGGATGTCCGACCAGCAGAACCTGGGTGCCGTCGGCGGTCATCACACCCCAGTCGGCCGTCGGTGGAACGATGCCGACCCCGAGAAAACTCAGTCCCGCGGCGGCAACGATCATCAGCCCCATCGTCGACGTCGCATAGACCATCAGGGGGGAGACGACGTTGGGCATGAGTTCGCGGAACAGGATCTGTGACCGGGAAGATCCGGCGGCACGTGCCGCCTCGATGTACTCGCGGTTTGCCTCCTGCATCGTCGCGGTGTACGCGACTCGGGCCATGTACGGCAGCAGCGTGATACCGATCGCCAACATCATGTTCCCCAGGCCGCGCCCCAACACCGCGGTCAGCGCGAGCGCCAACAACACGATCGGGAACGCGAACACTGCATCGAGGGCCCGCATCAGGAACGCCCCGATTCTGCTGCGACTGCTGCCCGCGAACAGTCCGATCGCCAACGCGATGGGGAACACCACCAGCACCGGGACCATCGCGACGGTCAACGAGTAGCGCCCGCCGTACACGAGACGGGCCCAGATGTCGCGGCCCTGACCGTCGAGTCCGAGCCAGTGGCCCTCGGTAAGCGGCGGCGCAAGCCGTTGGGAGATATCACCGACCAGCGGGTCGTACGAGGTCAACAGCGGCGCGAACACTGCGGACAGAATCGCAAGAAGCAGGATCACCGACGCGATGGTGGCGGCCTTGTCATGCAGGAACGCCTTCATCGCCAGCCGCATCCGGCCGGTGGTCGTCGGCGCGGTTTCGGACACGGCGCCGGATCGAGCACCCAACGCCAGAGAATCAGAGGTCATGATCAGGCCGCCTTAGCGCGAGGATCGAGGACCGCGGTGAGCAGATCCGAGATGAGGTTGATAACGACGAACGCAATCGCCACGAACAGCACGCCGGCTTGCACGATTGGTAGGTCGTTAGCCGTAATCGCGGTGTACAGCTGCTGGCCAAGGCCCGGCCACTGGAAGACCACCTCGACGAAGATGACGCCACCCAGCAGGTATCCGACCTGGAGTCCGATAATCCCAATCAACGATGGAAGCGCATTGCGCAGCACGTGCTTCCACAGCATCGTGCGCTCGGAAATCCCGGACGCTCGAAGCACGGTCACGTAATCACCACTGAGCGACTCGATCACCTCGGCCCGAGTGAGGCGCGCGATCACCGCCAGCGGCACCAACGCCGCCACTACCGCCGGCAACGCGAGATGCGACATGAGATCGAGGAATCCCCCGGGCTCTCGAGCGTTATACATGCCGCCGGTCGGGAACCATCCGAGTCCCAGTGACAACGCTGCTACGGCCAGCAGGCCAGCCCAGTAAACGGGAGCGCTCGCGCCACCCAGCGAGAGCGCCATCGCGACCCTGTCGAAGATGCCACCCTGCTTGCGAGCCGCGATGACTCCGAGCGTGACGCCGAATACCACGGCGATGACGAGCGCAGCCGCGGCAAGAATCAGCGTGTTACCGAGCTTCGGCAGCAACAGCTCCAGCACGGGAAGACCCTGGCTGATCGACGTTCCGAAGTCACCGGTCAACAATCCGCCAAGGTATGCGGCGTACTGCTGCGGCAACGAGTCGTTGAGCCCTAACTCATTGCGTAACTGCTGAACTGCCTCATCGGTGGCCCCCTGCCCGAGGATGGCACGCGCTGGATCACCCGGCACGAGCTGCAGCAACAAGAACACGATCAAGGTGACGCCCAGCAACACCAGGAGCGCCGACCCAATTCGTTTCAGCGAGAAGAGCGTCATGACAGGCTCACATTCGTCAGGTCGTACCATTCCTCGCTGGCCAGGACGAAACCCTCAACCCTCGGGGACAGTACGTACGGAGATTTGTCGTTGACGATCGGAATGAACGGCAGGTCTTCGATGGCGATGGCATTAACGTCCGCCCACAACTGGGTCGCCGTCTCGTCATCCGTGGCAAGAATCGCTGCATCGATCGCGTCCTGCATCTCGGGATTGTCGTAATATCCGACGTTCGGGCCGTTCGGCGCAATCAGATTCACGTTCGTGACGATTCCCAGCCAATACGGGGTGCTCATCCCCCACGACATTTGGGCCATTCCTACTCCATCCTGTAGGCCCTCGTTGTAGTGCGAGATATAGGAAATCCATTCGTAGGTCTGGATCTCAACGTCGATGCCAATCGCTGCGAGATTCTGCTGGATGTACTCCGCCATTTGCACAGGAACCATCTGCCCGGAGCCGTCGACAGACGTCTCCAGCACCGTGCTGAAGCCATCCGGGTACCCGGCTTCCGCCAGCAGTTGCTTCGCCTGTTCAGGGTCGTACTTGTACGGCGTATCGGCTGACGCGAGATACGCACTGTTCGCCGGAGCCTGGTTGCGATAGGCAGGCAACGCGGTGCTCTCGAGCAGGCCATCGGCCATGCCTTCGCGGTCGATCGCCATACTGATCGCCTGGCGGACCCGCACGTCTTGCATCGGCTCTTCGTTCATATTCGCCGTGAGATACCAGATGTGCGGCGGAGCCGCCTCGGTGATCACGAATCCGTCGTCCTCGAGTTTCGCGATACTGTCGGGCGTCGGAACCGCGATCATGTCCGTCTCTTCGTTACGCAACGAATTCACGCGTGCGGCGGCATCCGGGATCGGCCGGAACACGACCTTCTCCAGTTCCGCTTCCTCGCCCCAATAGTCGTCGTTGCGCACCAGCGTGACTCGCTCGCCGCGCACCCTGTCCTCGAACTTGAACGGTCCGGTGCCGACCGGATGGTTCTGAATCTGATCGCCGTACTTCTCGACCGCATCGGGCGACATCATCACGGCTGCCCCTGTCCCGCCTTGCGCCATCAGACGCAAAAATGGCGAGAACGGTTGGGACATCGTCAACGCGACGGTGTAGTCGTCGACCACGGTGATGTCCTCGAGGAACTGCCACAAGAACGTTGTGTTGCCCGCCGCTCGTACGTCGTATTGCGCAGCATCCTTGTCCCACATCCGCCGAATGTTGAAATCGACGGCCTGCCCGTTGAACGGCGTACCGTCGTGAAACTTCACTCCTTCGCGCAGATGGAAGGTATAGGTCAGTCCATCAGCAGATATATCCCAACTCTCGGCGAGCAGCGGTTTGAGTTCGGTACTCGCGGCCTCCGCAGAAGGCTGCGATAGATCCTGACCGACGAGCCCCTCGAACATCTGGTGATTGATTCGGTAGGTCACCCACCCGCCCGCGCCCTGAGGATCGAGAATGTCCGGCTCGGACTCGATTCCGATCACCAGCGTGTCGTTCCATGCTTCACCGGACGCCGGGACCATACAACTCGACGTGCCCAGTACCGCGGCCATGATGACCGCGCAGGCGCCGCTTAACCGAATCCTGTGACGATGAGTCTGTCTGTTCAAGCGTGCACTCTCCTTCGCCGTCGCTCGCTCGCCGTCTACGGGAGCGAACCGAGTCGATCTTGCGGATCGCCGCTAAAGCGGCGTGCCACCAATTAAGCTCCACGGATGTTGCGGGTCTTTTTCCCGAGAATGCCGATGTTGTAAGGGATCTGGTTGATTTCTGCGGAACCGGCGAACGATCGGTGAGGTGCGACATACAAAACCGGCGAACAGTTTCGGACAGATTTCGTACCGCACACGAACGTGTCCAGAGTGCGACGCCGCGCCGCTCGCCAATTGACGGCCCGCTGCTACCGGCCGTAGCGTGACACCGACGAAGAGCGACGCCGCGACACCGGAGGTCATGTGTTTCCCGATACCCAGGAGTGGACCGGACTCAAGATCATCGTGACCGGATCCCGTGGTGGACTCGGCACGGCGCTGGGCGAGTTACTCGGTGGCTTAGGCGCCCAGGTCATTGGAATCGATATCGAGGGCAGCGGCGCACACATCGAAGCGGATCTGAGTGTCGAGATTCAGGCGAAGCGTGCCGTCGAGGACGCGGCCGCAACCCTCAGTGGCATCGATCGACTCATCGGGGCCGCTGGAGTCGTCGACACGATTCATCGCGCCGAGCGGTTCAGCGCGGAGGCGTTCCGGGGTGATATCGAGGGCAACTTGATGTCGCAGTTCTTCGTCGCACAGGCCGCGTACCCATATTTGAAGGGCAACGCCGGCGCGGCGATCGCGATGGTCAGTTCGGTCGCGGGACTTGATGGCGGGCTTGGCCAAGCGGCCTATGCCACGGCGAAGGCCGGCATTATCGGACTTATCCGTACGCTCGCCGCAGAATGGGCCGCTGATGGCATCCGAGTCAACGGTGTCGCCCCGCACTTGTTTGCCACACCGAAGGTCGAAGCCCTGCCCGCGGAGACGACCGAGCGTTTGCTGAGCACCATGCCCATGAAGCGGGTCGGCGAGTTGCGTGAGGTAGCCGAACCGATCGCTTTCCTGCTATCGCGCAGCGCGTCCTACATAACCGGTCAGATACTGCGCTTGGACGGCGGTAGCGGCCTGGCAACCGAAGGCCTGTACCGGGGCCGATCCCGCACTGAATAGTAAGGAGTGCCCTCATGTCCGCCGAGCAGCACGTTCGTACCCGCACCATAGCCGCCTCACCAGCAGCGATCTTCGCCGTACTCACCGATCCCGCTCAGCATTCGCGCACCGAACCCACCGACTGGGTCCGCGGCGCACTCGAATCGAACCCCGACAAACTCACCCACGTTGACCAGATTTTCGGAATCGAGATGTTCCATGAGAGCGCGGGTCGGTACGAGATCGACAACAAGGTGATAGCGCTTGAGCCCAACCGTACGATCGCTTGGCAGCCTGGTCAGATCGAGAACGGCACCTGGGGCAGTGGCGGTTGGTGGTGGCGTTACGATCTCGAGCCGGTCGATGGCGGCACCGCGGTGACGCTGACTTATGACTGGACGAACGTCCCAGAGTTCGTTCGCGCCCGATTCGGCGGGTTCCCGGCCGTGCCGGTCGAGTTCATTGATGAGTCGTTGAAGACCCTCGACGCCTACGTCACTGGTTAGGTGGTTGCAGCATCCCACGTGTCGGCGGTAACTCCGTCAGCACGGAGCGCGACCTTGCGGATCTTCTGTGTTGGCGTCTTTGGCAGCTCGTCCACAAATTCGATATATCGGGGAACCATGAACTTCGGCATCCGCTCGATGAGGTACGCGTGCAGGTCCGCGGCGGGCAAGCTGGCAGGTTCGTGCAAGACCACCACGACCTTCACCTCGTCCTCACTGTGTTCAGATGCCACCGCTACTGCCGCACACTCCAGCACGGCCGGATGCTCATTGACTTGCGCCTCGACTTCGAACGAGGAGATGTTTTCACCGCGGCGTCGTATAGCGTCTTTCTTCCGGTCAACGAAGAAGTAGTTGTCGTTATCGTCCCGGATAAAACCATCGCCGGTATGCAGCCATTGATTACCCCACGCGGCAACCGTTGCCTCGGGCCTCTTCCAGTAACCGGCCATCTGAGTCCACGGCTCATCCGATCGCAGCACCAGCTCGCCCAACACTCCCGGCGGGACCTCCCGATCGAGTTCGTCAACCAGTCGCACTTGGTAACCCGCCCGTGGCCGTCCACAGCTTCCGGCCGGTCCGAGATCGAAGCCATCAGACGTCAGTGGGCAACTCGTCTCAGTCATGTTGAAGACAGTGGTCACCTGCACGTCAAAGCGCTCTTTGAACGCCGCCACATCGGCGATCACCGGAACCATCGTGACTATCTGCAACGGGTTGTCGGCATCGTCGGGCAACGCTGGCTGGTTGTATACGAAGTTCGCCATCGCACCGAGCAGCAAGGTGATGGTGCATCCGTAATCGCGGACGTCCCGCCAGAATTCGTCAGTCTTGAATTGTGCCTTGAGCACCGAGTGCCCGCCGGCCAATGAACTCAGATAGATCATGTTCTTGCCGCTGACATGGAACAACGGGAACGGTACGTACAGCACGTCCTCCGGCCCGACATCGACGCCAGGCGCCCCGCCGAGGGCTGTCGCGAACATTTGCGCCCACGAGACCATCACGCCTTTCGATGGACCGGTGGTCCCCGAGGTGTAGAGGATGCAACTCAACTCATGCATCGCCAGCGCGCTCAGCTCCGCGTCGGCTAGCGGCTCGGGCAGCAGCGAGCCGTCTACGGTGTCGATATTCACCAGGTAGCGCGTCCGCTCGTCAAGCCCGCCGGCGACTACCAGTGTGGTGATCGACTCGCGCTGAGCGAGCGGATCGCGTAGTACGTCCGCGAAGTCTGACGTGGCGAGGACAATCGCAGTCGCGGAGTCGTCCAGGACGTGCTCGAGCATCCGGCCGCGGTAGGCGGTATTGATCGGGACCTCGATGGCGCCAAGCCAGGCTATTCCCAGCCATATCTCGATTGCGGCAATCGAGGTGGGCAACATCGTCGCGACCGTGTCGCCACGGGCGACGCCCTGATCGCGGAGCAACCGCGACCACCGTAGGGCGTTCTGGTGCACTTCGGTATATGTCGCCCTCCTGCCGCCCGCCTCGATCAGACAGGTACGCATCGGGTCCGATCGCGCGACGTCTCGAACGATCTCGGGCAGGGGTTGGGGTTTCGCGTCCATCGGCGCCTCACTGGTCCGGCTGTTATGCGGCGAACGCTGTCATGCGCGCCGATGCCTTGTCAACGCATCCACGCTCGGTGTCAGTGGTGCGTGCCGCGGCCGGTTGGTTAGCCTGAACCGGAGTTCGAGACTGTCCCGTGACCACCGAGGAGCCGCAATGCGTAAACCCGCCATTACCCTTATCGCTGTGCCAGGCCGCCGCCAGCAGACCATTGACGTTGCTGTCGAGGCCGACCGTCAGGGATTTCCCGGGGTGTGGATCCCGAGCCCGGGTGAGGCGCTCGGTCTGTCTGGCTCGCTGGCGATGGCGACCGAAAACATTCAGATCGCGACCTCGATCCAGCCGATCTACCTGCAGAATGCCTCGGGCCTGGCCAGTTACGCGTCATACCTCAACGAGGTATCCGGCGGACGATTCGTGCTGGGTCTCGGCGTGAGCCACGAGCCGGCGATGGACCGAGTCGGCGTGATCAACCGCGGCAAGCCGCTCAGCGATATTCGGCAGTACGTCACGGACCTTCGGGCTGCAGACCCGAAGCCCGACGACCCCGCGCTCGGCCTACCGCCGCTGATGTTCGCGGCGCTACGTAACAAGATGATCGCGCTGAGCGCGGAACTCGGGGTCGGAACTATCTTCGCGAACATCAGTGTCAACGACGCCGCCCGGGCGGTCGCGCAGATCCCTCTCGAGCGCCGTGAGGCGGGGTATCAGATCGCGAACATGATCCCGACGATCATTGACGACGACAAGGAGGCGGCGGCCAACCGGCACCGCGCATCGCTGCAGGGCTATGCGATGCTGCCGAATTATCGAAACTACTGGCGCCAGGCGGGCTTCGAGGACGAGATGGATGCGTTCGAGGCAGCTATCGCCGATCAGAACCCGCAGCGCATTCCGGAGTTGATGAGCGATCGGTGGCTGTCCTCTGTGACGCTGTACGGCCCCGCGGCCGAGGTCCGCGACAAGACTCAGGAGTGGTTCGATGCAGGCGTAAACACGCCGATTCTCGTTCCGGGAGCCGTCAAGGGCGGCCACCTAGGCGGGGCACGAAAGATCCTCGAGACCTTCGCTGACTAACTGTCGAATCACTGATCTGATCCGGTAGGCGGCAACACTGCAACTTCGTGCGTGTTGTCGCCCCGTTGCTAGTTTCACGAGGGAACCGCATTGAACTATCGCAGCCCGTGGCCAATCATCCTGCAGGTGGCCGCCGCCCTCGCGATGGCCATGGGTATCGGTCGGTTCGTCTACACGCCGATCCTGCCGCTAATGACCGAGTCGGCCGGGCTCAGCGCCAGCGGCTCAGCGCTCCTGGCGACGATGAACTACCTCGGGTACTTCCTTGGCGCCGCAGCCGGAATCGTATGGCCCCGCATATTGCACTCCGCGCTGATCATGAAGGTTTGCCTCGCCGTGAGCGTCATGGCTATTGCGCTGATGGCCATTCCGGGCTCGCTAGTGTTATGGAGCGCGCTTCGGCTGGTTTCCGGAATCGCGAGCGCCATTATCTTCATGGCGGCGGTCGCCGGGCTGAATCGATTCCTGGGTGCGGCGCGCGGGCACCTCAGCGGTTGGGCGATGGCAGGCGTCGGTGTCGGAATCGCGGTGAGCGGCGCACTGGTCCTCGTGGTGCGCTCGATCGGGACGTGGCAGACCGCCTGGCTGACCACGGGCGCACTCGCGGTGCTGCTAGCCGCCGTGGCATGGCGGTTCGTCCCGGCGCAGCCCCCGCAACCGGCTACTGCTGGTGCGGCCAAGTCGCGACAACGCGCTACGTCGTCGTTCTCGATCCTGACGGTCAGCTACACCCTCGAAGGCGTTGGGTACATCATCGCGGGGACTTTCCTCGTAGCGGCGATCGACGCCACGGCCGCCGCTTGGGTCGGCAGCAGTGCCTGGATCCTGGTAGGTCTCGCATCGTCGGTGGGCGTGGTGATCTGGCTATCGCTCACCCACCGATTCTCGCGAACCACGCTGATGGCCGCAGCGCTCGCCCTCCAACTCGTCGGCGTCTCGCTGCCCGCAATGACCGAAAGTGCGGGTGCCGCACTAGTTGCCGCGGTGTTGTTCGGCGGCACCTTTGTGCCGATCGCGATCCTCGCCCTCAGCATCGGACCTGACCTGCCGTTCGGCCGCGCCGTGCCCATCCTCACCACGGCGTACAGCGTCGGGCAGATCCTCGGGCCGCTGGTTGTCGCGCCGCTACTGCGCGATGGTTACCACGTCGCGCTTTGGGTCGGCGCGGGGTGCGTACTGGCCTCGCTGGTCTTTGCGCTGGTGCTGCGCGTTCGCGTTCCCAATCCGACAGCGGCGTAGTCCGGTCCGCGCCTGCGCGAGTGAGGGAGAACTCGGCGACATGCTCACGCCGGGCACAGCGCAACGGGAAAGGCAGCGATCGGATACCGATCACTGCCACTTCTAACATATAGCGCACCTGGGGGCTTGCCACAAGACCCCAGGTATGCCGCACCATGGACAACCCTCCGTCTCCTCCGGCGGAGGTCCACCGTCGTCCTACGGAGCGATCACCTTTGACGCAGGCACCCCGACCGCATCAGGCACGCGCCTTCAACATCCCGGAGAACCTCCGGCACAAAGACGTTCCCGACTTGACCGGCGTCGATGAACAGCACTTCGCCGCGATTGCCGCAAGCATCGACGACCAGGTCGCCACGCTTACTCGCCGGCTCGACGAACTGCGTTCCACCGCAGCGCGCGACGGCGAAGCCGCTATGGCTCGTGATCAGCAGATCCGCCGCATATTGGCGAACCTGCGAACTGTTCGCCAATATGGATTCGACCTCTGCCTCGGGCGTATCGTGTTCGAGAACGATGGCGTCATCCGGTATATCGGACGCTCGGGACTGTCCGATCGATCCGGAAACCAGTTGCTGATTGACTGGCGCACCCCCGCGGCGGAGCCATTCTTCGCTGCCACCCACGCCGATCCCATGGGCCTGGCCAGTCGTCGCCGGTTTCGCTGGAATCGCGGACGTGTCGTCGACTACTGGGACGAAGTCTTCACCGACTCGGCCTTCGCACACACGGCCGCACTCGACGACCAATCAGCGTTCATCGCGACGCTGGGCGCTAGCCGTTCACCGCGGATGCGCGACGTCCTCGGCACCATCCAGTCTGATCAGAATGCGATTATTCGAGCCGGATCCCGCGGAACGCTGGTGGTGGACGGCGGCCCGGGAACCGGGAAAACCGTCGTTGCGCTGCACCGCGCGGCCTACCTGTTATATAGCGATCCGCGCCTTGGTCATCATCGCGGCGGTGTACTTGTGGTGGGCCCGCACAAGCCGTACCTGGCATACGTATCGGACATACTTCCCAGTCTGGGCGAGGAAGGGGTTCAGACCTGCACCTTGCGTCAGCTCGTGCCGGAGGGCGAGGCCGCTGGCCTCGAGGCCGACCCGCAGACTGCTGACCTGAAGGCGCAACGGACGATGGCCGGGGTGGTCGAATCGGCCGTCAGGTTCTACGAGGAGCCGCCCACTGCGCCGCTGGAGGTCGACACCGCCTGGGCGACAGTACGGATAACGCCGACCGATTGGGCAGCGGCGTTCGACGCGGCCGAGCCGGGAATACCGCACAACGAGGCACGCGACGTGATCTGGCAGGCACTGCTGCACATCCTGCTCGACAAGCACGACGGGGATGTCCCACTCGATGCATTACGCCGCGACGCGGCCGCCAACCATGAGCTGACGGCAACCTTCAACGCCGCCTGGCCGCTGTTGCACGCCACGGACGTCATCGCTGACCTGTGGTCGGTTCCGGCGTACCTGCGCAGGTGCGCGCCATGGCTAACGACCGCGGAGGTTCGCGCGCTACAACGCAGCGATCCCTATGCGTGGACCGAGCATGATCTGCCGTTTCTGGACGCTGCCCGGCAACGGCTCGGCGATCCCGACGCTGCTAAGCGCGAGCAACACAAGGTCCGCGAGGAGGCCGCGCGGCGTGCGGAGATGTCGTACGTGATCGATGACCTGATCGCCGCTGATGATTCGAGATGCAGGTCATGTCGATGCTGAGCCGGGATGATATCGGCGACGCGCTGAGCGACGAAGCGGGGCTGCCGCACCAGCAGATCGACCAACTCGCCGGGCCCTTCGCGCACATCATCGTCGATGAAGCGCAGAAGCTGACCGACGCGCAGTGGCAAATGCTGCTGCGGCGATGCCCTTCGCGCAGCATGACGATCGTCGGCGATCGTGCGCAGGCTCGGCACGGATTCACCGAGTCCTGGTCCGAACGACTCGAGCGCATCGGGATTTCACGTCCCACCCTCGCGCCGCTGAGCGTCAATTACCGAACGCCCGCTGAGGTGATGGACGAAGCTGCCCCGGTGATCCAGGCCGCGATACCCGACGCGAACGTACCGATGTCGGTGCGCTCCAGCGGCATCTGTGTACGGCATGCCGCTACCTCGTCGCTGCCCCAGATCCTGAACAAGTGGCTCGCGGAGCATGGCGAGGGTACGGCCTGCGTCATTGGAGATCCGTCGTTTCAGCCGACCGATCGGGTGAGCAGCCTAAATCCCGTCGAGGCGAAAGGGCTGGAATTTGACCTGGTCGTCCTCTGCGAACCCGAACGGTTCGGCGAGGGCATCACCGCAGCGGTGGATCGCTACGTAGCCATGACCCGCGCGACTCGGGAACTCGTCATTCTGAGCGGGCATCCTGGTTCGTTGACAGGGTGACGTGGAACACGTTACCGTTCAGCTCAAGTTGATACGTCTGTCATCTTTTGATCTTGGGAGTTATGAGTTCGCGTGAGAATCAGTTGTAACTACGACCGGTGCACCAGTAACGGATTGTGCGAGGCGGCCGCTCCGGAGTACTTCGAGATCCAAGACAACGGCGATCTCGACATCCTGCGCGAGGACGTCGATCCCGCCGATATGGCTGAAGTTCAACAGGCCGTGGACAGTTGCCCCACCCAGGCCCTTTCCCTCGTCGAGTAACGAGGATCCAAACCCGACGATCAGGAGCAATCGCCGTTATGACTGTTGTGCACATCGAAGCGTTGGATGCGGAAGTCAGCATTCCGAGCCCCACTGCCCGACCGAGCACCACCGACAAAGACATCTCCAGTGCCGCGTTCTGGTCGAAACCATTCGAACAACGAGACGCGACGTTCAAATGGCTGCGAGAGAACGCCCCCGTGTCGTGGCACCAGCCGTTCGAGGGCGCGTACGGTCCCGACGTCCACTTCGAGCAGGGGTTCTGGGCGGTCGTTAAGGCCGAAGACATCACCTACGTCAGCCGCAATCAGGAGTTGTTCAGTTCCGACCAGCAGATCAACAACATCATGCTGCGTCCGCGCTTCCCGCAGGCCATCGGGCGACCCTCATTCCTTGAGATGGACCCGCCGATGCACACGCAGTACCGCAAGGTGATGAGTCAGGCCTTCACCCCTAAGGGTGTACGGCGGATCGACGAGTTGATCAACCAGCGCGCGGCCGAGATCATCGATCGCGTCGTCGGTGCCGGTGACATCGACTTCGTCGAAGAGGTATCCGCGAAACTACCCATGTTGACCGTCGCGGATATGGTCGGCGTGCCAGAGAGTCAGGTCGAGGCGTTCGCCAAGGCCGCCGACGGTTTCGTCGGCGCAAATGATCCTGAGGTCAACGGCGGACGCGACCCGCAGGAGTTCGTGTTCGAGCAGATCGGGATCGTGACGCAGATCGGCCTGGAGACGATGGCCTATAAGCGGGAACACCCGGCCGACGACATCGCCACTGCACTGGTCAACGCCGAACATGTCTTCGGACGTCCACTGAACGAGCGTGAGGTCTCCGCGGTGATGCTGCTGCTGGCCGTCGCGGGCAACGACACCACGAAGCAGACGACGACGCGCACCACGATGTCGCTGTGGGAGCACCCGGATCAGCGCGACTGGCTGATGGAGGATTTCGAAGGCCGGATCATGAAGTCGATCGACGAGTTCGTGCGGCACGGCTCGCCGGTTATCGAGTTCGCACGCACCGCCACCCAGGACGTCGAACTACGCGGTCAGGTGATCCCGAAGGGCGACAAAGTCGTGATCTTCTATTGCTCAGGCAACCGGGATGAAGAGGTCTTCGAAGATCCGACGCGCTTTGATCTGCAGCGTCCGGCGTCCGGACATGTCGGATTCGGCGGTGGTGGGGTGCACTTCTGCCTCGGGAACGGCGTCGCGAAAGCGCAGTTGCGGGCTATGTTCAACCAGATCCTGACAAAGCTGCCAAAGATGACTATCACCGGCGAACCCGTCCTGCTGCAGAGCGAGTTCATCAACGGGGTGAAGCGTCTTCCGGTACATATCCCGTAAGTAAGCGGCAAGACGACGTCAATGGCGCCGATCGATTCGATCGGCGCCATTGACGTTGGTGCTTTGTCAGCGGCGGTTATGCTTCCTCAGCCGTGGGTTCGGCAACCGCGGCACCCTTCTTCGGCGAACCTTCCGGCACCAGTTTGAGGCCAACCACGGCGGCGACGATGCCTGCGATAAACACGATCTTGCCGATAGAGGCCACCTCCTGGCCGGTCGTCATCGCATACGTGACGGTCAGCGCGGCCCCAGTCCCGGTCCACACCGCGTACGCCGTCCCAATCGGGATATGGCTTGCCGCATACCCAAGGCCGAGCATGCTCACGATGACGGCACCGACGAACACGAGGCTCGGACCGAGCTTGGTGAACCCGTCGGAGAGCCCCAGCGCGGTGGCCCACACGGCTTCGAATACGGCGCTGATCAGCAATACGATCCACGGCATCACTAACTCACCGCCTTGAGCCCGATGACCGAGCCGACCAGCAGGATCAGCAGCATCCCGCGGGCGAGCGTGAGGCGCTCCTGTTTGGTGACGACGCCCCAGAGCACTGTGAGAGTGGCGCCAATTCCGACCCACACGGCGTACGCCGTGCCGGTCGGCAAGCTACGCATCGCCCAGGCAAGACCGAGCATGCTCACGGTCATCGATATCAGAAACAGCACGGTGGGGCGCCAGCGAGTAAATCGCTGCGAGGCAGCCAGGGCTGAGGCCCAGACGGCCTCCAACATCCCCGACGCAATCAAGACGAACCAGGCCACGACGTCATCACTCCCAGTGAGTCAGTCTTGTCCAGTGCGGGTACTGCTCCCTCGTCCGCGAGCCTCGTAGCGGTGCTCCGCTTATCATTCTACCGGGGCGGCGCGGGAATCACCGGTCAGATCGATCACCGTCAGTTCTCGAAGATCACGCCGATCGGCTCGAGTTTCTCCGCTTGGAATCGGTCCTCGGTGCGTCCGTACGCCCAATAGCCCGACAGCGATAGGTCAGCACGCGGCACGGCATGCGCCTTGAGCACATCCCGAATCGCCTTCATACACTCGCGCTCGCCGTGGGCGAACACCGATACGCGTCCGGAATCGAACGGATGGGCGGCAACGGCGTCCGACAGCACGCTCACCGAACCGGGCGCCGCGCTACCTCGGTATAGCCAGGTGATGGACACGCCTGAGGGTGCTGTCAACGCGAGCTCGTCCCGTGCGTCGTCTACTTCGAGGTAGACAACTCCCTTCGCATCGGGCGCGCGAGAGGCCAGTCGCCTGAGTGCGGCGGCGATCGCGGGAATCGCGGTTTCGTCACCGGCGAACAGATGCCAGTCGGCAGAGGTGTCCGGAGCGTAGGCGCCGCCGGGTCCGCTCAGCACGACCGCGTCTTTGGGCTTCGCGTTCGCGGCCCAGGGTCCAGCGATTCCCACGTCGCCGTGCACCACGAAATCGATGGCGATCCGGTCCGGTTCGATCACCGCGAGGGTGTAGGTGCGAGTGACCGGCAGATCGTCCGGCGCGAGCGATTCGCGCAGCGCTGCCACGTCGTACGGCGGCTGCAGCCCGAGTTCTGGTTTGACGAACCAGATCTTCACGTAGTGGTCTGTCTTGTCGCCTATCTCGACGTCCGCGATGTTCGGACCCCCGATCCACACACGGATCATGCGCGGGGCGATCCATTCGCTTTCCAATACCTCAAGAACCTGCTGCGGGCGGACCTTGCGACCTGCACGAGCCATCTGCACACTCCCCTACTACCGCTGCCAAACATGCAAGGCTACCCTAACTTCAACCCCTGGGATCGTGTTCCGGCCCTTGGAGTTGACACCTCGGTCATCTGCTGACACCGTGGACGAGCCGACTTCTGGAGGGGCCGTCCATGACCCGAATTCGCCGCGCGAGCATCCTGCTGGCTGGCGTGCTCGCGGCGGCATTGGCCCCATTGACGACCGCGGGCGCTGAAGAGTCGGTGAACGACGTGGCGGCCTCGTGCGAGGCACTCGAAGGTACGGTCGTCAACGCGAAACAGATCGGCGCGGCAACCGACGGCGCCGTGGTCGACACCGCCACGCTCATCGTAACTACCAGCGACCAGCCGGAGTTCTGCGCAGTCAAAGCACACATCGATCCGGTCAGCAACGCACCAGAGATCAACATCGCCCTCAATCTGCCCAGCGACTGGAACGGCCGATCGATGCATTTCGGCGGCGGCGGATTCAACGGCGTTGTCGTTGACGGTTTGGGCAACGTGCCTGGTACGGGCAATGAGCCGACCGATGCCGCGCCGGCCACTCCCCTCGAACGCGGCTACGTGACCTTCGGTAGTGATTCGGGTACGGCAGTCGGCAAGCAGCCGGCCGGATCGTTCGGTCTGACCGACGAGGCGCTCGCGAACTACGCCGGTGATGCGGTGAAGAAGACGCGTGACACAGCGATGGCCATCATAGATGACTACTACGCGCAACTACCCGCTCAGCAATTCTTCGCCGGCGGCTCCAAAGGCGGGCACGAAGCACTCGTTGCAGCGCAGCGGTACGGCGAGGATTACGACGGGATCATCGCCTACTACCCCGCAGCACAGAACCCAGCGCTTCCGATCAGCTGGCATGCCACCCTCCAAGCGTGGGACAGCCCCGGAGGGTCGCTCAATCCCGCCAAACAACAACTGCTTCATGACTCGGTGCTCGGCGTCTGCGACGGTCTCGACGGAGTCTCCGACGGGGTTATCTCGGACACTGCGGCGTGCGACACGGCGTACAGTGTGCAGATTCTGCGCTGTACGGATGGGACCGACTCCGGCGATTCATGCCTCTCGTCGGCGCAGATCAACACTATCCAGACCGCCGCCACGCCGTTCTACTTCGACTTCAAGCTCGCCAATGCAGTCTCCTCGGCCGGACCGTACCCGGTACTGCAGGGTGCCGGACTGGACGAGCACACCATCAACAGCTACACCTATTTCCGCAACGGCACCTGGCCGTACTTCATCGCGCGCGATAAATCGATCGACCCAGCCACGTTCGACTACACGGACTGGAAATCCGAGATCAAGGCCTTGTCGAAGTTGTACGACGCGGCCGATGAGAACGTCGACACGTTCCGCAAGGGCGGCGGAAAGCTCATCATCGTGCAGGGCAGCACCGATAACCTCGTCCCGCCGTCGATGACCACCTCGTACGTCGAGAAGCTCGGCGAGCGGTACGGCGCGGGCTTGTCGACGTTCGCGCTTTACTACATTCAGCCCGGCTACGGGCATGGCGCGGGTGCGTTCGATCTGACCTGGGACTCGCTCGGAGCACTCGAAACCTGGGTGCTGGATGGCGAGGCACCGGCCGATCCCATCGCCACCGACGCGAACCCGGACACGCTCGGTCGTCAGATGCCGCTGTGCGAGTATCCGGCATGGCCGAAGTACACCGGCGGGGACCAAGACCAATCCAGCAGCTTTACCTGCACCACCACGTAGCGCCCGGCGCGGCGAGGTGGCGCGAGGGCTCCAACGCTGTTTCTGGCCGCTCGCGTGCCATGAGTCGGCCCATGACCAGCACGATCACGATCGACGCCGAGACCTATCGCGCAGAACTTATCGGCTTCTGCTACTGCTACTTCGGTTCGTACGCCGAGGCTGAAGATGCCGTCCAAGAAACGATGGTCCGCGCGTGGCAGAACGCCGAAGGTTTCGAGAACCGCTCGTCGTTACGGACGTGGCTGTACAAGATCGCGACTAATGTGTGCCTCGATATGCGACGAGCCCCGCAGCGTCGCTCGTTGCCGATGGATCTCAGCGCTGCCGGGGATATACCGGTCGACGGGAGCGCCCTGACCACTCGCGGTGAGGACGTCTGGATCGGTCCCATCAGCGATGCCGCGTGGTCGTCCCCGGACGATCCTGCCTCCGCTATCGAGATGCGTGAAAGCGTCCGGCTGGCATTTGTCGCGGCGTTGCAAGTCCTGCCGGCACGCCAGCGGGTCATCCTGATTCTGCGCGATGTGTTGGCGTGGTCGGCACAGGAGTGTGCTGATCTACTCGAAGTATCGGTGAGCGCAGTCAATTCAGCGCTCCAGCGCGGCCGCAAGGCGATGGCGCTGAGCAAGTCGCCGCAGTCGTCCGACACAGACGATCAGGCACTCCTGACGAACTATGTGCGCGCGTTCGAAGCATATGACGTCGAGCGGCTGGTCGCGCTGCTGCGCGATGATGCCCAGTTCAGCATGCCGCCGTACAACCTGTGGTTCTGCGGTGCAGCGAACATCGAACGCTGGTGGCGCGGCCCCGGGCAGATCTGCCGCAACTCACGCACCATTATCGTCGGGGCGAATGGGCAACCCGCCGTGGCGGTGTATCACGATCTCGGCGACGGGCGTTGGGAACCGTTCGCGATCCACGTGCTCGATCTGGAGGGCGGAAGGATCAGCGCGATCACACATTTCATGGGGCCGAGGGTCTTCGCCGAGTTTGGTCTGCCCGAGGAAATCACCGAATAATCTCGGGTTACCCGATGAGTTTCACGTCCGGACGTCGTCTACCCCCTGACAGCAACTTCCGAGAAAGGAACCATCATGAGCCGCACAGTCACCGCCCACCTGTTCCACTCCCTCAACGGCGTCGTGGAGAACCCACACCTGTGGCAATTCGACGCGTTCGGCCCCGAGGAGGGGCAGATGATGGGCGAGACGATCATGCCCGTCACCGATACCATCATCGGCCGCACGTTGTGGGAAGAGTGGAAGGACTACTGGACCTCCGACGAGTACGCCGAAGGCGACGACCCCTTCGCCGGCTGGATCAACCCGGTGCGCAAACATGTCGTGACCTCGACCCTGAACGGGGAGTTGCCGTGGAACAGTGTCGCGATTGAGGGCGACCCTGTTGCCTACGTGCGCGCCCTACGTGAGCAGGACGGCGGACCGATCGCCGTGTCCGGCGGAATCGAGACCGTCCGCACGTTATTTCTCGGCGGAGTCGTCGACGAACTGGTATTGACCACGCACCCGGTCATCACCGACGAGGGGCGCCACCTTATTCGATGCGATACCGACGACGCGATTGACGTTGCTGAGCGCCAACGCGACCAGCGTCGGCAACGCGGTCCTGCGCTATGGCTTGCGAACTGCCGACTAGTCACGCGCTCACCTACCGGACGCGCCCATCTGGCGACGAAGCCGGGCAACCCGCGGCCGCTGGCATCCGATCTTGGGACCCTTGCGACCAGATCTTGGGACTGTTGCGACCGGGTAGATCCCAAGTCTTGCAAAAGACGCAGTGAAAACGGGCAGGCATCGATGAGAGTGCGATGCCTGCACGATTTCGCTGCGTCTTTGGGGACCAAGACTGCCGGTCAGTGGGCCGCAGCGAGTCGTTCGCGGCGCAGTTTCTCAACGTCGGGGAGTTCGAGCGGCTCGAGACTTTCTACCCCAAGGGCGCGCCGCAGCAGCAGGTCGGCGAGTTCCGGGTTACGCGCCAGCGCGGGGCCATGCATGTAGGTGCCAAGCACCGATCCTTGGACGACTCCTTCGCGCCCGTCGCCGACACCGTTCCCTACTCCGGCGGTGACCGTGCCTAGCGCCTTGGCGTCCGGTCCGAGCGTTGTACCGCCACGGTGGTTCTCGAATCCGCACAACGGCGCGCTCAGGTCAGCTATCGCAGGGGTCGTGACCAGTTCGCCGATCGAGCGCTTCTGCTGTGGGACAGTGCTGACGTCGATCAGCCCAACCCCATCGACCCGCTCCCCTTCCGAGGTTTCGTACCAGGTGCCCAGGAGCTGGATCGCGGCGCAGATCGCCAGAACAGGCGCGCCGCGTTCGGATGCGCGTTGCAGGCCAGGGTGCTTTAGAAGGTGCCGTGCCGCGAGGCGCTGTGCGTAGTCTTCCGCACCGCCGAGGGTGTAGATGTCCAGCGACTCCGGCACCGGGTCGGCGATCGTAATCTCCACAATATCGGCGTTGTATCCACGCAGTCGAAGTCGCTGACGCAGTACGAGCGCGTTACCGCCGTCGCCGTACGTGCCGAGTACGTCGGGGAGGATCAGCCCGATCCGGATGTTGTCGCTCATCGTGCCTCCAATGCGCGGTTCAGGTCGCGGAACGCCGTGTAGTTGGCGAGTACTTCGACCCGCCCCGGCGGGCAGGCCTCGATCGCGCGCAGGGTGTCGGCGATTAACGTGTGCTCGACATCCGCGTAGGTCAGCCGCACGGCAAGATCGGTGCCGCGTTCCCCAGCCGCGATCACAGGCCGACCGTCGAAGTCGGAAAATTTCACGTCCCAAAGCCAGGAAAGGTCTTCGCCGTCGGGAACCTGTCCATTGACCGAGATCACGATCCCATCGGCCGAGGTATCGACCATGGACAATGCCTCCTGCCATCCCGCGGGATTCTTCGCGAGCAGCATCCGTACCGAATGAGCCCCGACCTGGACCTGCCGGTAGCGTCCGGCAACCTCACCAACGGACGCGGCAGCCGCTAACGCCTCCTCCGCATTGGCGCCCATTGCGACGGCCGCAGCCACAGCCTGCGCGGCATTTCCTCGGTTCGCCTGGCCGGGCAAGGTGAGGGTCATCTGCAGCCGCTGACCGCCGGGACCGCAGAGATATTCGCCATCCAGCCACCATTGTGGCGTCGGTCTGCTGAAGTCGGCGCCGGTGCTGTGCCAGTGGGTACCCCCCACTGCGGCTACCGATTGATCCCACAGGATCGGTTCGCCCGAGCGAGGACAACTCGTCGCGTCCAGCCCCCACCCGCTGCCAGCAGATACCCACACAACGTTCGGCGCGTCGTAAGCTGCCGAACTGATCAACACATCATCGCAGTTCGCCACGATCACCGCGTTCGGGTGTCGGGCGAGTCCCTGACGAATCTTGCGCTCAATGGCGTTGATCTCACCGACTCGATCCAGTTGGTCGCGGCTGAGGTTCAGCAGCACGATCACTTCGGGCTTCAGCGAGTCTGCGACGTGCGGCAGGTGTAGTTCGTCGACTTCGATCGCCGCCAAGGGCGCACTGCGATCGGTCGCGAGCGCGGCAACGATCCCGGCGTCCATGTTCGCGCCATCTGACTGCGTGACCACCTGGTCTACGGTCGCCAACGCCGCGGCAGTCATCCGTGTCGTCGTCGACTTTCCATTCGTACCGGTGATGAGCGCGGTACGCCGCCCGTCACCAAGCTGCCCCATCAACGTCGGGTCGATCTTGAGCGCGATCAGTCCGCCGATCATGGCTCCCTTGCCGCGTCCGGCCTTCTGAGATGCCCAGGACGCTGCGCGCGCCGCCCGCAGGCCCAGTTGGCCGCGCAACGAGATGCGTTGTGCCGGTCGTCGAGTCATCTACCGATGATATCCGGGGCTACGCACGGAATGGCCGTCCAAACGCGGATGCGGCACACGCCACTGCGGACCGGCACCGAGCAGGTGGAGCCGCGGTCCGTTCGTCGAACCGCGCATAGGGTGGGCTGATGGACGATCCGACGGCCAGCTCTCGCGCGGCACTCACGGCAGCGCGCGAGGAGGCGGCCGCTCGTTTAGCGGCAACTCAAGCGGAGTTGGTGACGCTACGCGATGATCGCTCCGATGCCAACGATGACGACGAACATGATCCGGACGGCGCAACGCTGTCGGCGGAATGGTCCCGTCTCACCGGATTGGCCGGCGCCGCACAAGCCAAGTTGGCACAGGTAGACGACGCCCTCGCCCGACTGGACGCCGGCGACTACGGATACTGTCAACGGTGCGGTCAGCCGATTCCGGCAGGACGGCTTGAGGTACGCCCATTCGCCGAGTATTGCGTGCCCTGCGCCGAGCGCACGAACCAGAACCAGTGAAGCGCGGGCGGCCAACGCCTTCCCCGCACCGACACGACCCAGGACCTCGGCCGCGTCGGCAGCTCAGAGCGATGAGGTAGGTGCGATCGCCTCGTGACGCGCACGCCCGCGCACCAAGTCGACGACGCCCACCAGACCAGAGATCACCATCAACACCGCGATCCCGATGTAGGCGACAACGAACGCCGTGTCGTAGCCACCGCTCTGCAGGCCAATGAAGTAGATCGCGGTTATGATCGCGATGCCGATCGCCGTCCCGATCCGCTGGCCGGTCTGCATGATCCCACCGGAGCTGCCGGCGTACTCGACGGGCACCTCAGCAAGCGTCAACGTCTGATTGGGGCTGATCACCATGCCCTGGGAAATGCCGACGAAGGACATCGTCAGCAACAGCCACCACGCGCTCAGCCCGGTGGAGTGATGCAGCAGCACGACGGTAATCGACGCTGCCACGCCTACCAGGGCCACTCCGATACCGGCGACCACCATCTTGCGTCCGTAGGTGAACACTATCCGCCCGGTGATCAGCGGGACGATCGCGGCAAGGATCGCAGACGGGACTCCCATCAGACCGCTCGCAAGCGCACTGAACCCAAGCCCGTTTTGCAGGTATAGCGCGTTAATCACCCACAGGCACGGGAGGCCGAGAAAGAAGGTTCCGGACAACGCCGCGCCGTACGAGAAACTGGGCGTGCGGAATAACTTGAGGTCGACCATCGGCGCGCCGCCGCGACTGGCGTACCGCTGCTCCCAGCGGACCCAGATCCATATAGCGGCAAACCCGACAACGAGTAGCGCGTAGATCCATGCTCCCCAGCTCCGTTCGAGGAACGGCAGCATGATCAACAGGATCGCGGCCGCAAGGACAACGGTGCCGACCGGGTCGTAGTCAACTTTCGGCCGAGCCCCGGGCGCTACGCCGACAGATTTCGGACCCACCCAGGCGCCCTTCGGCAGCCAGTGTCGGCCCACAAACATCGCGATGACAGCGATCGGGACGTTAATCAGGAATGACGCCCGCCAGCCCCATTCCTGCCCGAAACCCAGCACTAGCAGCCCACCGAGCACCGGTCCCACAGCGACTGACACACCGACGACGCTGCCGTAAGCGCCAAACGCGACGCCACGCGCCTTACCCGCGAAGAACTGCTGGATCATGCCCACCGTCTGCGGACTGAGGAGGCCAGAGCCCAGACCCATCACGATTCGTGCGATGTTGAGCACGAGCGGCGTTGGCGCCAGGCCCGAGACCAGCGACCCGAGGCCAAACAACACGAGCCCAGCGATGAACAACTGACCGCGGCCGAGCAGGTCTCCCGCGCGGCCGGCCGCGACCATCACAATCCCGAACGCAAGCGTGTATCCCGACAGCACCCACTGGATCGCAGAGTCAGAAGCACCCAGTGATTGCTGCATGCTCGGGAGCGTGACGTTCACGATCGAAATGCTCAGCAGCGACATGAACAGCGGAACCAGGATCGCGACCAGAAGTTTCCGCTGTTCGGACGTCATCCTGCGCGCTCCCCCACCGTTGTGTAATCCTGACTACAGGAGATCACACCGTCAACCGGCAGTCGCCGCTCACTGTTGTGTGGATTCGGCGGGGTCTACCCCAAACGGCGAGTACGGCGTGGCTTTCAGCATGGGCCCGTCGTCGCAGAACTCCTCGGCACCCTTGCCCGGTACCGGCATGAGTCCTTCACCGTCGGTTTCGACCATCCAATGTGCGTGCCCCATCTGATGCACCGAGAAGCACGCCTGCAAAGCGCTGGAGAACCCCTGTATGTCCTGACTCTGGTTCACCTGTTCCTTGACCATGAGCGCAGTTGCCGGGTTACGGCGCGCAATCCGACGCGCGAAAGCCAGGGTGTCCTCGTCGAGGCGATCGCGAGCGAAGACCTTGTTCACCATGCCGAGTTGGAGCGCTTCTTCCGCTCCGATGCCATCGCCAGTCAGCAACAACTCCTTGGCCTTGCGCGCACCGAACTCCCAGGGGTGCGCAAAGTACTCAAGCCCACACATCCCCAGCCGCGAACCGACGGGATCGCAGAAGAACGCGTCATCGGCAGCGACAATGAGGTCGCAGCACCAGGCGAGCATGAGGCCGCCGGCGATGACCGGGCCCTGGACCGACGCGATCGTAATCTTGCGGAGGTCTCGCCAACGTCGCGTGTTGTTGAAGTAGTAGTGCCATTCCTGCAGCCAATTCGTTTCAACGCCATTCTTAGTCCCGCCGCGCATCGCCAGCGACGGCTCGAAGCCATCGCCCGGCTCACGTTCGGCAACCGCTGCGCTCGAACCGAGGTCATGCCCAGAGGAGAACGAACTGCCCTCTGCCCGCAACACAACCACTCGCACCGCGTCGTCCGCCTCAGCAGAGAGCAGCGCTTCGTCGAGCTCGACGAGCAGTCCCCGGTGCTGCGCGTTGCGCTGGCGAGGTCGGTTCAACGAGATGATCGCGATTTTTCCCTCGTCGGTCGTTTGGTAGGTAATCCACTTCAGATCGTCCACGAGATGTCTCCCCTGCTCGGCGCCCGGAAATTCGCCGCAGTCTGCATGCCTTCCACGCCGCAAACTCCAGCCAGCACTTGATAAGTGCTGTCTCGACACTAGTTTCCCCAGGCAAGTGCGCGCGCCGTTCGAATCGCCCTCCAACGAACAGTCAAAGCCCATTCCCGCGCACGCACTCCGACGGCCGCCGCAATCGCGCATTGCTCGAGCACCGGCGGACGGACTGACGGCAACGTGCCAGGATGGGTTCAGGACATGCTTTGAGCAGGGCGGCACCTGGACGATCCGCGCGTTCGCCCACGCAGAGCCTGCTTGAACCGACGCCCGCGACGCCAGGAGCCCGACACGTGGATTCCCATCAGCCGACCTCTCCCGAGATGCTGCTCAGCTCGGATTCTGCTCATGAGGGCGTACCACCCTTCCGCGAGTTGGTCTCGATCGAGCCCTACGGCGCCGAGCGTTTTCGCGGCATTAGCCCGCTGCACTGGCCCGGACATCGGGTGTTTGGTGGCATCGTCGCCGGACAAGCGCTGCAGGCCGCCGGTCACACGGTCTCCGGCCTGCGGCCGCATTCCATGCACGCATACTTCCTCCAGATCGGGCGTCCAGAAATCCCGCTGGACTACGCCGTCACCCGCGTTCGCGACGGCCGTAGTTTTGCCACGCGATCGGTCGAAGTCACTCAGGCTGGTTCGGTCATCTTCACCATGCTCGCGTCCTTTCACCGCGCCGAACCCGGAGAGCAGTATCAATTACATCGCGCGGCGGACGTCGCCGTACCCGCACACGATGCGCAGAGTCCTCAATCGGTCCTTCCGCACCTCGAGGTGCTCGATGACCTGGACGTACAGGACGTCGGGGCAACCGAACCCCGCGACGATGGCACGTTCGCCTCTACCCGGCGGATGTGGCTACGTGTGCGCGAGGACCTGCCGGACGATCCGCTGCTCCACGCATCGATCCTCACACTGATGTCGGATATGGGAATGGTGACCGCCGCCCGTCCACCGGCGATGTGGCGCGACAGCCGCCCAACGATGGCCGCGAGTCTCGATCACGCCGTGTGGTTTCACCGCGACATTCGCGTCGACGACTGGTTGTTGTACGACCTGCATTCGGTATCGGTGGCGGGCTCGCGGGCACTCGCGCGAGGGGTGATGCATGCCGCGGGCGGCGACCTCGTCGCCTCGATCACTCAGGAAGCATTGATTCGCACCTCACGGGAGTGACGCCCATGGCCGAGAAGATCGACTTCAAGAAGGCGCTCGAGAGCTATCACGGACGTCGAGGACAGTTCGCGATCGTCGACGTACCCGATCTGCGTTACCTGATGATCGACGGTCACGGCGATCCGAACACCTCGGACTCGTTCGCTGGCGCGCTCCAGACGCTCTACCCGCTTGCCTACAAACTGAAGTTCGCCAGCAAGACTGAATTAGGACGCGATTACGTCGTCCCGCCGCTGGAAGGGCTATGGACGGCGCCGGACCTGGCGGTATACACGACGGACCGCGACAAATCCCGCTGGGACTGGACCGCGATGATCATGGTGCCCGAGTGGATTACCGCGGACATGTACGAATCCGTCCTCGCGCAGGTCGCCAGTAAGACTCCCCTGCCGCGAATCAACGACGTGCGGCTGGAAACGCTGTCCGAAGGTCGATGCGCACAAACCTTGCACGTCGGCTCGTTCGATGACGAAGGGCCGGTT
>JBKEDB010000106.1:0-19176 GCA_047975195.1 Cumulibacter sp. | reverse complement strand
GATTCGGTGGCCACAACACTGCCCTGCTGTTCACCACGATCTAAGGAGCACCTTCGTGTCGACGACGACCACCGAGCCAGCTGTTGATCCCCGAGATCCAGTCACCCGGCTGGCCACGCTTTTCGATGCGGACACGCTGGAGTTGGCGAACCGTCGCGACGAAGGCACCGGTGTCGTGTGGGGACGCGGGAAGGTAGACGGCGCGCCGACCATCGCATTCTGCACGGATGCCACCAAGATGGGCGGCGCGATGGGCTCGGCCGGTTGCGCCAATATCGTCGACGCCATCGACACCGCGAATCGCGAGCGCGTCGCTTGTGTCGGTATCTGGCACTCCGGCGGAGCCAGGCTCGCCGAGGGCGTTGAGGCACTCGACGCTGTGGGGCAGGTGTTCGCCGCGATGGTGCATGCCTCGGGCCGGATCCCGCAGATTTCCGTCGTACTCGGTCCGGCCGCCGGCGGCGCCGCGTACGGTCCGGCACTCACCGACGTGGTGATCATGTCCTCGTCCGGTCGAGTATTCGTCACCGGACCGGAGGTCGTTCGGTCGGTCACCGGCGAACAGGTCGACATGGAGGCGCTAGGCGGCCCCGATACACACGGCAAGAAGAGCGGCGTCGTCCACATCACGACCGACGACGACGAGTCCGCGTTGAACACCGCCCGGGAACTGGCCACGCTGCTGAGCGAACAGGGCAAGTTCGACCTCACGCAACTCAAGGAGAAGCCGGCGCTCGAGACGGCACTGCCGGAATCGGCACGCCGGGCATACGACGTCCGGCCGCTCCTGCGTGAACTGTTGGACGGCGACCTGCTGGAGATCCAGCCGAAGTGGGCACCGAACATCGTCTGCGGCCTCGGCCGCATGGCCGGACGCACAGTCGGCGTCATCGCGAACAATCCGATCCGGCTCGGTGGTTGCCTGGATTCGCACAGCGCCGAGAAGTCCTCGCGCTTCGTGCGGATGTGCGACGCGCTCGGCGTTCCGCTGGTTGTCGTCGTCGACGTCCCGGGCTACTTGCCGGGCGTCGGTCAGGAGTGGGACGGCGTCGTACGCCGCGGCGCGAAGCTGCTGCACGCGTTCGCGGAATGCGTCGTGCCGCGAGTCACCCTGGTCACTCGAAAGGTGTACGGCGGGGCCTACATCGCGATGAACTC
Source organism: Cumulibacter sp. (assembly GCA_047975195.1). Lineage (GTDB taxonomy): Bacteria > Actinomycetota > Actinomycetes > Mycobacteriales > Antricoccaceae > Cumulibacter. Next base: position 18,018 of record JBKEDB010000106.1, on the reverse strand, counting down.
GAAGTCGCTCGGGGCGACCAAGGTCTTTGCCTGGCCGACCGCGGAGGTCGCTGTTATGGGCGCGAAGGCAGCAGTGGGCATCCTGCACCGCAAGACCCTCGCCGCCGCCCCGATAGAGGAGCGCGAGGCGCTGCACGACAAGTTGGCCGCCGAGCACGAGAAGATCGCCGGTGACGTCCACCGTGCCGTCGAATTGGGTGTGGTGGACAGCGTGATCGAGCCGGTACAGACGCAGATCGAACTGGTCACGGCGTTGGCGAGCCGCCCAAGTGGCCGGGGTATGCACGGCAACATCCCCTTGTAAACGCCACCGTTCGGTGGGTACCGACCGAATCGGTACCCACCGCCGATGCGCAATCGCTGCGCCCCGCAGCCGGGCATTGGACCAAGCGTCCGCACCCGCTCATCGGACAAGCGATGAGGGCCCGCGGCTATTGCAGCGGTGTGGCGGAACGATCACCTTAGATATCAGCGATCTGAGCAGTTCGCGAGCGTTCTCGACAGGCAGCGCATCCCAGTCGCGGGCGAGGTCGCTGGCGGCAACTAGCCGGCGCGGTGTAGCCAGGTCACGGGGGCGCCGTCCCCTCCCTCGCGGTAGATCTCGAGCGCATCGTCGATGCTCTGGCCCGTCAACTGGTCCAGCCCATGCCGGAACTCCTCGACGGTGCGGGCCGAGTCGCGTAAGGAGCGCAACTGATTCTCGGAGACGACGATGTCGCCGTTCACGCCGACCTGAGCACGGAAGATCCCACGTCCGGGAATGTGCGCGATTCGTTCACCGTCGGTGCCCGCGGTCGGCTCTTCGGTCACCTCGAAGACCAACATCGGCCACGCCTTGAGAGCTGAGGCGATCCGGTGCGCGGAGCCGGAAGGTCCGGAGAACACCACCTCACCACGCAACTCGCCCTCGGCGGCCGGCTGCGCAGTCCACTGGATGCGCACGGGAAGTCCAAGGGTCGACGAAATTGCCCACTCGGCATGCGGCGTTAACGCCGGCGGGGCGGAGTGGACAAACACAACACCACGCGTCTGCATAGCGGCACCTCCAGGTCGATCGGTCGCCTTCCCCAACGGCCGTGACTGAAGTGACGTATATTGCGCGTGTTCGTAACGTTCCCATTGTTACGTAAACTGCGGCATTGCTCAACCCCGCCGAATCGCTGGGCTCCAGACCCCGCCGGCAACCAGCCTCGAAGGACGGCCTTGGGGCTGAAGTGACCAAAACGGCAACGCAGGACATACACCGAGCGGTTGAGCACTAAACAATCCGTGTAGGCTGAAGGGCGCTTATTTTCCGGTTCGAAGGACACAGCACATGGGCTCGATCAAGGTCGCAATCGTCGGCGTAGGTAACTGCGCCTCCTCGCTTGTGCAGGGTGTGCACTATTACCGTGACACCCCTGCAACGGAGACCGTTCCGGGCCTGATGCACGTGCAGTTCGGTGATTACCACGTCGGCGACATCGAGTTTGTCGCCGCGTTCGACGTCGACGATCTGAAGGTCGGCAAGGACCTCGCCGAGGCGATCAACGCCAGCCAGAACAACACCATCAAGATCTGTGATGTGCCGACCCTCGGCGTCGAGGTCAGCCGCGGCCACACGTATGACGGACTCGGTTCCTACTACCGCGACATCATCGACGAGTCGGCGGCCGATCCGGTCGACGTCGTCCAGATCCTCAAGGACCGCGAGGTCGACGTCCTCATCTCGTACCTGCCGGTGGGATCCGAAGAGGCCGACCGTTTCTACGCACAGTGCGCGATCGACGCCAAGGTCGCCTTCGTGAACGCGCTCCCGGTGTTCATCGCCACCGACCCCGAGTGGGCGCAGAAGTTCGCCGACGCAGGGGTGCCGATCGTCGGCGACGACATCAAGTCGCAGGTCGGCGCGACCATCACGCACCGTGTGCTAACCAAGTTGTTCGAAGACCGGGGCGTCAAGGTTGACCGCACCTACCAGCTGAACTTCGGCGGCAACATGGACTTCATGAACATGCTCGAGCGTAAGCGCCTCGAGTCGAAGAAAATCTCCAAGACCCAGGCCGTCACGTCCCAGATCGACCGCGAGCTACCCAGCCGCGACGTGCACGTCGGCCCCTCGGACCACGTGCCGTGGCTCGACGACCGTAAGTTCGCGTACGTGCGGATCGAAGGCAGTGGCTTCGGCGACGTCCCGACCTCGCTTGAGTACAAACTTGAGGTGTGGGACTCCCCCAACTCCGCCGGCGTCATCATCGACGCGCTGCGCGCCGCGAAGATTGCGAAGGACCGCGGTATCGGCGGCCCGATCCTTTCGGCGTCCTCTTACTTCATGAAGTCCCCGCCCGAGCAGTACGACGACTCCACCGCTCGCGACGCGGTCGAGAAGTTCATCCAGGGCGAGGCGTAGCAGCCTTCGGCAAAGCGCCCGCTAGGAACCGCCACTGTTCGGTTCCGGCGGGCGCTCTTTGAGTTCCTCGAGGGCTTACAGTTTCGCGAACGCTTCTTCGAGTCGTTCCAGCAGGTCACCGGTCAGGCCCGCACCCACGTGCACCCACAGCACTGCCCGAATGACGCCCATCGCCTGAAACGCCGGCATCACCACGTCGAGCCCATCGTGCCCCGCCCGCTCGACGGCCACCGCGACGACCGCACGTTCCATGCGCGCTGTCGAACCGAACATCGCATTCGCCAACTCCGGGGCCGTGCCCGCCAGTTCCATGCGCAGTCGCCACGACTCGACGTCCTCGGCCAGAACGGCCAGGCGCGCTGCGAACACGGCGTGCACACTGTCAGTGATGCTTTCGTCGTCGGGTCGCTCGTGCAGCGCCGCGGACACCTCGGCCGCTAGATCCGAGCCAAGACCGACAAACGCCTGCTCCTTCGTCGCGAAGTAGTTGAAGAAGGTCCGCGGTGAGATCCCGACTGACTCAGCGATGTCATCAATCGTCACCCTGTTCGGTCCCCGCGCGATCGCCAACTCCAGCGCGGCCCGGTGAATACTCCGCCGAGTTTCCAACTTCTTTCGCTCACGCAGCGACGTTGCAACGTCGGCGTCAGGCGCCATGAAACGTCCCCTCCCCGCCAGCCGCCACGCGTGTGACGCAGGCACAATTATTGCAGTACATGCAATAATATGCTTCGCCGCGCGACGGCGGCTGCCCATCAAACTTACGTGTCCCTGGGAAGGATCGCATGTCGAAACGCACTGAGCGCAAGAACGACGCGGCCGCGGCGTACCGACTTTCTCCAGAGCACCGCAAGATCTTCCTCGGTTTGATGCTCGGCATGTTCGTCGCATCGGTGAGCCAAACCATCGTCGGACCAGCGATGCCCCGCATCGTCGCCGAACTCGGCGGTATGGAGCACTACAGCTGGGTCGCCACCGCGGCCATGCTGGTGTCGGCAGTCACGGTTCCGATCGTCGGCAAATTCTCCGACCTCTACGGCCGTCGGGTGTTCTACCTGGCCGGCATCGTCGTGTTCATGATCGGCTCACTGGTCTGCGGGTTCGCCGAGAACTTCTGGGTGCTGGTCACCGGTCGCGCGATTCAGGGCATCGGCATGGGCACCCTGATGCCGCTATCGCAGACCATCATCGGTGACATGATTCCGTCGCGACAACGCGGCAAATACCAGGGATTGATGGGTTCAGTCTTCGGCGTTACCTCGGTCGCCGGCCCGATCGCAGGCGGCGTCATCACCGACCACTGGGGTTGGCGTTGGCTCTTCTTCGCTGCCGTCCCGATCGGTTTCGTGGCGCTATTTTTCATCGCACGCTTCCTGCGCCTGGACTTCGAGAAGCGGAAGGCCAAGATCGACTACGGGGGCATCATCACCCTGACGGTCGGGCTGGTCGCGATCCTGCTCACGTCTTCGCTCGGCGGGGTGACCTTTGACTGGACGTCCCCGCAGATCATCACCCTGATCGCGATCGGCGTCGTGTTCATCGGGGCCTTTATCGTCATCGAGCAGCGCGCCGAGGACCCATTGCTCCCGCTGCGGTTGTTCTCCAGCCGCATCTTCAGTTGGTCGATCGTGGGCGCGTTTACCGTGACCATGGTGATGTTCGGCGCCATCATCTACATCCCGGTCTACGCGCAGGCGGTGATTGGCGTGAACGCGACCAACTCCGGGCTGATCCTGATGCCGCTCATGCTGGGCTTCATCCTGCTCGGGGTCGGTACCGGGGCTTTGATCACTCGGACGGGCCGTTACAAGCCGTTCATGCTCGTCGGCGTCGTCTTGATGGGCGTCGGCATCTGGATGATCACGCGGCTCGGTTTCGGGTCGACTGCCAACGAATTGACCTTAGCGATGATCGTGCTGGGTGTCGGCCTCGGCATGTGTATGCAGCAATACACCATCGTGGTGCAAAACCAGGTGTCCCAGCGGGATATCGGCGTGGGGACGGCGGCTACTCAGTTCTTCCGCAACGTCGGCTCGACGATCGGCATCGCCGTGTTTGGTACGGCGATGACGCTCGGTCTTCCCCAAGCGATCGTTTCGCACATGCCCCAAGGTGCCGAATCGCAGGTACCACCGGGAGGTTTCGACGCCGCATCCGTCCTCGACCCCGCACAGCTCGAGGGTCTGCCTACTGCGGTGGAGGACGCCGTACGCGCTGGGATGGCGGATCGGTTGCATATCGTGTTCCTGCTGGCGCTGCCCATCCTCGCCGTCGCGTTCATCGCCACCGCGCTGATCAAGGCGGTGCCGCTACGCGAGACACTCGACGACTCGCTGTCAGAGCAAGGGCCCGATCTAGCTCCCGGTATCGCTGACGCCGCTGTGATCCCGGCTCCTGCACAGCCCGCAATCACCCCGTCGGCCACCACGCCGAACGCGGTACGAAGCGCCCCGGGCAGCCGGTCTTAACCGACGCAGAGGCGGCGCATAGGATCGGGACCATGCCCGAGGATTCTGTAGAACATCTGAGCCTGCGGGGCGGATCTGAAGCGACGCTGCAGCAGTGGCAGGACGCCGTCGCCGGCGTACTGCGCAAGAGCGGCCGGCTCGCCGAGGACGCCGACCCAGCGCAGGCACCCGACAAGCTCACCAAGCGGACGACGGACGGCCTGACGATCCCGCCGCTCGCCGGTACTGAAGTGGCCCGCGGACTGGCCGATGGCCCCGGTGGCGCCGACGCCGTACGCGGCGCTGCCCAAGGGCAGCGCGAACCCGGCGACGTACCGACGTGGGATCTGCGCGCACACGTCACCAACACCGATGAGTCGATCACCAGCCAGCTCGAAGGTGGCGCTGGTTCGGTCTGGATCGCGGCCCGACCCGGCGCGGTTACTGACCTGACGAAGGCAATAGATGGCGTCTTGTTGGACGTCGCCCCCGTCGTACTCGATTCCGCGCAGCCACTCGCCGACGCCGAAACGCTGGTGTCGCTCAGCGGCGGAAAGCTGCACCCGACCACGAACTTCGGCATCGACCCGTCCGGCGAGCGACTGCTGACCGGCGCGGCGCTTGAGGTCGACCTGGCAGTTGCCGCCCGTCTGGCGCAGCAGCACGGAGTCCGCGCTTTCGTCGTGGATGCCAGCATCGTGCACGACGCCGGCGCCGGTGAGGTTCTGGAACTCGCCTACGCGGCAGCAGCTGGCATCGACCTGCTGCGCCAGTTGGATGCGGCCGGCGTTGCCGCTGCAGAGGCTGTCGGCCTGATCGAGTTCCGGTACGCCGCGACCGACCAGCAGTTCACCACGATCTCGAAGCTGCGCGCGGCCCGCGCTATCTGGGCTCGAATCTGCCAGGTGCTCGACGTCGTGGACGACGTCCAGCACCAGCACGCCGTCACTTCGGCGCGGATGCTCACCCAGTTCGACCCGTTCACCAACCTGCTACGCACCACGATCGCGACGTTCGCGTCCGCGGTTGGCGGCGCAGAAGCCATCACCGTGCGCGCGTACGACGACTCCCTCGGCCAGACCGACGAGTTCGGCAGCCGGATGGCGCGCAATATCTCCAACCTGCTGGTGCACGAGTCGCACATCGGCCAGGTCACCGATCCGGCCGGTGGCGCAGGCAGCATGGAGGCGCTCACCGATAGCCTCGCGCGGGCCGCGTGGGAGAAGTTCACCGGCATCGACGCGCAGGGCCTGCAGGCCTTCATCGACGGCCAGCTCACCGACGAGATCGCGACCTCGGTTCAGGCGCGCGCGGAGGCCATCGCCAAGCGCAAGCAGGCGATCACCGGCGTCAGCGAGTTCCCGCAGTCCAACGAGCAACTGTTGGAGCGGTCTGCGGCGTACTCCCGGTTCACCGATTCGGCGTTGCTGCGTCCGGTGCATGACGCCGATGAATTCGAGGCCCTGCGGCACAATCCAGTTTCCGCACCGATCTTCCTGTGGCCGGTCGGCGACCTCGCCTCGACCACGGCGCGCGCCACGTTCGTCAGCAACCTGCTGGCCGCTGGCGGCATCACCGTCATCAGCGGTACGGCCGGTCGCAGCTTTGACGAGTTGAAAGGCGAGTACGACGCCGCAGGTGCCGGCGCAGCGTGCCTCGTCGGCAGCGACCCGGGATACTCCGCCGAGGGCGCCGCACTTGTCGATCAACTGCACGCCGCCGGGATCGCGCACGTCGCGGTCGCCGGAAAGCCCGTCGCCGAACTCGATGGCAAAGTCGACGATTCGGTAGCGGTTGGACAGAACGTGCTCGACTTCCTCAACCGCACGCGTTCCGCTCTGGAGGCAACACGATGAGCATCCCCAGTTTCGGCGATACGCCGTTCGATGCGGCGCCCGCGCGCCGGGGTGGGCTGTCGGCTCAGCCCGGTAACGAGTGGGAGTCGCCAGAGGGCATCGCGATCAAGAGCCTGTACACCGAGGGCGACCTCGATGGTCTCGACGCCCTCGACACGTTCCCGGGCCTGGCCCCGTTCATCCGCGGCCCCTACCCCACCATGTACAACTCGCAGCCCTGGACGGTCCGGCAGTACGCTGGATTCTCCACCGCTGAGGAGTCCAACGCTTTCTATCGGCGCAACCTGGCAGCCGGTCAGAAGGGTCTGTCGGTTGCGTTCGACTTGGCCACACACCGTGGCTACGACTCGGATAACCCCCGCGTGGTCGGCGATGTCGGTATGGCCGGCGTCGCGATCGACTCGATCCTGGATATGCGTCAGTTGTTCGACGGGATCCCGTTGGACAAGATGTCGGTCTCGATGACGATGAATGGCGCCGTCCTGCCGATCCTGGCGTTGTACGTCGTCGCCGCCGAGGAGCAGGGCGTCGCCCCGGAGCAACTCGCGGGCACCATTCAGAACGACATTCTCAAAGAGTTCATGGTGCGCAACACCTACATCTATCCGCCGCAGCCATCGATCCGCATCATCAGCGACATCTTAGCCTACACGGCGTCCCGGATGCCGCGCTTCAACTCGCTTTCGATCTCCGGTTACCACATTCAGGAGGCCGGAGCGACGGCCGATCTGGAGCTCGCGTACACCCTGGCCGACGGCCTGGAGTACCTGCGAGCCGGAATCGACGCCGGCCTGGACGTCGACAAGTTCGCTCCCCGACTGTCGTTCTTCTGGGCGATTGGCATGAACTACTTCATGGAAGTAGCGAAGATGCGCGCGGCACGCGCCCTGTGGTCGCGGATCGTGGGTGAGTTCGGACCGAAGAACCCGAAGTCGCAGTCGCTGCGTACTCACTCGCAGACCTCGGGCTGGTCGCTGACCGCGCAGGACGTGTTCAACAACGTCGCGCGCACCTGCATTGAGGCGATGGCGGCATCGGCCGGGCACACCCAGTCGTTGCACACCAACGCCCTCGACGAGGCTCTGGCGCTCCCGACCGACTTCTCGGCTCGGATCGCTCGCAATACTCAGTTGCTGCTGCAGCAGGAGGCCGGCGCCGCCGACATCATCGACCCCTGGGGCGGCTCGTACTACGTGGAGCGACTCACCCAGGAACTCGCGGAGAAGGCGTGGGCGCACATCCAGGAGGTCGAGGAGGCCGGCGGTATGGCTAAGGCCATCGATGCCGGTATTCCGAAGATGCGCATTGAGGAGGCTGCGGCCCGCACTCAGGCCCGGATCGACTCAGGCAAGCAAGTCGTCGTCGGCGTGAACACCTTCGTGCCGGAGCGTGACCAGGGTGTCGACGTACTCAAGATCGACAATGAAACCGTGCGCAATGCACAGTTGGCCAAATTGGAGCGGCTGCGTGCCGATCGCGACGAGGCCGAGGTGCAGCGCACCCTCGAGGCGCTGACGAAGGCCGCCGGGACGCAGGCGAAGTCCACCGACATGGACTCCAACTTGCTCGCCCGCGCGATCGACGCAGCCCGGGCCAAGGCGACCGTCGGCGAGATCAGCGACGCGATCGAGAAGGTCTTCGGTCGGCACACGGCGACCATCCGTACCATTTCTGGTGTGTACCGCCAAGAAGCCGCAGGAGACCGCAACGTCGACGCCGTGCTCGCCGCGACCGACCAGTTCGCGGCCGAGGAAGGCCGCCGTCCACGCATCCTCGTCGCGAAGATGGGTCAGGACGGTCACGATCGAGGCCAGAAGGTGATCGTTTCCGCCTTCGCCGATATGGGATTCGACGTCGATGTCGGCCCGCTGTTCTCCACCCCCGAGGAGGTCGCCCGACAGGCGATCGACGCCGACGTGCACATCGTCGGGGTGTCCTCCTTGGCCGCCGGTCACCTCACTCTGGTGCCGGCACTTCGGGATGAGCTCAAGAAGCAGGGTCGTGAGGACATCATGATCGTGGTCGGCGGCGTCATTCCCCCGGCGGACATTCCCACGCTGCTGGAGATGGGCGCCAAGGCGGTCTTCCCGCCCGGCACCGTTATTGCCAATAGCGCGTTGGGTCTGGTCACCGACCTGGCCAAGTCACTCGGCCACGAAGCGGCGTAAATGGCGCACTGGCGTCACGATCCAGAAGCGGTCGCCCAGGCTGTCAGCCAGGGCGACCGCTCCGCTGTTGCGCAAGCGATCACCGCGGTCGAGTCGGCAAACCCCAAACACCAGGCGCTGGCTCGTCGGCTACTGAGTGCGCTGACCGAACCCGAGTCACCCACCGTGCGCGTGGGTATTTCGGGCGTGCCCGGGGTCGGTAAGTCGACGTTCATCGAGTCGTTCGGTCGGATGCTGACCGAGGGCGGACATCGCGTCGGCGTACTGGCCATCGACCCCTCCAGCGTGCGAACCGGCGGGTCGGTGTTGGGTGATAAGACCCGGATGCCCGAACTGTCGGTGAACCCCGCTGCGTTCGTTCGGCCGTCGCCGACGTCCGGAACTCTTGGTGGTGTCGCAAAGTCGACGTCCCAGGCGATGCGGATTCTGGAGGCTGCCGGGTACGACGTAATCCTGGTGGAGACTGTCGGTGTCGGGCAGTCAGAGACAACGGTCGCAACGATGGTCGACACGTTCCTGTTTCTCGGGTTGGCGCGCACCGGCGATCAACTGCAGGGAATCAAGAAGGGCGTGCTGGAGATCGCTGACGTGGTGGCGATCAACAAGGCGGACGGCGAGTTCGAGAAGGCCGCGATGTCGGCCGCGCGCGAGTTGCAAGCTGCGCTGCGGATGGTGAACATGGGCCAGTCGGGTTGGCTCCCACCAGTGCTCACCTGCGCGGGATTGACCGGGCTGCGGCTGGATGAGGTGTGGGAGGCCATCGGTTCGCACCGCGAGTTCTTGGGTACGGATGGCTTGTTGGCCAAGCGGCACTCGCAGGAATGGGAGTTGACCGAGAAGTTGGTGCTTGCCGAGTTGGAGGCGAGACTTCAGCGCTCCTCCTCGGTGCAGGCGGTGCGGGCAGATCTACGCCGCCAGGTGTTCGATGGCGCACTCCCGGCGGCCACTGCCGCCGACGAGATCCTCCGCGCATTTGACTCGTCTGACTGAGATCCCGGCGGCGACCGCTGGCCCGGATCCACGCTGTGGATAACTTGGTGACCACTGTTAGATGCCGATAGGCTGTCCGCCACGAGTTGAAGTCCCGGCTGTTGGAGCCGGGACTCGCTGAGTCGGGAGTGTGGATGGGTCTGAAGCGGCGAAGCGTGACCCTGCTGAGTGCGGGCATCCTCGCGTTAGCGCTCGCCGGTTGCGGCAATGACCCCGACACGAAACCGACAGAACTGAGCGCCACCTCTTCGTCCAGTGCAAGTGGATCCCCGAGCGACCCAGCACCATCGAGCGATTCGTCGACGACGTCGTCCGCGCCGGATGTCGATCCCGAGGAACAAGCCGTCATCGACGCCTACAAGGGCTTCTACACGACACTTAATTCTCTGACGGACCTCTCCGAAGTAGCCGTGACGGAGGCAATGTCCCCCTACGCGCAGGATGTTGCGATCCAGCAAGTGCTCACGGGAACTGCAAGCCTGGCATCCGATGGGCACGCGCCGGGCGGAACAGTCGTTTTCGCGCCACTTGAGATCGAATTCGCGGGTTCATCTGAAGCCACCTTGACTGAGTGCCGAGACACTACCGGCGAAACGATCGTCGACGCGAATACAGGCGAGCAAGTTTCGCAAGGCACACCAGGTACATCGATAACGGCATTCTTAATTAGGTCCGGACAGGACTGGAAAGTAAGTGGGTTCATCGTCAAGGAGACCGGGTGCTGACGAATCGAACCAGCACACCGGCCGCACTCCTCGCGACCCTGGTGCTACTCACGATCTCAGCGGGTTCCGCCACCGCGGCGCCGCCAGCCGAGGACAGTGGATCCAGCAGCGCCGGATCATTGGGCGCGACATCAGCAAACGAGTCGGACTATTTCGAACTGCTCGCGGAGTTCCAATCTTCCAATCCAGGCGACGATTCGGCACCGTCCCCGGCCGCAGCGGGAGCCACCGGCTCATCAGCACCCGCGGCTGTGGATCCTTGCACGTATACGGCACGGAATGCGGAAACCGTGGGGTGGGTGTCGGCGGCTCGCGCGATCAGTGACCTGACGGCGACAACGGCGTCAACGGGATCGTGGTACGAGCAGTCCTGCCCGGAGCGCGCTGTCAACCTCGTCGGGTGGGCACCGCCTGCGGAGGACACGACGGAGGCTGACGCTCCGTTGGCCTCACCGGTGTCGCTGGCGGAGCAGGCGGTGACGTCCGTAACGGTAACAACCCCAGATGTCGTCTTAGACCCGTTCTACCTACTCGACGACGGCCGACACGCGACGCTGAAGAATGCCCAGACCTGGATCTGGATCGATCCGGCACAGTGGACGACCCTGACGCCGAAGGTGGAGGTCGGCCCGGTATGGGTTGAGGCCACGATTACACCGCAGACCATTCACGTGGATCCGAATGACGGCGTCACGCCGCCGTACTCCTGCTCGGGTCCGGGGACGCCCATACCGGCGGGCACGCCGATCGACGAAGCCTCACCGACCTGCTCGATCCAACTCACCGAACCGACCGACGGCGACACGTGGCCAGTAGAAGTCTGGGTGTCGTATTCGGCCTCGTGGGAAGGTTTCGACGGTACCCAGATGGTCTCAGGCACCCTCGATGATCTGGTGAGCGCGCCGACCACGATCCCGCTGGCCGTGTTGACCGCGAAGACCGAACTGGTCGACCCGAACTTCGACTAACTCCAGGCGGGCTCAACAAGCCCGCCCTGTACGAGCTACAACCGCGCGGCGTCCTCAGACATGACAACGCTCTTGAGCCGACGGCCCCATCTCGACGCCGGTGTAGCTGGACACCAGAGGCCGCTTCCAGTCGGCACGGACGGCGCGAATCTACGACGCCTTCGCTGCTGGGGGTCGCCACATGCCAGTCAACTCGATCGTGCCGTACGCAGGGATCACACTGCGTTCGACGAACCCGAACCGACGGTAATAACCGACGTTGGCGCGCGATGATGATTCGAGATAGACCCCGACGCCCTGCTCGTCAGCCACACTCAGCCGATCCGTCAACAGCGCCGTGCCCACGCCTCGACCCCGGCCTGCGGTTACCGTCCCGATGTCCTTGAGATACCAGTGCGGTACGCCGGGGCGATGTGCCTCGCACGAACGATCCGTGCGATGTGCGTCTAGCGCCCGCTTACCAAAGATATGTAGAAACTGAGGAGCGTTGATGATCGTTCGCCAACTCGGCACGCGCGCGCCAGGGGCCTCCCACAAGGCCGCACCGAGCGCAGCACGATCGCTCACGTCAACCGCGAGCCACGCATGTCCGCCGGAGGCGAAGGTGTCGGCGACAACGACGTTAAAGAGGCGCCGCAACCGCGACGCGCGGTTGTCTGTGGGCAGCAGCCTGGTGGTGTGCTCGTCTGCGGCGAACGCATCCGCCAGGACGTCAGCCACGGCCCCGCTGTCGGAGCGCGCGGCCGGTATGACTGACAACTCCTCGGGCAAACGTTTGCTCATACCCGCCGATCCTATGCGCATCACACGTCGTCGCCCCCGCGCGCTGTAGCGCGGTCCCCGGGCGGTGGCGTACGCCACGTCGGCTACGGTGAGGAAAACCATCGTCCGCGACAGCGCGGGCGCAACATGCAGCGGAGGCGCGATGAGCGAGGACTTCCGGAGCACCGTACGTGCGTTCCTGGAAACCAACCTGCCCGATGACTGGCGCGGAATCGGGGCACTGACCGAAGAAGAGCGGGCCGAGTTTGCCCCGCAGTGGCGCAAGAAGATATTCGATGCCGGCTACCTGGGCTACGAGTTCCCGAAGGAGGTCGGCGGCAGCGGTTACGGCGTCCGCGAGGCCGCGATTATCCAGGAGGAGTTCCTGCGGTACGGCGCTCCACTGACCACGCACGCGAACGATAGTTTCTTCCTGAAGATGTGTGGGCCGACTCTGCTGCATTGGGGCACCGAGAAGCAGAAGGAGTTCTTCTTCCCGAAGGCGTTCAGCGGCGAGCACAAGTGGTGCCAGGGCTACTCCGAGCCGGGCGCTGGCTCCGACCTCTTTGCGTTGCGTACCCGCGCGACTCGGGACGCGAACGGCGACTTCATCATCAACGGCCAGAAGATCTGGACCACTCAGGCCTTCAGCGCCAACTGGATCTTTGCCCTCGTGCGCACCGATCCCGACGCCCCGAAGGCGAGGGGAATCTCGTTCCTGCTCGTACCGCTGGACCAGCCGGGGGTCGAAGTCCGACCGATCCGCACTATGTCTGGAAAGTCAGAGTTCTGCGAGGTGTTCTTCACCGACGCTCGCACCTCGGCCGACATGCTCGTTGGGCCCGAAAACGAAGGTGCGAAGGTTGCGCTGACCCTGCTCGGTTTTGAGCGCGGGTCCGGTGCCGCCGGCACAGCGATGCAGCACAAGATGACACTCGAGCGTCTCGCCCGTCTGATCAACGAGCGCGGGCTCGCTGATGACCCCTCGGTGCGCCAGCGGTTCGGCTGGTGCGTCGAACGCGTCGACGCTCTCGATGCGATGGCTCGGCAGATCGTGGACACTGCCGCAGAAGGCGCCGAGCTCGGCCCCGAGTCCTCGTTCATCAAGCTGTATGCGACCGAGTTCGACAAACTCATGCTCGAGTTTGCGCTCGACGTGTTGGGTCCAGACGCGCTCGAGTACCAGGGCGCACGATCAAGCGTTGAGGTCGGCTTGGAGCCGAAGGGATCCCCGCTGGACTCGGGAGTATGGATCGACAACTACCACCTGTCGCGCGCTGCGACCATCTACGGCGGATCCAGCCAGGTGCAGCGTACGACCATCGGCGAACGAATCATGGGGTTGCCACGATGACCGAAGCACCGAACACCGTGAGCCTGGTCCTCGCCGAGGAACAGCGCGATCTACAGAAGGCCGTACGCCGCTTCCTGGAAGAGCGGGCACCACTGGCACGCGCAGCCGAGATGCTCGAGCCACGCATCGCGCGCGATGATGCGGTGTGGCAGACGCTGACGAGCGAACTCGGCCTTGCGGCGCTCGCGATCCCTGAAGAGTGCGGCGGCGCCGGCGCGAGCGTGATCGAACTTGGCCTCGTCCTCGAGGAGACCGGTAAAGTCCTGTTGGTTTCGCCGTTCTTTGCCACCACTGCACTGGCAACTCCCGCGCTACTTGCCTCGAATGCGGAAGCTGCCGCCGGCTTGCTGGAAGGCATCGCGGCTGGCGAAACCACCGCAACATTCGCACTGCCGGCGATCACGGGCGAGGCGTCGTCGTTGAATGTCGCCGATGCGCGCATCAGCGGTACGGCTCGCTTCGTCATCAACGGCGCGGACGTCGATCAGATCCTGGTGACGAGCACCGATGGCGGCGTGTACGCCGTCGCCCGAGACGCCGACGGCGTCTCCATCAGCGAATGCGAGTCGACGGATCCGACGCGGCCGCTCGCGCACGTCACGTTCGCCAGCTCCCCCGCAACCGAACTTGGCACCGGACAGGACGGGGCCCGAATCATCGCGCATGCAACGAATACCGCGCGGGTCATGCTCGCCGCCGAAAGCGCGGGCGCCGCGCGTGCCGCTCTCGAGATGGTCGTGGAGTACGCGAAGACCCGTGAGCAGGGCGGCAAGGTGATCGGCTCGCACCAAGGGCTCAAGCACATGCTCGCCGACACTCGGCTCGAGGTGGAAGCCGCCGCTGCGGCGGCGCGCCGCGCTGCCGCGGAATTGTCGGTGGCACCCGTCGGCGCCGAACTGCGCTGCTATCTGTCGGCGAAGTCGTTCGCGGCCGAGGCCCTGCACCTGGCTGCGGCGACAAATATCCAGGCGCACGGGGCGATCGGCTTCACCTGGGAGCACAACGCGCATCTGTACTTCAAGCGCGCAACCAGCGGCCGCCGGATGCTCGGCATCACCAGCAATATCCGCGATGCACTCGCCGCTGACCTGCTGCCACAGGCAGCGGGCTAATCGCGATCGAGGTAGTCCAGTACGGCGCTCGGCCCGATGGGTCGGGCGCCGTACTGCATGACACGCTCCCGCAGCACACGATCGGCAGTGACTACCACAACGTCAGCGTCGCGTCGTTTCCTCACCTCGTCGACGATCGTCGCGTCGCCGTCCTGATCGGCGCGTACGACACGTAACCGATCGGATTCGGTGGCCTTAGCGGCGGTTGCTTGTCCTTCGATAACGACCAGCACCTCCGGCCAGAGGTGCCATCGTTCGTCGAGCCCGAACCACGCTCCCGGGGCGCCGTCGGCTTCGATTCCTTGCAGGTTGGCGATCAGTCGCTCAGCAGCACCGACGCGATCGCGCCACCACCCGTTCGGGCGCGAGCCGACCACGTTCGCCGCATCGATCACCAGCAGCGGCGGCGATTCCAGCCGCTGCCGTAGACCCGGCCACGCGTCACCGAATCCACTATGCAGCGGCATGTCCGCGATCTCGGCCGGAGGCACCCACCGCAACTCTTCACTCTCCGGGTCGGTGATCTCGGCTTCGAACGGCTTGGTCACCTCAACGTGCACCGTGGTATAGGACCAGTACCCGACATCGAATGTGAATGTCGCGCGCAGACTCAACCCGTCGCGGACGACGCCGGCTTCCTCACCGGCTTCACGTAGTGCACCATCGATCGCGCTCTCGCCTACGTGCCGTGCGCCACCGGGCAGACCCCAGGTGCCGCCCTGATGACTCCACGCGACGCGGTGCTGCAGCAACACACCGCGGGTCGGATCGTGCGCGAGTAACCCGGCCGCACCGCCGCGTCCCCAGAACCGCCCGGCGGGGCCATCTGCCCAGCCATCATTGGGATCACGCACGATCTATCTCCCGTTATCGAGAACTGCACCGCCTCAACCCTACGTGTGGGTCTGGGCAGGACCGAACTCGCCAGATCACTCGCCTCGGGCGCCGCGTGCGCCTTCGAGGTCGCGATTCGGATCCTGTCCTCGGCGTACCTGCGGTCCGGCTCGACACTTCACCGCGCGCGTGCACGCATTTGACTTCCGTGTGTAGCGGTCATTAGATACATTGACGACTGTAAGCCAGATCACAGGAGGATTCTCGATGAGGCGATTACGTACTCGGGCCACGATAGGCACGGTTGCCGGGTTGCTCCTGGCCGGCTGCGGAGACGCACCCGAGAGCACGAGCAAGGGAACCGCCGAGTACCCCAGCATCATCGAGCCGTCCGACGACTTTGACCCGGACGCCACGTTCACGTTCGGCTACACCGCGTTCCCGCCCAGCTGGGATCCGACAGAAAGCACAAGTTCGGCAGACCGGATCCCGTACTCCATCGTGTATGACGGGCTATTCATCGAGAAAGCGGACAACTCGACCTTCGTGCCCGGTTTGGCCACCGGCTACGAACCTGCTGAGGACGGCAAGTCAGTCACACTCACGCTGCGTGAAGGTCTGACATTCTCCGACGGCACCGAGTTCGACGCCGATGCAGTCAAGTTCAACCTCGACCGCAATCGTGCTGAAGGCAGTCGTCTCGCCGGTGAGCTGTATCAGGTGGAGTCTGTTGAGGTCATCGACCCGTTGACCGTGAAGATCAACGTCAGCGGCGGGATCAAGCCCCTGTTGACCAGCCTCATCGGTCGCGCAGGTCTGGTCGTCTCACCCAAGGCCGTTGCTGATGGAGTACTCAAAGATAAGCCGGTCGGCATCGGGCCGTATGTCTCCACCGACATCGAGCCGGGCGTAGAGGCGACGTTCGAGCGCACGCCGGACTATTGGGAGCCGGAGGCGCAGAAAGTGAAGACTCGCGTACACCGGTTCATTGCCGACGACCAAACCCGGTACAACGCATTGATCGCCGGCGAGATCGACGGCGCCCAGATCAATCCTGACCAGCTCAACGCTGCCGACGACGCCGGCAGCCAAACGCTTGCCAAGCCCAGCACCCTATTCCTGAACTTCGGGATGAACATCAGTGTCGAACCGTTCGACAACGTCGAAGTCCGTAAGGCCCTGAACATGTCGATCGACCGCGAAGGCATCGCGAAGGGTTTGTACGACGGCCACTGCACCCCTCAAGTCCAACCGTTCCCTGAGGGCGGCGTGGGCTACAGCGAAGAAGTCGGTGACGGCCTTGATGTGTACCCATTCGATCCCGAGCAGGCCAAGGAAATCCTCGCCGAGCAGGGTGTAACCGACCTGGAGTTCGAGACCGTCGCGCCGAACGTCACGATTTACACGAAGTTTGCCGAGATCGTCCAGGAGAACTTCGCGCAGGCGGGCGTCACGGTCACCGTCAAGTCGATTCCCAGCCAGCAGTTGGTTCAGGATTACGTCATCGACAAGACGGCATCCACGACCAGTTCGGTCACGACCGGCATCATCGATCCGGACTTCGTCTGGGGCTCGTTCGTATCGCCCACCGCGTCGTCCAACCCCGGCGGGAAGACCGACCCAGATATCACCAAGTACGCGATCGAGGGTGCGAATGCCCTTGAGGACGCCGATCGTACGGCGGCCTACGCGAAGATGGTCGACGCCTGGATGGCCAATCCGCCGCACATCATTCCGGTCTGCATGATTCACCTCGCCGCCGGATACGCCCCCGGCGTCGCCGGTGCCGCGCAGAACCTCAGCGGGATGAACGACCTGCGTTACGTTTCGGTCGCCCCTGAGGAGTGAGTGTGGCGGTCCATCATCCCGGCGGCGATTCCGCCGGGATGATGGACACGTTTGAACCGCCCGGTTCGGGGCCCCTAGACTCGAGCGATGAGCGAGATTCAGACGATCGCACAGTTAGAAGCGTTGTATCCGCACGAGCCCTCGAAGGGCGCGATCGGCAAAGAGTGTGACCACCTCACCCGGCATACCAGGAGCTGATCCAGGCATCGCCGTTCATGGTGATCGCCACCGCTCGCGAAGGCGCGCTTGACTGCAGTCCTCGCGGCGACGGTGCCGGGTTCGTCGACGTACGCGACGAGCGCACCCTCGTGATCCCCGACCGTAATGGCAACAACCGGCTCGATACGCTCCGTAACATCGTCCGCGACCCACGCGTGGGACTCATCTTCCTGATTCCAGGCGTGGGCGAGTGCATCCGGGTGCGAGGCACTGCGAAGGTTACGGCCGATCCGGTCGAGCTCGCGGCCTATGCGGTCAAGGGCCGGATGCCCACGAGCCTGCTTCAGGTCGATGTGCAGCGAGTCTTCTTCCAGTGCTCACGAGCAATCATGCGCTCTAAGCTCTG
>JBKEDB010000125.1:0-8011 GCA_047975195.1 Cumulibacter sp. | reverse complement strand
CAAATAGAGGTGGATTAATATGCCAAATGTAATTAAGCAAAGACAGTTGAGTGACGGGACTAAGTTAACTCCTAAAACAATGATGAGATATACAGGTCAAAATGATGACTACCATGGTATATACACATTTGATGTTAATGTAAAATACGGTGACGCTGAAACAGATGGAGGAGCAACTATTTCTATAGGTAAAGGTGAATATGCTGTTATAGACTTAGAATACAATTATGATGAAGCTGGTAATGATATACATACATTAGAAATACGTTCAAAGGAAACTGACTCTCAATTATGAATTATTGTTCTTAGAGAAGATACAACGCAACTTGATTTAGCAAACTACCAACATATATTGTTTGTAGGAAAACCTTTCCAATCAAGTGGAGATAATGATAGATATATGTTAATCAATCTTTGAGAAGATGGTTATTATAAAACTTCATTACTTAACTTAGATACACAAGCAATCAAATGAAAAACAGATGAAACTTGAAGAACAACTGAAAAATTCGAATGGTATTATGATTATGAAAATGGTTGTTTCTATCAAAGTGGTGGAAGTCAAATTCAAAAGAGAAAGATATCTGATGGTAGTTGGGTAGAAGATCTTTCAAATGCTGATGGAGAGTCCATTATAGGATCAACTAAATTCTTAGGAGTTAATGGAGATTACCTACAATACATAGGAACAGATGAGAGAGCATATTATTATAATATTGATACTAAATCTCATTATGCTAAAGGTGGAGATATATATGATGCCGTTGCTTTAACATCATATCCAATTTGAGGGAATGGAAATTCTTGAATGATCGTATCTCAACCAAATGGTATTTATATCCATACAAATTCATCTACTGCTTTAATAGATTTATATACACCAATGGTTAATGCTTCTAGGATATCTGATGGCGAAGCAAATGTCGCTATTAGAATAGTAACAAATATGGAAGAGACAGATACAACTTATTCATTCAATTGCTTCTATACAAGAAGTGCTTCATTAGGTTCAATGACTGTTCTAATACAAAAGGATACATTAGCAGTATCTATTACAGCAGGTAATTGAAGAGATGATTTCCCAATTAGTGAAGTAGAACAAACAAAATTAAGAAAGAGTTTCTATCACGTTACTAATTCATATAACGTTGGAAAGTTTTATGATTATGGACTACAAAAACAATTCGATAATGTATAATTAGATTATGAAGAAGATAATTACATTATTATCAACAATACTAACTATGTTTATAATCAATGCTATATTACCTGATCACGGTACTCTCTATTGATTAATCTTCGTAGGTAGTACAATTACAACGATCGGAATATTAGCATCAATGTGTGTAATACCTATTTGAACTTTTATTCACGAAATAAGAATGACACGTATAAAGCATAAAAATAACCTATTAGAACAAAAACTTAAGAGAGATCAACTTAAGAATGATCAAGACCTTCCAACGTCTCTAAACTAGGTAATATAGGTAATACTTCGCTGAGGAGAATGCTTAATGTTTTCTCACTCGAGAGCAAGAATATTTTTACCTGAAAGGAAACAATATGACATTAACAATCACATCTTTAATCGTGGTATTAATCGTAGCGGCAATTCTTTACAAATTAGTAATGAAACTTGCTGACGCCTTAATTTCAGTGTTTACAGGAATTTTAAATGCTCCTGGTAAAGGATTTAAGAAATTCGTATCATACGCTAAAAATAGAAAAGCGATTAAACTTGAAAAACAATTAACTAAAGCATTATGAGAACAAGATAAGATAGCAAGAATTAACGCTGCTAGAAACAATCCTTCTTATAGAAATGCTATTAAAGTTCAAAAGATTCTAAACAAGATCGAAAAGATCGAACTTAAAAATAAATAAAGTAGTCTCATTTCTACTGTTAACTACTTTCATAACTCCAATGTAGAGCAAGTAAATAATTTTTAATTTCCTTGTGTGTTTCTCTGTTAAAACACGAAAAAATTATTTGTGTTCAGTTGCTTAACATTTTTTAACCAAAAATATCGCCCGTTTCTTACACGGGGTCTAAGAATTTAATTTTTTTAATAATACAGGGATGTATTATTTATCAAGGCAAGTCGAAAGACTTGCCTTTTCCTTTTATGGTGTATAATTAAAATATGAATATAAATGAAAGATTAAATAGAGCGCTGGAGGAATCTTATAATATTAAATCCAATGCGGCAGACAAAGGAACAGATATCTATGAGTCTAATGCCGATTTAAGTTACGGAGCATCTCCTTCGGAATACTTGCCTATTAGAACAGCGAGATATTGATCGGATGTTAATGCCGGATTATTAGCGGATATTAATTTCTTTAAAAAGAATGATGATGGATCATATGAGGTACACGATAATGCTACGAAAGGATTCGATAAGATAGTAGATAGAGGTGCCTTACAACAAGTATTAAGAGAAACGGAATATGAGTTATCTCTTAAAGGTGAATCAGATATTGCCTTCCTTAAAAAGGATAAATCTGTAGCACCTATTAAGATCACCTTAATTAGAAAGCAATACTTCCCTAATGGTGAACTCGCTTACTATCACGGTATTATGAATTTAGATACAGGTACCGCTCCTCTATTAGTAACGAAGAAATTCTTCTATAGAAATAACAATGTTGTTATGGAGAATATCGTATATGAAAGAAATGAACATCCGCCTTCTGCTACGGATGGTATGTCATATTGATCTTGAAAGAAAGTAGGATCTAATAAACTAAAATCTAAGTATGATCTTGAATTAGTTCCTTCAGTTGTTTTAGGAGATATTGACTTCCCTGTAATTACTATGACTAATACAGGTGCCGATAGAATGGGAGCAGGGACGTCAGATACCGCCGAGGTATCAGATATCCTAATTAGACTTGATGCTGTTGAGAATGCTCTTGATAGGGCAATTAAGACATCTAAAGTTAAAATGTTCGTTAAGAGAAAGAACGGATCAATGAAGATAGGAGATGATCCTATTAGAGATGACGTTACTAGACAAGTTGTTAACGATCTTGATATTATTAGTATTGTTGAAGATCCTCATATGGACGGACAAAACTTACAAATTTCCGATAGAGTACTTAATGCTAATGAATGACTTACAGTTAAGAAAGGTCTATTACAAGACTACTACTCTCATACAGGAGAGAACGTAGCGGCGGATGCTCACGGTAATAACCAACATACTTATGAAGTACAATCTAAAGGTGATAATAAGTATAGACGTGCTACGTCTAAAAGAACGCAGAGACAGGCGGAAATTAGGCAAATAATAAATATAATCATATCTATTGCTAAGAACGCAGGATCGAGAGATTTCGCGTGATTAGACTATGTTGCGGTTAATATAAACGAAGTAGATATTAGAAAAGAATTTGAAATTGAAGAGAAAGTAGAGAAACTACTAAACCTAAAATTAATTTCTAAAGTACAAGCACTAATGAAAGTTGAAGGTGTAGATGAGATAACTGCGATCAACTTATTGTCTAATAAAGAAAGACACGATAAACTCTTCGAGATAGAAGAACCTGCCCCTCTACCAATTGAACCTAAAGATCCAATTGAACCTGAGGAACCTCAAGGAGAAGAAGAAAATGGCGATCAAACCGCATAAACCTTTAAGAAAGATAGGAACGAATTCTTTTAACAAGAGACGTTTCGAAGGTAATTATGAAGAGGTAACTAATGCTGATCTTGATACGAGGTTATGAGTATACGAACCTGTTTCTCTATCCGAGATAGGAGATGATGTTGATAGTTATGTCTTTCAACAAATATGAGGTAAGTATGATAACGGTGGAAGGATCTTCGTATCATTAGTTCCTTATAAAGATGCTCCATATTTAGATGTAGAACTTACTTCTGAAGCGGGTGGTTATACAAGTTTAGAAAGACAAAGATCTATATCCGCTATTTCTAATAGAGATATATCATCTAAGACAACTAAACGTTTCTATTGTAATAAGGATCTTTCTACTCTAGGAATAGATTCGGATCAACCTATTGATTTTGATAAATTAGGAATTGAATTATATGAAGAGAATAACTACGTAGCAATTGTTAATAACGATGAAACAGTTAAGCAATATAATCTAACTCTTGATAAAGTTGCCTTTTGAGATTCGGATGGAACGAGTTACTATAGAACAGTTAAGTTCTTCTACGGTAACTATAAGTGAGTTGAGAGTAATGGATTCTCATTCGCTACTGATTCTAACGCCTTAATAGGTGGTGTAGTGGGAAGAACATTACAAAACAAAAGATCCAACAAATCTACTTTAGATGTGGTTCTGTCAGAAGGTAAAAGGAAGACACAATACCTATGAGTTGATCCTGATACTGATATCATAGAAACAAGAACATCCGAAGTACATCCCGTACTTGCCGTTCCTTTAGTAACGGAGTCAGGAGTTAAATGAATGTTCCCTTGAGTTTGAGAATATCTTTATGCCGTAGCGCAATTCGAAGGTGAATTTGAACTTAAGACTCTAGGTAGTGGTTCCGTAACCGGAGATACAAAACCTTCTAATGCTATTGAGGCGTCGGATACTTATGAGAACGCCGTCCCCGACTATAAGTATTTAGCATCTCAACAAGGACTTGCTGGAGGTGGAGCGGATGTTCTTGCCTTCGCTATGCCTTATATCGTAGAATGAGGATTACCTAAAGGACTATCATCGCACGGTGCGGTATTTGTATCAAGTACAGCAGACGAATCATCTAATGGTGGATTCGGATTATCACACTCATCAAGTGGTACTAATGGTGCGAGACCTACAACAAGTAAAGGTGGATGAGCGGGACACCAAACAATATTCGCTTTAGATAACGTATATGAACCTGAAGTGTTTGTATTCCTTGATGATGTTGAGTTATGAATATCTATAATAACTTACGGTAAATTCTATCAATCGGATGATTATGAAAATTTAATTAAAGAGGTAGTTGACTTTAACGCTATTTATGCTGGTAATTCATTCTCATCCGAATTAGGAATTTTAGATAACATCACCGGTGATAAACCTAACGACGAGATCACAAAGTGAAGTCTTGATAATGACTGAATTATGTTATTGGCGCCCGCTGATGTCGTTTCTCTTTCCGAAGAGATAGCATATCCGATAAATGAAAGTCCTAATACTCCTAAGATTAGGACTGGATGATCGGATTTCAGACCTTTCGAATTACAATGTAATGATACTAAACCTTTCAATAAGATCTATACAAGAGAAAGTTATTGAGCAGAAGGTAGTGGTAGTGGTGTGTTGGTTAACCTTAATGAAGAAGGTGGTATAGGACAAATAGATATCAATTATTATGCTGAAGGTAATATATCTCTAGTATTAACAAAAGATAACTCTCCAATGTTTTCAATGTCCTTACAATCCGAAGCAAAAGAAGGTAGATCGTTATCAGGTGGAACGAGATTCACATTCTTATAATAAAAAACAACAGGATTACCTGTTGTTTTTCTTTATAATAGGTAATATTACCTATTCGTAAGCAAAATTTGCTTCAGGATCAGGACGATTCTTAAGTGCTTTAATCTTAATTCCCATATATACGCTATCATATAACTCCATAATACCATACATAAGAGCATCATAACAGTGATCGTATTGTTGTTCCGTAGCATTAGAAACGATTTTAGCAGTCATTTCGAAGAACATAGGACACTCTTGCTTATCAATTATAAGAGAGTATGATCCAACCATTTCGGAGAATCTATCTCTTCTATGTTCTCTCTTCTCTGAAGCATTTCATTTTTTAGTTTGTGGTACAACTCTTAATCAGTTATTAAGATCGAACCTTGGATTCTCATTCTCCATCTCGACTAAATATGCTTTAAGTAATTCTACGGTATCCATAGCGGAACCATCTATAAACAAATTAATACCGCTTTTCCTTATCTCTGGTCAACGGTTTCCTAATTTATATATATGTATTAGTAAATCCTTATAACGCTCCTTAATGCCTCTTAAATCGACTCTTGGATTAATTATATATTCACCTTTAGTTATTAATCTTGTAGGATATATATCTCCGCCGGATTTTGTTAAGTACCTACTATCTACACCGTTTACATAGAATGCCGATACCGCCGAGGTACCTATATCCATAGAGAAGTTAATAGGAACGAAATCACGATCATCCGGTATATTACCTCCCCTATTTAATCCTTCCATCACCGCTAATTCAGCACCAAATGTTGAGTTGGCAACTCTACCGGTCATACCGAATATCATAGTCGCCGCTCTAGGATCTTTCTTCATAGGTTTAATAGATTTACGTGCCTTCTCATTTAACTTCGTATTGATCTTATAATTAGTCGTGGCACATATTGTCAATGTCTCATCCTCATCGTAATACGCGAGGTTATAACCTTTCTCTACTAATTTAGTATAGTCATCTCCCATAATCTTATGGAAGTCTACTACTAAAGGATTACCTTGTCCTCAAGGGTTAAGGGAATGGAAAGTGATCATACGAGCATTTACAAGGTTCTCCGTCATATGACGAACGAATGTATTTTTTGCCGTCATAATAGCATCTTTAAGTCTTTCAACATATCCGAAGTCAGCGTCAGGTACCGAGTCGGTTTTCTTTGACATCTCATCATCTCATATAATTCCATAGTATCCCGACTTACCTGTTGATTCATTAATAGGTGGTTCGAATCCCGCTGTCTCTAAATCGGATAGTGATAAGAATCTTATCTCTTGTTTGTATCCATTTACATTACGTGTAAGGACGGGACGTGTCTTTTTAGTTCTTCATTTTCATTCACCTGCTAATCCAATATCGGAAAGTATCTTATCAAATAAGATAACTCCCCTTTCTTGGTGATCAGTAAGTGTCATAGCAATAACGATCGCGGACACAGCGTTGTCCGAATATAGTAGTTCAATAATTTGTTGTACGATGTAATATGATTTACCTGAGAATCTACCTCCTTTAAGATAGATCTCTAGGAATAACTTATCCTTCGCTTTCCTGATCTTCTCCGCTACCGCGTGATTATAGAATGGTACGAATAGATCGCTATTTTTTATCTTCAGCATTATCTCAAGGCATTAAGTTATCTTCTTCTGCCTCTATCCTATCTATATCTACTTCCAACTCAAACTCTACGCCATCGTTATCTACTAATGATCCTAAATCTTGAATTCAAGTAATATTTTGTTCGAATCCCGATCCGGTATATGCTTGTAATTCATTCTTAAGAAAGTCTTCCGTTTGTGAGTTGATCTTACCGCTCGATATTGCTTGTGTCATAATATGCTCTACGAATATACCGTTATAGATTTCTAATAGATTACCTAATCCATCGTGATCATAACACATCTCTCTAAATTTACGCGCGGTCAATTTATAACCGGCGGCAAGTTTAGATAGTGTTAAGTAGTTATTCCTTCCCGCTCTAATTTTCATTATTTGTTCTTGTAGTTCTGCTTCTACATTCTCTACTTTGAATTCTTTGAACTCTTGCTTCTCTTGTTTCTTTACAACTTTAGCGGGTGCTATGTCGGCACCGTTTATTCCTAATTTATTTGCCATTATTTATATACCATCTCTTTAATAAAACCAATTTCTATCTCTTTAGTATTTTTAGTGTAAGTTCTCTTACAAAAATCAGCATATCTTTTTGCTCTCTCTTCTTCACTTCAAGAGTCTCAAGAGCATCCATTTCATACCTTTCAATATTTATTTCCTTTTTTATTTTCCATTATTCTTCTCCGCTATATAAAAGATCATTTAGTTCTGTAATAAACTTGTCATATAACTTAATTGTTTCTTTAGATGTATTATAGTTAAATTCCAATTTGATTCATAATGTTTTAATTACTACTGATTGATCTTGACAAATTAGTTGTATTCCCATACTATTTCCAAATGCCCCGCTTCTTCCATATTTTTCTTTTGAGAAATTTCCATTCCTTATTTCATTTCACATATCTAATAATGAGATTTCTACATCTTCTTCTGTTT
>JBKEDB010000121.1:0-11262 GCA_047975195.1 Cumulibacter sp. | reverse complement strand
CCGCTCTCAACTGGGCGACGATCTGGAGACTGTGACCGTACCAGTCACCACTCTGTCTACCGAGTTCAGCGAACTTCCGGAGGAAGCGGCAGTATGCGTGAAGATTGACGTTGAGGGCGCCGAGTTGGACGTGCTCGAAGGTGCATTGGCGTTATTACGCGAACGGCCGTATTGGCTGATCATGCTGGAGGTTCTGCATATGGAGGCCTTCGGGATCTACCGACTTTCGCATCGTTATCGAGCTGGTTTGCTAGACAAACGGGGTTGCCGAATCGTCGGGGTGCCGCGGACTACCGAAGAGCCAATGCGAAACTGGGTTGATGCGTCGTGGCTGTACCGCCAGGACCTGGTGCTCATGAGCGACGCCGTGGCTCAGGAGAGGATTAGTGGTCTTGAAGCCTAAAGCAGCGGTGTACATGGCTCTGATCGGTGGTTACGAGGAGCTGCTTGAGCAGCCTATAGCGAAAGACTCTTCGATTCCGTTCATCTGTCTGACCGACGACCCTTCGCTCACGAGTGAGACATGGGACATACGCGTCGTGGAGCCAGCGTTCGCTGGCGACACGATTCGCAGCGCACGCCGCTTGAAGATTCTTGGGCACCCGGAGTTGAACGGGACAGAGCAGACGCTGTGGATCGACAACACGGTGCTGCTCAAGGAGAAGCCAGAGCGGATACTGGGTGAGTGGTTAGCGGAGAAGGACATCGCGCTGCCGCTGCATTCGTATCGCGCGAGCGTCATCGCCGAAGTTGAGGCAGTGGTTGACGCCGGTAGGGATGACGCTGATCGCGTGTACGAACAGATGCTGACCTATATGCGGTTCTACCCCGAAATCATGCAATCGCAGCCGTACTGGACTGGGATGGTCGCGCGTCGTCACACAGAGGCAGTGCGTGAGGCGATGACACGGTGGTGGGATCAGGTGGCACGTTATTCGCGTCGCGATCAGATCTCCTTCCCGATAGCTACCGCCGAGCTCGACATACATCGAATTGAGATCGACAACAAGATTTCGGATCTCCATCGCTGGCCGCGTGCGCTGAACCGAGTTCAGCCCAAATCGCCCGCAATCTCCTCAGCATTGCGCCCTGACGCGTCGGAGGTCGGGCGGCTTCAGAATGAACTCGACCAGCTCACGATGGACTCGGTTGGCGCGGTCAATGCGCGTGAGGCACGCATTGTCGAACTCGAAGCTGAGCTTGGCGCCGAACGTCGACGGCTGGAAGGGGAGTTGGATGCCGAACGCCGTGAATCGGCGACATTGCGACTGCGGGCCGACTTCGTCGCCCGTGAGGCGACCCAGCAGGAACGCGAGAACGCTTCCACAATCGCCAAGCTCAGGGCAGTAATTGATGAAATCCGAGCCAGCACCTCCTGGCGGGTCAGCGCGCCTGTTCGGATGGTGGGTCGTCTAACCCGACGGAATCAGTAGCGTGACTGAAGGCTTCTTGAGTGCGAGATGAGCGCCGCAGTGGGATCAGTCCTATCGGTAGCCGTCGGTAATATCGGTGTCCGGCAAACGCCAGTCATGGCAGGAGATGTAAATGGAAGACACAACGAACGAGCACGAGGTGCCAGAGCCGACGCTCGCACACGAGGTTGATTCGCAAGCCGGTGTGGCGCAGCGGCACCTGGCATCGACTGAGCGTGAACTGGCGTTGGTCGATCAGATTATTGTCTTGCAAAACAAACTGGCTGAAGCGCAGCATCGCTACAAGTTGGCGGGCGGCGATGCCCGCTACGCGGCGCCTCCCCCGCCGGTGGTCGAGCGTTTTGCCCGGTCGAAGTCGGTTTACAGTGCAGTTTTGAAAGTGCCTGTGCTCGGCGTCGCGGCACGGTCAACAGTGCGGAGCGCGAAAAAGGTACGTCGAGGCAGCCGATGAACTCATCGCGGCCCCACGTCAGCATCGTAGTCCCGGTGTACCGAACGGATCTAGGCCACCTTTCGGAGATGATTGAGTCGGCCGTGGCACAGTCAGATGGCGACTGGCAACTCGTACTGGTTGACGACGCGTCCGGACTGTCGGACCTTGAGTCCGCGCTCGACCGCGCCGCAGCCGACGATCCGCGCATCGTGGTCGTGCATTGTGAGCAGAACGGCGGGATAGGTCGCGCCACCCAGATCGGGATAGAACGGGCAACTGGCGAATTGGTCGCACTCCTCGATCACGACGACGTGCTCGATCCCGAAGCAGTCGCGGAACTGAATCAAGCCGCGAGGCAAAATCCGAATGCGGACGTGATCTACACCGACGAGTACTGGTGGATTGACGGCCAACGACACTACTTCCGCAAGCCGGATTGGTCACCGGAACGCTTGCGCGGTCAGATGTATCTCGGTCATATCGTGGCCTACCGGCGTGACCTGCTGGAGCGTATAGGCGGTATGCGCACCGGCTTCGATGGCAGCCAGGACTACGATCTGGCGTTGCGCGCTACTGAGAACGCGCGTGAAGTGCACCATATCCGTAAAGCGCTCTACAGTTGGCGTATTCACGCGGGTTCTGTTTCGCACGCCGTAGATAACCAGCCGGTATTCGACGCGGCTATTCGTGCGCTCACTGAACACCTTTCCCGTATTGGCGTGGCTGCCTCAGCGGAACAGGTTCGTCATGACGGGGCTTATCGCATCCGCCGAGTCATCAGTGGCGAGCCGCGAGTCTCAGTCGTCATTCCGACGCGCGGTTCGCGCGCGACGATCAGGGGCACCGACCGGTGTCTCGTGGTCGAAACCGTCCGCGACATAATTGAAAAGTCGCACTACCGTAACGTCGAGGTTGTGGTGGTTTGGGACTCCGGCATGGATCCCGAAGTTCTCGAGGAACTCGCTAGCATCGCCGGGTCGAAGCTGGTGCTCGTTGAGTTCGCTGATGAGTTCAATTTTTCCCGGAAGATCAACGCAGGTGCCATTGCTGCCACGGGCGACTATCTGTTGATGCTCAACGATGATGTCGAGGTCATTGATCGCGACTGGATCGACGTGCTTCTGGGGCTCGCTCAGCAGAACGGTGTGGGGATGGCTGGCGCGCTGATGTATTTCGAGGATGGGCGCATCCAGCACGCCGGACATATCTATACCGGCGGGGCAGCCGGTCACGCAGGTTTTGGGCTGCCGCCTGACCACCCTGGGGCTGCGGGCATGTTTCAGATCGAGCGCGAGGTGTCGGGTATCACGGCTGCGTGCGCGATGGTTCCGGCGAAGGTTTTCTTCGACCTCGGTGGTTTTTCCACGACGCTTCCCGTCAACTACAACGATGTCGACTTCTCGCTGAAGGTACGCCAAGCTGGCTATCGTTGCGTGGTGTCGCCGTTCGCGCGGATGTATCACTACGAATCGAGCACCCGCGAGCCCGGCGTGACTCCGTACGAATTTCAGGAGCTCAGTTCTCGGTGGGAGCGGCACATGCAGGTGGACCCATTCGACTGAGGTGATCAGCTTGTCGACGCCGGCCGCAATGCGACTATGCGGCACTACTGCCTGGCGTAGCTGGCGCCGAGATCTCTTGGATGCGACGGGTTGAGCGCTGGTGCTTCGTCTGGGCTATGACGGACGGTGTCCTTGTGGCATCGTGGGAGCTTTCCCGACTGGTGGCACTTGCGGGAAGGCCTCGGCAAATCGTCGGCTGGCGAACAAAGACACGGTCGTGACGAGGACACCGAGCCAGAGCAGAGCAACCGCAATCGGGGCGAGTGTTGGTGGTAGGTCGTTCTCTGTCAGCGCATTCGACAGAGACGTCCAGATGCTGCTCGCGACGCTCAGCTCAGGGTAGGCGCGCGCGAGATAAGCAGCAAAGCTCAGTACCATGCCGGCAGCGAATATCGCGGTAAGGATCGCCACGAGAAGTGGGCCGAGTCGGCGCCACGCCGTAGCGCCGAATGCCAGTATGAGCGTGATGGTCAACGTCGCTGGCTGGAAATAGCGATAGTTGATCGCGCCCCAACCGGTGGCCTGTTGCAGTTGTGCGACGTAGTGGCCGACGAGGTGCGCCAAAAGCATGAGCCAAATGGCGTTCTGGGGTGTGATCGCGAGCAATTGGCGCCATCGGCCACGGGCGACCAGCCGCGCGAGGAGCAGCAGCAGGCACGTCATTGCGATCGCCAAGGAGAGATGATGATTGTACGGCCAGATACCGTTCCAACTCTCCCGTCCGAGTAGTCCTTCAGGAACGACCTTGTAGTAATCCGGGTTGGTAAGGACATCCCCCATCGACTGACGTTCACGGTTCTGCAGCGCCGCTTTGGGAGTGGATCGGGACCATGAGCCGCTTAGTTGGTAGTTGCGTCTGTAGAACCAACCGATGGTGATTGCGACGAACGCAAGTATGGCGGCACACCATCCAACGCCGAGTAGTCCGGCTCGCGCGGTCGAGCGTGGTCCGGTGTTGGGGTCGGGTCGGCGATGCAGCAAGAACGCAACGACGACGGCGATGAGTACGAGGATCAACGCGACCGCGTAGGTGGCCTTCGAGGCCATTCCGCCTGCGGCGAGAGGAAACAGGAGGATGAGACGTCGTGGTGTCGGCCCGTCGCGGAGGATAATCGACGCCAGGGTCAAGCTGACGATGGCGAACAGCGAAACCAAGGTGTCGTTGTACTCATTGCCGGTAAATCGGTTCATGCCGCCCACCAGCGCACCGAACGCAGGGGCCGCGACGGCGATGATGGCGCGGCGCGAACCGCCGAGTTGCCAGCCCGCCCACGCGAGCGCCACGACGACCAAGCCACCAAAGAGTGCGTTGAGCAGTCGAGTCGCGACGATAGCTGCGACCCATTCGCCGCTATCCATGAAGGCGCCCGCGACCAACGACGCGAGGTAATAGAACAATGGCGGGTGGGCAGAGGCCCACTGCCGTGCGGTGCGCGTGCTGGCTTCCGGGAGCCCCGGGTGGTTCCATTCGTAACCGTACGGCGCGGGAATATGTCCCTTGTGAACTTGGTACACGTAATCCATATGGGCGCTGGAGTCGGCTGTGCCGCTCCACGGCATGATGAGCACGTTGAGGATCGCCGATCCTAAGAAGCTCACGAGTACGCCGATAATCCCAATGAACGTCCAGAACGGAAGCCCCAATACCGTTCTCGATGACAACCATCGCAACACTGGTCCTCGATCCGTGCGAAATCCGACCCCGCAGACCGATCTGGTCGACGCCAACGGCTGAGGTCGTCACGCGGCAGTGGGTTGTGGGGTGTTCGTAACTTACTAGGCGCGCGACCGGTGCTGCGGGGCGGTCTTGCTGGCCAGCGCTCGCAACGCCGCGCTCGGCTAGCATTCACGCATCCGAGCGGATGACCCGCTCCGTTCCTGTGACATTCGTCGAGGGCTCATCGAACGAACCTGGTCATCGACCTCTACTGGTGACTACCCTCCGGAGTGTAGGGACCATGACGCGACGTCTTGTGGAGGCAGACCGTGAGCACCGACCACTCCTTCCATTCCACTGCCACTGTCGAAAACGCTGAGGTCGTAGCGCTCCTCGAGGACGTTGTTCGCGTTATTGAGTCAGATCACGACGTGCTGCCCGACGGTGTCGAACTAGAGGCCGCAGCGACCTTCGCACGTGCCTATTACGCCGATGCGATAGCCGAAGACCTCATCGTCCGCTCCGCTGACGACCTCGCCGCTATCGCTCGTACCCATCTGGATTTTGGTGCCGAACGCGCCGTGGGGAAGACCAAGGTGTCGGCACGCAGCACATCTGCGGCGCGTGCGTCGGTGGACATCGTCACCGACGACAGGCCCTTCCTCGTCGACTCGGTCATCGCTGAGATTCTGCGCCGGGATTACACGGTCCGGTTTCTCGTTCACCCCGTGCTGAACGTCGCTCGCGATCGCAGCGGCCGATTTGGTGATGCTGTCCGCCGAGGAGAAACCGCTGGCGGTGACGAGTCCTGGATCCACGTCGACGTGATCGGACCGCAGTCCGAGGCCGCCGTCGAGGAGCTTGCCGAGGCACTGCGCGGTGTGCTGGCGGACGTGGAGGCCGCAGTCGCCGACTGGAAGCCAATGGTCGATCAGGCCAGCGCGATCGTCGACGAACTGCGTGAGTCGCCGCCGCCCGGAATCGCCGAAGTGGACGTCGAGGACGGCATTGAACTGCTCGAATGGTTGGTGGCTAATCATTTCACGTTCCTCGGGTACCGCGAGTACTGGTTGCGCAAGGTTGACGGGGTCGACGCGCTGCAGCCCGTGCAGGGCACCGGCCTGGGCTTGTTGCGCTCGGCGGAACCGCAGGCGCCACGTCCATTGCCCGGTCCCGCCGCGGCGAAGGCCCGTGAGAAGCGGCTACTCAACCTGACCAAGGCGTCGTCGCGTTCGACGGTGCACCGGAATTCCTACCTCGACTACGTCGGCGTGAAGATCTTCAACGCCAACGGCGATGTAGTCGGTGAACGTCGTTTCCTTGGACTGCTGACCTCTGCGGCGTATCGACAGCGGCTCGAAGGCGTGCCGTTGATTCGCCGGAAGGTTCGCGAAGTGCTGGAAGCAGCGGGATTCCCTGCCGGTTCGCATGTCGTCAAGGATCTCCGAGACGTCCTGGAAAGTCTGCCGCGCGACCAGCTACTGCAGGCTGGAGTTGAGGAAATCCTCGCGCTCGCGCTGGCGGTCATGCGGCTGCCCGAGCGACGGCTCACGCGCCTGTTCTTGCGCCGTGACGACTACGGTCGTTACTACACAGCGCTGGTATTCCTCTCCCGTGACCGGTACTCGACTCCGGTGCGACTGCGGATGACCGAGATCCTCATGTCCACCCTCGGCGGGACCTCCTACGACTACTCCACCAGGGCAGGTGAGGGGCCACTCGCCCGGCTCGAATTCGTGATTCGGGTGCCGGACGGTGCTGCGGCCGAAACGCTTACCCCAGAGGCCGTCGCCGAGTTGCAGGCGCGAATCGTCGCTGCATCGCGGTCCTGGGATGACGACCTCGCCGACGTACTACGTGACCTCGACCCGCGCGAGCAGGCATCGATCGAACGGTTCGCCGACGCTATGCCAGCTGGGTACCGGGCGGCGTACGGCGCGAGCGCCGCGGTCGCCGATATTGACGTACTGCGCGGAATTGAACAAGTAGATGCATCATCTGTGGACCCGGTGACTGATCCGGCAGCGAGCGCCGGGATGGCCCTGCGTCTGGCCCTCCCCGGACAAGAAACTGGACACATCGACGTCTCCGGTGCGGATGAGTTGCAGCGTGATGCCTACCGGCTGAAGATCTACACGATCGACCGTCCGGTGCTGTTGTCCGAGGTGCTGCCGATTCTCCAGCACCTAGGTATGGAAGTCAGCGACGAAGACACGTTTGACTTCGATGTTCTGGATGCCGACGGCAACCACCACCAAGTGTGGATCTACGACTTTGCGATGACCGCAACAGCGGAGGCTGAGCTGGCCGACGATCTCGCAGACCGCCTCACCGAGACGATTGCGGCGGCGTGGAGTGGGGTCGCGGACAGTGACGGACTGAACGCGCTGATTTCGGGCGCTGATCTGACCTGGCGGCAGGTCGCGCTGCTGCGCGCCTACGTGAGATACCTCCGGATGGGATCGCTGAACTACAGCAGAACGTATGTCGAGCAGGCGCTGGTGGGTAACCCGTGGATCGTTCGCCGCGCCATGGCGTTGTTCAGCACGCTGTTCGATCCGGGGTATACCGGTGATCGAACGGAGGATGCCGCCCGACTGCGCGATGGCCTCACCGCGGAGCTCGCAGAGGTCGCCAGCCTGGAGCAGGACAGGATCCTTTCTGCGCTGGTGGGCGCAATCGATGCGACGCTGCGTACCGACTTCTATCAGGGCGCACCGCATCCGCACGAAGCGATCACGCTGAAACTTGATCCGAAACGTGTTCCAGATTTGCCGGAACCCAGACCATATCGGGAGATCTGGGTGTACTCACCTCGCTTCGAGGGCGTGCACCTGCGCTTCGGCGAGGTCGCCCGTGGCGGCTTGCGCTGGTCCGATCGCCGGGAGGACATGCGTACCGAGATTCTTGGCCTGGTAAAGGCGCAGATGGTGAAGAACACCGTCATCGTGCCGACTGGCGCCAAGGGTGGATTTCTCGCCAAACGCTTACCGGATCCGCAAGCCGATCGCGAAGCATGGATGGCCGAAGGGGTGGCGTGCTATCGCGAGTTCATCCGAGCCATGCTCCGGATCACCGACAACCGGATGTCTGGTGCGGTCGTGCCTCCGGCCGGTGTCGTGCGTCGCGATGGTGATGATCCCTATCTGGTCGTGGCTGCCGACAAGGGAACGGCAAGCTTCTCCGATTTCGCCAACGCAGAGGCGATCCAGGCCGGCTTCTGGCTCGGGGACGCATTCGCCTCCGGTGGATCTGTCGGATACGACCATAAGGCGATGGGCATCACCGCCCGAGGGGCTTGGGAATCGGTCAAAAGGCACTTCCGAGAGCTCGGCCTCGACACCCAGACGACCGACTTCACCGCAGTCGGCATCGGCGACATGTCGGGCGATGTGTTCGGCAACGGCATGCTGCTCTCGCCGCATATCAGGCTTGTAGGAGCTTTCGACCATCGGCACATCTTCGTTGATCCCAACCCGGACGCCGCAACGTCGTACGCCGAACGCGAGCGCTTGTTCGCGTTGCCGCGATCCTCGTGGGACGACTATGACAGGACGCTGATCAGCGCAGGTGGCGGGGTGTTCCCGCGAACGGCGAAGTCGATCCCTATTACTGCTGAAGTCCGCACCGCGTTAGGACTGGCGGCATCGGTTGAGCACCTCACCCCGAACGAATTGATCCGAGCCGTACTTCTCGCACCGGTCGACCTGTTGTGGAACGGCGGGATCGGCACCTATGTGAAGTCCTCACAGCAGTCGAATACGGACGTCGGCGATCGAGCGAACGACGCGATCCGCGTAGACGGTCGAGACTTGCGGTGTCGAGTCGTCGGGGAGGGCGGCAATCTCGGTTGCACTCAACTCGGTCGCGTCGAGTATGCGTTGTACGGCAAGTCGGCCGGTGGCGGTCCGGAAACTGAGGAACCCGGGCTAGGCGGCAAGATCAACACCGACGCGATCGATAACTCTGCCGGCGTAGACACGTCCGACCACGAGGTGAACATCAAGATCTTGTTGGCGCGGGCAATAGAGGCCGGCGAACTTGAGCCTGCAGCGCGCGCCGACCTACTTCGCTCGATGACCGATGAGGTCGCCGCGATGGTCTTGGAAGACAACTATGACCAGAACGTGACTTTGCAGGTCGAAGAAGCGAACAGCCTACTGTTGGCTGATGCGCATCGCCGACTGATCGGACAACTGGAGGAACGCGGTCTGCTGAATCGCGCGCTGGAATTGCTGCCGACCGACAGCCAGTTGCGCGAGCGCAATCGCGCAGGCCGCGGGTTGACCTCGCCCGAACTCGCCGTACTCCTGGCGTATTCCAAACTGCTGCTGGAGGGCTGGGTACTCGACAGCGATTTGCCGGAGGACCCCGCGTACCAGCATTTGCTCATCAACTATTTCCCTGAAGCGCTGCACACTGACTATCCGACGGCGATGAGCAGCCACCCACTGTGGCGCCAGATCATCGCTACGCTCATCACGAACCGGATCATTAACAATGCTGGGCCGACCGGACCGATGCGGATGATCGAGGAGACCGGTGCGGCGTCCGACGCGGTGTTCCGTGCGCAGACTGCCGGGAATCGAATCTTTGACCTACCGGGGCTTTTCGATGCAGTTACCGACTTGGACAACGTCGTGCCAAGCGCCGTACAAACGTCCCTACGTAACGACGTGCAGCGACTCGTGGAGCGCTCCACGAGGTGGATGTTGCGCAACTTGCCGCAACCGGTTGATGTCGTGCAGACCGTGGAGGCGTATGCCGACGGGGTTGTGCAGGTCCGCCAGGTGCTACCCGCAGCGTTGAAGGGGCTTGATGAGGAGTTCTTCGCGGCGCGTGCCGCCGAACTCTCTGAGAACGGCGTGCCCGATGAAGCGGCCCGCCGGTTTGCGGCGTTGCCGAAGTCGGTCGCGTCGCTGGACATCATCGACCTCGCCCGCTCGGGCGATCGACCGATCGCCAAGGTCGCATCGGCGTACTGGCGGATCGCCGACGAACTTCAGTTGGCTCGCCTCCTGGAACTGATCATCCACCTGCCGCGGGACGCGCGCTGGCGCTCCATGGCGCGCGGTGCGCTGCGTGACGACCTGAATGCGGCGCACGCTGAACTGACCGCTGCGGTCCTCGCGCATCCGGGGAAGGACGTCGCCGAGCAACTGGCCGGCTGGCAGGATTCGCTGCCGCGTTCGTCACTTCAGGCATTGGAGATGCTGGCGTCAATTCTGAGCATGGACACTGTCGATCTCGCGGCGATCGTGGTCGCCGTACAACTCGTCCGCAGTCTCGTCGTCGGCACGGTCACCACGCATTAACTGTGGTTGGCCTGGAGGGCTTAGGTGTGCTGAGATCCCCGAAACCGAATCGGGTTCGGTAGGGCGCGTATGATCGCGGCGTGCCTCGAACGCCACTGACAGACGACCCAGATCAGCCCCGAACGGGAACTCGCGCCGAGGCGATGCGAGCGGGCCTGCTGGACGCCGCTCGGGAGGTGTTCGTCGGTGTCGGATACATCGATGCGTCGGTCACGAAGATCGTGGAGCGCGCTGGTGCCTCGGTCGGCAGCCTGTATCACCACTTCGGCGGTAAGCCGGACATCTTCATCGCGTTGTACGAAGAACACGAAGCGCGGCTGTCGCGTTCGGCAGCGGCGGAGGTCGCGCGAGCGCGGGTGGGTGGCGAGTCTGACCCCGTGACGCTGTTCGTGTGCGGCGCGCGCGGCTACCTGGAACAGTGTCGGCGGGACAGCGATTTGACCGCCCTCTTTTTGGGTGGCGATGGGCCGCCGGGGTTCAACGCGATGCGTCGGCAGGTCGCCGCCGAATGGGTGCGCCAGAACGGGCGACTGATCCGTGCTGAGGAGCGTCGGAATGGTCATGCGCTGGTCACCGTCCTGACGACGGTATCTGGGTCGGCGGGGCGTGAGGTTGCTGCCGCGAGCACGGACGAGCTCGCGGCAGAACTGGTCGACGATTTCTGCGAGCTCATTGGCCGCGTCGCGGACGAGTAGCCGACCGTTCCCAACACGCAGGCGCCGTGACATCCAGGGGTCACTCCCGGGGGGCTCCTCGGTGGTCGCCCTGGGCACAGCGATTTATTGCCGCAGACCGGGGTGAGCCCTGATTTCTGGGCTTGGGAGAATCGCGGTGTGCCCAGTCCGCGAAGCCGCTTCGACCT
>JBKEDB010000099.1:0-3129 GCA_047975195.1 Cumulibacter sp. | reverse complement strand
CTGCTGCAACTGCTGATAATCGATCCCCAGCCGATCACCCATCGGCTGCATCGACTTCCGCCTGCCCTCCAGCATCAGCCCCCGCAGATACAGGCCACCCTTCGCCCGCTGATCCTTCCGCGCCAACGACGCAAACATCTCGCCGACGAAATCGTCCAACTCAATCCGCACCCGCTCGATCTCATCCGCTCGCACGCCGCGAGGTTAACAGCCCCCGCAACAGTCAACAAGACCTAACCAAGTACTACTAGTCAGCCTGCGGCAACGCCTGGATGCGATATCGGTCACGACCCTGCGCGACCGGCCCGGCGCTGCCCCTCCGTCAGACGCTGCCATCGAGACGCTGATGGCCGTGGCCGCGGCGATACGCGACCGGCACGTGCTGCGATTCGACTACCGGCCCCGCGAGGCCGGGGAAGGCATCCACCCCCGTCCCGCGGACGAGAGGTGCCGCGTCGAACCGCATCACCTCGTGACCACAGACGGCCGCTGGTACCTGCTGGCGTGGGATCTGGATCGGGACGACTGGCGCATCTTTCGCGTCGACCGCATCGCGCCCAGCGTGCCGACCGGACCCAGTTTCACGCCGCGTGAGGTGCCCGGCGGCGATGCGAACGAGTACATGGCCGCGAGGTTCAAGGGCTCGAACACCAACGAGTGGCCCCGCCGAGGGTCGGTCGTCCTGCACCTGCCGGCCAGCGAGGTGCTTCCCTTCGCCGGCGACGGCCGCGTGCAACCCATCGATGCGAGCCGAACCCAGCTCGAGGCCG
Source organism: Cumulibacter sp. (assembly GCA_047975195.1). Lineage (GTDB taxonomy): Bacteria > Actinomycetota > Actinomycetes > Mycobacteriales > Antricoccaceae > Cumulibacter. Next base: position 2,359 of record JBKEDB010000099.1, on the reverse strand, counting down.
GCGCCTGGTCGTGGGAGGCTCTGGCCGCGTCGTTCGGCCGGTTCGAGGCATCCATGGAAGCCGTCGAGCCCGCGGAGCTGCGCGCGGCATTCGCGACACTGGCCGCGCGGTACCGCACCACGGCCGAGCCGAAGCGCGACCGCGGATAGGAGCAGGCACCGGTGCGAAGCACGTCCTGCGGCTCTCCCGCGTGGACAGCCGAGCGGACGGTCAGCGGCGAAAGCGCGGGTGGGCGAGGACGAACACGGTGACAAGCGCCATGGTCGCTGCGCCGACGATGATCGGTAGCGGCGCCCACAGCCCATACAGGGCAGTGCCGGCGGTGGGCGCGATGACGAACGTGAGGCCGGTGGTAGCTCCGATCAATCCCGCAAGGCCGCCCTGCTCTACGCGGCTGACGAGCAGGGTTGGGCCAGCGGTGTAGCCGGGCATGGCGATTCCGAGCCCCACTCCGATCAGAAGGTTCGCGATGAACAGCAACGCGGGACCGTTGTCAGGGACGAGGACAAGGAACCCGGCGAATGCGATCACGCCGCCCACTCGTAGCAGCGTGGGCGGTGACCAGCCGCTGCGTGGCACGATGACCGCCTGCGCGAGGATCATGCCGACACCGGCGACCAGGAGCGCGGCGCCCGTCACGAGTCCGGTCGTGGACGCGTCCAGGCCCAGTCTGTCCTGAACAATGAAGCCGGTGATGACCTGGACGAAACCAAGCGCGGTGAACATCCCGAACCCGGCGAGCAGGAACGGCCAGACACGCGCATCGAGCGGGCTGACCCTCGTCGGGGTCTCGACAAGTTCGTGACGCGGCTCACGACGCAGCCGGAACACGATGAGGGCGAGGCCGACCAGCAACAGCACCGGCACCGCGATCAGCGGAGCAATGAGACCGAAAGCGGAGAGCACACCGCCGATCACGGAGCCACCGATCATCGCCAAGCCCTGCATGGCCCCGACACCCGCCATACCTTTGACGCGGGCCTTCTCCTCCACCGTCACATCGGCGATATAGGCCTGCGCGGTGGGCGCCACCGCGGCGATCGCCGCGCCAAAGCCGATCCCCCGCAACGCGACGAACAACACGAACAGGGCCACGCCGGTGACCGCGCCCCTCATACCCAACCAGGCCAGCAGTGCGAACAGGATCATTGCCGCCGTGGCGAGCCCGAACGCGGCTACGAGCACGGGCTTGCGTCCGAGGGACTGCGAACGGCGTCCCCAGTACTGACTGGTGAGCACGACCATGACCGCCGCGGTGCTGATGGTCACCCCGACCTGCCACTCGGCGAGTCCGACCTCACGCGACAGCGGAGCGATGATCGGGTTGAGTGTCATCTGCGCGAGGTAGATCAACAGCACCGCCACCAGCAGCAGCCGGATCTGCGGACGAGACACGGTCTCGTCGGACGTGGGCGTCGAGATGGGCGCCGTCATGTTGTCTCCGACCTCCGCTCCGGATGAATCCCGCTGAGGTCTACTCGACGCTGTCCTTCGACCGCAGTGAACCGATCCAACGCACCGTGACGATGATCGCGACAATCAAAGGCAACGCGATTGCCGCGAGCGCAAGGCCAAGCGACGCAGATAGACCGTGGCCAAAGCCATCGAGCAGCATCCCAACGGCTGCGAGGCCACCCACGACGATGGTCACGACGCCGGCAATTCGAGAACGCCATACCAGCACGATGAGCGGCGCAAGTGCCATGCACGCCACGATCGCCGTGAGCAACCAGGCCTCGCCAGAGTTCGCTTCACCGTATGCGGCATACGCTTCGAGATGATCGTGGCCGTGATCATGGTCATGCTCGTGATCGTGGGTCTCCCCGGCGCTCGCGACGACGAGTCCGATGGCGCTGTAGAGGTGCGCCAGATGGAATGCAATGGTGCCGATCGCGACAACCACCCATGCCAGAACTGTCCGGATTCGCAGATCGACTGTTGTTCCTCGTGACAATGTGACTCCGTAGTGTCCTGCGAGATATATGAGAACGGTTCTCATTCGCAGTTTTACGAGACTATCAGATCGAATCCGCAGGCGCGCGTACCGCGCCGCTGGTCGAAGCCTCGAGCGGTTCGACGATCACGGCACCCTCCGACAGCGCGGCCCCCTAGTAGTACTTGGTTAGGTCTTGTTGACTGTTGCGGGGGCTGTTAACCTCGCGGCGTGCGAGCGGATGAGATCGAGCGGGTGCGGATTGAGTTGGACGATTTCGTCGGCGAGATGTTTGCGTCGTTGGCGCGGAAGGATCAGCGGGCGAAGGGTGGCCTGTATCTGCGGGGGCTGATGCTGGAGGGCAGGCGGAAGTCGATGCAGCCGATGGGTGATCGGCTGGGGATCGATTATCAGCAGTTGCAGCAG
>JBKEDB010000134.1:0-33102 GCA_047975195.1 Cumulibacter sp. | reverse complement strand
CCGGTTTCCCACCCACGGTGATCTCAGTGAATGAACTCGACCCGTTGCGCGACGAAGGCCTGCACTTCCTACGCGCATTGTGGGCAGCGAACGTAACGGCGCGCGGCCGCGTGACGCCCGGTACGACACACGGCGGTGACATCTTGGTTGCGCCGGCTGCCGCGCCCGAGGTCAATGACGCCACGGCTGAAGACATCCGAGCATTCTGCTACTCATTGCGTTAGCCGCAAAAGCAGCATGTGGATCGTCGGCACGAGTGAGATTCGTTCTCCTCCTCGTGCCGACGATTGCGCTCGTGGTACGCCTACGCTGTCTCGACCTCGAGGGTCTGCAGCACCGTACGTGCCAACTCGCGTCCCTTGGTGACGAAGTGGGCACGGAAGAAATCACGATGATCGTCGCTCTCGTGAAAGTTCCACGGCGTCAACACCGCCGAGACCACCGGCACCCCAGTGTCGAGTTGCACCCGCATCAGCCCGTCGAGCACCGTAGCGGCCACAAACTCGTGGCGGTAGATGCCGCCGTTCACGACGAAGGCGCAGGCCGCTATAGCGTCGTACTCGCCACTGTTCGCCAGCCGCTGTACCTTCAGCGGGATCTCAAATGCGCCCGGGACGCGGAAGAAATCGACCTCCGTGAACGCGTGCTCGCCGAGGGTGGCAACGAAAGCATCGGTAGCCTGATCGACAATATCTGCGTGCCAGTTCGCCGCCACAACGGCAATGCGAGCGCTGGTCTGGGGTGTTGGGTGCGTCATCCGTCTCCTCCTGTTCGCACCGTCACCCAGGGCGTACGGCGCGAACAGCGTGCGCTGCCCGACCGCGTTCTCTCTCATCCGGACTATGACCGTCGGCTCCGGAATCGCACCGGATCTGCTGACCTGCCGCCGAAGCAGACGACAGCGCTCGCGGGCTTCGGTACTCGGATCTGCCGAGCACGGATACCGCCGGTGGGGAGTTGCACCCCGCCCTGAGAACGTCGACTCAGATTAACATTCACCGCGGCGGCGGTTATCGCAGGACGATGCAGGTGGTGGTGGCGTGGGCGATGAGGTTGCCGAGCTCGTCGAGCACTCTGCCTTCGGCGGTCGCCGTACGCCTGCCGACGTGAATGGTGTTCCCCTGGCCAATCAGTTTCTGTCCGTCAGTGCGAGCAGCACGGATGTAATTCACCTTCAGTTCGAGCGTCGTGTAACTCACTCCGGCGTCCAACGTGGTGTGCACAGCACAACCAACAACCGAATCGAGCAACGTCGCCGCGATACCCCCGTGCACCGTGCCTAGTGGATTGCCAAAATCTGGCTGCGTCGTCAACGACATCACGACGCGACCGAACTCGACCTCGTCGAACTGCATTCCAATGAGGCGGTTGATCCCAGGACCGCCTTTAGGTCCGCGATCCTTGATCCATCGGAGCGTCTCCAGGCCTGACATGGTGGAGAAATCGACTCCGGCGGTTGTGTCTGCGCTCAACTTCCTAGCCCCTTTGGTCATTCACTCTTGACGTCCCGCGGCGTTCGCGGGACCGTGTCGGTCTCGCCCAGCGCGTTCACGAGGAGCGTGCTGATCTCGTCTCGCACCGCGTCCAGTGGCTCAATGCTCCGCATCGCGCGGCTCAGCACCAACGCGCCCTCTTGGGCACCAATGATCGTGAACGCTAGGGCTCCGCTGCGTTCAGCCGATATACCGAAGCTCTGCAGCAACCTCGCCAGCGCGTCGCACCACTGTCTAAAGGCCGTACCCGCGGATTCGGCGATCTCGGGCGCATCGTCGTTGGTCTCGACGGCGGCCGCCACGATCGGGCAACCGGCGCGATAGTCACCATCCACTACCCCGAGCCGCCAGCCAGCGAACAATCCTTCCACGGCCTTGATCACATCGTCGTTCACCGCTGCGGACTCGATCGCCGTCACCATTGGAACGGTCGCCGTTGCCACGGCTTCGCGCACCAATTGCGATCGGCCACCGGGGAAATGATGGTAGACAGAGCCGCGCGGCGCCCCGCTGTCGGCCAGGACCCTGTCGATGGTCGTCGCAGTAGCACCACGTTCGCGCAGCAATTCAACGGTGCTGCGCACCATCCGCTGCCGAGTGTCACTTCGCTGAGACATCGTCTCTCCCCCGAACCATTACCGCATTATGTTACCTGTCATATTGCCTATGCGAGGGGACATACGTCGGCCCATCTGGTTGGATGCGACGAGATGAGCAGGGGCTAGAAGCCTCGGAGTCTTGCTGCCAACTCGGCTGAATCACCAGCCACCTCATCTGCACCTGCATCGCGCAAACGCTCGGCATGGCTCGGACCGCAATGCGACGCACCAGTGAAGCCGATCACCGGCATGCCCGCAGCGCATGCAGCCTGAACGCCGGGCACGCTGTCCTCGATTACGATGCACCGGCCTGGCTCGTACCCCATCTCGGCCGCGGCATATAAGAACAGATCGGGGGCAGGCTTGCCGCGCGCCACCAGCGTCGAGGAGTAAATAGGACCATCGAACCGCGAAGCGAGACCGGTGACTTCCAGCGCCAGAGCGATGCGGTCAAGTGCTGATCCAGACGCGACACAGCTGGCGAGCCCCATACGCTTCACAGCAGCAAGAACGTCCGCAATCCCAGGTATAGCGCGCAACTGAGAGGCGAATAGGCTCCGCAGACGTGCTGCTGCCCGTTCCTCGTGATCGGCCGGCAACACGCGTTCGAATCTTCGTTCCAGATCAGTCCGCATATCAGCAGCGGAGATCCCGATGTATCGCGCGGCAACATCGTCTGCGCTGAGGTCGAAGCCGCGCTCTCGCAATGAATCACTTTGCGCCTGGCACGCCAGCATCTCGCTGTCGACGAGGACACCGTCGCAATCAAAGATTGCCAACTTCATCGGTGCCATCCCTTCTGTGTCCTGGTTCGTGATGCTGCGCCACACCTGATGACGGCCGTCGTGCGATCAGAGCGCACGTAGCGTCTCGAGCACACCGCGCGCCTGTCTTCATGAGCGAGCAGGTCCCACAGTCGTCGTGGGGTCATGCGGTGTGCAGGGTCCGAGGTTGCCAAGCGCGATCCCGCCAACACTCCGGTCGCTATCGGTGATCGACACGGAAGCGGCCGGTCGCGGTACGAGGTGCGGCCTTGTGTCAGCCAACGATTTCCAGCAACGTTCCAAGGGCACGCAGTTTCTCGTCGGTCGTCTCGCCTACCAGGCTCACCCGCAATAGCCCTACGCCGGCGGCCGAGTACGCCGCGAGTTGATCGGCTATCATCTGCTCAGTGCCCACCAGGTTCGTGCCCAAACCGATCTCGGCCGGCACAGCATCTGCCGCCGCTTGCTTGTCCCCCGATTGCCATAGCTGATGCACCTTGGCGATCTGCTCGCCGAATCCTTGACGTTCGAACGCAGCACTGTAGAAGTTTGTCTTTGCACTTCCCATGGCGCCGAACGTAAATGCGTACCCTCCGGCGTGCTTGCGCGCCAGAGCGGGCACCTCCTCCTGCGTACCGATCTCCAGGGACACAGCCACGGCAATTTCGACATCATCCGCGCTGCGGCCCGCTTTCGAAGCGCCCTCGACGATGGGCGCAACCAACGCCTCACCTGCCGTGCCCGGCATGAATGAGTTCCCGATCCATCCGTCGGCCAATTCTCCGGTGAGTCGAAGATTGGCCGGCCCAAGTGCGGCGAGCCAGATGGGCACATGCACCGGTGTCGGAGCCATCGACCGAATGCTGCGTCCTTCACCGCCCGGCAGCGGTAGCTGGTAGGTCTTTCCGTCGTACGACACGCGATCACCAGCGAGGATCATCCGCACGATCTCGATCGTCTCCCGGGTGCGCTCGATAGGTTTGGCGAACGGAACTCCGTGCCACCCTTCCACGACCTGCGGACCACTAACTCCCAATCCCAGCACAAAACGACCCTCGGATAGCGTCTGCAGCGACATTGCAGACATCGCCAGCATCGCTGGTGTTCGAGCCCCGAGTTGCGCGATACCGCTAATCAGCCGTGCATGTCGAGTGCGGCCGGCAAGCATCGCCAGCGGTGTCAGCGCGTCGTAACCCCATGCCTCGGCTGTCCACAGCGAATCGACGCCCATCGCGTCGGCCTCCAGGGCCAGCCGTAGCCCGTCGGGTGTGTGCGGCGCAACGTTGATTCCGATCCGCATCGCGCTCATGCTCCCTGCTCGGCGAGCAGTTTGATGTGCGCGAGGTTGGCAGCGATACCCGCGTGATGTTCTTTCAAGCGACGAGCGACGATCCGCTCCTCCTTCTCCGGCATTCGCTCGATTGCCGGAGACAGCCCAGAGGGACCAGGGCCGATCTGTGCAATTTGGGTGAGTTTGACGCCCTGCTCGCCCGATATCGGCTCGATCAGGTATCGCCACACCGCCCCCGGATTGTCGCGATCGCCAACGACATAAGCGAATTCATGCGGCTTGTCCGCGACGCTCACGACGCAGGTCGTCTCCCACTCGCCAATGGCCTCGTGCGCGTTTCGTCCGACGAACCGTGCGCCGACGGCCGGTTCACTCGCCCCATCTAGCCACTCTGCGCCCTTAAACTCTGCACTGGTGGCCGACGGAATCTGCAGGTTGGTCACCAGTGACCACACTGCATCTGCCGATGCGTTGATTTCGATCTCGGACCGCGTGGTGGGCGCTTCCGCGTACCTCATATGGCTGCCTCTCGCCTTGGATTTCGTCCATCTGCACTGACCTGGACGCACCTGGGAGCCGATCGACGCACGACCAGTGAGTCCTATTGAGCAACTCAGCCCAAGATAGCTGGACCTGGTCCCTTAGAGCAACTCGCAGGTGAGCGCCACCAACCGGGCCGACCAGTTGGTCGCCGCTCGTGAGCATTACCGGTCTGAATCGGCACCGAGGCCGGCGTCGTGCCCGATAATCGCGACCTGCACACGGTTCGTTGCACCGAGCTTCGCGATGATTCGCGATACGTGTGCCTTCACCGTGGCCTCGCTCATGAACAGGATGCCCGCAATATCAGCATTCGAACGACCGGCAGATACCTCGGCCAGCACGTCCACCTCACGCGCGGTCAGCGCTGCTATGCGACGCGCTGCCGCGCCCCGCAGGTCACGTCCCGCGGCGAAATGCCGAATCATCGATCTGGTGACCTTGGGCGACAGCATTGCGTCTCCGTCCGCCACCACACGTACGGCCTCAATGAGCTCGCGCGGCGGTGTGTCTTTGAGCAAGAATCCGCTGGCGCCTGCCGAGAGCGCGCGGAACACGTAATCATCGAGGTCAAACGTGGTGAGAACGATGATTTTCGATGTCGATCCCGACTCGATCAGGGATCTCGTCGCGGACAAGCCGTCGATGCCTGGCATCCGAATGTCCATCAGAATGACGTCCGGACTGTGTCGGGCGACGAGTTCCCGCACATCAGCGCCATCGCTCGCCTCACCCACGACCTCGATGTCGTCTGCCGCCTGCAAGATCATTCGTAGGCCGGCGCGAACCAGCAGCTCATCATCGACCAACGCCACTCGGATCATCACGTCGCCGCCCCCTCCATCGAGGCGACCACGCCGCGCCAGGGGATGCGTGCGCTCACCATCCAGCCTCCGACCACAGTAGGTCCGGACTGAAATACGCCATCGAGAAGCTCCACCCGCTCGCGCAAACCGACCAGTCCCGATCCCGACCCAGGCAACTGCGCTCGATTCACTGGTGGCAGCCCATTCCGAACCTGAACCTCAATCTCTTTGTCCGGGATGACTTTGATGCAGACCGTCGCGTGCGCCCCGCCGCATGCTTATGCACATTCGTCAGTGCCTCCTGAACGACGCGGTACGCCGTGCGACCTATGACATCCGAAACCGGGGTCGTGTCGCACTCCAACGTGAGCGGCACCCCCGCAGCCTGCGATGCCGACACGAGTCGCTCAATATCTGCCAGCCCCGGTTGTGGCGCGAGGTCATCACCATCGGCGGACCGATCCGTACGCAATACGCCGAGGACGTCTCGAAGATCGCCTAGGGCCTGGCGCGCCGTGCTTCCGATGAGTGCGGCCGTACGCTCGATCTCCACCGGACCGACTCTGGGATTAACTTCCAGACTTCCGGCGTGCAGCGCAATCAGTGACACCTTGTGCGCGAGAATGTCATGCATTTCGCCGGCGATGCGGTTCCGCTCCGAAATCTGCGCTTGCCGATCTCGCAGATCACGTTCGGCTTGGGCCTGCCTCACCTGCGCGCGTAGTGAAGCAAGTAGGTCTCGCCGTACGCCGAGATAGCCACCGGCCAACACCGGGAGGCCGACGACGACTGTAATGCCCGCGATGTCCCCGGCGCTCACTCCCCCTGATGCTGCAGTGCCGACCAGCGCCGCACCCCAGGCTGAAACAGCCAGCATCACGAGTGTGCGGTCTCGTCGCGTCAGGGCCAGCGTAAGGGAGCGCCACGACAGTGAAGCTGTAGAGACCGGTCACCCCGAGCACCAGGATCGAGATAATCGTGACCTGTACGGTTCGCGAACGGCGCCACCATAGCGACACCACCGACACTGCTGCCAACGCCATCGACGCAGCGGAACTTGCGACGATTCCCGAAGCTCGGCCTGTTCGAATCTGATCCACAGCTACGACCGCGCACACGACGATGAACGCGAGATCGAGAACGCGCCCGCCAGCACCGGCCTACCAGCGACGCATTCCGCCGGCCCACCTATCGATCGCCACTCACCCACCGTACGGACTCGTTGACCCGAACTGTACCCACCGATCGTCTGACCTAGCCCCTACTTTCGTAGGGGTTGCTTTCCGCCGAAGCGACGATGTGCTGAGGTATCGCCGGGCGCCAGGCTGAGCACCATGATTACCGCAGAACATCTCACGAAGCGATACGGTCGCATCACGGCAGTGGACGACATCAGTTTTCGTTGCGAGCCCGGCACCGTCACCGGCTTCCTAGGCCCGAACGGCGCTGGAAAATCCACCACGTTGCGCATGCTCGCCGGCCTGAGTTCGCCCACATCCGGTCGGTCAACAATTAACGGGCTGCAGTATGCCTCTCCGCCCGGGATGCGGCAGCACAGCATCCCGGGCGGACCGGCTTGGAGACGCTCCGCCTCGCCGCCCGCGTCATGGGCTTGCCGCAGCGGCGGGCGTCGGAAATGCTCGAGCAGGTCGATATCGCGCGCGCCGCACACCGACGGGTAGGGACCTACTCGCTGGGGACGCGCCAGCGGCTAGGAATCGCGAGTGCGCTGCTCGGGTATCCAGAAATGCTGATCTTGGATGAACCGGCTAACGGCATGGACCCGGCCGGCATCCGCTGGATGCGCGACCTGCTGCGGGACTTCGCCAGGCAAGGCGGCACGGTCTTGTTGTCGAGCCACCTGCTCAGCGAAATCCAGGCGACAGCCGACCGCCTGGTGGTAGTCGGGCACGGGCGTGTGGTCGCTCAGGGCGCTCTGAACGAACTCTTGCATCCACACGGGACCTTTGTGCGCGGTGCCGATCCCGAGGGTCTCGCCCGCGCAATGCGCACGAGCGGCCTTTCCACCGAATCGACCGACGGTGGTGCCCTACTGATCGACGCAACTCCCGAACAGGTCGGTCGGGTCGCCGCGTCGGCGGGCGAGATCCTCACCGAACTACGGGAGCACGGGGCCGGACTTGAGGAACTCTTCCTCCAATTGACCGATCAACCTACCGATAACTAGGAGCCATAGATGTCACACGCACTCGAATACACCACGGCACCGACACGCCCTGCAATCGCCGCACCCAGGTTTACGACACTACTGATCGTCGAGCTCCGCAAGATGGTCGACACCCGCTCCGGCCGCGCCCTGCTCGTAGGTGTGGTTGGAATCGCGTTCGCCATCGCAATCGGACAATCGGTCGGATCTCGCGAAGGCGCTCTGATTATGGCCGAGTTCCTCCAGGGCCCCATTCAGGCGGCCGGACTGATCGCGCCGGTGATCACCTTGCTCGCGATGACCGGCGAATTCACCCAACGTACGGCCCTCACGACGTTTACTCTGGCGCCTCGTCGACTGCGCGTCGTCGCGGCCAAATTCGTTGCGGCGATTGCACTGACGCTCGTCGCGATCAGCGCCGCCGTGATGGCAGCCATGTCAACTGCCCTGGTGGTAGCCGGAGTTTCGGATGTATCCATCGAGTACGGCGGCGTCAGCGAGGCCATTCGCGGCACGATCGTCGTTTGCCCGTTGATGGCGGTGCTGGGATGGGCAGTCGGTGCCCTGATCGCTCAAACGACCGTTGCCGTGGCGGTGCTATTCGTCGCACCGACGATGTTCACTACCCTCGGTCCTGCGGTATTGCGTGACAACGCAATTTGGTTCGACGTGGCGGGAGCGTTCAACCGGATCTCGAGTTCTGATCCTTTACAGGATGGGTATCAGTCGCTGACCGCTATCACCCTATGGGTGCTGATTCCTGCGGGAGTCAGCGTAGTTCGCCTCATCCGCCGTGAGATCACGTAACTTGCTGCACTCCTCGGACAACGGCCGCAGGCATCGTGTGAACGGCGCCCCCATCTCGAATCCCCTAATCTGCCCGATTCAACTACCTAACGTGGCCCAGCATCCATCGCGGCGCTGCCTCTGCGGCACTAAGGGGGCTATTTTGGATGTATGCCTAACGATCCGCGCCCCGATGGCTTCGCTCGCTCGATGCCGGGTGACAGCGATACTGCCGTCACCCGGCACACCGATGGGGAATCGAGTCGCGGGGTCACGGTTGTCATTCCGCCACCAAGCATCGTCAACGACGGCCCTGGTCGGCGCGTCGCGGACGCCGAACCCTCGCCACCGCGACCGGCAATGTCCGGCGGCAGCATCCCCCCGATCGTCCCGGAGACGCCTTACACACGCACCGTGCAGACTGTTCGCGCACTGTGGCTACTCAGTTTCGCGTTCGGCACGGCTGCCACGCTGTTCGCCGCCTTCTCCGCGAAGGGACGCCTCGCGGCGCTGCGTGAGTACATCCCGACGTTGCGTAGCGGCTACGACGACGCGACTATCAGCACGGCAGCATCGATCCTGTTCTGGTCAGTCATTATCTTGTGTGCGGCGCTCATTATCGCGCAGGCGCTCATGCTCGCTCGACTGCTGCGCGGCCGCTTCCGGCCACGCTGGTGGCTACTCTTGCTCGTTGCCGCACAGTGCGTATTGGTATTGCTGGTGCACCGATTGGTGGCGGTCGATCAGAACGGCATGCTCATCACCACGTTGGCCCTGGCCCAACTCGCCATCGCAATCATCGCGGCCGTCGGCGGCATCTGCCCCGGAACCAAGCGGTGGCTAGTTGCCCGACGCGAGACGGAGCACTCCGCGCGCAGCGGACGGATGCGCGTCGATCAGTAATTCCTCCGCGCTTCGGCACACGGTCTCGCTGATGTCCTGTTGCAGGCCGCGCTGAGTTTCGGCGTTCGACGACGCACGCCAACGACGCACGCCATGACGGGCTTTCTCGGCTAACACCGAGGCGTCCGCGCTATCGGGGGTCCGGAGCCGCGCGGCAGCGCTCGTGCCATAGCCACCCAGCAGTCGTTGCGCCTGTCCCACAGTCTCGGAGTCCCAGTCAATGTCCGGGCTCGAGCCGATCAGTCTCGCCAATGAAGACAGCTCCCGCAGTCCGTGTGCGGCTGTTTCGAGCCTGTCCACTTCGCCGAGCAATCGAGCACTCGCTAGCACCTCGGGCCGCGCGGCAGCAATACCGGTGACCGCTCGCCACGCCGAACGGGCCCGGAGCAGGTCTGCCCGCTCAACGAAGTGCCGACCGATGGCTGTCTGCAGATCGCCGAGCCCGCTTTGCGAAGACAACAGGGGCGCAAGCTCTGCCACTCCCATCGTGTCGTTGCCCCGAACCATGGACGTAGCCACCCGAATGCCGTGCACGCCGAACCGCTGCAGCACGCCCGCGCGCGACTGTGCCGTGCTGGTCAATGCCGCTGTCGGACGCACAAACCGATCGCCTGAGACCAGCATTCGGTCACGCGCTGCGCGATCGAGTTCGGCGAGTTCCCGGAGAGTTCGTAGGTCCTCCTCCCGCAAGGTGCGGGCCCCCTGTGCGAGCAGGCCAGCCACCGGGAAGACCCCTAGAACGGTGCCGAACAGGGCCGGGTCGCTGCGCAGGCGAGTAGCGATCTCCTGCGCGGTCAACATTGCGTCGATGCGGCCAGCACCCGTTTCATCAGCGCGAGACAATACGGCGATCGTATTGATCGTGGCCCCGATCGCGTTATCGCTCGGCGCCAGCTGCTGCAGGAATCGAACATCCGTCTCATGCAGTCGCCGGGTCAGGTATACGACGGCATCCGCTTCCGCCGCGGCGTCGCTCTGGGCGAGCGCGGTGCTGGTCCGCATCGACACCTCACCAGATAGCGACCCAATCCCGGGGGTGTCCACCAACGTCATCGTGCGCAGAATCTCAGCCGGCCATCGAACGAGGATCCGACGCGCCTGCGCTGCGTCGCCAAGGGACAGATCAAGCTGGCTATCGACAGCGTGTACCGGCAACGTCACAACGTCGCCATTGGCGAGTTCTGCGGTTATTCGTGGTGCGTGCCCGAACCGATAAATGGTCAATGCGCGAGTGCATTCGCCGGCTTCGGCGGGTGCAAGACGCTCGCCGAGGATCGCATTCAGCAGCGTCGACTTTCCGGCTTTCACCATTCCCGCGAACGCGATCCGTACCGGTTCAGTCAGCCGGCTCCGCACCCGATGCAGGTGGGCTACACAACTGGGTTCATCCGAATAGGAGTCGACAGCGAGCTGCAGTAGGCGGTGCGTTTCGGCGACGAACTCAATGGCCATCACGATCCCTCCTGGGCAACCGGCACGGGCACATCACCTCTCGGCCTTACGGCGTCCGCGGCGCGCGCTAGCCAGTCGACCTGCTCCAGTTCGGTGTCAATTTGCTTGATCCTGTCGTCAGAAGCTTCCCGGGCGACTTGCGCTGATCGCCGCGCCGCGGTGGTCGCGTCCTGAAGCGTGCGGTGGTACTCCTCCGCGATGGCGGTGAAGTGGTCGCGCGTTGCGCGCTGCACGAGGCGGATTCGGTCCTTCAACTGCTTACCCACCTGGAACAGGACATCGTCGATCTGCTTGCGGACCAGCATCTTCGCCTCGATCTGCCGCCGATTCAGTCTGCTGCGGCGATCTTCCACATACGCCTTGCCGCCGAGCACGACACCTGCGGCAAGCGAAATCGGATTGATGAGAGACAAGCCCATCAGTCCGGTCACCAGGCCAACCATGAGTACGCCCGTGTAGGAGCCGCGCATACTGACGAAGACTTTCTGGAACATCGATAGTTTCCCGGGGTCAATCTCCGCCATATCTCCGATGGCGCCCAGAACGCCTTCGGTCTCCCCCACGCGCATGTGCGGGATCGCTGACACGTCGTCCTCAAAGTGACGGTTCACTCGCTCCGCCAGCCAGGCTGCGCGCTCATTGGTCCAGATGAACGTGTCTGTGATCGCCGCGGCCACTTCGTTCTCTAGCCACTCGGCCATGTCACGCCACACGGGGCCGGGATCCCCCGCATCAATGGCTTCTTCGGCGTCCGACTGGACTCGCCGCAGCCGATCGCGCAGGTCATAGTCGAGATCAGCAACTATATCGGCGATTCCGTCATTCAAGGTGACCTGCCACAGTGACGCGTTCTTGCGCAACTCGGCGGTTCGTTCAAGCGCACTGTCAAGCCCTGCGACGAGCTCGGGGGTTGAGTCGGGATCCGTGAGCGCCTCGCGTTCGGTAGTGAGACTGAGCCGTAGTTGACCGGCCACAATCTGCAAATCCTGAGCTACGCCGCGCCGCAATAATTCGATCGAGTTGGCTTGTACGTCGCTCTTCAAGAAATTGACCAGCGCAGGGAAGCCTGACTCCTGTTCGAGTTCGTTGTCACGTACCCGCCACGCCTCGATACGCATATGAGAGGACACCGCGATAATCGGGATGGACTGGAGGCCAACGCGATCTAGATGCTGTCGGTTGAGATGCTCGATCTTCCGCCATTCCGGCGCTAGATCGGTCTTGGTGAGCAGTACGGCAATGTTGGGGCATACCCGCATGGTCGTACGTAAGAACTGTAGTTCGGGTTCGGTGAATTCCTGAGTGGCATCTGTCGTGAATAGCAAGGAGTGAGCTGTGGCGAGCACGCTAAGTGTCGCCAGTGTTGCCACGGAGGTAGTGCCGCCCGCGCCCGGCGCATCCACCAGTTCCAGGCCGTCCTTGAGCAGCGCGCTAGGAAGCGATACCTCGACTCCGGTCAAACCGAGTCGGTTGCCGGGGTTCCCGCGTTCGGATACAGCGTCTGCAACTGCCCCCAACTCCAGTGGGGTGCGCACCGGCGCGTCCTCGGCGGATCGGCGCCCTGGCGGGCTGATTGCAATCGCACCTGGTTGCTCGCCATACCGCACGGTAGTCGGAACGCTCGTCGCGATGTCGTCGTCGATCGGACACACCGGTGCGCCCACCAGAGCATTGACCAGCTGGCTCTTGCCTTGTTTAAACTCGCCAACCACCATCACGCGAACGGCGCTTTCGCTGAGGCGTAGACGTGCATGTGACAGTCGCTCGGCGAAATCTGCGCGCTCGTTGCGTTGCGCGGCCTCGATCCCGCGCACGAGTATCTCGTCCAGCTTCATACCGCCCACCTCTTTGTATCCCCGAACGCCCGGAACGGCGCTATGGCCGTTCCGGGCAGTCGGTGTCTATGCGACGTCGCCCTAGGGACGACGTGCGTCGTTACAGATCGAGCTCTGCCATGTTGTCGTTCAGGTTGTGGCTGAGGACGTCGTTCTCACTGAAGTTGTCCTCGATGTTGGTATTGCCGGTGTTGTTATCGCTCAGGACATCGTTGCCGCTCAGGACGTCGTTCTCGCTGAAGTTGTCTTCGATGTTGACGTTGTCGCTGAAGGAGTCATCGATGTCGGTGTTGCCGTTACCGTTGCCGTTGCCCGAGTCCTCGATCTCGACATCCGTGTTGCCCGAGTCAACAACGTTGCCGTTGCCGCTACCGTTGCCGTTGCCCGAGTCCTCGATCTCAACGTCGATATCGGTGTTGCCGCTACCGTTGCCGTTACCGGAATCCTCGATATCCGTGTTGCCGGAATCCTCGATATCGACATCGGTATTACCGGAATCCTCGATGTTGGTGTTCCCGTTACCCGAGTCCTCGATATCAACGACGGTGTTCCCGTTGCCGCTACCGTTGCCGTTGCCCGAGTCCTCGATCTCCACCGAGTTGTCGGTGTTTCCGATCTGGCTGTCCTCGATCTCGATGTCATCGATCGACACGTTGGTCGAGTTGTCAGTGTTGGTGCTGCCCACGTTATCCAGCGAGATGTCGCCGACCTCGACGTTCGTCGAGTTGTCGTTGCCCGAATCGGAGATCGTGGTGGTGGTCGAGGTCGATCCAACGTTCGACACGTCGCGACCGGCCGCGATGGCCCCATCGCCGGACGCTACAACCGCGTCGTTGTCGAAGAACTGGGTTACCGGGCCGTCCGCCCAGATATTCTGGTTGACCGACTGGTCGGTGATCGTGTCACGATCGTCGACGTACGAGTAGTTGTTCACGATGGTGCGGATCTGCTCGATCACCGACACGTCGCCGCCGTGGCCACCGTCCCCACCATGGCCGCCATGTCCACCGTGACCGCCGTCGCCACCATTGCCGCCCGGCGCGTAGCCGCCGGTGGCGCCGCCGGAGATCACGTTGACGTCACCGGAGTTGCCACTGTTGCCGCCAGTGAAGTAGTTGTTGCCGCCCGCTGACGGGGCGACGCACACCTGCGGGGCATCAAGTACGACTGGGATCGCCGACTGGACCTGCGCCGCGGACGCGTCCGAGAGTCCAGCCTCCGCCAGCGATCCTTCGGGATCAGCGGCGAACTGGTCGGCCGCCTCCGGATCCTTCAAGAGGTTCAGCAAGAACTCGATGAGGGCTGCGGTTGAGAATGCCATGATCGCTCCTAATAGTCTTTCGGTCGTGTCGACCGAAGTACGGCACCGGTTCCGTTCAGCATTTCGGGCGCCCTGTCGCACCACAGCCACGGCTCCGGATTCGGATATCTACATGCAATCGATTCACCCGGGACAGCGCATCGGGTGCGATCCCCAATCCCGTCGCTCACCACTAGGGGGTTTTCGCCCCTATATTGGGGATCGTCGCGTAATACCAGGTCAACTGGCATTTTCACGTGCTCGCATCGCTGCTGACGCTGCTGAGCAGAGACCGTAGGCGCACCAGAAGTTCACTTCGACTCGACACGTTGAGCCTGCGCCGAATTCGCGCCATGTGGTGCTCCACAGTTCTCGGCGAAATGAAAAGTGTGTTGCCGATTTCCGCGTACGTGCGGCCTTCGAGGACCAGAGCAGCGACCTCAATCTCCCTTCCGCTGAGCACAGCACGTGCATCGTCGGGAGTAGGTGCCGCTCGCCGACCCTGACCCTCGCCTACGCTCGGAGCTCCGGATCCGGCATCGCGCACCATACGCGTGGGCTCTGAGCCCAGGTCTGCGTGCACGGCCTGCGCCTGGCTCAGGTCACGCGCGGCATGCAGTAATCGCTGGACATCGCCACGCCCGACAGCCTGAGTAGCTGCTAACCCGGCGAACCGTGCGGCGTCCCACTCCATTCCGGCAGCTCCCAGCGCACGCGCGTCTTGCTCGGCCGTCGCCATTGTCGCGCTATCTCGCGCGCCCCCAAGGACTGCAACCCACGACCGTCCTACTTTCGCCAGCGCACCCGATAACCGAACCGCGGCACCACCGCGGACCAAGGCGGCCGCATGTGGCTCCAATGCAGTCGGTTGGTTCCTGCGGATTGCGACCTTCACGCACCCCCAATGCAGCAAGGTCCCCCACGCCGGCGGATCGCCTAATCGCTGCAATACTGACAATCCTTCGGCCAGGGAGCCTGCGACCGCTTCATCTTCACGCAGGCGCTCTGCCGCAATCACCAGTTCTCCGAGTGCGAGAAGGTCGAACAGTCCGATCGAGACGCGCATCAGCGCAGCCCGGGCCCGGGGCCAACCACGCCGAAGGGCCGGTGCGTCGTCAGCTCGATGAGCTATCGCTATCGTCAGCGCCGCCGATAGCAGTTCGTCGCGTGCTGCCAACTCACCCGCGCATAAGTCGTTCAACTCGACGGCTGTTGGCACGTCGCCGTCAAGTAACGCCGCCCACCCTCGCAGGAGTCGAAGCCGAGGCAACGGCTCAGCGTTCGGAAGGTGTGCTTCGATTGTCCGGTTGAGTACCGCGATCGCGGTCTCGCGTTGCCCTGTGTGTATGGCGATCAGCGCGGCCAGTGCAGCCGGTGAATCGGGCAGAAGTGCCGTCGACCCAGTAGCGCTAAGGGTCTCGGAAGCGCGCACGAGCGATGACAATGATCGTGAGATAGCCACCGAGTCATGCTTTAGGGAGTCCCCAATAGCCGTACCCATCGCCTCGATTGCGAGTCTCGCTGGACTCCGCGGGATCTTATCCGCCTCGGACGCGGGCGCCTGGGTGGGCAACTGCCCGGCGGCCGTCACAGCTACCGCGCCGATGCCGCCAAGGCGCGCTGCACCGTCCGACCCAAGTGAGTGAACGGCGCCGGCGGCACGCTCGGGGTAGCCGAGGCGCAGCCAGAGCGAAGCGTTAATTGCCGCAGCGTCTGACTGACTGACAGTAGGGATATGGCTGCGATCTCGCTCGAGCAGAGATAGCGCGAGGTCGAGCTGTCTGGTCGCGATCAAGGCCTCGACCTGCGGCAAGAGTGTTCGTTGCGCAGGTGCGCCGATTTCGCTGGCCAACGCGAAGGCGGCAGCCGCGCGTCGCGGATCCGCGCCCAGCAAATCATGCCCCGTGGCGAGCAAGGCCGAAACTACTCGCGGGTCTTGTACGCCTTGGCGCGCCAGTTCCCACGCAAGGTCAGCGATATCGCGCCCTCTGTCCATCCGAGAGCTCAGCAACTCGATCCGCGAGGCCCGGCGCCGGTGCGCCGGGGCTGTATGCAGAACAGCGGCCCGTACTAGTGGTATGAGGCGTTCGTGCGCATCGAGCATGCCCCCGCAACGCAACTCCGCGAGATCATCGTCGTACCTCTTGGCGGTGTACCCGCCGCTCCGTGGCGACCCGAGATCGACTACGCCCGACCCGATGAGATCAGACCCCTCTGCCCCGGATGCCAGTGCTAGCGCCAATGCGCGCGGCGAATCAGCCAGTCGGTCCAACTCAAGGGACAGTCGCGTGACCAACCCGGGAAGCACTGTGGTGCCCGCCAGCGCACGTTCGATCTGGCCAACCATGCCCTCGCGACTGGCGGCAAGTTCAGTCAGCACCTCGATAACGACCGACAAAACCCACGGCATCGAAGCCGAGGCGGCAAGGCATCGCTCGCGCGCCGCGACTGATAGCCACGGGCATTGGTCTTCGATCCATTCTCGCGCCTCATTGCTTGACAGCGAACCCAGCGCGATTGGCCTGGCGATGGCCCCCATCACCGTGCGCAATGCGCGAACCGAATCGGGTTGCACACCGCGTAGATGTGACACAAGGAGGTTCGGTCCCTCTTGGGCGCGCGCTAGTTCCGTCAAACGCCAGATCACATGATCGTCGGCCAGGTGAACGTCGTCCATCACCAGCCACGGCCGCAACGATTCGCCGCCGACCGGCATCACCTCGGCAGCCAACGCCGTCATGTCGCGCACGACGGGAAAGCCCATACCCTCGAGCGCCTCGGTACAGCGATCCAGCGCCGCGGACTTACCCGAGCCACGTACCCCGTTCAGTACGGTGCAATGCCGGCGATAGGGGTCCGCGACAACTGTGCTGATGAAACTCGTGATCTCAGCGCGCGCGACTGCTGCCCCGGTGCGCGAACGGGAGGTTCTGGAATGCCCGCCCAGCGTCATCACGACGCCCTCACCGAATGGATCGCCGCCAGTGGTGTGATCGGACGCAGGCGCGCGATGAACCGCAGCGGTTCGGAAGCCCCCCGCACCGGCTCGGTGCCGCGCGCCGACATCACCCATCGGGGTTCGCGAGACTTCAACTGGAGCAACGCGGTGCTTGGCTGCCCGGTCGCGGCCGAGGCGGCAGCGCCGATACTCCCGGCATACTGCGGATCGACCTGCATCAGCAGTGGCGCTTCCCGCTGGTGGGCAAGATAGTCGGCGATGGTCGGCAGCCGCGACAAGCCCCCGGCAAGGATCACCGCACACGCCCCAGGGCTGGTGATGCCTGCGGTGACGAACGCCCGCTCCATGAGCCCCAGCAGCTGTGACAGCATTTGATCGGGTCGCGCTTCAGTCTCCGCTGACCACGCGTACGATGCTGCGCTCCGATAGGCACAAACTTGAGACTGCGCCAACTCCGTCAATGAGTCGTCCGATCGACGTTGTACGAGGGTGACACTCATGGTGTGGCGGCCCAGGTCGCACACCGCAACAGGCATATTCGGCGGAAGCGCGCCATCGCCGCGGTAACTGGTGGCCACGGCGATGGGTGACGAAATGGCGCGGATGCCGTCAAGACCACGCTCCGCCAAGGCCGCAAGCATCGCGGTAATTCGCCAAGGCCGCCAGTTGGGCGGATGCACGAGGCTGATGCGTTGCGGCTCGGAGCCCCGTTGGGCACGGGCACGAACGATCACGGCCTCAACGACAGCAGCGCACAACTGAGCTGCCGTGATCTGGTGATCTCCAAGTATGTATGGGGTGGGGTCCCCTACACGTGCAATGAAGCCGCTCGCACAATTCTGCGGTTCGAGCCGGGCCAACTCGGTAGCTTCTGCTCCCATGACGAGCCTGTCCCCGGTTACGCCTGCTACTGCGCGCATGGCAGGGCCAGTGGCCTCCAATCGCATTGTCGTGGCCCGCACGGCACCGTCTTCGAGCCGATCCGCAGAAGCCGCTTTTACCTGCGTGCCGCCAATGTCGACACCCAACGCATACGGTCTACTGAGAACCACCGCGTCGTCCTCCGTGCTCCTCGACGTAACTCCTGCGCCGTCGACACGTCTAGGTGTCGACGGGGTGCGCGACCTCGACATGTCGGCCTTTACACCGCAGATCGATCGTTCTCAATGCTATTCGGGTACCTAACGAATGTAGATACGTAGTTTTACGTATTTCGGGGTTTAACCTTCGAGGGCGGCCCGAATTCTGGCATAAATCATCCAGAAATCACGTAACGCCCCTGAGTGCCCGGGCGCTCAGGGGTATAGGGGTATAGGGATCCGAGACGATGCGCCTATCCGGCGCTGCCGCCACCGCCCAATTCGGCGCTTAGCGCGTGCCAGCGCGCAGCCGCACCCGCTCGATTGGGTACATCCAGAGCCTCGAGGATGTTCTCCAGGTGCTTTCGTACCGTGCCTTCAGCAATCCCCAACTCGCGGGCGATTTCGGCATTACGTCGACCACTTGCCACCAATTGCAAGACGTCGAGTTGCCGTCCAGTGAGCGCTGCTAGATCAGCGGGAGCGGACGTCGTTCGACGCATGCCGATCAACTCGCCCTGAGAGGTGGCCATCACGCTGCGACTGATCCAATCCTCTTCGCCGATTCGGCATCGTCGCACCGGCGGAAGACCCAGGCTGCCTTCGGCACGACGAACACTGCTCGGCAACCTCAGCCCCTCGCGCAGTGTTCCGCTCGGATCTTGCGGCGAGACCTGTATGACGCGGTCCGCACCATCGATGGTCACCGCAAACCAGCCGCCGATCGCCCCCGAGCGCATGTCGCCCGGATCCGGAGCCCCGCCGCAGCCAAGCGCAAGCGCCGGTAGCAGCGCATTACACACCGCGACATCGCGCTCAGTGAAATCTTCTCCTGCGCGCATCAGCGAGATCAGATTCAGAAACCTGTCCCCGGACGGGACAGGAACGAGCATCTCCCAATCAACGCCCAGCGGTACAAAGTACTCGCGGTAAAGTTGGCTGGCGTACCACTCATCTGGCCCCACCCGATCCGAGACCCGCATCACGGATAGTTCACCCGCACCGGCATAGAACGCGACCACCGGGTGTTGGTTACGCAGCCGGTCGAGCACCGGTTTTATCGCTTCGACCCGGTCGTTCCATTCAAGCGGGTACACGACGAAATCACGCTTGCCGGCCGCAATATCCATGCGGTGAAATTGAACCAAGTCCGCCCCGACAAGTTCGTGCAACACCTGCAACGCGTCGATCCTGAAGTTCGGGCCCGGAGGCCAGATCCGGGACGAAGCGGACAGGATATGCGTAGCATCATTGGGCGAAATCGTCGAGACCACGCTGATCCCCCCTCCTCCGCCGGTGCTCAATTTCACCTAGGTTAAATAGATTTCGAGTCAGCCGCACGCACCACAGTCGGGCCCGCGCGTTCCGCCGTTCCCCATACTGGCCCACCAAGGGCACCTGCAGTCACCGCAAGATTACGGGTAGCGTGCGCCTGCGCTGGGTATCCCTACGGGACGTGGCCCCTAATGATCTGGATGTAATGGCGTATGCGGGGCATTGATGTGGTGCAACACGGCATGTGCCGCATCGTCCGCGAGGCTCCATCGTCGGAAGCGTCCGTCCTTGCGGCACGCAACCACATCGGCGGCCAGTAACGTCGACAGTGCCTGCGTCACGGTGTTCGGGGCTATCGCGGTCGCTGCGGCAATCTCGGAAACTGATGCGTCCGGTGCCGCGTGAATGGCCACCAGGATCTTCATCCTTGTCGGGTCGGCGAAGAGTTCGAATGTCCCGACCCATCCCTCGATCGCCGCACTGCTGCTATGCACCGCGTTCGCAGCGACCTCGCCGGGCGTCTCGTTATCCACTATCAACCTCGTGATCGGCCGACACCATCACCGCACATGTGTTTATCCAAACACATGTGCGGTAGGGTCGGAAACCGTCCAATACTCCGCACCGTAAGGCTACCCGTGGTTGACATCAGTAGACGATTGTTCCTGATCGGCACCGCAGGCGCCGTGCTGGCGGCGGCCGCGTGCAGCGCGCCGGGAGTGGACAATGGTTCTGGAGCAAAGGACTCCCTAGCCCTACTCACCGCGATGCTGCCGGAGACACTGAACCCGATCGCAGGCGCTGACAGCAATGGCATGGGCAAGATCAACGAAGGCCTACTCACGCTAGAGGGCCCCGCAGACGACCTGCCCAACCTCGTCCCCCAACTCGCGGCAAGTGACCCGGAGCCGTCGTCGGACGCGAAGACCTGGACCGTCAAGATCCGACCCGACATCGTTTTCTCGGATGGGACGCCATTGACGGCCGACGATGTCGTCGCCACCTACACGGCGATCATCGACCCCGCTACCGCCTCACCAATCGCCGGCGACCTGTCGATGCTCAAGAGCGTCACCGCGCCCGATCCCACCACAGTCGTATTCACCCTCAAGGTCTCGTACGTCGCGTTTCCGACGAAGCTACTCGTCGGGATCGCCCCGGCGGCTGCCATCGTTACCGGCCAAAAGGTCGAGGAATCCGAGCTGAACCAGAACCCGATCGGCACCGGGCCGTACGTCGTCGAATCCTTCAGCAGCAGCACCATGGTATACGTCGCAAACCCGAAGTTCCGTGACGGCAAACCAGCGATCAAGAAGATCACCTACGTTTCCACACCGGACGACAACACACGCGCACAGCAAATGACCGCGGGCGAGTACGACGGCTCAGTGCTCCCACCGCGGCTAGCCATCACATTTGAGAACTCCGACGACGTCGAGGTCATCTCAGCTACGTCGGCAGACTGGCGCGGTATTTCGCTACCGCTGGACAACCCGGTGACCTCCGACCCCGCCGTGCGGATGGCGCTGAATATTGGTATCGACCGCCAGGGGATGGTCGACGGCATCCTGATGGGGTACGGGCGGGCGGCTTCTACCTTCATCCCGCCGCAGTACACCGAGTACTACTCCGAGGACGCGGTATTCGCGTACGACGTCGATCAGGCGGCGGCGATGCTGCAGGACGCTGGATGGTCAGAGGGTTCCGACGGCATCCGCATCAAGGATGGCCAGCGCGCAGAATTCAAGATCTACTACAAGCCAGAGGACCGCCTGCGCAAAGACCTATCGGCGGCATTTGCTTCCGAAGCACTGAAGCTCGGCTTCGACGTCACTATCGAGGGTGCCGGATTCGACGTACTCGAGCCACACATCCACCAGGACGCGGTGATGCTCGGTGGCGGTGACACTCCATACGACATCGACTCCCAACTATTCTCGATGCTGCACTCGTCGTACCCGGCTGCGGGCGCGTACTACGACAACCCCAGCCAGTACGCCGACCCGAAGATGGATGCTGCGCTGGAGAAGGGGCACACGTCCCTCACGCTGAAGGATCGCGTAGCGGCGTACCAAGAAGTCCAGGACCTCTATATGGCGGAACCATCAATGGTTGTCCTGGTTTTCCTCGATCACACCTACGTCCAACTAAGCGCCATCGCGGATGCCTGGCACGGGACATCGACGATTCTCGAACCGCATGAGCACGGCACGTCTTGGGGGCCTTGGGTCAACGTCGAGCAATGGACGCCGAAGAACTAGTCCATGTCACCGCCCCTGACCACCGAACCAGCGCGCGCCTTCGGCACTCACGCGCGGTGGGGTAAGGCAGCGCGCCTGGCAGGCTGGCGTGCGCTCATCGCGATCCCCATCACAGCCGCCGTGTCGATGATCGTGTTCTGGCTCGCCTCTATTGCCCCGTTCGACCCGCTGGCGGCTTATCTCGGACCGCGGTTCGAACGCGCGAGCCTCGAGGAGCGTGCCGCTCTCGCCGAACAGCTCGGCATCGATGATTCCTGGATAACCATATGGGGGCGGTGGGCGCGCGATGTGGTCTTGCATGGGGACTGGGGGTACTCGCGTTCGATGGCCCGGCCCGTCGCCGACGTACTCGGTGAGCGGCTGCCCTGGACGCTCTTGTTGGGTGCGGTGGGCATAACGATCGCCGTGGGGTTGTCGCTGGTTCTCGGCGTTGCAGCTGCCCGCCGTCCCGGTTCGCTGATCGATCGATGTGCGACTGCCCTGGCGCACATCGTTCAGGGCCTGCCGCCATTCGTGATCGCGCTCGGCGCGATCGTCGTCTTCTCACTCACGCTGCGGTGGCTGCCGGTGGCTGGGGTCTCTCGCGGCGGCGCCGATCCCACGTGGGGATCCATCGCAACGCACATCGTTCTGCCCGCGGCGGTCTTGGGCTTGTCGCAGGTGCCGTGGCTGCTGTTAAACATCCGGACCTCGGTGCTGACTGCGCTGACCGAAGATCACGTCACTGCCGCCCGCGCCCGCGGCCTCCCCGACAGTACGACTATCTGGCGGCACGCGCTCCCCGGAGCGCTGCTGCCGTTCGTGACGCTGATCGGCGCCCGATTGCCAGAACTGGTCACCGGCGCCGTGGTGGTCGAAACGGTCTTCGCCTGGCCGGGACTCGCATCCGCAACCGTTGACGCTGCCGTAGAGGGCGACTTTCCGCTACTGGCAGCCGTCACGGTGCTCACCAGCCTGATGGTGATGATCGGGTCGCTCATCGCCGATGCGGTATACGTCCTGGTGGATCCGAGGGTTGATAATGCCTAGTCACACAGCCGATGTGCTGCACAAGGCCGAGCCGAGTCGCGCCACGAGCGACCGACGTTGGCGGGTCGTTCCGGGATGGCCGTCGCGCCGCCGCGCACGACGGCCACTGTCGAAACGCGCCAGCATCGTATGCGTGGCGACTCCCGTCGTGCTGGCGCTCTACTGCATCATCGTGCCCGCCGTTACGGACGTCGACCCGCGCGTTGTTGATCTCTCCGCGTATCTGCAGCCGCCGTCGAGCGCACACCTAATGGGCACTGATCTACTCGGGCGCGATGTATTCGTACGCAGCGCGCAGGCGCTGCGAATTTCCTTGTTGTTGGCCGCCACTGCCGCAGTCGTCTCGACGGTGCTCGGCTCGGTGATCGGCACCCTGGCCGCCCTCGCCGGTGGCTGGGTGGACAAGGTCGTGATGCGCACAGTCGACGCGCTCAACGCACTGCCGCATCTGTTGCTCGGCGTCGTGATCGCCTCGCTGTGGCGAGGAGCGTGGTGGGCAATCGTGGCGTCGATCGCGCTCACGCATTGGACCCAGATCGCTCGCATCGTCCGTTCGGAAATTCTGTCACTGCGCAACCGCGAGCACGTTGACGCAGCGGTTGCGTCAGGCGCTTCGCGGCGACAAGTGTGGGCGACGCACCTACTTCCTGCCGTGGTGCCACAGGCACTCATCGCCGTCGTGCTGACCCTGCCGCACGCGGTCTGGCATGAAAGCACGCTCTCCTTCCTCGGCGTCGGACTTCCGCCGAACGATCCGTCCCTGGGCACCTTGCTGGAGGACGCACGCGAAGGAATCCTCGCCGGCGGCTGGTGGATGCTGCTCTTCCCCGCTGCGCTGCTCACCGCGGCGTGCCTGGCCGTTGCCGGCCTCGGCGCTCGTCTGCGCGATAAGTCCATTCCGAAACGAGCCGTGGAAGCCGAGGTGTCGCGGTGAGGGCCGGGCTGGAACTCGTGGACGCGTGCGTACGCATCCCGCTACCTGGCACACCGACGCGGTGGGTGTATCCCGCGCGGAACCTCAGCGTGACTTTTCCGGCATCCAGCATCACTGCGATCGTCGGCGAGTCGGGCTGCGGGAAGTCGGTGCTAGCGCAGGCGGCCACCGGTTTGCTGCCAGGCGGCTCGCAGACGAGCGGCTCGCTATTCGCGGACGGACTGGATGTCCTTAATGCCAGCGAGCGCGAACTGAGCGCGGCCAGGGGCCGGCGCATCGGACTCGTACCGCAATCTGCGGCGACGCACCTCACGCCGGTGCGCACGATCGGTTCGGTGATGGCTGAGACGCTCAAACTTCATGGCCTCCCGTGCGCCCGCGGTGAGATCGCCTCGCTGCTGGCGCAGGTGGACCTAGCCCCGCAGGTCGCGGACCAGTTCCCGCACGAGATCTCGGGCGGCATGGCGCAACGGGTGCTCGTCACGCTGGTATGCGCGCTTGAACCATCGGTGCTCGTTGCCGACGAACCGACGTCCGCGCTCGACGCCCACAGCGCGCAATTGGTGCAGCAGAAACTGCGCGATCAGGCCGATCGCGGATCGACGGTCCTGCTGATCACCCACGATCTACTGGCGGCGCGTTCGGTTGCCGATCGCGTAGCAGTGATGTACGCGGGACACATCCTCGAGTACGGACCGGCCCATGTCGTACTTTCCTCGCCCGCTCATGACTACAGCCGAACCTTGCTCGATGCGCTTCCGCAGAACGGTCTCAAGCCGCCCCCGGGTACGCCCGCTTCGCTGGTCGATCCGGATCCGTTGGTGTGCGCGTGGCATACGCGTATCGGGGTGGAATGTGCGGCGCGTCCGCTCGGCGCACTCGGTACTGGGCACTTCGTGGCATGTTCGGAGGCTTGGTAATGCTCCGGTTGACCGACTTGAGCGTCACCTATCCCGGCGCGTTATCGCCGGTGTTCAGTGGACTCAGCCTCGACGTGCCCGCGGGCATGACGTACGGCGTACACGCTCCCTCAGGCACCGGGAAGACAACCATGTTGAAGGCGGCGGCCCTACTACTGCCGAGAACAACCGGCTCGGTGGAAGTCGACGGAATCGCGGTCGACGGAATTCGGTTCGCCGTACCGCGGGGTGTGCGGCGCAAGTTAGGTGTCGTATTCCAGTCGCCGCGCGCATCGACCGACGTGCGCTTGAGTTTGCGCGACATTATCGCCACGCCACTATCGCACGATCGTGGGTTTTCCCGACCACGCGCGGCAGACTTCACTGACCAGATCGCGCGGTTGGCCGATCGCGTGCAACTCACCGATGACCTTCTGGATCGCCTGCCCCATCAAGTCTCTGATGGTCAGTTGCAGCGAGCCTGCCTGGCAAGAGCGATTGCGCTCGATCCTCGAGTCCTGATCTGCGACGAGCCAACTGCGATGCTCGACGCACCGACGACGGCAATCATCATGCAGTTGCTTACCGAGCAGGCGCGCAGCGGATCGTCGGTACTACTGGCATCGCACGATCGCGCCTTGCTCGATGCGACCTGCACTGTCGTGTCCGATATGAACGCGCTGATCTCGTAGTCAGACATACGGTGTGACCACTCGATGTCACACCGCCGTGACGGTTCGATTCGAATACCTCGAGCGACGGCCAGTCTCATTGCCTCCCCGCCATTGCTCAGTACGCCCCGGGGACGGCGCAGCCTGAGACACGGTTCCTTCCCGCGACGCGCAGGGCGTAACTGCTCGTATGGGTTAACTGACCTTCGGCGTCCGCAACACCTTCTCTATCGCTTTGCCTTTGGCCAGTTCGTCGACGAGTTTGTCCAGGTAGCGGATCTGGCGCATCAGCGGATCTTCGACCTCCTGCACGCGGACGCCACATACCGAGCCGGTGATCAGTGAAACGTTCGGGTTCAGTCGCGCATCGGCAAAGAAGTCTCTGAAGGACGTTTCCTGCGCGAGGTGTGACTCCAGTCCCGCATCGTCGAATCCCGTCAGCCAACGAATGACCTCCCGCAACTCCGCCACGGTGCGTCCCTTTCGCTCGACCTTCGTGACGTAGTGCGGGTAGACGGAAGCAAAACTCATCTCAAAGATGCGACTCATATGCCCAGTATGCCGCCGGCGACCGCCTACGGCATCCGGACCGGCTCGGCCCGTTCGACGTGCGACGAGGTACGGAGCGGGTTAAGGACGCCTGACGTGCGCGTAAAGTTCATGTGGTTGGATTCGGTCCATGCACCGATTCATGAAACTAGGCGGCATTGTCGCCGCCGCCGTCCTGGCGCTCAGCGCCTGCGGCGACGCCCCGAGCAACAAGACCGAGACGCACGATGAGGCCGTCTCGAAGTATCCGGCGAGTATCGAGCTCGATGAGGACTTTGACCCGGATGCCGAACTCGCATTCGCCTGGCCACTCGAGGCCACTAGTTGGGATCCGCACCAGGGTGTGTCGGACTACGACTTGACCTACTTGTTCCCGGTATACGACCGATTGATCGGGGTCAGCCCCGACGATGAGAAGGTCCCGATGCTGGCGACGGATTGGGAGGTATCGGACACCGCTATCACGCTGACGTTGCGCGACGGGGTTTCCTTCAACGATGGCACCCCCTTCGACGCCGACGCCGTCAAGCTCAACCTCGATCGGGCCCGTTCGGACGACGACAGCAAGATCAAGGAGCAACTCTCCACGATCACCGATGTGACGGTAGTGGACGAGCACACGGTGGAGATCGGGATCAACGGCAAGCCCGGACTCGTCCTCGGCATGTTGACGAGCCGCGCGGGGATGATTGTCTCGCCGGCGGCCATCAAGGCCGGCACCCTACACACGCAACCCGATGGGATCGGCGCGTATCAGGCCGTCGACATCAAGCTCGGCGATGAAGTGCGCTTCGAACGAACACCTGACTACTGGGACCCTGACGCTCAGCGGGTGTCGGCGATGACCTACTACTACATGCCTCAGTCGCAGACTGCGGTGAACGCGCTGCTATCCGGGCAGGTGCAGATCGCGCACATCGAGCCCGGCCAGATCGGCGATGTCGATCCGAGCGAGACTCCGGTGATCGCCGGCGGATTCTCAGCCATGCAGTTCATCGAATTCAACACCGCCGAAGAACCGTTCGACGATCCCAACGTACGGCTCGCACTCAATCTCGCGATCGATCGCCAAGGCATCGCCGATGGGCTCAATGACGGACTGTGCGAAGTCCCGATTCAGCCGTGGCCGTCCTCCAGCATCGCCTACGACGAGGAGATCGGCGACGGCACCGAAGTGTGGCCGTACGACCCGGAGAAGGCCAAGGATTTGCTCGCCGAAGCCGGCTATCCCGATGGGTTCACCTTCGACGCGATTACCTCCACGGTCTCGTACTACGCCAAACTGTCCGAAGTCATTCAGTCGAATTTCAAAGACGTCGGCGTGACCATGGACTTTGAGATCGCTCCCCGGCCGCAGATGGTCGAGGAGTTCTCGATCAAGAAGACCCTGCCGTCAATGGTCGCCGCTAATCCGGCCCACGTAGATCCCGAATACACGAACCTGTACGTATTCGAGGAGGGTTCGGTCAACAACCCCGGTGATCCGCTCCCGGACGATCAGCGAGATCTGCTGGCACAGGCGGCGAACGAACCCGATGATGCCGCGCGTCACGAACTGTACTCGGAGTTCATGAACTTGGTCGTGCAGGAACCCACTGGATTTATGCCGGTATGTAATGCCGATCTGATCTATGTTCTCGATCCTGGCGTCAGCGGAATCTCGACGTACAACAACTCCGTACGCGACCTGCGCGGTGTGGCGTATACGCCACAGTAGGTCCACTGGTAATAGCGAGGGGTGTCGCAGCAAGGAGGGAGTAGTTACTCCGTGCCGCGACACCCCTTCGGGTTGTTAACCGTAGCGGTTAGACTCCGATGCCCGCCGTGGCCCCGACCCGGCGTAGGTGGTAGTCCGAGTCGCCGAACAGCGTTTCCACGGTCAGGATGCGCTTGAGATAGTGACCGACGGACAGTTCGTCCGTCGTACCAATTCCGCCGTGTAGCTGCACTGCGGACTCACCGATGACGCGGCCCAGCCGACCCACCTGCGCCTTAAGTACGGCGATATCGCCTGCGCCGGCCCGTCCGGCCTCAGCCAGCGCCGTGGTGTACAGCAGCGTCGACCGGGCGTTCAAGTACGCCATCTTCATGTCTGCCATGCGATGCGCCAGCACCTGGAACGTTCCGATCGGCACACCAAACTGCTGGCGGGTCGCGCCGTACTCGATGGTGATCCGCAGTAACGCGTTCATCGCGCCGACAGCTTCTGCGGCCAACGTGATAATTCCGTCGGCGAACAGCGCATCTATTGAATCCGCCGAGTCAAGCACCAGAGCCTCGGCCTCGGCGTTGGCGAAGGAAACCGTCGCCGCGGCGCGCCCGTCGAGCATTCGGTACTCGCGTACCGTCACTCCGTCGGACGCCCTCGGCAGGAGCAGCACGGCGACGCCATCGGCATCGCCGGTCGCTCCGCTGACCCGCGCAGTCACGATCAGATGGGAGGACTGTGCCGCGCCGATCACGACCTCTTTGCGACCATGCAGCCGATAGCCGGTCTCGGTCTTGCTCGCCGTAGTCGCCACTAACGAGGTCGACGCGGTGCCGCGCCCTTCCTCGTGCGCGAGGGCAACCTGCGCCGAGCCGTCGACGACCCCTATGAGCAGTTCTGCCGCTGCCGTACCACCGGCCTCCAGCACCCGTCCGCACAGTATCGCGCTCGCGAACGGCTCGATGCTGAGGTAGTCGCCGAGGATTTCACCGACCGCGACGACGTCGGCGATCGTGCCGCCGATTCCACCGACATTTTCGTCGAACGGCAGCGCGGTGAGGCCCATCTGTGCGAACTGCTGCCAGGCTTCGACCGAGTACGGCGCATCGGAGCGAAGCAACTCCTGGCGCTGTTCGAAGCCATAATTGCGATCGAGGTACCGCGCGAGCCCGTCGCGGAGAGATTGTTGTTCTGCTGAGTATGTGAGGTCCATATCGCTTCCGTTAACGTGCGCCGAGGGTGCGCGAGATGAGGTCGCGCTGGACCTCGTTGGTTCCGGCGTAGATGGTGGTTGCTCGGCTGTTGAGGTACCACGGCATCGCGGTCAACTCGAATTCACTGGCCACCGGTTCGATACCCGAGCCGACCTCGATCTCCTCGAGCTGACGCGGGATCGCCCCCACGCCGGCGATCCGCGTCATCAAGACCGTTAACCGTTGGGTGATCTCGCTGCCAATCACCTTGTTCATCGATGGCGTCGCGATATCGCGTCCCATCGGATGCCCGCTATGGATGAGCCTTTCCACCGCTTCGAAGGAAGCGATGTCGGCCGCGAGTTCACCCATGTCTCGTTGGAATACCGGGTCCTCGGCCAGAGAACCGCCGTACGGTGAGGTCGCGGCTTCGGCAGCATCGCGGATCTGTACCAGATGCCGCCGCATCGCGGGCGCGGTGACATTGGCGCCACGCTCGTACGTGAGTAGGTGCTTGGACACGGCCCAGCCGTCGTTTTCCTCGCCGATGCGGCCCGAGACCGGAACCCTCACGTTCTCAAAGAAGACCTCGCACTGCTCTTCCTCGCCGGCGAGGTTGACGATCGGGCGGATCTCCATGCCCGGGTAGTCAACCCGGTCCAGCAGCAGGAAGGTGATACCGGCCTGTTTGCGTCCCTCGGTGCTGGTGCGCACGAGCATGAACATCCGGTTGGCGCGGTGCGCCAGGGTGGTCCAGATCTTGCTGCCGTTGATGACGTAATCGTCACCATCGCGCACCGCCGCGCAGCGTAACGAGGCCAGGTCGGACCCGGATCCGGGTTCGGAGTAACCCTGCGTCCAATAGTCCTTACCCTCCAAGATCCCAGGCAGGTAACGCTTCTTCTGCTCTTCGGTCCCCTTGTCGATGATCAGTGGGCCAATCATCTTCAGGCCATTAGGCAGCAGCGGCGGAAGGTCACGCCGCGCGTACTCCTCGCTGTAGATGTATCGCTGCTCGACGCTCCAACCGGTACCGCCGTACTCGGCGGGCCAGCCTGGCGCGGCCCAGCCCTTCTCGTTAAGGATCGCTTGCCAGGCCATCGTTTGATCGAACGGCGCGAACGCGCTGGTCGTCCGGCGACCGGCTTCACGAATCTCGTCGGTCGGCGCGGTATCGAGAAACTCAACAACTTCGCGGCGGAATGCCTCGAGTTCTGGGTCCTGATCGAGGTTCATCTACTTCTTTCCCTTGCTGAACGCTGCGATGCGCTCCAAATAGTCCGGACCGCGCCCGGGGCTTTCCATGATTTCGTACTGCAACCCCGCGTCGAGCTGACCGCCATCAGTCACGTCGATGAGCTGCTTGTTGGCGGCGTGCGAGAAGACCGAGTTCGCTACGATTCGCCCAGCGAGCTCGCCGAGATGCTGCTCGAAATCGGCAGCGGGTACGGCGTACTCCGCGAGCCCGATCCGCACCGCCTCGTCGGCGCCGAACATGTCCGCGGTGAACATCAGCCGCTTAGCGGTCGCCGGGCCGACACGGCGCGGCAACCGCTGGCTCATACCCCACACCGGGGTCAACGCCCACTTCGAGTGCGTATCGCCGAAGCGGGCGTCTTCGGACGCGACGATGAAGTCGGCGGCGAGCGCGACCTCCAACGCACCGGTGTAGCAGTGCCCGTGCACGGCGGCAATCACCGGCTTAGGCAGTTTCTCTAGCATGCGCAGAGTTTCGCTGTGCCAGCCGCGCGACGGCACTGCCTCGCCAGCAGCGATATCGTCGAGATCGTGGCCGGCTGAGAAGCACTTACCTGCCCCGCGGAGCACCACACAACCGATCGCGTCATCGCCGCGCAGGTCTTCGATATGTGCCCGCAGCTCAGCGAACATTGCAACGGTCAGCGCGTTGAGTTTGTTCGGACGGTTCAGCGTGAGCATCGCCCAGCCGTCACGATCCTCGCGGACAACCAGTGTTCCCTCGTCAGCCACCTGTGTGTCTCCCCTCGTCTCAAGCACGCCGATGTGCCGAATTTGCCCGACGCAGTCAGCCTGTATGAAGTTGACATGTCAGTCAAGTATGGCTCACGGACCGAAACCGACGCGGGCAGGTTCGCCGCGGTAACCGACGATCTTCCGACGGAAGATTGTCTCAGGTGCGCCGTAGCATCGCGGGCATGACGAATTGGGAACCGATCATTGCAGCCGTGACCGACGCACTCAACGGCGATAAGGACAGTGGGCGTCAGCAGCTCACGACCTGCTGGGACACGACGAACGATGATGATCAGGCCCAGCGGTGCGTCATCGCGCATTACTTAGCCGACTTGCAGGACGACCTTGCGTATGAAGTCGCGTGGGACGAACGTGCCCTGGCCGCGCACCCCTATGTCAGCAATGCGGACCTGGCGCCGGTGGGGATCGCCGACGCTGCAGCGCTGGCGCCCAGTCTGCATCTGAATCTCGGCGATGGGTATCTCAGGCAGGAACGGTTCGAGGACGCTGAACGCCAACTTCAGCTCGGACTGGCTCGCGTGCATACCCTCGCAGACGACGGTTACGGGCAGCTGATCCGCGGCGGACTCGATCGCCTTGCCGAACGCTTGTCGGCGAGAACTGCCGCAGCGAATCCTGCGCTCGGTCGCGATTGACCCAGCGCCGTGCACACTGAATATGCGCGGCGCTAGCGGCAGGGCTTCGTCTACGCAATCGTGCGCCGGAAGGCGAGTCGGTGACGTATCCGGGCCCTGGCAGCACCTTTCGTGAGGATCGCCAGGAGGTGCGCGAACGGTCGATGAATCATTAAACACCTGGCCGATCTTGCCCTGATCGGCACCGAGGTTTGGATGACGGACGCGACCGTCACGGCGATCTTTCAGGCGGCGTGACGCTCTCGCGCGCGACGTACGACGGCCCGGCCCGGCACAGCCAAGATGACCGCGAGCACCACCGCGGCCACCCCCAGCACAGCAACGGTCTCAGGCTGTTCCATGGTGTTAGGCCCCCAGATCAGAGACAGGATCGTGCCGCTGGAGTACCCGACGTACACCGCGATATAAAACATCGAGATCAGCGCACCGCGGCGATCCGGTGGCGCCAACAGGTCGGACACCATGACTCCGGAGGTCATCGCGAGGCCAGTACCTAGGCCAATTAAGGCCGTAGCCGGGATCACCCAGAGCCATCCCCCCGGCTGTACGGCCAGGACGCCAAGGGCGCAGCCGGCCGCTCCGGTAGCTCCGGCGAGCCATCCACTCACCGACGGCCCTAGGCGCTTCGCGATGCCCGCGGCGACCACGGCACCGACCTGCACGACGAGCGCGCTCATCCCCAAGATGACGTAGACCTGGTCGAATCCTGCATTCCCGATCTGAATGGGGAACCCAAGGATCGACAGCATTGCGAATGCGTAGACACACAATCCGCACGGCACCAAGTACCAGATGTAACCGCCGCGCGTTCCGGCCGGCAGGCCAATCTGTATCCGGCCAGAGCGGTGTCGGGTCATGGTTTCCGGCAGCACGCGGGCGACGAGAATCGCTGGAATCAGTAGCGTCAGGATCACCAGGATGGTCAGCGCGTGCTTCCACGGCAGCCACTGCACAAACAGCGCCGACAGGAACGGGCCGATGCCGAATCCCAATGCCTGAAACGCGCTCGCCCGCGCTGCGGCGCCCGCGGCGTTCTTGGTGCCCACGAGCTCCCGCAACCAGACGGTGCCGACGGTGAATACGGCACCAGAGGCCAAGCCCTGCACAAACCGCGCGATCAGGATCATCGGTTCGCCGAGCGAAGCGGCGGCAAGCAGACCGATCATTGAAACGACGATCAGGCACATCGACGGAACTACCACACGTTTGCGGCCGTACCGGTCCGACAGCGGACCGCCGAACACGAACGCGAACATCAGCCCGATCGCGTACACGGTGAAGAACACGGTGAGCATCGTGGTGCTCAGTTCGAGTTCACGGGTGTACAACAGCATGATCGGCGAGATGCCCTGCGCGGAGTACCCCACGGCGAACAGTGCGAAGCACATCAGCCACTGCTGACGTCGCGAACCGACGCCATCCTCGCTGCGGTCCGGAACGGTCATCGGCCGACCTTATCGCCGCACCGACACCAGCGACGAGGGGGTTCTCCCGCACGTCGAGCGAGGCCGTCTATAAGACGGAGAATCCCTCCGCCAGATGCCCGCGACCGGTGAGCGCGAACAGGATTTCGGCGGCGCGGGATGGGTCGCTCAACTGTATTGCCAACTGTGCTGCGTCCACGGCCGATCTGGCGAGTTCCTTCGGCGTGCTTTGGCGGGTCGCGGCAGCGAGATCAAGTCCGTGCACTGACCGGGTTCAATCGGTTGTTGCAACACCGGCTTGTTGGAGTAATAGTAGGTGCTCGTTGAACGCTTCGGCTGGGGTCTTCCAGTCGAGGCTCTTGCGCGGCCTGGTGTTGAGCGCGTGTGCGACGGCCTCGATCTCCTCGGCGGACCAGCGCGATAGGTCGGTGCCCTTGGGGAAGTACTGACACAGCAGGCCGTTGGTGTTTTCGTTCGTGCCGCGCTGCCACGGTGAGTGTGGGTCGGCGAAGAAGACCGGGATGCCGGTCTCGACCT
>JBKEDB010000083.1:0-18303 GCA_047975195.1 Cumulibacter sp. | reverse complement strand
TACCAGGTGCGTGCGATTAAGGCCGTGGCCGACGCGTTCGATCGTAAGCAACGCCAGGCCCTATTGGTCATGGCGACGGGCGCTGGCAAGACCCGCACGACGATCGCACTCGTCGCCCTGCTGCAGAAGACCAACTGGGTCAAACGCGTGCACTTCCTGGCCGATCGCACAGCCCTGGTCCGGCAGGCGGCCAGCGCGTTCACCAGCCACCTCCCCGGTTCGACCACGGTCAATCTCGTCACCGAAAAGGCGACTGATGGGCGCGTGTACGTCTCGACCTACGCGACGATGATGAACCTGATCGACCAGCGAGACGACGGGCGCCGTCGGTTCGGACCAGGGCATTTCGACCTCATCGTCATCGACGAGGCGCATCGGTCCATCTACGCGAAGTACGGCGCGATCTTCGAGTACTTCGACGCCCTCCTACTCGGACTGACCGCCACGCCGAAAGACGAAGTCGACCACAACACCTACCGACTGTTCCACCTTGAGGACGGTGTCCCGACGGATGCCTACGGTCTCGACGAAGCAGTCGACGCCGGCTACCTCGTGCCGCCCAAGGGGATCAGCGTCGGCACCCAGTTCCTGCGCACCGGCATCAAGTACGCCGATCTCACCGAGGATGAGCGCGACCAATGGGACGCCCTCGACTGGGGCGATGACCCGCCACCGATCGAGGTCGGCGCGGAGGAGATCAACCGCTTCCTGTTCAACGAGGACACCGTCGACAAGGTGCTCAACACCCTGATGACGTCCGGCTACCGCGTCGCGGGTGGTGACCGCATTGGCAAGACGATCATCTTCGCCAAGTCCCAGCGACACGCGACATTTATCGAGCAGCGCTTCAATCTCGCCTACCCCGAGCACGCCGGCCATTTCGCGCGGGTCATCACCCACGGCTCGCCGTACGCCCAATCCCTGATCGACGACTTCTCGGTCAAGGACAAAGCCCCGCACATCGCGATCAGCGTGGACATGCTCGACACCGGGATCGACGTGCCCGAGGTCGTCAATCTCGTCTTCTTCAAGATGGTGCGATCGAAAACCAAGTTCTGGCAGATGATCGGGCGCGGCACCCGGCTGTGTCCGGATCTGTTCGGTCCCGGTGACGACAAGCGCAATTTTCTGGTCTTCGACTTCTGCGGCAACCTGGAATACTTCAGCCAGGAACTACCCGGATCTGACGGGCAGACACAGAAGTCCCTCTCGCAGCGACTATTCGAGTCGCGTCTCGAACTCATCATCGCGCTCGACACGAACGAGCCGCAGTTACGGGATGCCACCGCGGAGATGCTGCATTCGATCGTCACCGGAATGAACCTCGACAACTTCGTCGTTCGCAAGCACCGCAAGGCTGTCGAGCGATTCAGTGACGCCGACGTATGGCAATCCCTGACCGCGGCGGACGCCGAGGCGGTGCTCCCGCTGGCGGCACTACCGTCGGCCGTGCGCGATGACGACGAAGACGCCAAACGTTTCGATCTGCTGATTCTGCGCCGCCAACTCTCGCAACTGACCGCTGACACGTTGGTCGCTGAACGGTTGCGCGAGACAATTCAAACCGTCGCCTCAGCCCTACTGACCAAGACGACGATCCCGTCGGTTGCTGCGCAGGCTGTACTTCTTGAATCCGTGGCTGGCGATGAGTGGTGGGTTGATGTCACGCTACCGATGCTCGAGACCGCACGACGGGAGCTGCGCGGCCTCGTCCGTTTCATAGAGCGCACCGCACGTAATCCGATCTATACCGACTTCGAGGACACCCTCACCGACAGCGCCGAGGTCACTCTGACCGGGGGTACGCCGGGAACGAACTTCGAACGCTTCCGCGCCAAAGCCCAGTCATATCTGCAGGATCACCTCGACAACCTCGTGCTACAGCGACTGCGCCGCAACAAACAGCTCACCGCTGACGATCTCGCTGAACTCGAACAATTACTTATCGCCGCTGGTGGCCAGAACGTCGACATTTCCTGGGCACGCGAGCAGACCGACGGGCTGGGGGTGTTCGTGCGCAGTCTCATCGGGCTTGACCGCGCGGCCGCAACCGAAGCATTCGCGGCGTACCTCGACGGTACAAGATTCACCGCCGACCAGGTCCGGTTCGTGAATCTGATCGTCGACGAGCTCACCAGAAACGGCGTGATGGATCCACGACGCCTCTTCGAATCGCCGTACACCGATAGTGCGCCAACCGGGCCGGATCACTACTTCCCGGATGGCGATGTCGATGCCATCGTCAGCACGCTCAGCAGCATTAAGCGCACCGCCGTACCCCACGAAGTAGCGTGAGGCCGTCCCGGACGTCGACCGCCTTTGTGCGTGAACAGCGCAAGCCGCACCTCTGCGCCCAAAGCGTGTCTGTGTGTGCAAAGCGGGCATATTTGCCCGCTTTGCACACACAAGCCCGCTTTCAAACGCGATGACCGCTAATGCCGCGCGCTGAAATGGCTGGGTGTTGCGAACGTCTCATGTGACCTGCCGTACAGTCTCCTTCGCGACCGGCAGCCTGGTGGCCGGCCGTACGATCCTCGACAAACGGAGACGCAATGAAATCAAGCTTCACTGCCTGCCTCGGCCTCGGCCTCGCTACCGCTCTCGTCCTCACGGGATGTTCGACCAAAGCGAGCGATTCTTCAGCAGACGGCGAAGACGGTGCTCTGGCGACCGATTTCGGTGTCACCGACGACGAAATCACCCTGGGTGTGCTTACTGATACATCTGGAGTATTCAAGGCCGTCGGATTGAACCTGACGCAGGGAAATCAGTTGTGGGCCGACGAAGTCAACGCCGATGGCGGTATTTGCGGGCGACAGATCGTCCTCAACGTGCAGGACCACGGCTATAAGCCGGACACCGCGGTTCCGTTGTACGAGCAAGCAAAGGAGTCGATTGCCGGTTACATCCAATTGCTCGGCTCGCCCATCGTCGCCGCGCTCAAGGGCAAGGTGACCACCGATCAGGTGCTGTCGGTCATCGGCACCAACTCGTCAATTCTGCTGGACAACGATTACCTGATCATCCCAGGCAGCGGTTATGACCTGGAGATGATCAACGGCCTCGCCTGGGCCGCCGAGCAGGGTGATCTGTCGGATGGAGACAAGATCGCGCATATCTATGCCGACTCCGAGTACGGCCAGAACGGCCTGATGGGTTCGAAGGCGTACGCCGCCGAACACGACATTGAGGTCGTCGAGGTGCCGGTTGGCGCTGCCGACACCGATATGACCTCGACGATCACCAAGCTCAAGGGCCAGGGCATCTCCTTGATCGCGCTCTCGCTGGCACCGGCCGGTGCCGCTTCGGTCGCGCTACAGAACCAGTCCCAGGGCCTGAATCTCCCGATGATCGGCAATAACCCGAACTTCGCGACGACGCTGCTCGCGGACGATGCCGTGGTCGAGGCTATGGAGAACCTGCACATCGTGCAGGGATTCGAACCGTACGCCGGTGACAGCCCGATGAGTGAAGAGTTGCGCACCAGCTTCGACGAGACGTTCCCCGACGAGGAGCCCGGTTACGGCGTTCCGCCGGGGTACCTCGCGGGGCTGATGTGGGGCGCGATCTTGGAGAAGGCCTGCGACAACGGCGATATGACGCGCCAAGGATTGGTCGACGCCCGGCTGTCGCTGGACGCCGTTGACGGCGCTGGACTCTCGGACACGATGGACCTGACCGACCCGGGCGTGCCGGCTGTGCGCTCCGGCTATGTGTTGCAGATAGATGCCGACGCGATTGGCGGCGAGTCGGTCGTAGAGGGCCCGTACCTGTCCACGGAGGCCGAGGAGTACAAGACGCCACACCAGGCATAGCTACCTCGCGAGGCCGCCACGAGCGGGGAGCACGCCGAGCGCGCGGCTCCCCGCTCGCCCGATCCTGGCCGATGCTAGATATGGCGAGGATGCAGCCGCACCGCCGCAGTTCCGAGGAATGTGACATCCTGGGCATCGTCGCAGCATTGATCGCGTCATCGACAAAGCCGGAGATTCCACGTGACTGTCTCGCCCACGACGTCCCCCGTTCGGATCGGCGTCCTCACCAGCGGTGGTGATGCGCCGGGGATGAACGCGGCTGTCCGCGCAGTGGTCAGATCGGGATTGAATTCGGGTGCCGAGGTGTACGCCGTCCGTGAGGGCTGGCTCGGCGCCGTGACCGGCGCCGAGTTCATAGCACCGTTGGGTTGGGACGACGTCTCCGGCATCCTGCATCGGGGCGGCACGATTATCGGCACGGCCCGCTGCTCGGAGTTCCGCGAGTACGACGGCCGCCAACGTGCAGTGCACAACCTCGTGCTGGCCGGGATCGACCGATTGGTAGTGGTCGGCGGAGACGGGACCCTCACCGGCGCGAACGAACTCAGGGCTGAGTGGCCAGCGCACATCGCCGAGTTGCTGGCCACCGGCGCCATCACGACTGAACAGGCGCAACGACATCCGGCGCTCATGCTCGCCGGCATCGTCGGCTCGATCGACAACGATTTGGTCGGCACCGACATGACGATCGGCACCGATAGCGCCTTGCACCGCATCACCGGCGCCATCGACGCGATCGTGTCCACCGCCGCCAGTCATCAGCGTGCGTTCATCATCGAGGTCATGGGTCGCCATTGCGGTTACCTCGCGCTGATGGGTGCGCTCGCCGGGGGTGCGGACTACGCATTTCTCCCTGAAGACCCGCCGCCGGTCGACTGGCCACAGCGGTTATGTTCGCTCATCCGCCGTACCCGCCAGGCAGGACGACGAGATTCGATCATCGTGGTCGCGGAGGGCGCCATCGACCACACCGGCGCTCCGATCACCTGTGAGAGTGTCCGCGAGGCACTACGCGAGCATCTCGGGCAGGAAGCCCGCACCACCCGTCTGGGCCACGTGCAGCGCGGCGGGACACCTAGCGCCTACGACCGCTGGATGGCCTCCATGGTCGCTGTAGCGGCAACCGACGAACTGCTCGCGGCCGCAGCGGACACCGAACCCGTCGTCATCGGCGTGCGGCGCAACGCCATCGTGCGTGCGCCACTGATGCGTGCGGTCGAGCGGACCCGGCACGTCGGCGCGCTGCTGAACGA
This sequence comes from Cumulibacter sp., assembly GCA_047975195.1. Classification (GTDB taxonomy): domain Bacteria; phylum Actinomycetota; class Actinomycetes; order Mycobacteriales; family Antricoccaceae; genus Cumulibacter. The sequence goes on along the minus strand of JBKEDB010000083.1, from coordinate 13,235 downwards.
CCGGAAGTTCAGCGAGGCCCGCGCCGCCCGCGGAGCGGGATTTCAACGCTCGCTTGACCTGTTCCGGACCGTGTCCGAAGCCGACCCGACGGTGGCGCCCACGCCCGCGTCACAGCGGATCGCGGTGTTGCACTGTGGCGGGCTGGCTCCAGGTATGAACACCGCGGTCTGGGCAGCGTGTCGCCTGGGCATCGATCGCGGCCACGTGATGCTCGGGGTCCGCGATGGGTTCACGGGTCTGCTGGCTGGCGATATCGAACCGTTGACCTGGGGTGATGTGGATGGTTGGAACGGTCGCGGGGGCGCCGCTCTGGGCACGAACCACCACATCCCCGGCGTCGACGAGTTGCCGCGTCTAGCCGGCGCCATCCGCGATCAGCGCATCGACGGCCTGATCGTGATCGGCGGATTCGACGCGCATGAAGCCGTCCAGCGGATTGAAGACCACTGCGGCGAATACCCTGACCTGCAGATCCCGATCGCGCTGCTGCCGGCCAGTATCGACAACGATCTGCCCGGCTGGAAGATGTCGATCGGCGCCGACTCCGCGCTGAATGTCGCGACCGGCTCATTAGATCGCATCAAGCAGGCCGCCTCAGCGCACCGAAGTTGCGTAGTCGTAGAAACGATGGGGCGCGGCAGCGGCTTCTTGGCCGTGGTGTCGGGTCTGGCCGCAGGCGCCGAGCGGGTCTACCTGAACGAGGACAACCTCACACTGGGTGAGCTGTCGCGTGACGTCGACGCGATGCGCGCCGCGTTCGCCGCCGGGCGTCGTTTCTACCTGGTCGTGCGCAACGAGGCTGTGCACGCGCCATACCCGACGCAGGTCCTCGCACGACTGTTCGCGTCCGAGAGCGCGAGACAGTACGGCGTCGACTCGGTCGTCATCGGACCGGTGCAGCAAGGTCCGGACCCCACACCCTTCGATCGCATGAGCGCAACCCGGTTGGCCGGACGCGCGATCGACTTCCTTACCGAGCAGTTCGCCGCCGGTGACGCACAATGCGCGATGCCCGGAGATGAGATCTCGGGGCGGAAGATGCGACCGTTGGCTGAGTTCGCTGCGCTGGTCGACACCGCGCACCGCCGCCCTGTCGACCCTTGGTGGCGACACCTGCGCGCGACGGCGCGCAAGATCAACGACCGGCAGCGATGGTGATATTCCTCAGAACACCCTTCCCCTGGCGCCACGAGGTGTGCGCCGATCGCTAGGCTGAGCACATGGCTGACTTTGATGTAGTAGTCCTGGGTGCCGGTCCCGGAGGGTACGTCGCAGCGATCCGCGCGTCGCAGCTCGGTTTGAAAGCCGCGGTCGTCGAGCTCAAGTACTGGGGCGGCGTGTGTCTGAACGTGGGCTGTATTCCTTCCAAAGCGCTGTTGCGCAACGCCGAACTGTCGCACCTGTTGCAGCACGATAAGGACAAGTACGGCATCACCGGTGACGCGACAATGTCTTTCGGCCCCACACACGCGCGCTCGCGCAAGGTCTCCGACGAGATCGTCAAGGGCGTGCACTTCCTGATGAAGAAGAACAAGATTACCGAGATCGACGGCTGGGGCACCATCAGCGGCCCGAACTCGATCAGCGTCAAGGGCAACGACGGCTCCAGCAGCGAGGTCACCTTCGACAACCTGATCATCGCCACCGGCGCCACCACCCGCCTCATCCCCGGCACGCAGCTCTCTGAGCGTGTCGTCACGTATGAAGAGCAGATCCTCACCGACGAATTACCCGGGTCTATCGTGATTGCCGGCTCCGGCGCGATCGGCGTCGAATTCGCCTACGTGATGAAGAACTTCGGTGTCGATGTCACCATCGTCGAATTCCTGGACCGGATGGTGCCCACCGAAGACGCCGAAGTATCCAAGGAATTGCTCAAGCATTACAAGAAGCTCGGCATCAACGTCATGCTGTCGACCAAGGTGGAGTCGATCGACGATTCAGGCGACAAGGTCCGTGTCACCGTCTCCCCCGCGGCCGGCGGAGAGCAGCAGGTCATCGAGACCGACAAGGTGCTCCAGGCGATCGGCTTCGCGCCCCGGCTGGACGGATACGGCCTGGAGTCGCTCGGCGTCGAGATCACCGACCGCAAGGCGATTGCGGTGGACGAGCGCGGCCGCACGAACGTGCCAAACGTCTATGCGATCGGCGACGTGACCGGCAAACTGATGCTCGCGCACACCGCCGAGGCTATGGGCGTAGTCGCCGCCGAGACGATCGCCGGAGCCGAGACCATCGAGATCGATTTCGACATGATTCCACGCGCGACCTACTGCCAGCCGCAGATCGCGTCGTTCGGCCACAGTGAGCAGCAGGCAAAAGATCTCGGATTCGACGTCAAGACCGCGAAGTTCCCGTTCTCCGCCAACGGCAAGGCAAAGGGTCTCGGTGAGACCGCCGGATTCGTGAAGATCGTCGCCGATGCCAAGCACAACGAGATTCTCGGTGCACACCTGATCGGCCCGGATGTCACCGAACTACTGCCGGCGCTCACGCTCGCGCAGAAGTGGGACCTCACCGCCGACGAAGTCGCGCGCAACGTATTCGCTCACCCGACGCTGTCGGAGGCCGTCAAAGAAGCCGTGGAAGGCATCGCCGGCCACATGATCAACCTGTAGCAATCCTCAGCCTTCATCCGGATCAACTCGCCGTGCCTTTCGTACCAGGGCGGCGAGTTGTTCTGTAGTGATGTGTTCGTCGTAGCGCTGAATTCCGCGGTCGGCCAACGCCTCAGCCAACAGGCGGATGTCGTCCGGTTCAATTCCATCGGCGATCCAGAGGACATCCTCGCCGCCTAGGAACAGGATGAGTTCAGCGCCGCCATCGACGCGGTAACCCACACGTGAGGCGTGAATCCCGGCGCGGATGTCGGCGAGGCGGATGGTGCGCGTAGCCCCCCGCCGGATCTTCCGCGTCAAACTGTCCGCGACGAGCGTGACGCTGATGCCCGAGGCCAACAGCAGCGGGAACACCGCTATCAGCACACCGAGCGGCTCTCCCACCGCCAGCGCCACCACCAAGGGCGCAGGTAGTAGCGGGCTTGCACCAAGGAGCAGTCGGCCGAGCAGCCACAACAACGGTGCGATCGCGACTATGAGCGCCAAGACCAGCAACCGGCGGTTCGCGCGCCACGGATGCTCGGTGACATGAAGCGGCGCAGCGTCGGTGTAAGGGTTCGACGACGCAGAATCTGCGTTACGTCCCGGATCACTCATATAGTCAACCTATCTACCTTCACTACGATGATCCGCATGACTGACACCGCGACCTCTGGCCTGGAGTGGCTCATCGACGAGGTCGGCAACGGCGGTGTGGCGGTGCTGTGCGGCGCCGGCCTGTCGACTGACAGCGGTATTCCTGATTACCGCGGCCCGCATGCTCGCCCGAGACGGCAGATCACCGTACAGGAGTTCGCGCGATCGACATCCTTCCGGCAACGCTATTGGGCGCGTTCGTTCGTCGGATTCGCTAAGTTCACCGGCGCCGAGGCGAACGACGGACATCGCGCGCTCGCGCGGCTCGCGGACCACGGATACCTCAGTGGCATCATCACCCAGAACGTCGATGGCTTACAGCAAGAGGCCGGCACAACAGGCGTGATCGACTTACATGGGCGCATCGATGAGGTCGTGTGTATGGACTGCCGTTCGCTGAGCGCGCGCACGGTGCTCCAGGATCGTTTAGCCGCAGCGAATCCCGGTTATCTCGACGCCCACGACGGCGTGATCGCGCCGGACGGCGACGCCGACATCGAGGACACCGCGACGTTCCGGATCGTTGACTGTGGGGTCTGCGGGGGACGGCTGAAACCGAATGTGGTGATGTTCGGCGAAACCGTCGCACCCGAGATCGTCTCCGCGTGTTTCGACATCGTTGATGCTGCCGAGATGCTGCTCGTCGTCGGCTCCAGTCTGCAAGTGCAGTCGGGATTGCGGTTCGTTCGGCGCGCTCACGGTCACAAGCCGATCGCCATCATCAACCGTGGCGCAACTCGTGGCGATGCCATGGCCGTCGTACGGCTGGATCGGGGTACGTCGGAATCGCTCAGCTCGATCTCAACCGGTTTGGGGATCTAACGCGCGTTCCCTGACTCACCTGAGTTCTTGTCCTCGCTCACGTCGCCCGTCGCGTTCGCGCGACAGCCCGCCTTACGCCTCGCCGTAGAAGAGCCGCTCGGCGACGTTACGCGCTCGGCGAGTAGTCCGCGAGTAATCGTCCAGGAACTGCTCCGAGGTGACGTCGTCGGGATATCCGATCAGCCGGGCCACCGCCACGAGGTCCTTCGGCAACCGCGGTAGTTCGTCCGAGGCCTTCGCTTTGGCAAGCATGATCGCGTCACGGCACTTCGAGACAAGTCGCCATGATTCGGCCAACGCGTGGGCGTCGTCGCTGCCGATCAGGTCGGCGTCCACTGCTCCGCGAAGTGCGTTCAAGGTCGACGGTGTACGCAGCGCCGGATGCTCATTTCCGTGCTGCAGCTGGAAAAGCTGCACGGTCCACTCGATATCCGACAGTCCACCGCGACCCAGTTTGAGATGCCGGTTGGGGTCGGCGCCACGCGGGAGCCGTTCGGCGTCCACGCGAGCCTTGATTCGGCGGATCTCATACAGTTGCTCGTCGCTGAGGCCACCGACTGGATATCGCACCTTGTCGATGAGCCGACCGAATCGGGCGCCGAGGACCACATCGCCGGCAGCCGGTCGCGCCCGCAGCAGCGCCTGCGCCTCCCACGGCTGGCTCCAGCGCTCGTAGTACGAGGCGTACCCATCCAGTGAGCGCACCAGAACGCCGTTACGTCCCTCAGGCCGCAGGTCGGCGTCCAACCCCACCGCCGGATCGGCCCCCGGCTTGGCGAGCAGTTTGATCATGAGTTCGATCGTCTGCAGCGCCACCTTACGCGCGTCGTCCGGATCAGCGTCTGGACGGGGTTCGTAAACATACATGACATCGGCGTCCGAACCGTAGCCAAGTTCGGCGCCACCGTACCGGCCCATACCGATCACTGCTAGATCGCACGGGAAGTCACCCATGCCGATGTCGCGGGTCGAGCCGACCTCCTTGGCGGCAACCGACAGCGCCGAGCGGATCGTCGCATCGTTGAGCGCACTGAGAGCCACTCCGGAGTCGATCACATCAACGTGATGCAGGATGTCAGCCGACGCGATCCGAACGAGTTCGTGGCGACGAATAGATCGAATCGCCGACACCGCATCCTGCTGGCTCTGCGCACGCCCGGCCGCGGCGAACATCTTCATCTCGATCGCGGTGACCATCCTCGGCTCAAGTTGGGAGGACTCCGCGAACATCTGGATCGCCTCAGGGGCGCGCCCCAGTAGGTCGGCAACGTACCTGCTTGAGCCCAGCACTCGAGCCAGCCTGTCGCTCACCGCACCCTCGTCGCGCAACAACCGCAGGTACCACGGTGTACGGCCGAGCTGTTCGGACACACGCCGGTACGCCAGCACGCCGCCGTCCGGGTCCGGGGCATCGGCGAACATCGATAGGATCGCTGGCAAAACAATTCGCTGCAACGCCGCTGTGCGGCTGGTGCCCGCGGTAAGCGCCTCGACGTGCTTGAGCACGCCCTCGGGCCGCTCGAACCCAAGCGCACGCAGCCGCTGCGCGGCGGACTCGGTCGTCAACGTCAGCGCATCACCGGGAACGGCGGCGACCGCCGTCAGCAGCGGACGATAGAACACCTTCTCGTGCAGCCGTCGGACCTCGCGGGCATGTGATTCACGGTCGGCCAGCAGCCCCGCAACCCCGCTATAGCCGAGAGAGCGCGCGAGGGCGCGCAGTTCATCCTCATCGTCAGGAAGCAGGTGCGTGCGCCGCAGCCCGGTCAGCATCACTCGGTGCTCGAGAGTGCGTAGGAACCGATACGAGTCGGCGAGGGTGCGGCCGTCCTCTCGCCCGACGTACCCGGCCGCTGTGAGCGCACCGAGCGCTTCGAGGGTCGCTGCATAATGAATCGACTCGTCGGCGCGTCCGTGCACCATCTGCAATAACTGGACGGAGAACTCGATATCGCGCAGCCCACCTGGGCCCAGTTTAAGTTCGCGGGCGGCGACCTTCTCCGGGATGTTGTCCTCGACGCGGCGACGCATCGACTGAACATCCTCGACGAATCCTTCGCGGTCGGCGGCCTGCCAGCACAACGACGCTATATCGGACATGTAGTCAGCGCCGAGGTCGGCGTCGCCAGCGATCGGTCGCGCCTTCAGTAACGCCTGGAACTCCCAAGTACGCGCCCATCGGCTGTAATAAGAACGGTGTCCTTCCAGCGTGCGTACCAGCGCACCGGCCTTGCCCTCCGGTCGCAGCGCCGCATCGACCTCCCAGGCGACGTCCTTACAAATCCGCATCAGCGCCGACGCCCAGGACGCGCCATTGCGCATCGCATCGTCCTCCGACGTCGCCCCAATCGGCTCGCCGACGAAGATGACGTCGACATCGGAGATGTAGTTGAGCTCGTGCGCACCGCATTTGCCCATTCCGATCACGCACAGCCGTACGCCGTGGGCTCGTTCGCCCAGCTCGGCCGCCGAGACCGCGAGGGCTGTCTGCACCAACGCCGCGGCGAGATCCGAGAGCCGGTCGGCGACATTCTCCAGCGGGAGTTCGCCAGATAAGTCTCGCCCGGCGATATCGAGAAGCGCGCGGCGGTAAGCGATGCGCAGCAGTCGAATAGCCTCCGAGCCTGTCGTACTCGCGATCTGGCCCGAGGCCCCGGTGTACGGCGCAGCAAGATCGGCGCCAACTTCATTGGCGATATTGTCTAACAGTTCGGTGAAGTCCTCCGGACGCTCGTCCAGTAACCGCCACTGATTGACGTTGGCGCACAGCCATTCACCTAATGCGCGCGAACAACCGAGGACGGCAATAAGGCGTTCGGCAAAGCCAGTGTCGTCCTTCATCCGGTCGATGAGATCCTCGTGCCCATCGACCTCGGCGAGCCGAGCCAGCAACAGCGCCGCCTGGTCGGGGTCGGCGGCGCTACCAAGGGCGCGTACGACGCTCTCGGCCGCCGCGTCGGCGAGCTCCCCCTCGGCGGTAGTCAGCCCGATCGGGGTCAAGAATCGAATTGCGCGATCGGCGTCCACGAAATCAATCCGGGCGACCGGCTTTCGGCGCTGCCTACTGGTATCAACTGCACGCGGCAGCTCGCGCTCGCTCATGCTTGGTCGACGCGGTGCGCGATCTCGACGAACTTGCGCACGAACGGTTCCCAGGTCTCGGCGAGATCGGGGTGTACGACGGCGTACCGCTCAATGAGGAGGTCGGTATCGAAGCCGCGCCTACGCAGGCCCTCCTCGTTATCGCGCATCCAGGCGTTGAAGATCTCGGGGGTCGTCTCGATGTGGAACTGCGTCGCCCACATCCGCTCCCCTACCCGGAAGGCCTGGTGCTCGTACAGCGGTCCGCCCATCAACCATGCGGCGCCGGGCGGCAACTGGGTAATCGCGTCGCCGTGGAACTCGATCACATCAGGGGCCATCGGGAGCGTGTCGAAAAGTTCGTCGCTGTACGAGACGTCCTTGCGTCCGGCTTGCATCGGGCCGATTTCCATCCCGAGGTCACCTCTTTCGACCACGCCGCCGAACGCGTGCGCAACCAACTGCGCCCCCAGGCACATCGCGTACGTCGGGGTGTTCGATGCGGCGGCCTGCTGCAACAGGTCGATCGTCGCCGAGCGCCATTCGAACCGCTTATCCGAGTAGGCGCTGCGCCCGCCGCCGAGCATCACCAGTGCGCTGTGACCGCCCAGATCCGCAGGCAGTTCCTCACCAGCGTGCGGCCTGCAGTGCTGCACGGTGGCACCAGCGTTCTCCAGCCATTCGGTCAGAGTGCCTGGCGGTGAGTTCGGATCGTGCTCGACGAGAAGGATCGGTGAGCTCATTTACAGGACTCCCAGGTAGGACTCGATCTCGAACGGTGTGACCCGAGCGCGGTAGTTCACCCATTCTTGCCGCTTATTCTGCAGGAAGTAGTCAAATAGGTGTTCACCGAGAATCTCCGGCATCACCTCAGACTCTTCCAAACACGTGATTGCCTCGTACAGGTTGTGCGGCAGGTCCGCGATGCCCATCGCGCGGCGCTCGCGCGAGGTGAGCAACGAGACGTCCTCCTCTGCACCCGGCGGCAGCGTGTACTCCTCCTCGATCCCCTTCAGGCCGGCACCGATCAGCACCGCGAGCGCGAGGTACGGATTCGCGGACGGGTCCGGTGAGCGCACCTCCAGCCGCGTCGAGGATGACTTGCCGGGACTGTACTGCGGGACTCGGATCAGGGCCGATCGGTTTGCGTGCCCCCAGCAGACCCAGGCGGGCGCCTCGGACATTTCCCCTTCACCTTCGAACGCATAGAGGCGTTTGTACGAATTGACCCACTGATTGGTGACCGCGGTCAATTCGCGAGCGTGGTGCAGGATGCCGGCGATGAAGTGCCGCGCCGTCTTCGACAGCGACAATTCATCGGTGGGGTCGTGGAACGCATTGTTCTCACCCTCGAAAAGCGAAAGGTGGGTATGCATGCCGGAGCCGGGGTGCTCGGTAAACGGCTTAGGCATGAAAGTCGCGTAGACATCTTCCTCCAGCGCGACCTCTTTCATCAGGTGACGGAAGGTCATGATGTTGTCGGCGGTAGTCAGCGCGTCGGCGTACCGCAGGTCAATTTCCTGCTGGCCGGGACCGACCTCGTGATGGCTGAACTCGACCGAGATACCCATCGCCTCGAGCGCGCTGACGGCGCGACGACGGAAGTCCCGCGCGGACGCGTGGGTCGGCATGTCGAAGTATCCACCGTTGTCGACCGGCCGCGGCACTTTGCCGGTGGCGGGGTCGTCTTCGAGTAGGAAGAACTCCATCTCCGGGTGGGAGTAGCAACTGAATCCCATGTCTGAGGCCTTCGCCAGCACCCGGCGCAGTACATGACGGGGGTCCGACCAGGAGGGCTGCCCATCCGGCATTCGGATATCGCAGAACATTCGCGCGGTATCCGAGGGCTGACCGTTGCCCTCGGGAATGACCTGGAAGGTAGTGGGATCGGGATGGGCGACCATATCGGCCTCGGTCACGCGCGCGAATCCCTGGATCGCCGAGCCGTCGAAGCCGATGCCCTCCTCGAAGGCAGACTCCAATTCGGCCGGTGCGATCGCGACCGCCTTGAGGAACCCGAGCACATCGGTGAACCACAACCGGACGAAAGTGATATCCCGCTCTTCGATGGTGCGCAGGACAAACTGCTGCTGACGGTCCACTCTGCTCTCCCTACGACGCCTACCGCGAGATCTCCAGTCTGCCTGGCGTGTGTTTCGCCGAGGTTACCGGAGGTGCGAGTTCGACGAGCCATTTACTTGTTGCCGGCCTTCCAGGTATCCCAGGGGATATTCCAGTCGCCCCAGCCGTCCTCGGGTTTCAAATCGACCTCGGTTCCGGTGATGACGACGATATCGCCGTACGTCGAGTTCTCGTAGAACCAGATGCCGTTGTCGAGGCTGACATTGATACAGCCATGTGAGACGTTTCGGACGCCTTGATCAGGCACCGACCACGGGGCGGCATGCACGAACTCACCGGACATCGAGATCCGGGTCGCGTACGGCACCTTCTCGTAATAGCCGTCCGGGTCATCAGTGGGCAGGCCCCACGTCGATGAGTCCATGATCAGGCTCTTGTGTTTCTCCTGGACGACGTGAATGCCACTTTGCGACGGGTACTTGGCCATGCCGAGCGACGCGGGCATGGTGCGGACCAGTTCGCCGTTCTTGTAGACGCGCAACTGCTTGTCCGAGTTGCTGATCTCCGAGACCATCGAGTCACCCACCACGAAATCGGTGGAGACGTCAGCCTGCCCGTAGAGGCCGCCGCCGAGATCTCGGCCATAGACGTCAACCTTCAGATCAACTTTCGTACCAGGCTTGTAGTAGTCCTTGGGACGCCAGTGCGCCTCCATATCGCTGAACCAATACCAGGCGCCCTCGACCTTCGGCGAGGTCGTGACCTTCATGTACTTCTCGGCCTTGTCCTTATCGGTGATCGGTTCATCGAACCGGACAATCAGCGGCATGCCGACACCGAACGTGTCGCCCGGCACGCTCGGAATGGTGCTGACGGCGGTCTGGTTATTCGGCGTGACAGTCTGTAGAGATCCGTTGAACTGGCTGGTAATTCCCTTATCGCTCAGCGTCTTGACGAGGGCCGAGTAGGTGCGTCCGTAGCCCAGCGGCTCAGCGGACTTCCACACTTTCTTGTCCTTGGACAGCGTGCCCTCGACCTCGCCGCCCTCGTTATTGGTCACCGAAACCGAGGTCATGGTGCCGTCGTTGGCGGTGAGTTCCAGTGGGGTCAATGGATTGACATCAGTCGCGCCGTCCGGCGGGTTCATGCTCACCGCGGTCTGTACCGGCGCCTCGGTCTTCTCGGCCTCCGCCGACGGGCTCGAGTCCGCCTTGTTGTTGCCATCCTCGTCGGGAGAATTGGAGTCGACGGTGCACGCACTCGCTAGCAGCAACGCGAGGAGCGACATGAGGGCGACGACCAATGTGGCGGATTTCGCGTGACGATTCATCGACTTCCTGGTAGCAACAGAGCCACGGCGTAGTGCGTGACGCAATCTTGTGCCCGATTTTGTGTACGGGTGTCCCTATTGTCACACAGGATGTATGCACGCACCGCTATTGAACCGTGAGCCGGGACGCAATCACCTCTGGAGGCCTCAGCGCGAACCGCTAGTCCAGGCATTCACGGCCCCTATACGGCAGTGATGGGCGCGCGGATCGCGGCGGCGATCACGGTGCGCGCCGATACCAGAGACGGTCCGTACCAGGTGAGAAAACGACCATCGAACAGCGCACATCGCCGTCCCGGGAACGCTTCGGGACCGTCAGTCGCACTGAATGGGTACGGCTCGTCCGGCAGGAGTATGACGTCCGCCGGCACCGAGGGCGCCGTTCTCGGATAGCGCGGATCAGTCACCACGTTCAGCAGACCGAGACGATGCAGCAGGTCACCGGCGAACGTGCTCGACCCGACAGCCATCCACGGTTTGCGCCAAATGAAGCAGGCAACCCGGGTGTCCGTCAGATCCGGCTCGGGTTCGGCCCAGATACGTTCAGCGGTGTCCAACCATCCCGAGCGAGGCAGGTGTAGTGCGGCCACCATCCGAGCGATCGACGTCAGGGAGTCATCGAGAGTGTCCGGGCTGGTGACGTAGACGGGGATCCCAGCGTCCTGGAGTGCTTCGACGTGCTCGCGCTGATTCTCTTCCTTGTTAGCCAGGACGACGTCCGGACGAAGCGCGACGATGCGCGCTATGTCCGGCTTCTTCGTGCCCCCGATGCGCGCCGCGCTCAAGCCGGCCGGGTGCGTGCACCAGTCGGTGACGCCCACGAGCAGTTCCGCTCCGTCGTACGCGACAGACTCGGTCAGGGACGGCACTAGACTGACTACCCGGCGAACATCGCCGAGTCCCAGCTCGCGCCCTAGGTCGTCAGTGACCGTCCGCATCGCCCACCACGTCGAGTCTCAGTTCCGGTAATTGGGGGTCGGCCTTGACGACCCGGACATCGACGTGCGCGCCCAGTTCCGCCAGCCCTTCGGCCCGGGCACGAACGGCTGGCTCATCCAGCACCACGGTGACGCTCTGCTTGCTACGGTCCACGACGGTCGCCCCGAAGGTCGATCCCACTGAGTCCTGCAGTAACAGCGCTTCGAGGGAACTGATGATCGCGTTTTCCAGCCGACCCTCCAGGCCACTGGTCTTACTCATGATCTCGGGCAGTTCAGCCAACGAATCGCGCACCCAAGCCGGTACCGGCTGACCTGCACAGTGCGCGAGACACACCTCGGTTCCGAAGCGGTCGACCAGCCGGCGTACCGGTGCGGTGACATGTGCGTAGGTTGAGCCGATCGCGGCGTGCGCGGCGGATTCAGGCCGTTCGTCGACGAAGGCGAGGTAGCCCGCGCCGCGGAGCAATTGTGCGGACTGCTCAATGAACGCGACGTTGCGAGCGCTACCACGATCCAGACCGTCCAGAACCTCCGATACGTGAGCGCCGTCCGGCCACGCAATCCCGAGCCGGCGGGCGGTCTGGGCGACCTCCCTCAACGTGTCCTCGGACGCAGGCGGCAGTGTGCGCAGGATTCCGATGCCAGCGGCCAGCATCATCTCGCTGGCAGCCATACCGGTGAGTAACGAGATTTCCGCGTTCCACAGTTCGCAGGGGAGCTGGCGGCGGTAGCCGAGCTCCCAGCCCTGCTCACCCTTCTCTACGACCTGCTCGGGCAAGTTCAGGTTGATCGCGTTGCGCTCCGCCGCGATCTTCAACCGCAAGGGGCCGACCTGGGCCAGCAGCGCCAAGGATGGATGGGCCGATGCATCGTCGAAGGCTTGCTGCGCGCTCTCGTAATCAAGTTGCGCCGAACTGCGGACCTTCGTTCGCCGTACCGACGCTTCGATGAGTTCGCCCTCAGCGTCCAGTCGCAACTGCCAGAGGGCCGCAGGGCGGATCTGCTCCGGCAGCAAACTGGCGGCGCCCTCGGACAGCACGTCAGGGTGCAAGCCGACTCGTTTGTCGGGGCAGTACAAGGTCTGACCGCGCAGCCGGGTCTCAACGTCCAGCGCACCGCCGGGTTCAACGAACGCCCCGAGATCAGCGATCGCGTAACTCACGAGGAAGCCAGCACCGTCTGTGGCGATGTGTACAGCTTGGTCAAGATCGCGTGAACCCGGCGGATCGAGCGTGACCAACGGAATGTCGGTGTCGTCGCTTTCCGGTAACCGCGGCGCGGCGGCGGCCCGATCGGCCTCCGCTTGGGCCTCGGCCCCGAACGCGTCGCACACGTGCAGATCGTCGCGGACACGCTGAAAGTCAATTCCGGCCGCGATGCGACGAGGATTCACTCGGCCGCCTCGCTGCGGTCATCCCCGTCGCGCCATTCGCGATCCTCCTCGGCCAGCCGCTCCTCGCGCGCGTGCAGCGCCGCAAGACCGTTCGCGGCCTCCTCGGGGGTGTCATAAGGGCCTAGGCGCTCGCTGGCTTTCGCCTCGTGCGCACGGATCACTTTGCCATCAGCGACTCGCAGCCACCACTTTTCGTCATACGCATCGACCATGTTCACTCCCTTAACGAGACCCATGAATCGGACCTCCCCACCCTAACCGGGCACGACCTCGAACGTCTCTCGTTCATCGAGGTCGGTGGTCGCCAAGAGTCCCGCTCGCGAAGTCCCGT